>NZ_JACBFT010000018.1:0-93775 GCF_021401195.1 Shinella sp. NM-101 | reverse complement strand
CCTTCTCGACCAAGGCGAGATGTGCTGCCCGAACCGCGTCGCACGTCTGACAAGGCTTGCCGGGATCAAGGCTGAGATCGGTTACAAACGTCGTCCTGGCAAATATGGCGGCCGCCCCTCCGTCATTGTCGATAATACGCTCGACCGGCAATTCGACGTCGAGGCTGCGGACAGGGCATGCTGTCGCCCGTCGAGTTCGAGAAGCAGCAGAGAACCTAACCCGAGGGTGTCTACAAAACTCGGGGCTATTCAATCTGCCCAGGGTTGTCTGGTAGGTTTTCGCGTTGATAGGCTTCCATCTCCGATGCGTCATCGGGACCCGCAATGGGATCATCGATCACGTTCACCGGCGTGTTTTCATCTTGGAGTTCCGCTACCAAGCCTGCGCCCGTATTCCTGATCCCAACAGTAAAATGTCGATCGCACTCGGAGCAGTCGATGGCCTGTTCGACAAAACCTTGCGCGTCGGACTCGCGGTCCGCCATGAGGTCGTAGGCCGGCACCTCCTCAAGGATTTCCTGGATCGTAGCCCCACATCCGGAGCACACGAATTTTACCGATGGTAGACCAGCCTCCATGCCTCCCCTTTCGTTTTACTCAAGTGTTACTATCGCCCCTGAAAGCTATTTGCATCAGCTCGTTTTTGGAAGGAACGTACGGGTTCAAGACTCTTCGGTTGGCTAGAGTATCCCCCACGCCCGAAACCTCCCCCTCCCCGTCATCTCGCGGAGGCCGAGTTCCAAGACGATCCGCCGCGCCGCCTGCGGCGTGACCTCAAGCGTTTTCGCCACCATGCCTGCCGACACCAATGGCTTCGCCACGACGAGCTCCACGAGTTCCGGCAACCTCGAGGAGGTGCGTCGCCCCTCCAACTTCCGCTCGAACATTTTTCGCGCTAGCGCCAGCCGATCGTGTTCCTTCATGCCGATCTCGGCGGTTGCCAAAAGCCCATGGGCGATGGCGAGCAACCGGGTCTCCCGATCACGATGCCGGCGACGATCGACAGGAATGGTTTTCAGGCCGAGATTGATGGCAGCGAGATGGGTGCCGGTGGTGACGCCGGCCTGGCGCAGGATGGAGGCGGAAAATAGCCGGCCGAGCCAGGGCGCATGCTGCAGGACGGAAAGCTCGTTCCAGGCATCGAGGGCGACGATCGCCTGCAGCACCGCCGGCAAGTTTTCTGCCTGCCGCAGCACGCGGCGCCATTCCTCCAGCCGGGCATCCTCGTCCCAGTCGAGGTCATAGACCAGTGCGTCTCTGTCTGCCGCACTGGCGCGGCCGGGCCGCGTTGCGTTTTCGATCGCGGCCTCCGACCGGGCCAGTACCGCATCGATGGCGGCATAGTCGACGCCGGGGAGATTTTCGACGTCGTCACCTTCCTCCCCCTTCCCTTCCGCGTGGATCGCTGCCGCCGGCCAAGTAACTTTGGCCGTCGTCGCCTCGTCCCCGCCGCCCGACCCGATCTTCGAGGCTTTCCGCAGCGAGCGGATGCCGTCGGCCGATAGCGCCCAACCAGGTAGTTGGGTGGCAATGCGCCGGCGGGTTTTCAGGATGTCGCGGGCGATGGTCAGTTCGTGGGTGGGGGCGCGGATGTCGCGAAGTGCATCATGCAGGACGAGGTCCTCAAGATGAACGAGTTCGCCATCGACCCAGAGTGAGGCATGCGCGTCGAGGAAATGTGCGCGCTCGAGAAAGCCCTCGCCGACGGGAGAGCGGGCAATGCGCTCGTCGAGACGGGCAAGCGCGACGGCTGTGGGTTTTACTTTCGGATTTCAAACCGGAAAACGTCATATGGCCGTTAGGTTTAGGCGCTAAATTCGGGACGATTTTCCACTAACGATTTCAATGAGGCACCTTGCCACAGCGATTTCACGATCGAAATTTGCCCACGGCGCGCCCGACTTCAGACGAGCAGTGGTCAATGGCGCGTCGCGTCGCCCGCGAATTGGACAAGGTCCTCGATGGCGGCGGCCCAAGACAGGCTGCCATTGCACGCGCCGCGGCCGAACTGCGGCTGACCACGCGGCAAATCTACAATCTCCTTGCGCGCTATCGCGCCGATCGCACGGTGACGGTCCTGCTGCCTCGCACCGCCGTTAGTCGGCGCAAACGGCTGCCAGAACAGGTCGAGGAGATCATCGCGGCCACCCTTCGCGAGCAGTGGCTGAAGCTCGAGCCGACCGCACTTGCTCCCGTGGTCGACGAGATCCGCGCGCGATGCGAGGAAGCCGGTCTTGCCGTGCCGTCCTATGTGACCGTCGCGCGACGCATCCCGATGTTGTTTTCGCCTGAAGAGATCGCGAAGAAGCGCTCGGCCAATCCGAAGCACTTGCTGCGGCTGAAGCCGCGGCCGGGCTATATCCATGCGCCGCACCCGCTCGCCGTCTGCCAGATCGACCATACCCCGACCGATATCAATTTCGTGGAGGTTGTCGACGCGGCCGGTGTGTTCGTCGGCCGCCCTTATTTGACGGTCATCACCGACGTAGCGACACGATCCATTCTCGGCTTCTGCCTCACCCTGGAGAAGCCGTCGGTACTGTCTGTCGCGCTATGCCTGGCCCAGGCCATGTGTCCGAAAGACACGTGGCTTGCTGCACGCAATCTCAATCACGCCTGGCCGATGTTCGGTCGACCGCGGCTGCTAGTGACGGACTCGGCGAAGGAGTTCAAGGGCCATGCTTTCCAACAAGGTTGTGATGATTACGGCATCCGGATCCGGCCCCGGGATCGTGGCCGGGTCCATCACGGCGGGGTGGTTGAACGGCTGTTGGGCAAAGTCAACGCGGTCCTTGCCACCTACCCTGGCTCTTCGGGCCGTTCGGTCGCCCACCGCGACGAATATCCGTCGGAGCGGCGCGCCTGCCTGAGCTTCGCCGACCTGGAGCGCTGCGTTGCGCTGGCCGTGATCGATCACAATCTGCAGGAAAATTCCAAGAGCCTGAAGGTTCCGATCACGGAATGGCAACGCAGCGCTACGACCCTGCCTCGTTGTGACGATGACCCGCAACGGGTGCTGTTGTCGTTCCTGCCGAGGGCGGAAAGGCAGATGTCGCCGCAAGGAATCAGCTTGTTCGCCTTGCACTATTATTCGCCGTGGCTGGGCGTCCTCGTTCCGGAGCGCGACCGGCTCGGAAAGCTCGAGGTGCGATACGATCCCCGCGACATCAGTCATGTCTATATCCGTGACCCGGAAACAAGGCAGTTTCGACCGGTCGAGCGACGCGATGGCCAATTGACGCCGGTGACGCTATGGGAACATGAGGCTGAGCGCACCCGTCGGCGCACAACCAATCAACGCTCAAACGTCGAGAAGGTGGCGGTCCGCCGCGAGATCGCAGCCATAGCGGCGACCGCAAAACCATCCAAGCGCCAGTTGCGCGACGCTGTCCGCAGCTCCCATGCCGCCGCGGCGGAAAAGCCTTATGCGGTCATGCGGCCGCCGTCGCCTTTACCGGCAGAGCATCCGCCGCGCCGGAAGAGCCGGCTGCCGGTGGAGGATTGGTAGCCATGGCGGATCATTTGCTCGAGCATGTCCGGCCATATCTCGGCCGTGATCGGGAAGAGCGGATCGCCTATATCCGTGCGCCGCGGTGGATCGGGCATCATGTCGCCCGGGACAGCCATCGGCGGCTGTCCGAGCTCCTGGAACGACCACCGTCCTTGCGAACCCAGGGGCTGATGTTGGTCGGCCCCTACGCCAACGGCAAGACGATGATCGCCGAACGTTTCGCTGTCGAGCACCTGAGAACCGCGCCCGCGCAGAAAGTCTGGATGGTCCAGACACGCGAAGGCGCCGGCCTTGGCCATTTCTATGCCAGCATTCTGCAGGCGCTCCGCGCTCCCGGCGGCGATATGTGGGATGTTGGTCGCAAGGCGGAGCAACTCGACCACTTGCTGGAGAGCCTCAAACCGAAGGTGCTGATTCTCGACGAGTTCCACAATGCGCTGCGGGGCCGTGCCCGCGACGTCGAAGCCGTCTTTGCCTTCCTGCGGCGGATCGGCCGCCAGTATGACATCTCGCCGGTGCTGATCGGCGAGGTGGCGGTCTGCGATTTTATCAACGCCACCAGCGAGATGGCGAGCCGCTTCGACCTGGTTGCGGTCCCGCGCTGGCAGTATGACGAAAACTATCTCATGCTGCTCGACAGTCTCGAAGCCGCATTGCCGCTCGCCAAAAGCTCGGATTTGTCGAACGAAGCATTGGCCCAGCGGATACTCAGCCTGTCGGAAGGCTTGATCGGCGAGATCGTCACCATCATCACCAAGGCAGCCCTTGCGGCGATCAGATCCGGGACCGAACGCATCAGCAAAGCCAGCATCGACGAGCTGCGCCACGTGCCGGTCTCGCAGCGGCGCAACTCGGCTTTGCGCGAGAGCCTTCTATGACGGCGGTCGACCCGCACGCGCCGGTCATCAGCATTCGCGAACGCTATCGTGACATGGTTTCCGATCGGTGGCCTGGCATCATCGCGCCGAAGCCGGACGAGTTGCTGTCGAGCTGGCTGCACCGGCTTGCCTACGCCAATGGGGTTGCTCCTCGCGCCTTCGCACGCGTGCTCGGACTCAATCCGGGAATGTGGTCGGCAGCCCTTGATCTCAGGCTACCGGCCGACGTTGCGAACCTGCTGAGCGCCAACACCGGTATCGCGCACAATCAGCTCGCCGCGATGACGTTGTCGCATGACTTGCCGCAGGAGCTCCTGCTGCCGCTACGCAACAACGGCCGTCAATGGAGTTCGACCTGGCTGCAGTTCTGCTCCCGCTGCCTTGCAGAGGACGCGCAGCCGTATTTTCGGCGTCGATGGCGGCTGGCGACACGGCTCTCATGCATAGAGCACGGCTGTCGATTGCGCGACCGATGTCCGTCCTGCCTCGGCTGCATTGCGGTCTTTGACCAGGCCGAACTCGTGCCGCAACATTATTGTGTCGCGTGCGGCTATGACTTGCGCCGCGCACCGGTTCCCTACCTCAGTCCAGCGTCGAGAACGCTCGACCGATGCATCGACAGTTTCTGCAGTCTGGAAGCAACCGCCCATGCCCCATTTGGCCCTCTGCTTGTTCGTCGCCTGTTGAGCATGCCGAGTGCTGCTGGCGGCTACTACTCGACGATGATGCTCACCAGTCTGTCGACATCCGCGAGGACATATTGCGCCGAACATCTCAGTCGCCCCAGTGAATGGCCCGTGGATGATAAAAACGACCGCAAAGCTCGCCGTCTGTGGCGCCTGGTTCCGCCGACGAGTGATCACTGCGCCTGGATCGAGCTGCTTGCCAACGCTCTCGGCCGAAAAGCAGGTCTGCCGGGTGCCTCTGAGGTCAAAAAACCAGGCAAAAAGATTCCGTACTTGCTCGGCGCCTATGCCAGAATGAGCCCAGGTCCCGGCTGTCGCCTGCCACCGGAGTTGATTGGAACGTAAAGAAGCACGCAAGACCTGAACAGTCACTCCTCCAGAGAGTCGCTCTCAGACTCAGCAGTCGCGCCCTCTCCCAGCGCCTGCCGGCTGAGCAGCCCAGCGTCCTCGAGCCGTTCCAGATCGGGAAGATCGCGTAGCGTCTCAAGACCGAACGCCGACAGGAAATGCTTCGTCGTCACATAGGTGTAGGGCGCGCCGGGGGTCGGGCTACGCGGGCCGGAGCCGAGGAGGCCTGCGTCGCGCAAACTGGCGATCGTGTCGCGGCTCACCTCCTTTCCGAACATGTTGGACAACTCGCCGCGGGTCACCGGCTGCAGGTAGGCGATCGCCGCCAGCACGGCGGCCTCGGTTTCGGTCAGCGATGCGGTGATGCTCCGCGTTTGCGCCTGCGAGGCGCGGATCGCAGACGTGTAGGCCGAACGGCTCCGATGCTGCCAGCCGCCGGCGACCGCGACGATATCGTAAGGCCTGTCACGTAATTCCTCCCTGAGGTCGTCGATCAAAAGCTCGATGCTGCAGTTTCGGCCGACGACGCGCGTCAGCGTTTCGCGGGTCACCGGTTCCGCGGCGGCAAAAATGACGGCCTCCGCCCGGAGCATCCATTCGCGCCAACGCAGTTCCGGCGGCAGATCCTCAAGCTCGCGATCGAGCAACACATCGTGTTGCGGATCCTTGTCCCGTCGACCCCTGGCTCTTACTGCGTTCGATACCGCCATCGTCACAGTCCAAAAATCCGGAACGAGGTTCGGCCGGACAGCTCGCGCACCGCGCCAAAATTTTGGAGCCGTTCGAATAACCGCGTTGCGGCCCAGCGGGAAAGATGGCTGCCGGGCGCGGAGGCCGCCACGGCATCCTCGTTGAGCAGCTTTTCGATGACGACACCGGCGCCCTTCGTCCGCAGCTTTGGCGCCACCGCCAGCAATGTTTCGGCCCGCCGGCCGATGTCATTCGCCTGCCGCAGGGCCTCGGTCGTGCCAGACACGAGCGCCAGGCATACCGCCCGGGCAAATCCGGTTTCGCTAGGCCGCACCCGTCCGCGGCCGCCGATCGTCTTGAACGCCGCGCCGTAGCGTTCACCCATCAGCAATGGCACGCCACACGCCCAGCCGAGCTTTTCCGCCAGCAGCCGATCCGCCAGCCACCAGGCGAGGATTTCAGCGTCGGGCTGCGCCGCACAGATGCTGGCGACCAGGTCGGCGACGGCAAAGGGCACCGCACGGCCGGATTGCAGCGCGGCGTCGAAGAGATCGGCGAGCTCGTCCAAGCCGTCGCGGCGCAAGCCGATTAGTTCCGCCAGCTCCTGCAAAACCTTGGCTCCGATCGGTCGCTTCTTCGCCGCAAGCTTGTTTAAGGCCAAAAGCATCGCGCCGGCCGGTCCGGGATCGTCGCCGGAGGCAGTGAGCAAAAGCGCATCACGCAATGCGTGTTCGCCCTCGTTGCGGCCGAGTAGTTGAACGGCGGCTTGCGCGCATTTCAGCGCCAGCCGCTGGCGCCAGCAGCCGGCCCAAGCGGTTTCGGTGCGCACCAGATCGTCGAGTGATTTCAGGGCGATGCCGGCGGCGAAGGCGGCGTCCGCCTCACCCGGATCGCCGCCGCGCGGGAAAACCCAGGCCGGCAGGGAAGGCACGGCCGCCGGCGCGAAGGGGGCGGCGAGAGGGGATCGGAAGCGCGAATCCATGCCACGGAGCATAAACGAGATGCGCAGTTTATGCTACCGCTTTCGACCAAAACCGCACAGCCCGTCATTGCTGTTCTATGTCCAATAATCTTGCATTATCGGACGTTTTTCTCATAATAGAGAAATGGCCCAAATGATCGAGCAAAAAACCGAAAATCACTTCGAGGAGATCTCTGCGCCGTCTCTCAGCACGGCGCCGAAGCGTGATGTTTCCACGCCGGGGGTGTCGGGCGATAGCCCCCTCCCCTCTCTCGCCATTCAGGACCAGACGCCCGCCCATCTTGCAAGCCTTGCTGATCGCGCCCGGGGTTATGTTGAAGCCGCCAGTTCCGCCAACACGCGCAAAGCCTATGCCGCCGATTGGAAGCATTTTTCAGCCTGGTGCCGGCGCTCGAATCTCACTCCCCTCCCCCCACATCCGCAAACTGTAGGGCTTTATATTACGGCCTGCGCTTCCGGCACGGCTGAACGGGGCGCGAAAGCGAACTCCGTCTCGACCATCGAACGACGCCTCTCCTCGCTTTCCTGGAACTATGCCCAGCGCGGCCTCTCGCTCGATCGCAAGGACCGGCATATCGCCACCGTGATGGCTGGCATTCGCAACAGCCATGCCAAGCCACCGGTGCAGAAGGAAGCGGTCATGGCTGAAGACATCATCGCCATGGTCGAGACGCTCGACCGCGGTTCGCTGCGCGGCCTGCGCGACCGCGCCATGTTGCTGGTCGGCTTTGCCGGTGGTCTTCGCCGCTCCGAGATCGTTGGCCTTGATCTGAAGGCAGACCAGACCGAAGACGGGCGCGGCTGGATCGAAATCCTCGACAAGGGGATGCTCGTTACCCTGCGCGGAAAAACCGGATGGCGGGAGGTTGAGGTGGGTCGCGGCTCGTCTGACGCGACCTGCCCGGTCGCCGCGATCGAGATGTGGATCAAGTTCGCCAGGCTGGCCCACGGTCCCCTTTTTCGCCGCGTGACAGGGCAAGGGAAAGCTGTCGGATCGGAGCGGCTGAACGACAAGGAGGTCGCCCGGCTGGTAAAGCGCACCGCACTGGCGGCCGGCGTTCGCGGCAATCTCAGCGAGATCGAGCGCGCCTTCAAGTTCTCCGGTCACTCCCTCCGCGCCGGTCTCGCCTCTTCAGCCGAGGTCGACGAACGTTATGTCCAGAAACAGCTTGGCCATGCTTCGGCCGAGATGACGCGACGCTATCAGCGACGGCGTGATCGCTTCCGCGTGAACCTCACCAAAGCCTCCGGGCTTTGAACGCTCTTTTCGCCCTTACTGCATAACCTAGGCGTCGCTTTGGGCCGGTACGGGCGAAGTCTTCGCTGTCGTAAGGGAACAATGGCGGACCGCGATCGTTGAACATACTCCCCTAGGGTATGAGAGGTAACGATGTGCGGCGACAGAAAGCGGGCCAAGATCGTTCGGTTAAACCGGATTGCCGGTCAGGTCCAGGGTTTGGCGCGAATGGTGTCTGACGATCGCTATTGCATCGACATCCTGCATCAGATCCAGGCAGTGAAAGCAGCCCTCGGCCGAGCTGAGAGCGAGATTCTTCGTGATCACGCGGCTCACTGCGTCGCGGATGCAATCAAGTCCGGCGATGCGAGTGAGCAACAGCAGAAATTGGACGAACTCGTCGAGCTGTTCGATCGCGCAAGGCGCTAGAGATATTAGAGGTGATCGGATGAATGCTCATTCGCGCAGAGCGACGATCTATCGGATGGTCATGCCCGACCACATCTGTCCGTTTGGCTTGAAGTCCCTCGATCTGCTGAAACGCGAGGGTTTCTCTGTTGACGACAACTGGCTGAAAACCCGCGAAGAGACCGATTCCTTCAAGGCCGAGCACGAGGTTGAGACAACACCCCAGACATTCATCGATGGGCAGCGGGTCGGCGGCTACGACGATCTGCTTCGTCATTTCGGCAGAACCGTTCGCGATCCAAAGGCTGTCACCTATCAGCCGGTGATCGCGGTGTTTGCCATGGCCGCGCTGATGGCCCTCGCAGCCAGTTGGGCGGCGTTTAGCGACGTTCTAACCGCTCGTGCCTTAGAATGGTTTATCGCGATTTCCATGTGTATACTTGCGATCCTGAAGCTTCGGGACGTCGAGAGCTTCTCCAACATGTTCCTCGGCTACGACCTGCTGGCCCAGCGCTGGGTCCGCTATGCCTACCTCTATCCATTCGGGGAAGCGCTTGCCGGGATCCTGATGATCGCCGGCTTTCTGTTGTGGCTGGCTATCCCGGTCGCGTTGGTGATCGGCACTATCGGTGCCGTTTCGGTGTTGAAGGCCGTCTACATTGAGCGCCGTGAACTGAAATGCGCCTGCGTCGGCGGCGACAGCAATGTCCCCTTAGGCTTCATCTCACTAACTGAAAACCTGATGATGGTCGCGATGGCGGTCTGGATGCTTATCAAGTAGAGGAAGGAGATTCCCATGTCCTATGGACGCTTTGCCACGATGATCGTCACCTCGACGGTGATCATGTTTGGTGTAATGTACCTGAATACGTATGCCCTCGATCACGTTACCTACAGCCAGACCAGGACGTGGATGGCGCTACTGATGGGCGCGGTCATGGCGATCATCATGATCGGCTTCATGTGGTCAATGTATAAGAACAAGACTGCCAATGCCGTCATTGTCGCGGTCAGCGTTTTGGTCTTTGCCGGGTCCCTTTGGCTCGTGCGCAGCCAGGAGACCGTCTACGATGTCAGCTACATGAAGGCGATGATCCCCCATCATTCCATCGCCATCATGACCAGCGAACGCGCGCACATCAGAGATCCGCGGGTGCGCAAGCTGGCTGACGGGATCATCGAAGCTCAGGTCCGGGAGATCGGTGAAATGAAGTCGCTGATCGCAGATCTCGAAGCGCATCCGCTTGCTGACAATGCTGCCGACCTCCCTCCAAGTGCCTCATCGCTCCCTACAAATTGACGGCCTTCGTGAACAGCTTAGGTAAAATCAGGCCCTCGCTTTTTTAGCTTGGCGCTTCAATTGAAATCGGGAGCTAAAAGCCACAGCCGGCGTCGAAAGCCGGCTGCATCAGGGCTGTCATGCTGATTTTCGCAAGATCGTAAACCATTGATTTTATGGTAAACGATTTCTTAAAGGAACGCTATATAGCTATTAAAGTTCGCCACAGGGTGCGTTCGCCGTTTTGGGTTATAACCACCGATAAGTATCCCTTATCGGCGGTGATTGATTTCGAGTCGCAAATCAGAAAAAGTGGTGGCAATGGACGGCCGCAGCGCCGCCTGGAAGCACTGTTTCGGAGCCGCCTTTGTCACCCTCCAGTCAAAAGTCACCCGTCGATCGTCGCGCCGAGGAACTCGACACGATTGCCGCGGTGCTGCCGATGGAGCGGCGCGACGAACTGGCCGAACTGCTGACCGATCAGGATATCCAAACCCTGAAGCATCTGGTCAACGAGGGCATGGGCGAAAACACACTTCGCGCCCTGACCTCCGATCTCGCCTATCTGCAGGCGTGGTCGCTGGCAGCGACGAAGCACCCACTGACCTGGCCTGCCCCGGAAGCGCTGTTGCTGAAGTTTGTCGCGCATCATCTTTGGGATCCGGAAAAGAAAAAGTCCGATCCCGATCACGGGATGCCGGAAGCCGTTTCTGAGATCCTCCGCGCGCAAGGATTTTTGCGCACCGCCGGTCCGCATGCGCCCGACACGGTGCGCCGACGGCTAGCATCCTGGTCTACGCTGACGAAATGGCGCGGGCTGTCCGGCGCCTTCGCCTCCCCTGCCCTCAAATCTGCCATTCGTCTTGCAGTGCGTGCCACGCCGCGCCCGCGTAGAAGAAAAAGCGCCAAGGCGGTCACCGGCGACGTGTTGGCAAAAATGCTAGCGACCTGCGCTACGGAAAGCCTACGGGACGTCAGGGACCGGGCGATCCTCATGGTCGCGTTTGCCTCCGGCGGCCGTCGGCGTAGCGAGATTGCCGGATTGCGTGTCGAGCAGATCACCGTCGAGCCGCCGATCGAGACCGAAACCGGACCTCACCTCCCCTCTCGCGCCATCCATCTCGGCCGCACCAAAACCTCCGGCGCCGATCACGACGAGGTCGTCTATCTCACCGGCCGGCCGGTCGAGGCGCTTGATGCCTGGATCGCATTGGCAAAAATTGACAGTGGCAGCGTGTTCCGAAAGGTCGATCGCTGGGGCAATGTGTCGAAGCGGGCGTTAGAGGCAGGCGCGGTCAATGCGATTGTCAAGCAGCGGGCGGAGATGGCCGGGTTGGACAGTGAGGAGTTTTCGGCGCACGGGCTGCGATCCGGATACCTAACGGAAGCCGCCAATCTCGGAATTCCACTGCAAGAAGCCATGGATCAATCACGCCATCGATCTGTGCAGCAGGCGTCTAGTTACTATAACAGTGCGACACGGCGAAATGGACGTGCAGCTCGTATACTCTAACCGAGCCCGCGCGATAATCGTAGCCAATGCCTAACTTGCTGCGTCGCGGCCAGAGGAAATCAGACGTCCGGTATTCTAATATTATTTCCGGTCAGAACCGCATCTTCATTGTTCGAGCCACGCTAAACGGCGGAAAATTCGGCTGTCGGAGCGATCCCTGCATTAGCTCGAAGAACTGGGCCCAAGCAAACCTATTGACGATCTCGGTTGGCCGTTCGAACGTGAATAACTCCAAGCCATCGACATTCCCTGTCACTGTGTATCGTTCAAGAGCCACCGGGGTGATGTAGAGCCGGATCGCATAACGGATGTTGTTCAAGAACTCCGCAATTGTGCTGGCGTGGTAAGCGAGCAGGTGGGTGTGGAACCAATCCCAGCAATCTGGCAGCGCCAAGTAAGCATCGCTCTCATCGATCTCGACGTTGTTATCTCCCAAGATCCTACGGAGGGTATTGGCTTGCCCGGCCAACCGCAGGAAGTTGTGCTTTCCTATATCACCACTCATCCGGATAAAGTCGATCCGTTTGATCCGCAGATCCACCTTCTGACTGATATTGCCGAACCAGACTTCCTCGACGAAAGCATAGGCCTCAAGCCAGTCGCTGAACTCCTGCACGATCCGACTGAGGTGGTCGATTTTCGTTCCGATCAACGGCTTCTCGCAGACGCGCTTTAGATAGTAGAGTGTTGTGTGATCGACTTTGCTGCCATCCTTTGGCGGCTTGGGCAGGTCAAATGGTAGGGGCGAGCCACCCTTACCAGTCACCGGTGACAGAAAATCCCGGAGAAAGGTTCCGAACTGCCGTAAGCTTCCGGCGGTCTGTGGAAGGAGGTTGGTATCAGTACGCTTCTCGTCAAGAGGACAGAAGATGGCGTGATTGACCATATCGTCGACCATGCTGACGACAGCACTGAGGACAATTGCCTCCTGTTCGATTTCAGAGAATGTGCCCGGTTCGATCGTCATTGATACGCCGAAATTGCCAGAAAAATCAGATGGTGCGAATGTGCGGACCACAAGATCACACCGCAAAAAGGAAATCGAGATATGGCACGCCGAAAAATGCCCGTGTCGATGGACCAGCGCGCCGCTTTGCCGCTCGCCGAAGAAAATCCCGACATCGAATACCTTCGGCTAAACAGGCAAGCAATCTGCGAGCGCGAGATTAATGCAGCGATCAGGCTCTTCCTGATCGACGAGGATCCGATCTCGGCGCACGTGCTAGCAAGCGCCGCAACGCACATCATGGAAGCCATCGGCAAAGGTCGCGACGACGTGGGATTGAACAGCGTACGAGCGATGCTGAAGGACGCAGAGGTCCCACCTGATCTTGAACACGAGGTGTTCGCCGGGCTGCGGCATTCCTACAATTTTCTTAAGCACTCATCCTCCGATCTCACGGTCGAGAACGACTTTTCGGTCGACTACATCGTGATGACGATCTACGGCGCTGCCCATAGCTACAAGCTGCTTTTTGAAACCACGACAGCAGAGATGCGGGTGTTCAATGCAATCGTCCAGGCATGGCGACCGCAATGGTGGCAGCACGATCCGAACCTCGACGGAAAAATCGCCGTCGCTCGGCAAATGGGGCTGCTCGGAGCCACACGGCTCGAGTTCTGCGAGATAGGTCGAAGATATCTCAAGCGTGAGTGGGACCAGGAAGGCTCCTGAACAAAAGCTGGCAACCTCCTGGCTGCCTGCTCTCCTGAAATCAGATGGCTGTCCGCGAATGGGTTATAGAGATCGCCGTGTGGAATCGAAGCTCCTGGAGGAGCGCATCATCCGGTAAGGTGATGGCCGGTACCAGACCGGCTAGCTCAAGTCTGAAGGCAAAACCTAGCCAACCGTCTTTGCGAGCGCCGCAATCGACTGTTTTGCAAGCGGCCTACTCGATATTGACGATGTCGTTCCCTTACAACGTCGCCATGGCAAGGCAGAACATCCCCTCATCGTCCCTGGGCACCCTTGAGCTTCCCACGGATAACTTCTGCGGCCATCATATAAACTTGTGAAGGCGAGTTGAATTGCAACTGGGCTGCCAAACCGATGGTTAGGGATATGGGACCCGTTCTCAAAGAAAGCTTTTCTATCGCGGCTCGGTGCTCAAGTCTTCCGACCGAATTGAGCTCTAAGCCTTTGATGGTTCTGTGACCCTTCATTGTGCGCTTCTGGAAAACGTATCCCTTGCGAACGGTGATGTGTTCGCTGAAGGTATCAAGGTGGGGATGGACCCATCGAAAGTCCGCCGAAGACGTGATAGCGACCGGTGCTACATTGCTGACCAATACAGGGCACCTCACCACTTTAGCCGGATTAGGAACATTCTTTGAAGCGCGTCTTGTCAAACGACCACAAAGCAGCGCGTAAGCCTCATTCTTTTTGCCGTTACACGTTGAGCAAGACAGGGCAAGATTGCGGATTTCGAACGCAAAATGCGGCCAAGCTGCCTTCTCTATAAAGTGCTCCAGATGTGTAGCGGGTGGATCCGAGGGGAGCGGCCGTCGGCAATAGCAGCAGAGACCCCGTTGGGTGGATCTGAGTTCAAGTTTCAAAGAAGTTTTGAATGCGGTGACGATCGCCGCCTTACTAGTCCATGGGAGTCCTGCGAACGAAGCCGCGGTAATTCCCAATGCATAGGATGGAGTAGGGTCGATTCTTTCAAAACCGATATTCATTCACCGCCCTCACCTTCCAGCAGGGCGCCTATGACTGTGCGCAAGGGGTCATCCTTCTGCAGAGCCGCGAAAAGATCCCTTAGCTTCGGACGCAATGCCGCGTATTCAGGTGTCCCGGCGAGATCTCGCTCAACTAAGTCGACAGCTTGTTGGACGAGTTCGACCACGTACAGATTTCTACTCGAGGCAATCCCGAACTGGTCGAGCAGAATGCTGTCGCTGGAAGCTCCGAAAGGTGCAGGTTGAGCTGGCGTGACATCTCTGGGAACAGTTAGGTCGACGATCATGCTCCCAGGCTTCGCGCTCGCCACAATGAGTGGAGAGTGCGTAGAAACAACAAGATGGCCGTCTTCCATAACGCGGCATATTTCAAGCAGCGTGGCCATGAACTCTTGTTGCCAATGGGGATGAAGACTGTTCTCGGGCTCGTCAACAAGAACGATGGAGCCAGCGGTCACGGAAAAGCCCAGAGCAAGCAGGCTCGTCAGCATGTGATATTCGCCAGAGCTCAGCTCATAAACCGAGAACTCCTCCTCACCATCGCGCCGAACGGTCGCACGATCGATCACCAAGATATCCAGCATTAGGCCGAGTCTGACCGCGAGGTTCTCCTGCGTGGTGACCGCGCTATTTTTGCTCAGCGTAATTTTGGAGAACTTTCCCCTCCGTTCATCGATAAGTGCGGTCAACACATTGAAGTCGAGGTCTGAGAATTCTTCCCTAACACTTTGCGCGGCTGCCAGCGATATCTCACCGCGAGAATTCGGTTCCCTGTATCCGCTCAGGGCACGCTCAAGAATTTCCCGGGGAGTGATTGAAGGGAACCGCTTTTTGAATCTCTGCTCGTAGCGGATATCGAGCGAGAGAGAAGGATTGAGGCCTGAAAGCGAGAATGCCTTTTCGAAAAATGGATCCAGAAATCGATCGCTCACTGCCGGATTCAGGGCAAAAGTGACTGCTGTCTCTAGTGGCAGTTTCTTACTTAGCAGGTTCGTACCTGCCCGCTGCCCAATGTAGTGATAGTTTGGGACGTCATATTCTGTATTTCGCCCACTGAGCATTTTCTGAGGAAATCGATCCGCCACAGAGCCGGAGAAGCAAATAACCGGCGCCTCAACTGAGATGCCGGGAACACCGTGGAACGTCACGTTCGCTTTATCGGTTGGCAGAACAATCGCAGATACGAGGTCGCGAAGGACGGAGCTTTTCTGTGACCCGTTCTGTCCAGTGAGCAGTGTCATCTGGAAACCGGGGTCAAGATTGCCGTCGTGAAACTCCAATAGCCGCTGATCGCCCTGACGGGTCAAATATCTCAAGCTACGTATCTTCGGCATCAGAGAGTCCAGCGGTCAAAATTGCAATTATCCTCCTTAACATTGGTAGCTAAGCGCCGCATCCGAGAATTGCTGCCGCCTAAATGGTACTTTCATTTCTATCAGGCCGAGGACGAGATCGGCTCCCGTTGCCCCCTGTATCATTTCACCTGCACCGAGTGTTACGAATGAGTTGCCAGCCGGAAACTTTTGGATATTATCCATTTTTTTCAATATGTTACGATCTTTGTTACGTAATCCCCATGGTTATGCCGATGACCGGGTAAGTTCGGAATTTGCCCTCAGCTGCGCGAACAGCATTGGCCCAAGCGAAAATTCCCCACGC
This sequence comes from Shinella sp. NM-101, assembly GCF_021401195.1. NCBI lineage: Bacteria > Pseudomonadati > Pseudomonadota > Alphaproteobacteria > Hyphomicrobiales > Rhizobiaceae > Shinella > Shinella sp. NM-101. The sequence goes on along the minus strand of NZ_JACBFT010000018.1, from coordinate 77,905 downwards.
CGCGCCTTCGCGGTCAGATCCCGCAGATAGCCCCCAGCCGAATTGATATGGCCTGCCCGTTCGTAGATGCAGCCGATCGCTATTGCCGCGCCAGCTTGCCCCATCACCTCACAGCATTCTTCGTAGGCGGACGGGCTGACACCAAGCATGGATTTAACCGTAACCGCGGCCGACATCAGCTCGCGCCAACTCCCGATGGACCCGCCAGGCCCAAAGTTTGAGATTTCGGGGCAGGCGCGTAGCACCATCGATAACGGGAACACCTCCGGTTCGCCATTCCGTTTCGGCCGTTTCGTTGGCTCTGACTTTTCGCCCTGCTTCTTTTCGAAGCGAGGTTCAAGTTCATTGAAAGATTCGGTATTTGAATTCTGTATGTGGCATCCAGATGCGATGTCATTGCCATCGCTTTTTTTGGTTTTTTCCTGAGTTTCCAGCATCCTGGAGACTTCTTCATGCAACAGAGACATTTCGTCGAGGCTTGCAGTCAAATCCTTCAACGTCGGGTGCCGAACGAAACGTCCAACGATCTCGACAAAACGGGCCTCCGCAGCCGCCCAATCACCAGGGAGATTTTCTTCCATCCCTACAGTGATGAGCTTGCGAACGTCCCGGCGAACGATTGTGAGACGGTCCTTCGTAATGCGGAAACGGCGCCGCTCTGCGGCAACATCCTGGGCGAGGGATGCAAACTCGCTCGCTCGCGCGATCAGAGGCGCCAAGCTGAAACCGTATGCGTCCTCAATACTGCCTTCGTTTCCCTTGCGGGCATAGCGTTTGCCGTTTGGGCTATCCTTTCTGATGATGATCCCAGCGTCTACGAGCATTCGCAGGCACTTACGAAGCGTCGTTCCCGCGATACCGTTGGAACGGGCAGACAACTGGGCATTCGACGGAAACACGATAAGATTCTTATCGTGGCAAAGCTCGGCTCCCGGATGGAAGGAAAGGAGGGCGTTCAATACCGCAAGCGCACGGTCCTGAAGGCCAAGGCGCGAGCGGGCGTCACCGACGTCGCGAAACACTCGCCATTTGTCGATTGACCTCGTCAACTCGGCCTGTTCCGTCTCTACCTGCCTCTTCACCAAGGCAAGCGTCATCGGCCGCCGCCCAAAGGGCGTCGTTATGTATCCCGTTTCCATGTTCTCACCTTTCACAAGGCAAAGAAAAGGCTACGCCAGTGTGGCGCTGACTCTTGACTGTGATTCCGGGAAGTGCGATTCTCTAAGCGACCAAACTGAGAGAGGCCTTCTGGAACACCGTTTCGGAGGGCTTTTTCTTTGCTCTAACGATCCTTTCCTCGTTGGGTCCGAACTACTGCTTCGTTTTCTTGAACGAGGCGTAGATTTCCGGGAGCATCGACATCAGGTAGTCCCCGAATTCTGGGGCAGCCTTTTTGTCGATTATCAATGTCAGTGTGCGCTTGTCCTGGCGGAAGCTTGCGGCCTTTACGCCGTCATCAGCCTGCCAAGTCGTCGCAGCGGATTTCTCTTTCTTGACCTTTTTGGGCGCGGCAAGCTCAAAAATCCGCGCGAAACGTTCGTCCGAGGGGAGGGCTTTCACTTCCTCATCGGACAGCAGCGCTCGAGCCCTATCCGCGGCGTCATCCTTGCTCAGCCGTGTACCCAGTTCACCCCACCTGTCGCGGCCCGTCTTCGGGGCCGCGCCAATGCCACGGATAATATCGGCCGGCAACTGGGTAGCCGCTTGGATCAAGCGAGACAGATTGCTTTTGTCGACCGCAAGGGCAGCCATAATCACCGGCCGTTGAAACCCCTTTGCTTCGAGTTCGGCCGCGTAAAGCGCGCGTTCGATGAAAGAGAGATCCTGGCGAGCGCTGTTCTCTTGGCCTTGAGCCAAAACAAGCTCATCGTCCGTCATCGTCCTGACAGCCGCTTTCACTTTAAGCCCAGCAGCCTTGACTGCACGAAGGCGCCGACGTCCGTAGGCGATTTGATAGCGTCCATCGATGGACGGGTGAGGGCGGACGAGAATTGGAACTTGCTGCCCGTTCTCCCGGATGTTGCGCGCAAATTCCTCGAACTGCTCGCCATCTTCGTCAAGCCGATCGATCACAGACGGAGAATCAATGAGATCTGGGTCAAGATCGGTAAGCGACTGAGACTTCAAAAGCTCAATCGAACGAGAAACAGCACCGATTGCTCCACGAGGTGCATATTGAGACGTGACTGGATCCTGAACCGTAGCTTCACCCTCGCCAGCACTCTGTGCCTTGGGTCCCGCAAGATCGGAAAGAAGGTGTTTCCTAGCCATTTTTTGTCCCTCTCTTCTCAGCTTCAATTGCCAAGTCACCTATGGTTTCCAGGCGATTGAGCGCGAAGTTTCCGGCTGGCAACTTTTCTGCAGATGCGCAGGTCACATTGGTCAAGGTCGACATTATTTTCGCCCCCATGACGACTGGATCAACTGCTCGATTTCATTGTTTACGTTGTCGAGCGATTCCATCGCTCGGTCATATGTTGCTCTCGTAAACTGATCGCGGCTAACCTCGTACAGGGTCTGTTTGGTGATCCCAGCGTCGGAAATCGCGGTGCTCTTGAGCATCGGGTGATTGAGAACGTGGTCGCCGAACATCGTTCGCATGAACGAGACCATCTGGTTTTGCGGGCCATCGCCAGGCTCGTAGCGGGTCACAAGATAGCGCATCCAGTCGTAATTCATGCTGCCACCTGCGTCCGCGACGACGCTCAAGAGCTCCGAAGTCATCAGCAGGAACTGACACATCGACATGACATCCAACATCTGCGGGTGCACAGTCACGAGAACAGCTGTCGCGGCACAAAGTGCCGATATCGTCAGGAAGCCCAGCTGGGGGGGGCAATCCACCACAACGACGTCGTAGTCATCGGCCACTGACGAGATTGCTTCGTCCATGCGCGTGAAGAAGATGTTCTTGCGATCATTCGAGCCCAGAACCTTCGCGGTATCGTGCTCAAACTCCATGAGCTCCAAATTACCCGGCACGAGATCTAGATTGGTGAAGTAGGTTTTCTTGATGACCTCCTTCAACGGGCGTCGTTCACTGTCGTAGCGCACCGCGCCATAGAGCGTCTCGTTGTCCTTGACGTCAAACTCAGGTTGGAAACCGTGGAGCGCGGACATACTCGCCTGCGGATCAAGATCAATCGCAAGCACTCGATATCCGTTCAACGCCAGGAATTGAGCGAGATGGGCGGCGGTTGTCGTCTTGCCGGAGCCACCCTTGAAATTGACGGCAGTTATAACCTGAAGGTGTTCGCGTCCGCTCCGGCGAGGTGAATATCGTCGATCGCCCTTTCCGTTCTCATCGAGATACTCGCGGAGAGCCTGGATCGTCTCGACCGAATAGGATCGGCGATTGTTGTTCCCGATTTCAGGCTGGGGTCCTTTTCCTTCAAGGGACAAGTGGCGGAGATAGCCGTCGTTGATTCCAATCAGCTTTGCGGCCTCGGTTGACGAGAACGAACGAAGCGTCTTTCGAGCCTCAGGCGGGTACAACTTCACACGATGTTCGTGAAGCGCCCCCGACAGATCTCGCGCATGGGCGGCTATCAGTTTATGGATAGCTTTCTGAAGCTGAGCGGGATTCTCCACGACGTCCTCTCGTACACACGGTAATTTTCGTAAACACAGCGATTTGCCGTGGATAGGTCAACCGATTCCATTGGGTTTTGCAAGATATTTAAAGTTAATCAATAGTTAACGCGGCCATCTCCTGCCGCTGTCGGAGGAGAAAAAATCGGCAGATTTCGTTTATGAATCGGCAGGTTAGCGATGAACAATGCTGGGTTGGAAACACAGCGCCACTAACACTTTTGTTAGTGCTTCGATGACTTCTTTGTTTGCAAAAAGGCGGTCGGAGGGGCTGGCATGCAGAATCACTCGCTAACACTTTTGGCAGTAGATCGAACTCCTTAGCCCCGTCAAACCTCCTTGCGTCACCAACGCAAGGGAGATTTGCTCGATGCGCGTCGTCGCCATCAAGAACCCAAAGAGCGAAACTGAGCGCCGCCTCATAAACGAAATGCACCGGCTCCGCGCCCGCATTTTCCGCGGTCGCCTGGCATGGACAGTTCGTTGCACCTCCGGTCTCGAGATCGACGGTTTCGACAAGCTAGGCCCGACATACGTCCTATGCATTGACCGTTCCGAGGCGGTGATTGGATGCGCTCGCCTCTTACCGGCAACCGGCGGCACGATGCTGGAGAAGGTATTTCCGCAACTCCTGGAGACGGGACAACTCCCTACGCACCATCGCATGGTCGAGAGCTCCCGATTTTGCGTGGACACAAATGCGGCTGCCGAGCGGGAGCACGCGGGCCTGCATTCGGCGACCCTCGCAATGTTCGCCGGTATCGTCGAGTGGAGTGTCCTCAATGGCTACCGAGAAATCGTAACAGCCACGGATGTCAGGCTCGAGCGCATCCTCCGTCGGGCGGGTTGGCCTCTAAACCGGCTCGGCTCACCTTCCCAGATCAATGAAACGAAGAGCGTTGCCGGCTTGCTCCCCGCAGACTGGGTGAGCTTCGATCGCCTTCGCCCCAGCACCTATTCGTCAAGTTTCTCACTCCATCACAAGGAAGCGGCCTGATCATGCTCAGCACCCACAACCGCTCACTCCCACGTCTCGTCAGCAAGCTGCAAAACGCATTGGGAGATCATTTGTGCGTCGCGCTCGAAGACCCGAGCGTCGTTGAGATCATGCTCAATCCGGATGGTCGTCTGTTCATCGAGCGACTCGGCCACGGCATAGCCGCAGCTGGAGAGATGACCCGCTCCGCCGCTGAAACTGTGATCGGAAGCGTCGCCCATGTTCTCAACTCGGAAGTCGATGACGATCGGCCGATCGTTTCGGGAGAACTGCCGATCGGCGGGCACCGTTTCGAAGGATTGCTGCCACCGGTGGTCTCCGGACCATCGTTCACCATCCGCCGTCGTGCATCGCGCCTCATCCCTCTCGATGACTATGTGTCGAGCAAGATTATGTCGGCAAAACATGCGGAGATCATCCGCAGCGCCATCGCGTCAAAGCTCAACATCCTCGTTGCCGGTGGCACGGGCTCGGGCAAAACCACCCTTACCAACGCAATCCTCGCGGAGATTGTCTCGAGCTCTCCTGACGATCGCCTCGTCATCCTGGAAGACACAGCCGAGATCCAATGCGCTGCTGACAACGCAGTTAGCCTGCACACCAGCGACGCCGTCGACATGTCGCGTCTCCTGAAAAGCACGATGCGCCTTCGGCCGGATCGGATCATCGTCGGGGAGGTCCGCGACGGAGCGGCACTGACAATGCTGAAGGCTTGGAACACCGGACACCCTGGCGGCGTCGCGACGATCCACTCGAACAGCGCTCGCTCCGCACTTCAACGCCTTGAGCAGCTGACCGCCGAGGCCAGTCACCAGCCGATGCAGGCGGTGATCGGAGATGCGGTCGATCTGATCATCTCGATCGAACGAACGGCCAAGGGCCGGCGCATCAGCGAAATTCTTCACGTCACCCGCTTTGCAGGCGGCCAGTACCAGACGGAACCCTATGCAGAGGAGAGCCGAGATGCAGCATAAGAGATCACTCCTGACACTTGCCGTTATCGCTGTCGCGGCGATCGTCGCTGCTTCGCCTGCATTCGCCAGTTCCGGCGGAAGTCTTCCGTGGGAGGGACCGCTCGAGCAGATCCAGGAATCCATCACTGGTCCGGTCGCCGGTTATATCGCGCTGGCCGCTGTCGCAATTGCCGGCGGCATGCTGATCTTCGGCGGCGAGCTCAACGATTTCGCTCGTAGGCTGATGTACGTGGTCCTGGTCGCAGGCATTCTGCTAGGTGCCACCACCATAGTCGGTCTGTTCGGTGCCACAGGTGCTTCGATCGGTCTGCCATCGGAGCAGGTCGCACGCTTAAATTCGAGCGGCGAAGGGGAGGGGGCCTTATGAGCCTCCACCGCAATCGCATCCATCGCGCCTTGTCTAGACCAAACCTGCTGATGGGCGCCGACCGCGAGCTGGTGCTGATCACCGGGCTTGCGGCCGTGATCCTGATCTTCGTCGTGCTGACGGTCTATTCTGCTCTTTTTGGCGTTGCGGTCTGGATCGTCATCGTCGGTGTACTACGCATGATGGCCAAGTCCGACCCGCTGATGCGGCAGGTCTATGCCCGTCACATTTCCTACAAATCCCACTACCGGCCTACGGCCGCGCCGTGGCGCAAATACTAGAGGTGTCCCAATGGCTGCCCTCAAACGTTTCCGCGCGACCGGTCCCTCGTTCGCTGATCTCGTTCCCTATGCCGGCCTGGTCGACAACGGCGTCCTGCTCCTGAAGGATGGCAGCCTCATGGCCGGTTGGTACTTTGCTGGTCCGGACTCCGAAAGCGCCACCGACCTCGAACGCAATGAGCTATCCCGGCAGATCAATGCGATCTTGTCGAGGCTCGGGACGGGTTGGATGATTCAGGTCGAAGCGATCCGGGTGCCGACGGTTGATTATCCGTCCCCAGACCAGTGCCATTTTCCCGACCCTGTCACTCGCGCGATTGATGCCGAGCGCAGGACGCACTTCCGGCGCGAGCAGGGGCATTTCGAGAGCAAGCACGCGATCATTCTCAGCTACCGGCCGCTCGAGTCGAAGAAGACGGCGCTCAGCAAATACATTTATTCGGACGAGGAGAGCCGGAAGAAATCCTATGCGGACACGGTCCTGTTCGTGTTCCGCAACGCGATCCGAGAAATCGAACAGTACCTGGCCAACACCCTGTCGATCGCCCGCATGCAGACCCGCGAGGTCCGCGAAAGGGGAGGGGAGCGGATTGCGCGCTATGACGACCTCCTGCAGTTCGTTCGGTTTTGCATCACCGGTGAAAGCCATCCGGTCCGGCTACCGGAAGTCCCCATGTATCTCGACTGGCTGGCGACGGCAGAGCTGGAGCATGGCCTGACGCCAAAGGTCGAGAACCGGTTCCTTGCCGTGGTCGCTATCGATGGCCTGCCGGCGGAAAGCTGGCCCGGCATCCTCAACAATCTCGATCTGATGCCGCTGACCTACCGCTGGTCGTCACGCTTCATCTTTCTTGATGCGGAGGAGGCGCGCCAGAAGCTCGAGCGCACGCGAAAGAAATGGCAGCAGAAGGTTCGACCTTTCTTCGATCAGCTCTTCCAGACCCAGAGCAGATCGGTCGATCAGGATGCCATGACGATGGTTGCCGAGACCGAGGACGCTATCGCTCAGGCCTCATCCCAGCTTGTCGCCTACGGCTATTACACCCCTGTGGTCATCCTGTTCGATGAGGACCGTGACGCCCTACAGGAAAAGGCCGAAGCTATCCGCAGGCTGGTCCAGGCAGAAGGCTTCGGGGCTCGCGTCGAGACTCTAAACGCGACAGATGCGTTTCTCGGAAGCCTGCCCGGCAACTGGTATGCCAACATCCGTGAGCCGCTGATCAACACAAGCAATCTGGCGGACCTCGTTCCGTTGAACTCGGTATGGTCGGGCAATCCGGTGGCGCCGTGCCCGTTCTATCCGCCAAACTCACCGCCGCTGATGCAGGTGGCCTCGGGATCGACCCCGTTTCGCCTCAACCTGCATGTCGACGATGTCGGCCACACCCTGATTTTCGGACCGACGGGCTCTGGCAAATCGACCCTTCTCGCTCTAATCGCGGCGCAGTTCCGCCGCTATGAGTTCGCACAAATCTTTGCCTTCGATAAAGGCAACTCACTCCTTCCCCTGACGCTGGCGGCCGGTGGCGATCACTATGAAATCGGCAACGACCAGAACGGGGAGGGGAGAGCGCTGGCATTCTGCCCGCTGTTCGATCTTTCGACGGATGGCGATCGAGCCTGGGCGACCGAGTGGATCGAAATGCTTGTCGCGCTTCAAGGCGTCACCATCACGCCTGATCACCGTAATGCGATCTCCCGCCAAATCGGGCTGATGGCGACGGCACCTGGAAAGTCGCTGTCGGACTTTGTCAGCGGCGTGCAGCTGCGCGAGATCAAGGATGCGCTCCATCACTATACTGTCGATGGCCCGATGGGTCAGCTTCTCGACGCGGAAGAGGACGGCCTGACGCTCCGGGCGTTTCAATGCTTCGAAATCGAGCAGCTCATGAACATGGGCGAGCGCAATCTTGTGCCGGTCCTCACCTATCTCTTCCACCGGATCGAGAAGCGGCTCGACGGCTCTCCGAGCCTGATCCTCCTCGACGAGGCGTGGCTGATGCTCGGCCATCCCGTGTTCCGCGACAAGATACGGGAGTGGCTGAAGGTGCTCCGCAAGGCCAATTGCGCCGTTGTTCTGGCGACGCAATCGATCTCCGACGCAGAGCGCTCCGGCATTATCGACGTGCTGAAAGAATCCTGCCCGACGAAGATCTGCTTGCCGAATGGCGCTGCACGCGAGCCGGGCACGCGCGAGTTCTATGAGCGGATCGGCTTCAACGAGCGCCAGATCGAGATCGTCTCGAGCGCCATTCCCAAGCGCGAATACTACGTCGCCACGCCAGACGGACGGCGGCTCTTCGACATGTCGCTCGGGCCGGTGGCGCTGAGCTTTGTGGGCGCATCCGGAAAGGAAGACCTGAAGCGGATACGAGCGCTGAAGGCGGAACACGGCCAGGACTGGCCTACCCATTGGCTTCAATCGAGAGGAGTTCACGATGCCACGTCGCACCTCAACGTCCACTAACTGGATCGTCGCAACGATGACCGTGGCAATCGCGCTGTCGCCGATTGTTTCCGCCCACGCTGGATCCGCAACGGGCGCTGCCACCGAATGGACGCAGCTCGCCAACAATGCCCAGCTTATCGACCTTCTGAAAAGCTCTGGCCTGCAGGTCGATAACCAGCTGACCCAGATCACTCAACTCGCCGAGCAGATTCAGAACCAACTGAAGATCTATGAGAACATGCTGCAGAATACGGCGCAGCTCCCTGATCATATCTGGGGTCAGGTCGAGAGCGATCTCAACCGACTGCGCAGCATTGTCGATCAGGGGCAAAGCATCTCGTTTTCGATGGGCAATGCAGACGACGTCCTTCAGCAGCGGTTCAAGAGCTATGCGGATCTGAAGACCAATCTGCCCAATGCTGAAACCTTCTCGAGCACCTACCAATCCTGGTCGGACACGAACCGGGACACGATCGGCGGCACGTTGAAGGCGGCGAGCCTGACAGCGGATCAGTTCGACACGGAGGAGAGCACGATGAGTTCGCTGCGATCCATGTCGGAGACCGCCGACGGCCAAATGAAGGCTCTCCAGGTCGGACACCAGATCGCAGCCCAGCAAGTTTCCCAGATGCAGAAGCTGCGTGGCCTGGTTTCCCAGCAGATGACGATGATGGGAACGTGGCTTCAGACCGAGCAGACTGACAAGGACCTTGCGCAGGCGCGGCGAGAGAAATTCTTCAATGCCGACGTTACTACGATCCCGAGCGGCCAGAAAATGGAGCCACGCTGGTGAACCGCCCGGTCCTGATCGTCATGGTGCTGGCCATAGTAGCTGCAGCAGCTTCCGCCACCACTTTCTATCTGGTCCAGGTGAACGCCCCGGCGGCACCCGAGATGAGCGAAGAGCAGCGCATCGCCCGTGAGAAATTCTTCGGCACAGCCAAGGAGCTGCCCCCGATTGAAGAAGGCCAGGAGATGCGGCCGCGATGGTGAAACGAAATCTTGAGCGGGCCTTAGTCCTCGGGGGTATCGCCTGCATGATCCTCGCCACCCCCGCATTCGCACAGCAGGGACAGGTTCTGACAGAACTCGAGAACCAGGTTTCTGCTGCCGCGAAGGGATGGGAAACTACCATCATGGACGCGGCGAGGTCGCTGTTCTGGATCCTCGCCGCGATCGAAATCGGTATTGCCGCGGTCTGGCTTGCGCTACAGGCCGCGTCGCTCGACAGCTGGTTTGCCGAACTCGTCCGGCGCATCATGTTCATCGGCTTTTTCGCGTTCGTTCTCACCCAGGGACCAACGCTTGCGAGGGACGTCGTCAACAGTCTCTATCAGATCGGCGCGGGCGGCGGGTCCGCCTCACCGGCCGAGGTTTTCGATGCCGGTATCCGGGTGGCATCGAAGATGTCCGAGCAGGCCAAGTTTGGGGTGTTCGAGGACAATGCGCTTGCGATCGCCGCAGTCCTGGCTATGGGCGTCGTCGTCATTTGCTTCTCTCTCGTTGCCGCAATCTTCGTCGCGGTCATGGTGGAGATGTATGTGGGGCTGCTGGCCGGCATGATCATGCTCGGCCTGGGGGGCTCATCCTTTACGAAGGATTTTGCCATCCGCTATCTGGTCTATGCCTTCGGCGTCGGAATGAAGCTCATGGCGCTGGTCATGATCGCGAAAATCGGCTCCGAAGTCCTTCTCGGTCTGGCGCAAGCGCCGACAGCGGATAGCGATCAGTTCATCACGACATTGGCGATCGCCGGCATTTCAGTCGTGGTGTTTATCATCTCGATGTACGTGCCAACTATTATCCAGGGGGTGGTTCAAGGTGCGTCTGTCTCAGGCGGCATGGAAGCCATCCGCCACGGGGGGCAGGCTGCATCATTTGCACTTGGAGCAGCGTCACTCGCTGCCGGCGCCGTCGGAGCCGGAGCTGCGGCGGCCCAATCCGCCCGGGCAGCTGGCTCTTCTGTTGCGGGCGCAGCTCTCCGCGGCATGGGGGCCGGAATCGGGTCCGCTGGAAAAGCAGCTGGCTCAGCCGCCAAGGAAAAGGCGATCGGTTCGCCCGGCGCTTACGCCGGCTCGATCATGGGGCTCGCCAACGCCAAGCTAGACCAGAGCCGCACCGGACAAAGCGGTCCCAAAACGCCGCCAGAACGCAACGACAAGTAATCATCAGGAAGGCAGTAACCGATGGCAGCAAACCGGCCGCCCGATAGCCCTTACCTTGCCGCGCGGCAGGAATGGACTGAACGATATGGATCCTATGTCCAAGCCGCGCGCGCATGGCGGATCGTTGGCATTCTAGGACTTTCGATGGCCGTGATCGGCTTCACCTATGCCATGTATCTTAGCACGCAGGTCAAGCTCGTGCCGTACATCGTCGAGGTCGACAAGCTCGGCACGTCGGTGACGGCAGGCTTCCCCCAGCAGATCGAGTATGCCGATGCCCGCGTCGTCCGCGCGACACTCGGCAACTTCATCACCAGCCTGAAATCGATCACGCCCGACGCGGTAGTGCAGAAGCAATACATCGATAGGACCTATGCGCTTCTCCGGACGTCCGATCCCTCGACCCAGAAAATCAACGCCTGGTTTCGCGGTAATTCGCCCTTCGAAAAGGCGAAGACGTCGACCGTTGCCATCGAGGTCAACAACATCGTGGCGCTGTCTAACCAGACCTACCAGATCGACTGGACCGAATACGAGCGCGACCGCAAGGGCAAGGAAACCGGCACGCGCCGGTTTCGCGGCATCGCGACGGTCGCGCTCACCGCGCCACAGGACGAGGCGATCATCCGCCTTAACCCGATCGGTCTTTATGTCCAGGACTTCGACTGGACCGCACAGCTTTAAGGGCAGGGGAAATCATATGCACAGAACAGGTTTGATCGCGGCCGCCGGCTGCATGGCCGGACTCGTCCTTGCGGATTATGCGATGGCGCAAAGCATGAATTCGAACGAGGTGAAGGGGACCAACATCTCGCGCAAATGGCGGGGGACGTCGGGTCTGGTGACGACCGGGCCAGACGGAAAGGTTATCTTTCTGTTCGGCGAGACCCAGCCCTCCGTTGTGTGCTCACCGCTTCAAGTCTGCGATATCGAGTTGCAAGGCGGCGAGATCGTCCGCGATGTGCTTGTCGGTGACACCGTCCGTTGGAAAGTCGAGCCGGCAACGTCGGGTGCGACTGGCGGGCAGGCGATCCACCTGATCGTCAAGCCGTCGGAGGCAGGCCTCGTCACGTCGATGGTCGTGACGACCTCGCGGCGAACCTATCATATCCAACTCAAATCCCATCCTAGCCAGTACATGGCCCGCATCGGTTTTGAATATCCGGAGGATGTGTCGACCAAACTGGCCGACATCAATGCCCGGCTTGAGACCGGAGGCATTCCGGGGACCGCCCCCGACAAGCTGAATTTCTCCTACTCGATCAGTGGTAGCGCCTCATGGCGGCCGAAGCGCGTCTATTCCGACGGCGCCAAGACCTACATCCAGTTTCCTCGGTCCATCTCCGGCCAGGACGCGCCGGTGCTGTTCGTCGTCAGCGGTGGCCAGAACCGCATCGTCAACTATCGCATGAAGAACGACATGATGATCGTCGACTATGCCGTCGACAAAGCTGTGCTCGTCTCTGGAGTCGGCTGGCGTCAGCAGAAAATCACGATCCGGCGCGGAGGTTGACCGATGAAAAAAACCCTTGCCGCCATCATCATGACCACCTTCCTTTCCGGCTGCCAGACTGCGGATGAAACACTGACCACGAATTCCACGCCGATTGCCGTCACTGGCGCCACCGCGAGCGCCATCGCCGGCGACATGGCAAGCCGTCTTGCCGAACAGGTCGGCCCGGCCGGCACTACGACCCTCAAAATGGACAAGGACACCTCCGAATACGCCGCCGCCCTTGAGGCAGCGCTGAAGGGATGGGGATACACGGTCATCGCCGATGGGAAAGTCGGCAAGGATCAGAAGCCGCTCGAGGTTGCGTGGTCGATCGACAGCTTCGACGGGCAGGTCCTTGCACGGATCAGCACGCCGAGCATTGCGCTCGGCCGGGCCTATACGGCGACATCAGTCGGCGCCACGCCGGCTAGTCCGCTTTCGATCATGCAGCGAAACTGAGGGGAGGGGAGACCATGGTTCAATCCCTCCAGCTCGGCGCGACGGGCAATGCTGACGATCAACAGAGTATGCGCCGGCTCAATCGCCTGCCGATCATCGTCGCGATCGTCATCATAGTTCTTTTCTTCGGCGTCGTCATCGTCGGCCTGTCGTGGCGCGGTCTCTCCTTCAACCGTGGGAACGAGCTCGACACCACCTCCGCGTCGCCGGCGACAACGTTTGGCGATCAGCTGAAACGAGGCGTGACGGACGGGATCATAGGCGAACCGGAACAACGCGAAGTGTTTCAGCCGACACCCGTCGTTGTCGAACGCGAGCCGGTGAAAGAGGCCGTCGTGGAACCGCAGAGGGAGGTCCGGACGGAACGGCGCACGCAACTCGAACCGGAAGCCGAGTGGAAGGCCCGACTGAAGCGGGAACAGGACGAGCAGATTCTCCGCGAAGCGCAGCGTCAGAGGATGGCAAGCCTCCAGGCACGGGCAACAGCGCTCGATTCACCGCTTAAGGTTGACGTTTCCGAGGTCCAGAAGAGCGCCTCCGAGACTAGGACCGACGCCCGCCAACCGCTCGATGCCACGGCGAACAGTGCATCCGATCTCTACAGCGCTGCGATGAAGTCCGGCTTGCTTGGGCAGAACGTCGATCAAAACGGGCAGACCTCGAAAGAGGACTTTTTCAACCAGGACATCAAGGATCTTGGTTATCTGCCGAACCAGGTCGTCCCGCAGCTCTCGCCCTACGAGTTGAAGCGGGGATCGGTCATTCCCGCCACGATGATCACAGGGTTGAACTCAGACCTACCGGGTAGGATCTCAGCGCAGGTTAGCCAGAATGTCTATGACAGCGCCACCGGCTACCGGCTGCTTATCCCCCAAGGAGCCAAGCTGTTTGGCCGCTACGATTCCAAGGTGTCGTTCGGACAGGAGCGCGTGCTGGTCGTCTGGACCGACCTGATCTTCCCCAATGGTTCTACGCTTCAGATCGGCGGGATGTCGGGCACGGATGCCGAGGGGTACGGCGGCTTCAAGGACAAGGTCGATCGCCATCTCTGGCGCACCTTCGGCTCTGCCGCGCTTGTTGCCATCATCGGCACGGGGATCGATATGTCGATGCCGGAGAGTTCGACCTTGGCCACGCAGGATGCGGCTTCAGATGCAGCGCGGCGAAATTTTGCCGAATCGTTCGGCCGTGTGGCGGAACAGACGATCTCAAAAAATCTGAATGTGCAGCCAACCATCAAGATCAGGCCCGGCTACAAATTCAACGTGTTGGTCGATCAAGATATCATTTTCCCGAGTTCATATCGGCGGTAGAACAGACCTTGGCGCAAATTGGTCATCACCTATGTAATTGAATCGCGATGACATAATACAATCTTGCGTGGGTAAATTCTTTCTCTTAATACTCAGCTTTAGGCGGGCACAATTGTGTGCTTCGCCTCCGTTTCGGAGCTACCGAGCCCTCTACAAAGGGTACTGCCACTTATGACTGCAACCTTGTTGCGTTCATACCCTCACTCAAAGGAGGCCATGAATTGAACCAATGGTTTGAGCGTTTGACCGAACAGGTCGCCCTAGCGCATGACGAAGCCACGGTGAAAGCGACCTTGGAGAAGTTAAGCCGTGAAGCGGGATTTGGCGCCTATGCCTATCTCAATCTTCAGGCGGAGACGCAGACGGCGATCTCAAACTATGACGTCGAGTGGCAGCAGCGGTACTTCGAGAAATCCTACGCTCTTATCGATCCCGTCGTGCGGAGCGCACGCGATCAACTTGAGGCATTCGCCTGGTCCAACGAAGCATCGCTCAGGATGAGCAAGGAGCGCAGGAACTTCTACGGAGAAGCCGGGGAGTTCGGGATCCGCTCCGGAATTACAATTCCGATCAAGACCGGCTTTGGTCGGATGGCAATGCTCACACTGGCTTCGGAAGAAGCTGACTTTGCCCTGGGGCAATCGCTGAACCCGGTTCTTGCCGCTTCTGCGGTCGCGCAACTGCACTCAAGGCTTGAGGGTCTGGGAGCAAAGCCGACCCATCACACTCCCATTCGCATGAAGTCCGACGAACTGACCTGCCTGCGCTGGTCTGCAGAGGGCAAATCCATGAAGGCCATTGCTATCATCGAGAACACCACATACGCCAATGTCGCGTTCTTCCTCCGCAACGCCAAGTCGGCATTGGGAGCGACGAGCTTGCCGCAGGCAACAGCTATGGCCAAGGAGTTTGGCCTGATCTAGCTCAGTGGCCCTTTGATTTCGGCATGTCCGGTATGTAGCCCAAGATATCAAGAAGCGTCGATACGACCGTCTGCTGCGCGTGGACGGCGATCATCGCCTTGATATAGGCCTGACTTGCCTCGCGAGCCGTCTCCGGGTCAGCTGCGGCATCGACCTTCGCTTCGAGCATCACGGCGTCATCGCGCAAACGACGATGCTTATCGATCTCGCGCACGACGTGGCGTTCTATCTCTTCGTGCGGCTGGTCACTCATCAATCCGATAAGTGGGCGCAATATGAGTTTGGAATCAGACACAGGCCCGTCTGCACTTGCTTTGAACATTATCGGTCCAATTACCGCCCATATGCTGCCGGTGTAAACCTTCTTTGGAACGAGGTATCCGCGAAGGCAAATCGGTCTAAATCTCAATTACATACTATAGTTGATAAACTTAAAGTATGTAAACGTCGATCTTCCGCGCATGGATATGCGCAAGTTGGTCGGCCGAAATTTTGCCCGCCTCCGTCGGGAAAAAGGCCTGACACAGGAGGATGTGGAAGCGCGCTCCGGCTATAGCCAGCAATATCTCAGTGGCCTTGAACGTGGGAAGCGCAACCCCTCTGTCATTACGGTATATGAGATCGCCCAAGCGCTTGGTGTGAGCCACGTCGAACTGGTCACGCCCGACAAAGAGACTTGAAGAAAAACGGTTTCCTCGGAGTTGGATGGCCTCAGTCCGCTTGTTTGCAGATCGTGGAAAGGCCTCTTCACTTCCGATACCAAAGCTATTATATATTCTCCACAAGGAGAATGATTATGACCCAGTTGATACGCGCCTATACGCCTGCGGAAGCAGCTGCCGTCAGCGAGATCGCCGTGAAATCGGTACACAACGCAATCGACAAACGGATCATCGCCCGGCGCCTTGCTGAAGATGAGGGGCGAGCACTATCTGACGATGACCTGCTGCGGCTCAAGCTTTGGTATGGGGTCGGCTCGATCCTGTCAGCCGAGCGTCGCCAGCGGCTCTTCGACACTATAGACCAGAATCCAGATGCCGACACTGTTCGAGCAGATGACTATCTGATCGTGGATGTTGCCCGCGCACGCCAACAGCTTGCGGCACGTGCGGAGGCGCTTCGAGAAGCCGAACGGATTATCGAAAGTGTAAAGGGTGTTCTTGGCGGCGAACCGGTGTTCAGCAAGACCCGCGTTCCAGTCAGGACGATTGCCGCTATGAAGGCTCAGGGTGCGACCACCGACGAAATCGTCGAGGGGTATCCTTCGCTCACCACGCGTATGGTCGAACTCGCGGAAATCTGGACTGCCGCTCACCCGGCACGAGGCCGGCCTCGCAAGCTGTCGGACCTCGGCGCAACCGTGAAATCGGCAAAGCGTCTCTCACTTCCGAAAGCCGCCAGCAAGACTTCCGGTAGCTGATATCGTGAAGTTCCTGATTGATGAATGCCTGCACACCTCTCTTGTGGCCGTTGCTCAGGATAACGGCCACGACGGCTTCCATGTGAACTGGCTGGGATTGAGCGGTGAAAAGGATTGGGATCTGATGCCCCGCATTGTTGCGGAGGACTACACCTTCGTCACCAACAACGCGCGTGATTTCAGAAAACTCTACGGCAACGAAGAGGTTCATGCAGGATTGGTCATTATCGTGCCTCAAGTCGTTCCGGCATTGCAGCGCGACCTGTTCACACTCATCCTGGAGGAGGTGGCCGGCGGCGAAGAACTTCTGAACGAGGTGATCGAGATCAGCATCGAGGGCGATGAGGCGGTTATCACACGCTATTCTCTCCCGGCAATCTGAGAACATCGCAAACTCACTCATTCCAGGAGCGGAGGTCCAGTCCGGCCACTATTTCTGGCCTCCTATCCTTGTCAGATCGATCCGGATGCCGGCGTCGTCGGGCTTGATCGGCGTTTCTTCCGGCATTTCAGAGGGGGCATCATCCTCGCCTTTGTCGGCATTCTCGACCTCCACCTTCAAACGCTGCACGACCGCGCCACCTGGATCCTCAGCCTGGAACACGCTCTCACCCTCGAACCTGCCCGTCCGCCAGGCATGGATCGCATCCTCGAACAGCTGCGGGAATACCTCCTCGCTCGTCGGATTTCCGTACCACTTCGCAACGATGCGGAGGATCTTGGCGAACATTGCCGTACCCCTCCGCAAGTTGGCGCAGGGTTCGACAAGATCTACTTTCAGCTCCGACGCATCCTTCACCCCTATGCCCGCCGGGATCTGGGTGAGACCAACCCGCACGATAGAGCCGGCAATGTTCTCTCGGACGATCTCGATCGCCTCTTCGGGCGTTTTCGGTTTGGGAACGAGGATCAGACGGCCTCCGGACTTCACCGTGATGGCAAGCGGATCGTCCGAACCGACCGCCTGGACGAACTGCTCGACGATTGCAGGCTTCAACGAAGGATCGGCACATTCCTTGATCAACGCAGCATCCAGCATGCGAGCTCCATGTTTCAAATGTTGAATGAGATGACGAGAGGAAGATCATACAGGCGGGCCCAGGCCTCGCTGCTTGCCCGTTGAATGTCGATGATTGCCGTGCCGGCAGTCCACCAGCCGTTTCCGACTGCGACGATGGCGTCGGGCCGATGGAGGGCCGATTGCAGGAACGGCCAGACGAGAAGCTGCTCGTAGCAGATCAGTGGCGCCACACGCTGGTTGCCGATATCAATGACGGGATTGGCGAAGAAATGCGCTCGGGCTCCCCCTTGATCGCCGATCCAGGCTCTCCATGGCTGCCACATCGATCCGGGCACCGGCATCCGCTCCCGATAGAGAACCTGGCTACCATCAGCCGACAGTTTGACGAGCACGTTGTCATAGCCTTGGCTGTCGACGATGGCTGCTCCCGCGATGGCGGTGATGCCCGTATCCGTGAGGGCTCTCTGCCAGACGCGGCCAACCGTCGGCGTCCAGAAGCCGAGCGCACTTTCCGGCAGCACGACCGTTGTGCCAGGCGGTTGGGCGCGGGCAACGTCGATCAGCTCCTGTTGCCGCTTGAGGTCAAATTCGCGTCCGAGCGACGCGCCCATTTCAAGGTCGACACCGATCCACGACGCAGGTAGAATCGGCGTTGTCCACTCAGCGGCGGACCAGAGCCATAAGCCTGCCAAGGCCATGGCTGCAGCCGGCCGATATGGCGTCGCCATGAATGCCAGGCCGGCTGCCATCGCTCCCAGACCCCACCATCCCCACCCTGGAAATAGAACGCCCGCGGCGGTGATCGGATGTGCCCATCCCAGAATGCCGAAAGGTGGAACGGCCATCACGACACACGCCACCATGTATCGGAGCGGCTTCTGCCACCCCCTGCGATCCGTCCAAAGCACGACATGGACGACCACGAAGGCGGAGGAGGCGACTAGCCAGAGCAGAAGTCCGGGCCAGATATCCGATGAATAGAAATTTGCCACGCCCTGAGGCAAACCCCGCGATGCCGCGAGGAAGTAGGCGGCGGAGATGGCGGCCGCCTGCAGGCGGGCCGGCGCCAGGGACCAAAGCACGGGGAAGGCACCTGCGACTGGAAGAAGGAGCACATGACCACTCCAACCGATCCATCCGGCGCCGGCTGATAATGCGACGAGGACACCCATTTGGAAGAACTCACGGTGCATAGGTCCAGACCTCATGCGCCAATCCAAGGGTGCCATCCATCGGCAGAGGACCGAAGTACCGGCTGTCGAACGAACCCGGGAACTCGGAATGGAGAAAGACCGCGCCGGGCGGGACGACACCACCATCGTAGTGCACCAACTCACGCCCCTGGCCGTCCGTCCGTGCAACGCGCGAGTGAGGGAGTGGCCGACCATCGATGCGGACATCGTCATGGATCTCGATCACCTGTCCGGACGTCGCCACAACCGTCTTGATCAGTGGCGCGACGCGGCCTTCGCAGAGCCCGAGGCGGAGATATCCCCACGCCCGCGCCTTGCGCATCGCGTCGGTATCAGGTGGGCAAATGAAGACCAGATCGCCGACCAGGATCGGACGATCGGGTTTGACGATCCGCCACAGGCCCAAGGGCTCGCTTGGTGTGAGATTGACCCTAAAACCCTGACCTCCGAGCAGCACAATGAGGCCAAGCGTCAACAGGCTGACGCTGCTGATCCGATAGAACCAGACGAGCCGCTTCATGCGCCGGAGCAGTTTATGTCGATGACGCATTTTCATTTGAGAGTAAGCCCCTGAGACCTTGTCTGCCGCAGTGCTTCAGTCTGTTTGAGTGCCGTCACGCTGCGCTCGTGGGCAGACAGTTGCTGCACCGTCCGCATCGTATTCCAGGCCTGCTGCACTTCGCTCTTCTGAGCGGTGTTCATGCCCGACGTCACCCGCTGGAACGCCTCGCCGGTGGTGTCCTTCGCTGCGAGAGGCAGGAACGTCCTTTCTCCAAAACGTTCGGTGACCGCCTTGGCGAAACCTTCGAGTTCAGCCTTCACCATTTTATCGGCGAGTGCATATTCGAGACCCGAGGGCAGGTCGTTCCGGTCGATCGCATCACGCACACGCTCCAGCACGCTTTTCGCATTGGACGACAGAGCGGGGATCTCCAGCGCAACCTGCCTACGCACCGCAAGCTCCTCGGCGTGATTTCGCCGTTCGGCGTCGCCGCGTTGACGCAGATAATCGCTGATGCTGTCCGCGAGCGGCGTCACATTCTTGAGCGCTCGATCGCGGTCCGATTTGTCGGCACGGCTCGCGAAGACACCGGTCTTGCCCTTCAGAGAGCCGAAGGCTTCCGGCTCTGCAGTGATCCGTGAAAGCGTCTTCGCCGCAGTTGCCGGATCGCTCAACATCGCATCGACATTCGCCGCCTTGAATGCCGCTTCGGGCTGCGCGTAGACATGATGGAAGCGCATGGACACTTCCTCCCACTGTTTCTTCAGGGCAGGGTCGGCGGCGAGCTTGTCCTCCACTGCCTGATCGATCGATTTCGGGAAGGTGGTGATACCGGCCACCATGGGCTTGGCCTCCTTTGCTGACGTTCGAATTGTGCTGGCCGCCGAAGCGGCAAAGCCGAGCCTGGCACCGAGGGCCGTGAGCCGGCCGGCGAGATCGAAGAGCTTCTGTTTCTGCCGCACCGTCCACTCTAGACGGTCACGCGCGACGGTCCTGGCAACGTTGACGATGTGAAGCCCGCGCGCTTCGGCAAAACGGAGCGCCTGCCGGTAGAAGCTGCCGCCGGCATAATCGAGCGTCGTTTCCTTGGCGTTCCTGCGCGACAGGATCTCGACCAGACCGCCAGCCTTGGCGAAGGATCGGTGGCCGTAATAGACGCCGAGATCCTCGCGGTGGCGTGTCATCGCAACATAGGTGAGGTGGCGATCGAGAGACAGGGACGCGAGCACCTTGACCCGGTCAACGGTCGCACCCTGGCTCTTGTGCACCGTGGTGGCATAACCATGATCGACATTGTTGTAGAAGCGCTGCTCTACGATAACTTGGCGCAGGTGCTCAGCCTCGCCGATGACAGCGACGATGCGACCAGGTGCTGCTTCCACCACCTTGCCCAGCATGCCGTTCTTGACGCCGATCGCGCCCTCGTTCTTCAGGAAGACAATCTGGTCACCGGCTGCAAAGTTGCGGTTGCCATCGGCGGTCTTGAACACGAAACCCTGCTCAATGATGCCGCGCTCGATGAGCTTGGCGCGCGCCAGTTCATTCAACATGCGGACGTCACGGCGCAGGTGCGCCAGGATCAACGTGGACTTGGCAGGATCGTACTCCCCGTTCCAGTCGGCGATAAGATTGTTGACAGCGTCGACCTTCATCTCGACGCCGACCATCCTTCCATTGGACTGATAGGCCGCGATGGCCTTGCCGACATTGCCACGCGCGAGATCGAGCGAAGCGTCGCGCATCCATTGCTCACGCTGGCGATAGATGGTTTCGAGTTCCGCATAGCCAATGCGATCGGCAATGGCTCGGAAAGCTGCACCCGCCTCGATCGGCTGGAGCTGCTCGGGATCGCCGACAAGCACGAGCTTGGCGCCGGCTTTGGTGACAGCTTCGACGAACAACGCCATCTGCCGCGACGATACCATGCCGGCCTCGTCAAGAACGAACACCGTCTTGTCGTCGAGCTGGCCGCGTCCTTGATTCCAGCGGAGTTCCCAGGACGACAGCGTGCGCGAGACAATACCTGCTTCCTTCTCCAGACCTTCCGCCGCCTTGCCGGCGAGGGCACCACCGACGACACGATAGCCGGCCGCCTCCCATGCCTCGCGCGCAGCCTTCATCATCGTGGTTTTGCCGGCGCCGGCGCGGCCGATCACGGCGGCGACCCGCTCAACACCGGCGACATGTTCGATGGCAGCCTTCTGCTCGTCGGACAGCTTGTCGTGGCGCGCGAACGTCGCCTCAAGCACGGGCTGCCGCACGCCATGCGAAGACCGCTGCGAGAGCCAGATCGCCCGGTTCGCCATCTCGGCCTCGAGCCGGATCAGCTCACGTGTCGTGTATTTTGCGGGCGCGCGGATCCCGGTGGCAAAGTCCAAACGTTCGCGATCGAGCCGGAGGGTTTCGGGGTTCTGCAGGATGCGCGCCATCAGGCTTTGGAAGAGACCGGCATCATCGATATAGCGATGCAGGATCTTGGCGACGTCGCGTTCGTCGAAGACACTCTTCTCCCGCGAAATCATGTCGAGCACGATCTCCGGACTACGCTGGATCCGACGGGCATTCTCAGCTCGCCGCGCTTCCTGCAGCTCCAACCGTTCGAGGGTAGCCTTTTCCTCGATCCCCTCCGCTTTCCGCTCAATCGCCTTCGTGCCGACGCCAAGATGGATGGTCGGCGTCAGCTCGATGCCCTGCTTCTCGAAGGACCGCCCATCGATCCTGATATCGAGGCCCGCAAGCGCCAGATGCCGGTTCTGGCAGGCAAACCAGCCGTCGCGAAACGCGTTGAAGTCCTCAAGCCCACCGGCCCAAAGTTCGTAGACAATCCTGCCGCTATCGTTGCGAAGCACTTTGCCGTCTGGTCCCGTGACCGCAACTTTCTTCGACCCGAACCCGCCCTCGGTCAGCGGCCGCAGCGTCGTCATCAGATGGATGTGCGGATTGCCCGGCGCATCGTGGAAAACCCAGTCAGCCACCATGCCTTGGGCCGTGATGTGTCGTGCTACGAAGTCCCTGACGAGTTCGATGTTCTGCTCGGCGGAAAGCTCGATCGGCAGTGCGATCGTGATATCCTTGGCAAGCTGCGCGTCCGATCGCTTCTCGAAATCCTCGACCTTATTCCAGAAGGCTTCCGATGCTCCCGAGACAGAGCGATCGGCAATCAATGATTGCAGCCATTCCGGTGCGTCGGCCGGAATGACAAACTCCTCATGCAGGAGCCCCTGCTTGCGCGTGTAATCGATCGTCCTGGCTTCCCGCTCATAATCCATCTTGGCGCAGTGCCGGTACGCCGCCGACAGCACGGCGCTGCGGCCGGAGCCGCGCGCAACGATGCTGACTGAGAAATGCGGGACGGCCATGAACGAAAACGCTCCTTCGATCGAACAAAATCAATGCGTTCGTGAGGAGCGAAAGACCCCACCAGGGGTCAAAAGCAAAGCGTCGCATCAGCGACGTATAATTGCGCCCTTCGGATCCGTCCTCGCGAACGGTCGGGATGATGCTCAAAAGCGTAGGCTCCGCCTACTCGCATTTCTGTTAGTAGATCGGCACGCCGATCTGAACGACTCTGGCTGCGTGAACCACAACATGCAGGCAACAGGGACAATCCAGAGATGAAGAAACCATCCTCCAAGATCCGCGAAGAAATCGCCAAGCTTCAGGAACAGCTCAAGCACGCAGAGACGAGAGAAGCCGAGCGCATCGGTCGCGTCGCACTGCGGGCAGGTCTTGGCGAGATCGAGATCGAAGAGACGGAGTTGCAGGTGGCGTTCGAGGAACTGGCGAAACGCTTTCGCGGAGGCAAGCCCGGCACGAGCGGACGGAAAGGGGCAGGGGAAAGCAGCACGGGCAGCGGGCAGTCCGAAGCGCTCGCGTCTGGCGCGGCTTCGGGCGGCACTCCTGAGGCTTGAGCGCATGAGTAAGACCATATCGTCCGATGCCAGGAAGAAAGACACGCGTGACAAGATTGAGCTTGGCGGCCTGATCGTTAAAGCCGGCCTTCGCTTTGAGAAGCGAGCGCTTCTGCTCGGCGCTTTGATCGACCTGCGAAACCGGCTGAAGTCCAACGATAGCGAGCGATCCCGACTGACAGCGATCGGGGCGGAGGCGTTCGGCAATGAAGGTGAATAGGATCATTCTCGTCATTCTGCCCTCGGTCATGATGGTAGCCACCTTGTTCGCGATGACAGGGATGGAGACGTGGCTTTCCGGGTTCGGAAAGACCGAGGCGGCAAAGCTCACCTTGGGACGGGCAGGTGTCGCGGCGCCATTCGTGACGGCCGCAGCTCTGGGCCTAACGTTTCTGTTTGCAACGGCCAGGTCGGCAAGCATTCGCTCTGCAGGCGCCGGTGCTGCAATCGGAAACGCAGCCGTCATCCTGACGGCACTGTTGCGAGAAGGCATCCGGCTTGCAGAACTATCGCCCCAGGTGCCGGCGGGAAAATCCGCGCTTTCCTATCTCGATCCTTCGACCATGATTGGCGCGGCGGCTGCGTTAATGTCCGGCTGCTTCGCATTGCGTGTGGCGATGGTCGGCAACGCCGCCTTTGCCCGGGCAACGCCGAAACGGATCATCGGCAAGCGTGCCCTGCACGGCGAGGCCGATTGGATGAAACTTGCCGAAGCGCAGAAGCTGTTCCCGGACGCGGGCGGTATCGTGATCGGCGAGCGGTATCGTGTCGACCGCGACACCGTCGCCGCCGTTTCATTTCGTGCTGATAGCAGCGAGACCTGGGGCGCCGGCGGCAAGTCCCCGTTGCTCTGCTTCGACGGATCGTTCGGTTCCTCGCATGGCATCGTCTTTGCGGGATCGGGCGGCTACAAAACGACCTCGGTGACGATCCCGACGGCGTTAAAGTGGGGCGGATCGCTCATCGTGCTCGACCCCTCCAACGAGGTCGCGCCCATGGTATCGAAACATCGTGAAGGCGCGGGACGGCGGGTCAGGATTCTCGATCCGCGCAAACCCGCGACGGGCTTCAACGCACTCGACTGGGTCGGCCAGTATGGCGGTACGAAGGAGGAGGATATCGCTTCGGTCGCCTCATGGATCATGAGCGACAGCGGTCGCGCGAGTGGCGTCCGCGATGACTTCTTCCGCGCTTCCGGACTTCAGCTCCTGACGGCGATCATCGCCGATGTCTGCCTTTCTGGACATACGCCAAAGGAAAAGCAGACGCTCCGCCAGGTCCGCGAAAACCTGTCCGAACCCGAGCCGAAACTGCGACAGCGTCTGCAGGATATCTACGACAATTCGGGATCGGACTTCGTGAAAGAGAACGTCGCCGCATTCGTCAACATGACGCCTGAAACTTTCTCCGGCGTCTATGCCAATGCCATCAAGGAGACGCACTGGCTGTCATACCAGAACTATGCGGCTCTGGTCTCGGGTTCGACCTTCCGGACCGAGGATATCGCATCGGGTAGGACCGACGTGTTCATCAACATCGACCTGAAGACGCTGGAGACCCATAGTGGGTTGGCGCGCGTCGTGATCGGCTCATTTCTGAACGCGATCTACAATCGGGATGGCGCAATGGAAGGGCGCGCCCTCTTCCTCCTCGATGAGGTCGCAAGGCTCGGCTATATGCGGATTTTGGAGACAGCGCGTGACGCCGGCCGCAAGTACGGCATCACGCTGACGATGATCTATCAGTCGATCGGCCAGCTGCGCGAAACCTATGGTGGGCGCGACGCGTCCAGCAAGTGGTTCGAGAGCGCAAGCTGGATCAGTTTTGCCGCTATCAACGATCCGGAAACCGCTGACTACATTTCGCGTCACTGCGGCATGACGACGGTCGAAATCGATCAGGTCAGCCGAAGCTTCCAGTCGCGCGGATCGTCGCGGACCCGGTCAAAGCAGTTGGCCGCCCGGCCGCTCGTCCAGCCGCATGAAGTGCTGCGGATGAGGGCGGACGAGCAGATCGTCTTCACGGCTGGCAACCCGCCACTCAGGTGCGGGCGCGCCATCTGGTTTCGGCGCCAGGACATGAAATCTTGCGTTCAGCAAAATCGGTTCAACGAACCAAAGAAAACGCCAAGCTTTGAGAAAGAACCTTCGCAGGAATAACCTGGACTTACAACGCTCTCCGCTTGCAGCTCTACAGATTGATTCGCAATATAATTGCAATTGATTCTCTAGGGCTGCGGGGACATGGCAGAAATCACCAGTGCAGAGCTCGACGCGATTTTGTCGGGTGATCCGGACGAGTTGGGTGTGCACTTACACTTGGTCGAGCGCGACATCGTGATCGATGGGCACAAGGTTACGGTATACTGCCATTGCCTCACGACCGACGGAAACGGCAAGGTCAAAATAAAGCGGTTGACGGAATTCATGCGCCACGCTGCTGCAGACTATGCCATTCCCCGGACTCGCATCGAAGAGGCCAGGCAGCGGGATGCAAAATTCCGGTCCACATCTGCCGTCGCAGCTCTCCATGAAAAAGCAAGAGCTGTGTTCACCGATCTCGCCAAGACTGGCGAGGGCGGAGAAATGCTTCTATTTCTTCTAGCGGAGCGCTTCTTGGGCATCCCACATGTTCTTTGTAAAATGGACCTTAAGACCGACAGTCGTATGCACTATCACGGTGCAGACGGCGTCTACGCATCGGTCTCCGACGACGGTAAGCTGAAACTTTTCTGGGGCGAGTCCAAAGTTTACAAGGATCCGACTGATGCGATCCGGGACTGCCTCAGCTCGCTGGCACCATTTCTAATCGAAGAGGATCATCTCGATTCATCACGGGAGCGAGATCTAGTGCTTTTGAGCGACAAGGCAGATCTTGGCGATCCGGAATTGTCAGCAGCCTTCCGCCGCTTCTTCGACACGAGCTCGCCCATGTCGAACAGGGTGGAGTATTGCGGCGTAGCGTTGGTCGGCTTCGATGCCGAGTTCTACCCTGGTGATGAGGGACAGGGTGTGTTGGACGATATGGTAGCTGCCGCGAAGAAGGGACTTGAGGGATGGTCCGCATCGGTCGGTCGAAGGCTGACCGAGGAGAAGCTGCAGCATTTTGATATCCACTTCCTCTGCCTGCCGCTTCCATCCGTCGACAAATTCAGAGAAGCGTTCCTCGACGCGATGGGCCGTTGATGTCTGAGATAGAACTCCAGGATTGGCTTTACGACACATCATTGCGGGCCGAGTTGCAGCAGCTCGGCCTGGTCACCACACTTCTGGAACTAGACAACGTGACGAGAGAGCCCGCGTTGGCGGAGGTTCAGTTTGATTGGCCTCGGTTACTCTTTGGTGCGAGCATCCTTGCACGTTCAAGGAAGCGCCTGCATCGCGAGGCAAGTCTGCGGATCGCCACCGGCGCAATGCTGCTACCGACGTCAGACCCGGTCCGCGATGCAGCCGCGGTGCTATTCGACAAGCTTTCAAATCGCCGCTCGGTGGCTCTCGCCGAGAAGCGTGGGCGATTGAAGCCCGATATGGAAGCGCGGCTGGGCGTCGCGCTTCGGATCGAGGACCAGCGTAAGCAACTCGAGAATTCCATCCTCCTGGAAGCGACAGGGGAGCGCTTGCCGGTCAACGAGTTTCAGCTCGAATTTTGGCGCGCTGCTGGTCAGGAGCGGGCCTGGCTTTCCGCTTCTGCTCCCACCGCGTCCGGCAAGACCTTCCTCGTATTGAAGTGGCTTGTCGATTGCATCGCGACAGAGAAAATTCAGCGTGCAGTCTATCTCGCACCAACACGCGCACTCGTCTCGGAGATCGAGGCGTCGCTGGCGGAGGTTGCCGCGCAGTCCGGGCTCGACATCGAGATCTCGTCGCTTCCCTCCGCACAGAAATATGCCGCTGCGGAGAAATCCGGCAAGCGATGTGTGTTTGTCTTCACTCAAGAGCGATTACACCTTCTGGCCAACCTTTTGCACGAGCGTGTCGACATCGATCTCGTCGTCGTGGATGAGGCACACAAGATTGGTGATCCGCAGCGCGGTGTCATCCTTCAGGACGCTATCGAGCGGCTTCTCCGATCAAGCCCAAGTATGCGTGTGACGTTTGTAAGCCCGGCAACGCAGAATCCTGAAGTCCTCCTCGACGACGCGCCCGAGACGACGCCGACCATACCGATCGACAGTGATGTAGCGACAGTCTTGCAAAACATCGTGGTTGCGCATCAAGTCCCGGCAAAGCCTCTCAAATGGGCGCTGAAGTTCCGTCACAATGAGGAATATCTGCCTCTCGGAACGCTGACACTCGCGAGCAAGCCGGGTTCATTGTCGAAGAGGCTTGCCTTCATCGCAGCCGCGATCGGTGAGCGGGGCGGCACCCTGGTTTACACCAATGGAGCGGCGGAGGCCGAACATGTCGCCGAGCTCATCAGTCAGCTGCTGCCAAAAGCAAAGGAGATCGACCAGGAACTGGCCGACCTTTCCGACTTGGCCCGGAAATGTGTGCATAGAAGCTATAGCCTCGGGCCGTTGGTAGAGGCTGGGGTCGCGTTCCATTACGGAAACATGCCCTCGCTGATCCGCCTGGAAGTCGAGCGCCTGTTCAAGACCGGAAAGCTGAAATTCCTTGTCTGTACGTCCACGCTCATTGAGGGCGTCAACCTCTCTTGCAGGACGATTGTGGTTCGCGGACCCCGCAAGGGAAAGAAGACGCCGATGGAGCCGCAGGATTTCTGGAATCTTGCCGGCCGAGCGGGCAGATGGGGCGATGAATTTCAGGGCAATATCATCTGCATCGACGCGTCGGACGAAAAGGCATGGCCTTCCGGTGTTCCCCAACGTACCCGGTATCCGATCCGGAGGGAAACCGACACTGCGCTTTCGAAACTCGACGAATTGACTGCCTATATTGAACGGCGCCCACTGGGCGTGGACATCGATCCTGATCAGGTCCGGGCTTTTGAGCAGGTGAGCGCCTATCTTACGACAGCTTATATCCGCGACCAGTCTCTGACGGCCGCGCCATGGGCCAAGCGGCAGTCTCCCGCGAATTTGCAACGGCTCGAGCAGGTACTCGCCAAAGCAACCGATGGCCTCGACCTCGCTGCTGATGTTGGTGCTAGAAATCCAGGAGTCAGCCTGATCGGGCTGCAAAGCCTTTTGACCTATTTTCGGGCCTATGAGGGGTCGCCGGAAGATCTCTTGGCTGCGCCTTCGGAGAGCGACGACGCGTATCAGCGTTTCTCAAACATGATGGAACGGATCAACGAGAATGTCTTGACCGTTTTCGTGCCGAAGACCTTGATCCCGCTTCATTCCCTAACGGTGCTGCAGTGGCTCAAGGGCTTCTCCTTGCCGACGATTATCCGCAGGCGTCTGGAGTATCTCCAACGGCGCGACGGCGAGGTCGACACAGCCAGTGTCATCCGCAGCACGCTTGAGATGATCGAAGGCACGGCCCGCTTTCTGGCGCCTCGCTATTTTTCGGCCTATGTCGACGTTCTGAACCAACACTTGAGGGCCATAGGTCGGGATGACCTTATAGACCAAGACCTCGATATCGGCGTTGCACTGGAATTTGGCGTCAGCACCGTCACCCTTCGCTCCTTAATGGAACTGGGCATGTCCCGCATAGGCGCGGTGGCGCTGTATGAGATTGTCGCATTGGATCAGCTGGATGAGGCAGCCTGCATTCAATGGGTCGTAGATCGACGCGACCGGCTGGATGCCCTCGGTCTTCCATCCATCGTGGTCCGCGAAATCCGCGAAAAAGTGTTGAGTAGGGCAGTGTTGGGGGAGGAATAGATGGCAAAACCGGTTGAGCTCACCAACGGGCAGGTTTTCAAGAGCAAAAAGGCTGCAGAACAGCATTTCCGGGAAATGCTGGCACGCTATAACGATGGGGACCACATATCAGACTATCAGGACCACAGCGATCTCTCTGCCTTGCTTGAGCGCTTCGATTTGCTCGTTTCCGATGGCCCGTCGAAGATCGGAGCCGGCATCGAGCGATTTGAGCGGCGCCTGAATAGGGGGGATGGATGGTCGAGCCCCGGGTTCTGGGTCATTCGAGTCGACAATACTCCCACAGACTTCAGTTATGTGCAGGCAGTTGCAGGCCGTCCAAAGAGCGATGCGGAGGAGTTCTCGGTGGCATGCCACAATGCGGTGTCACGTGACTTGCTGGCTATGAAGCAGAGGCAGTTTGACCATTTCGCGGGGCCGGACGGCTTGATCGCGTGCGACATTACAGGGAACCTTGTCGGATACACCGAAGCACAGCTCAGTCACGCACATCCGCCCTTTGGTGTGATTGTGAAGGAGTTTCGGAAGCTGAAAGGATGGGATGGAGAAGTCCCACCGGGCATCCTCTCGGCATCCGCCGATGCTCAGATCTCAACGCATTTCGCAGATGATGCGGTGGCGCGAGAGTTTCTCGACTTCCATCATGGCCTGGCTGTTCTCAGGATCATTGGTAAAGACCGTCCACCAATCAGCACGTCATCGGTCCCGATCGTGAGACGACCGCTACGATTCCGATAGCTGTATTGCGGGAGGATCGTGACCCAGATGGGCGAAGACTGCGCGCGGGCTTCGTTCGCTTCGGCGAATAGAGCCGTACGCCGAAGGCGGACCGCCCAAACTCGCTAGCGCCTCCACATCACGGAAATGAATCGATTGCGTCCGAGCGATTCAAAACTCTCGTTGGACGGCGAGTCCTGAAAACACGATCATGTCGACATGATCACCCAGCCCTACCACCTCTATGTCGAGAGGACCGACGTCACGAAAAACATGGCCCGCTTCTACGCTATGTCCATCCAGCCCAATCTGTTCGGAGAGGCTTGCCTGATGCGGCGTTGGGGACGTATCGGAACGGCGGGCCAGACGATGAGCCACCATTTCGAAACCGAACGAGAAGCCGTAACCCTGTTCCTCGAACTCCTCCGACAGAAGAAGCGTCGCGGCTACGCAGCTGTCGTTCGGCAATCATGCGCCGATATCTGATAGATGGCACCAGAATTCTAGGGAACAGGCATGAACAGCAGATTGGGTGACGTTGATTATCGGCAAACGCGCGGCATCATCAAACAGATCCTAGTCACGATGATCGCTGTGTGTCCAGCTGTGCAAACTGCGATAAGCGAAAAGGCCTATGCGAGCGAAAGCGGATCAACGGTCAACGAGCATTTTCAAATGTGCTCCCGAGGCTCGCACAAGGCATGCGTCGTCGACGGAGACACAATCTGGTTGGACGGCCAGAAGATCCGCATCGCCGATATCGACACGCCGGAGGTGGGCGAACCGAAGTGCTCGTCGGAGCTGGCACTTGGTAACCGCGCCACGGACAGGATGCTTGAGCTGATCAACGAGGGTCCCTTCGAGATCAAAGCGTGGCCCGGCCGAGATGTCGACCGGTATGGCCGCAAGCTTCGCGTCCTGATCAGAGACGGCCGCAGTCTGGGCGATATTCTCGTGTCGGAAGGCCTCGCCAGGACATGGAGCGGCCGACGAGAGCCATGGTGCTGAGGTAGGAAAACTGGCCCGGCGAGCCGGGCCAATACGGCGGTTACCGCCGTCGGTTCCAGTCGGTCTCGAAATTGACCTCGACTTCGACGAAGAACGGGATCTTGATCGCGATCTTCATACCGAGCTTGCCCTTGCGGAAGAAGTGACAGATCACCTTGGCGAGGATACGGAGCCGGCGGCCGGTAGCTTTGAGGAACTTAGCGAGCTGTTGCATGTGATTTCTCCTGTCGATCGCGTTTCGTCGCGGGGATGAAATGCGGATCGGGAAGGAGTGCCGCACCGGGCACGGCCGGAGCGCAGCGGAGGACCTGAGGACGGCTGAATTTTGAAGCGCGAGGAGCCAAAGGCGGGGAAAATTATGCCGTCAGCAGGTTGCGGCGGGACGCACGATCCGCATCATTCCCAATGTCGATGAAATGGGATCGACAGGAAAATTGCAGCGGCTCTGATCCGAAGGCGACAAGCGCGGGAAACCACCTCAGAAAGGTGGCTCAGCTTCAGCAAGGCCGTCCAGCTCGGCAGCTGAGACGATCAACTCCGCCTGGGCGATTTCGAGTTCGGCCTCGATCTGGCGGCGCTCGGCGCCATCGACAGCATTGCGCAGCTCGGCCCGCAGTTCTTCGATCTGGATTTCGAGTTCGTAGGTCATCTTCGTCTCCTTGACGCTTGTGAAAGATGACCGGCGGGTCCGAGAAGGGGATGGCGGGGTCAAGGATCGCGCCAGCGACCGGCAGAGCCGGGGAGCGGGGGAGCCGATTTGCGGAAACTGACCGTGAGGGCAGGTGGAGCAAATTGGGGGAACCGCTCATCCTTGAGGCCGGTGTCGCCGCTTGGGACAATGATGCATTCTGAGCAGTTTCCCCCCTCACCGTATGCTACCAAAAAAGCCGGGCCTGGCTCGATGCCAGATCCGGCTTTGATCTCTTGGCAGGAGAGAAGGCTCCGCCGGTGGCGGAGCCTCGTGATTACAATCAGTCCCGGTTCGGGCGGGACCAGATGAGCTGGAGGCCTTCCTCGCCTTCGACCTCGGCGAGCGTTGCGTAGATCGGGGCAGGGAAGCTCGGATCGTCGAGCTTGACCGAGAGGTAGTCACGGCCCTGCTCGGAGGTCTTCTGCCAGGCGGCGCCGAGCTCAACGCTTCCGGCATAGACGCGGAACTGCGGGCCCTTGTCGGAGGGATTTTCCACCCGGGCAATGCGGGCTTTGACGTTCAGGGCGAGCGTGCGGATGGAGCCGGTGAAGCCGTTCTTTTCGGAAGTGAAGGTGCCGATGGTTGCCATTGCTGTAGTCCTTTTCTTGTGTATCGGGCCGCGCCCATCGCGGCCTCGATGGCAGTCGCAAAGACCGGTGGCGATCGGACCGCACCTGATAAGGCCGCAATGCAATGTAGGGCGGCAAGTCGCAGATTTGTTAGTGGGCGAGGAGGGGACCGCAGGTCGCCGGGGTAAGAAATCTGTGCCTTGCCGTTGCGGGAAGACGATCGAGGCGCAGCCGGTCTCCGGTCAGACATGCCTCATCGAGCCCGCAGATGGGTTGCCGGAGACTCTGTCGTGAAGGGATGTGGCAATGGCGCTCACCGCATTTCGCCGTGGGAAGAATGGCAACCTGGCTCATGCCCCGCCTGTCCCGTCGTCGGAGCCTGCTTCAATTGGGGAACTGGTCCCGTGCGAACGTCGTCCGGCTTGCCTGCCATGCCCGGTGCGATAGCGTCGCGCTCGCGACTCGCAGCCTGGAGGACCAATGCGTCAGCAGACCAAACCTTTCATCATCGAACGCAAGCCATCCCGCATACTGAAGCCTGACACCACTAAACCGTCGATCTGGGGAAGGCTGGATGCTGACATCGCACAAGGTCTTCAGGATCAGCGCGATATGGATGAGCCGGCCGCCACCGGTGGTGACGACCGCGCCTGACCTTCAGGCCGCAGCCTTGACAGTCGCTTCCGGCTGCAGGGAATGCAGAAAACTCACCGCACGCTGAGCGTGAGCCGCCGCCTGGAAGATCGCCCGCTTGTCGTTTACGAGAACCGATAGCCAGGACTGCAAGTAGGACGCGTGATCGGGCCGTGGCTCAAGCTCCGGCGCGATGCCGAGATCGGCGCAAAGGAAGCAACTGCCTAGCTCCGCGATGAGCTCTTCACGTGCGCGCTCCGTCCTGTCCTTTGCGTATCGCGACAGGTCACGGCCAACGCGATGTTCCGCCGCCGTCCAATGCGTGGCCTCATGGCTCAGGACAGCCGCGTACCCGGCCGCATCGCGAAACGCCTCGAAGGGCGGCATCTGGATATAGTCCATGACCGGCGAGTAGTAGGCCTGGTTACCGCCATGCCGGATGACTGCGCCCGTCGCTTTGAAGAAGCGATCGGCGCTCTCGATGCGCTCGACCGGATCCCGCACGTTGGCTGGCGGGGCATAATAGGTGTCAGGCAAACCATCGATCTGCTCGATATTGAACACCGAATAGGCCTTCAGGAACGGGATTTCCCGATCCACATCGTTGCCGCTGCCGTCGGCCACCGATTTGGTGAACCGGCTGGCGAAGACCACCGTCGAGCCCGTTTCGCCCTTTCGCACGGCTCCGCCCAGTTCAAGAGCCTGTTTGAATGTCATCCACATCGAGGAGGAGAAACCCCGCGACATCTGCTCCGACCATAGGAGCAGGACGTTCATCCCCGAATAGGGCAGCCCATTGTGGCGCACCGGTCGGGTAATCCGACCATCGGTGTTGGCGGCGCTCCACGGCTTCATCCAAGGGCGGACGCCCTGTCCGAGATCCTCGACGATCCGCTCGGTAATCCGCGTATAGATGTCGACGCGATCGGTTTCCGTTTTCCTAACCATAACTTCCTTCTTCGTTTCTGCAGACCGCGCCTGTCGCCGTCCGTCACGGAGGTCCAAAGTTAGGAGCCGATGGTGCGCCCATGCACCGGAACGGCCGCAACAGCGTGGAGGACGGCAAAGCCGTTGCATGGGCGCCCGGCTCCTGCAGGACCGCCGAACGGGACGGGCCGCGACGGGCATGTCTCCAGCTTTCCCATTCGACATGGGTAAACGCCGACGCTCATGAGCGCCGGCCTCTTATCAAGTGGGAAGGGCGGGGTTGCCCCGCCGATGGTACTTATCCTAGAGCCGCCATCTGTGCTTCGGCCGCCTTGCGGTCGAGCGATGCGCCCTGGTTCTCGACCGGCCGGTCGAATGGCTTCCAGGTCTCCCCGACGACCTGTTCGTAGGCGGTCACCGCACCCTCGGCTGCCATGCGCAATGCGTGGGACTGGACACCCATGTCGGCCGCAAACTCCCGCTTGCGCTGGGCGGCGCTGTCATAGCCGACCGGACCGTCGAGATCCTCGTCGCGGAGATCATTCGATGCCTTGGCGGTAGCGTCACGCGCCTCCGTAACGGCGCGGGAGTAAAACTGTCCGGCGCCATGCGCGGATCCGACGAACGCTCCGACGATGCGCTGGAGGTGAATTTGCATCGCTTTCTCGCCCAGTCCTTCGGAAAGGCTTTCGGCGGTCTCGACGATCAGCCGCTCATGCAGGCTGCGGATGCCATCGCTGTCGACGATAGCCGTGCCGAAGCTTTCAGCGATTTTGTGCGCCTGAATGGCGTCGGGGCAGGAGAGGCGGACCATTTCGAGGGTGGTGCCGCGGCGCGATTGCGCCGATCGGGTGGTGGAGCGATTGGGGGTGGCGGGCTTGGCCATGTCTGTTCCTTCCGTAACTGCCGAAGCGGTTCCGGCCCGTGCCGGTCTGCCCTTCGATGCGGACGACCGGAACCGGCAAGGGATGGGCGGCTTCACAGGTCCGATCCGGCTGAGCCAGCAGGGCAGGTTTGCGGGCCAGCAGGTTTTAACCTGAGCAGACCGCGGGCCTGCCCTCGCGCAGAGAGGCTGGATCGGCCGCTCCGCGGCGCGATAGCGGCCTTGAAACGACCGGCCGCCGGTTCAGACCGCAGCGAACAAGAAGGGCAGATCGGCACGGGTCCGACGTCAGATGAAAGCTGGAAGGGGACATGGCCAAGCCCGCCACCTCGGCGGTCACCGGGGTCGCATGATGTTTGGAGGCCATCCAGCATTCTACCCAGCCTCAGGTCCGCCTATCTTGCAACCGGCGAAACAGGCGCATCAGTGCAATGCTCAAGCGCGTCGATGATCTGCTCATGCATGACCAACCTGCGGGTGAGCGTATCGAGTTCGCCCCACCGCTCGAAGGCTAAGCGGTCGGCAAGCTCCTGATAATAGACCCGGGGTCCGGATCGGCGACGCGCCCGGCTCCGGACCTTCACCGTGATCGCCTGCCGTCCGGCGCGGGCTGCAATCTGCCGGTTCAGACAATCGAGATGCCGTTGGATTTCATGCCGGGCGCCGATCGCCTGCTTCAGCGGTTTTGGAGCGAGGACGTCAATCATGCCCCATCCTCACGACCTCGCCAGCCGATGAAGGATGACGGCCCATGATACTCAGCATGACGGTTGTGATCGATGACAAAGCCAAACCGGCTGCGCCTGGCATATTCGTCGCTCGGGATCAGGAAGCGACGCTCGTCGTTGCCTGCTCGCCGGTTCCCGCCGATAACCGCCACGACCTCGGTCATGCCGGGGTGCTGATTGGAGAAGATTGCAGATATGACAATGTGGTCCGCGGCATGACCTTGATCGAACGCCCTGCGATCCTTGAACCAGCTTTCGCCCTCGGCCAGCTTACAGCGGTGGATCGCCCCCCAGGCATCCGGCCAGGTATTGCGAATGGTCTTCTCGGCAGTGGACCGCTCGTAACCGGTGAACAGCTCTGGAAAGCTGAAGGCCACGATCGCCCATTCGCAATCTTCCTCGTACCATGGTGTGCCCTTCCGCAGCAGCGGATGGATTTTGGCATTTCGGTCGGCAGAAAGGTGAAAACCACCGTGGCCGGCCGTGCTATGGGCGATGACGCCCTCGGCATAGATGACCGCCATCTGCGAACCGCCCCAGGGCGTGCTCGCCGACATGCGGGTCTGCACGCGATTAAGCGCAGCCAGATCACGCTTGTGCCCGGCCGTCTCGACAACACGCATCCGAAACTCGGTCTCGTCGGCCACGCGGCCATCGTGCCCGATGAAATCGGCGCGCGTCAGCTCAGCGAGTGGCCGACGAACGAACGCCGCGCTCGCGAGAAAAGCAGAGCCGCTGTACGATGTGACCATGGCGAGGACCAGGTCACCGATGCGGGCGACGGTTAGACCGTCCGCGCTGGTGGCAAACTCCACCCCCGAAATATCGGGGGTGGGTGCAGCCATGTTCGACCGGACAGCGGCGGTCATGCTGCTGCCCTCTGGTCGAAGTCCTGGTCGTATTCTTCCTCGGGTGCGACGCCAGCATGCTCCGGATCGTCATGGCCGACATCCTCGTCGACCTGCCCTGCATGCTCCTCATTTACGCAGTCGGCATCATCCTCCTCGTTGCGTGAGCGAGCGCCGATGACGTTGGTGGCGGCACCCGCCCTTATCCATTCAAGCAGCTCATCGGCCGGCGGCGCGAAGCGGCCCGATGGGTGAACAAAATGCTCGTTGGCAAAATGCTCGACCAGTGCGGCGCGGGTTTCCCGAACCTTCTGCCGCGGCTGGACCGATGCTTCGGCGCAAGATGCTTCCAGCGCCTGGCGCGACAGGCATAAGAGGAAGTCTTCCGAACCCATGTTTGGCAGGAATTCGTCAGCGCCGATCGCGTCGCCGGCGATGCGCGCGATCATGCCGCTGTTCGACATGCCGCGGCGGCAAGAGAGAACGTCGATCAGCACGGAGCGAACCGCGACCCTCAGGGTGTCTTGATCGAAGGCGAGCTTGCCATGCTCGTCAAACAGTCCGACCGCATGGCGCGAGAAGCGCTTGCCGCCGTAAAAAGTCCCATCCGCGCCGGAGTCGATGCGGACATTCTGCCCGGCGAAGGCCAGCACCATCAGCGCCATCAGCATGTCGTCCTCGATCGGCGCGCGGCCGAGCGCATCGTGCAGGGCATCGGTGCGGAAATCGCCGATCATGTCATGGCCCTTCTGGGTCACATCGGGCCGAACCTTCGGCGTGGTGGTTGCATCCGTGTCATCGCCGCCAGTAGCCGGTCCGTCGCCAGCAATCCCCTTGGGCTTCGCGGCCTCCGGCATCCGGTAATGAACCGTCTGCACCTTGCCATCACGATCGAGATACATCGCCGCGTGGTCGGACTTGGACGGCTTGCCGTAGATCTGAGAAGCCTTCTTCGGCAGTTCAGGTTGGCCCCAGCTGTTGACCTCGACGATCCCGCCCTTCTTCGGCAGATTATTTGTCATCCACTCGTGCTGGGCACCGAGGAACCCTTCGACATTCGTGGTGTAGCGGCCATCCTGGTCGGCCGGCGCGAAGAGATCCTCGACCCATTCAATGCCGTAGGCTTGAGCCAGATCATCGCCAAAGCTCGCATCCTTGGCATACATACGCTTCTTGGTCAGCGCATTGGCAACCTGCCACCAGGGCGCGGTGTCACCCTTTTTAGGTTTGTGGGCTTTCCAGACCTCCTTCTGGTCGAGCTGTCCGGCAGCCGCGATGACGCGCAACTGCTGCTCGGACGGCATATCGCCCAACGCCATCTGTTCGAGCATGGCCGGCAGGACGTTGGCGAGCAGGCGTAGCTTGCGGATCTGGCGGACGGGAAGGGCGAGAGCCACGGCGATCGCTTCCTCGGTCCAGCCGAGGGCCACGAGCCGTTCGATGCCGCGCCACTGGTCGACCGGGTTGAGGGCTTCCCGGACGCTGTTCTCGACCATCGAGCGCATTGCGCCATTGTCGTTGGCAGCGTCTGCGACGAGGATCTCGATTTCTTCGAGACCGGCAGCAATGGCGAGCCGGACGCGGCGGTGGCCGGCGTCGATGATATAACCGTTTCCGCCATCCGTTTCCGGTGCGACAACAGGTGGCTGAACGATACCGACGGCTTTGATTGTCGCCAGCATCAACGCGTCCGCCTGCGGCGACGACTTCGACTGGCGCATCCGGTCGGGGTTTTCCTTCAGAGCGCGTGGGTCAACCTTCATGATCTGCATGGGATGAGTCCTTTCAGGAGAATTCCGGACCGGCGCCTTGCCAGCCCTTCCTGTCTTCATTTTTCTCGAAGACACCCCCCGGACCGCCGAGCGGCCGGACTGACGCAACTGCGACCGAGCATCCCTACCGCGAAGGACAAGCGGGGCTTACAGCCCTGCGAAGGACGAGTGGTCGGGATCGCGCAGGTTGCGGTTGAGCGACAGCGGCGGCAGGAGGATCGATCGGCGACCGGTTCCTTTCTCCTCCCTCTCTTCCGTTTCTCTCTTGCAAAACCGGCACACGCACGCTGCGGCCACAACGGCACGTCAGAACGTTGGCTGGAAACAGAAACGCAAAAAGGGCGCTCGACCCACGAGGGGAGCGCCCTTTTGCTGATCCCGGACGACATCGAAAGCCACCCCAACTGCGGCGGCAGGACATCATCTGGACGGAAAGTGATCCTCAGATATTATCGAGGTTGAGGGATTTCAAGTATCAGCCCCTGCCATCTGGCGAAGGCGATGGCGGGGGCAGGACCAAGCCGCAATACCGGCCTGGTATTACGTTTGTCATGCGGCGATCTGGTCTGCGTCAGCAATGGCCGAAGCAGCCAGTTCTTCCTCGATCTCGCGAAGTTGCGTCCTCTTCGCGCCGAGTTCCTCTGCGAACTGGAAGGCACCGCCGAGGCGAGATTGATAGGAATTCAGCCGGCGCCCGGCCTCGTCAAATCGGCGGCGATATTGCCGCTGCTCTTCGTCAAAGCCATCAAGAGCATGCTCCAGACGCGAGATCGCGCCGAGCGGCGTGACGGTGATGGAGAGATCGACCTCATATTCGGCGCCAGTGCGCTGGAGCAGCGTCTCGAAACGATAGCCATCGCCCTTGCCAAAACGCTCCCCTTCATAGACGAGATCGAAGCCGCCGATCGTTGCCAGACGCACCTCGCCCTCCCGCTGCAGCTGCAGAAGTGTGAGGATCTCCTTCATCAGCGCGCGACCGGCCTCCTTGCGCTCGGTGTGAACCTGCCCGAGTACCGTCATGGTGAAGGCATCGCCGCTAGTCGGCCGGAGGCGTGCGATGTCCTCGCCGATTTCACCGATCCGCCGGGTCGAGACCTCGATCTCGCGCTCGGCGTCGCGCATCTGCCGGCGGACTGCATATTGGTCGTCCTCGTGGGCGGCGCGCAGGCGTTCGAGCCGGGCGATATCGGCCTCGAGTCCAGCTTTCTGCATCAAGCGCTCGTCGCCAGACGCGATGGCCTTGGCCATGGCGAACTGGTTCACGGCCCCTTCGCCAACGTCCTCCAGCCGACGGATCGACGTGTCGCCGGAGAGCGCGGCGGCGATGAAGCGGGCTTTGCGCTCGTTGTTCTGCCACATGGAGGCGTCGAGCGAGCCTTCGGTCGCGTAGGCGAAGATATCGACCTCGTCGTGCTGATTGCCTTGCCTAACGATCCGGCCTTCCCGCTGTTCGATCTGCGACGGCAGCCATGGGACATCGAGATGGTGCAGCGCCTTCAGCCGAAGCTGGGCGTTAACGCCGGTGCCCATTGTTTCCGACGATCCGATCAGGAAGCGGACCTTGCCCGCCCTGACATCGCCAAACAACCGCTGCTTGGCCTCCGTCTTTTTATAGTCCTGCATAAACGCGATCTGCGCTGCGGGCACGCCAAGCTGGATCAGTTCGTCTCGGATGAAGCGATAGGCCGAGAAGCCGCGGGATTTCTCGACATTAATAGTGCCGAGATCCGAGAAGATCATCTGGGCGGCGCCTGGCAGATCAAACTCCTTGCCGTCAGGACGACGATAGATGGCCTCGCCGGTCTCCGTCCATATCCGGTGGGCATTGCGCACGAGGAGATTGAGCTTGTTATCTGCCTCGTTCTCGGCCGCCGGCATCACTAAGCGCAGGTCGATCGCGGCATGGCGACCATCGGTGATGACCGAAAGCAGAATGTCGTCACCTGGCTTTGCCGGCCCTTCACGCTTCTCGATCGCCTTGATCCGGCCATCGAGCATTTGCTGATAGGTCTTGAACAACGCCGTCGGCTTGGCCGTTAGGATCTGTCGGCGCCCGGTCGAGATGTTGGGCACCTTCACATATTGCCGGAGATCGTCAGGCATGACGACATCGGCGAAGGAGCGGAACATGGCGATCAGTTCGGGGACGTTGACGAAGCTAGCGAAGCGGCTGACCGGCTTGTATTTGCCAGATGGCTGGATTTCGAGCTCTGTCGTCGTATCGCCGAAGCAGGATGCCCAGGCATCGAACTCATGCAGCCCGCGCTCGGCGAGAGCGGCATGGCCTAAGAGGCGCTGAATGGAGAACATCTCGCCAAGCGTATTGGTGATCGGGGTGCCGGAGGCGAGGACCAGCGCGCGGCCCGGGTTCTTCGTTTCGATATAGCGGGATTTGACATAGAGATCCCAAGCGCGTTGCGACCCATTGGGATCGATTCCCTTCAGCGTCGACATGTTTGTGGCGAAGGACAGCTTACGGAATTCCTGCGCCTCATCGACGACGATCTGGTCGACACCGATCTCCGAGATCGTCAGCAGATCGTCCTTGCGGGTGGCAAGGCCTTCGAGCCGTTCCTGCAGTCCTTCCTTCAGCCGCTCGAGGCGCTTGCGCGAGACGCGGTCCTCGCTGTCGACCTTGGTCAGAAGATCCTCGTAAAGCTGAAGCTCTTTCGTGATCATTTCCTGTTCAAAGGCCGAGGGGACTGCGATGAAGCGAAAGGCCGAATGTGTGATGATGATCG
The DNA here is from genome assembly GCF_021401195.1 of Shinella sp. NM-101. NCBI lineage: Bacteria > Pseudomonadati > Pseudomonadota > Alphaproteobacteria > Hyphomicrobiales > Rhizobiaceae > Shinella > Shinella sp. NM-101. Next base: position 37,536 of record NZ_JACBFT010000018.1, on the reverse strand, counting down.
CATCCCAAGTGGCGGTCGCAGCGCGCGACAGGAACCGCGCCCGCTTGTCCTTGGTGAAATTCGTTTCGTCGGCGACGAGAATGCGGGCATTCGGATAGAGGGCCAGAAATTCGCGGGCAGCCTGCGCCAGGCAATGACCGGGCACGACCAGCATCGCCTTGGCGATCAGGCCGAGCCGGCGCTGTTCCATGATGGCGGCGGCCATGGTCATCGTCTTGCCGGCGCCAACGGCATGGGCGAGATAGGTCGAGCCATCGGCGATGATCCGCCAGATGCCGCGCTTCTGATGTGCGTATAAAGTAAAGGCGCCAGAGGCGCCGGGAAGTCTTAGGTGAGAACCATCGAAAGCCCTTGGAGCGATGTTGTTGAAACGATCATTATAATCGCGGGCCAGCCGATCGGTGCGATCGGGATCGGCCCAGACCCAGTCCTGAAACGCCTGCTTGATCCTCTGCAGCTTGTCGCGCGCCGCCTCCGTATCAACGACATTGAGCACCCGGCGCTCGCCATCGGCATCCTTGAAGACGTCGAAAATCTGCGGAACCCGACTGTTCAGCGCGTCGACAAGGAGATCACCAGCATGGCGGCGGCTCGTTCCCCATTCGGATGTGCCAGCCGCTGTGTAGCCGAGCTGGCGGGCCTCGACCGTCCACGATCCGAGTTCCGGCATATGGTGGATCCGGATATCGGCTTGCATCTTTTCTTTGACGAAGGCCACCACATCGGAAGCCGGGATCCAGGGCGCACCGAGACGAGCCGTGATGTCGGAGGGCCGAAGGTCGGCCGGCTGGACGTCAGTTAAGGCGCGAACGTTGCGCTCATACGTCGGATCGAGTTCGGCCGCGGATTGCGCGGCCGCGAGCTTGGTGCGAACGGCGCCGGAAAGATACCCGTCGGCTGTCTGCCACGATCCATCTGCCGGGTCGCGGAAGATGGCTCCGCCCAACTCGTCGATCACATCAGCTGGATCGCTATGGAGCAGCTCGGCAATATGGTCTATATCGACATGGCCGCGTTCGTTCAGCACAACGGCGAGCGCATCTGCCGGCGATGCGATGGTCGGGGCCGCCGGCGGCGCAATCACGCGTTCGGAGAAGATCGGACCGGTCTTTGCCGTGTCGGTTTCCAGATCGTAATCCTCGATGGAGGCCACCAACCAGCAATCCGGATCGTCGCGGAAGGGTGCGAGATTCGGCTGGCGGTGGGTCTCCTTGACCTCGCCGGTCTCCGCGTCTTCATGGATCGAGACGGTGGTGTGGTTGACCGGCCCGAAATCACGCACGAAGCTCGACCAGGCGATCCGCAGCCGGACCTGAAGATCGCGCCAGGGGCGATCGGTTTCCTGGGCTTTCAAGATCTCGCGCACCGCATCGCGGATCGGGATGAGTTTGCTGATGATCCGGACGTGCTTTTCCGAGATTCCATGGCCGGAGCGACCCTTGCGGACAATGACCGGCGCGGCCGCTCCGTCGAGCATCTGCATCAGACCCTTAGAGCGGTCGAGGAAAAAGCTGCCCTCGCGAACAAGTCCGCCCTTCGGCTGCAGATCAACGATCTCTGCGAGCTCGTCCTCCAGATCGATGTCGATGGGCGTAGGCTCGCCGTCATAGATGTAGGCCGGCAAAAGCTCGATGGCGGCGGCGAGGGCGGTTTCAAGATCGTCACCGCGTGGCCGGCACGTATAGGTCTCACCGAACGGCCCGGAGGTTAACGCGTGGGTGCCGAGCACGAAATCCGGGTGCCGGGCGAACCACCTGTTCACGCGGATCGCACCTTCATCGTCGGTGGCCGGTCGGACCTTGTCGACATCGAGCCACATCTGATCGCCTTCGGGCTCGCCGGCCTTCCGCTTTCGAAAGAACAGGATGTCGACTACGACATCCGTACCGGCGTCGCGGCGAAAGCTCCCCTCTGGCATGCGGATTGCTGCGATCAGGTCAGCCGATTTGGCGATATGCTCGCGCGCCTTTGTATCTGCTTTGTCCATCGTGCCGTGTGAAGTGGCGAAGGCGGCCAGTGCGCCGGGCTTCAGGAGATCGATCGACCTTGCAATGAAATAGTCGTGCAGGCGAAGGCCAAGTGCCCGATAGGCACGGTCTGAGCGGACGATACGATCGGAGAAGGGCGGATTGCCGATGGCAAGATCGTAGATCGGCGCCAGATCAGTGCGCGCGAAGTCGCCATTGATGATCCGGGCCTTTGGCTGCAGCAGACCGACGATGCGAGCCGTGACCGGATCAAGCTCGATGCCGGTGACATAGGCGGCGTCGCGATAAATCTCCGGCATCAGGGCCGGGAACAGGCCCGTGCCGATGCCCGGTTCCAGGACACGGCCGCCGCGCCAGCCGAGCCTCGCGATCCCTGCCCAGATCGCACGGATGATGAACTCGGGCGTGAAGTGCGCATACTGGGTGCAACGCGCGAGCGACGAATACTCCGCTTTGGATACGGCAGTTTCGAGTGAGGAGCCGAGATCGTCCCAACCCTGCCGGAAATCGACCTCGCCCGGCCGACGGAACATGCCGTTGGCGAGCTCACTAGCTCCGAAGCCGGTGAACTGGATCAGCTGCGCCTGCTCCTTGGGCGTTGCCGGCCGGTCCTGTTTGGCAATGCTGTCGGCGACAAGGATTGCCGCGACATTGGCTCGGGCGCGATCCTTCCAGGTGGCGCCCAGTTCGCGGTCGCCGTCAAGATAGAAGTTTGCCCGAGAGCCTGCTCGCCGAACAGGGGTGGCAATGACGGGGAGGGCAGGGGCTGATGCAGGCGGAGTCGGATCCGGGTCGTCATCATTGGCAGCATCGGGAGAGAAACCGCCAAACGCGGTCACACCAAGCCCGAGCCCGGCGGACAGGGCAGAGCTGCCGAACATGTCGATGGTAAAGGGGTCATTGCTCATGAAAAGCTCCTTGGGAAAGCGGGCGTGCGAAATCATCCGGTCGAGGATTCGACCGGCTGCAGCGCTCGGATTGTTGGGCTTGAATCTGGCTTAGGCCGCCAGGACCGTGGGGAGATGGCGCAGATGCACCGGCAGCTTGGCGGCAATTTCGTCATCGCTGAGAGTTTCGAGCAGCTTCAGGAAACTGCCATCCTGGCCGCCATAGAGCATGATCGTGCGATGCCCCTGCATCGGCTTCGGCCAGCGGGGCCCGGCATAGCCGCGATAGTCATCCGCGGTGGTGCTCCAGATATGCTCAAGCCGTTCCTCGCGGCTCATTGCCCGAACAGGCCGGGTTTCGCGGTCAACGATTGCGGTCCGCATCGCTTCCACAGAGTTCGGGTCCGAGAGGTCGCAGTAGGTGTGAAAGTAACGGACGGTGTCATCGATCCGGATCGCGTAAAACACCGAGGTCACGGAACCGGTCATGAACTCCCGCATCGCAAAGATCGGTCCGCGCATCCAGAGCGGTGGCAGAATGTCGAGCATGTAGGAGTAGGAGGTCTCGTCGATCTCGAACCATTCGCCGGCGTAGACGCCGGACTGGTCACCATCAAAGCGGTCGGGGCGCATCGCGTGCCTGTCGAACATCCGGAACATGTCGGCGCGCTTGGCCACTCCTTGAAAGATTTTGCGGGGAAGGGCTATCGAGGTCATCAGCTTGATCCTTATCGGGGGTTTTGGACCGAAGGCAGCACAAGTCGTTTCAACCTTGCCAATCTCTTCAGTCCTTCATGACCCCTCCCGCGTTGCTGCGTCCGTGTCCGGCCGGGTCAAGGGCCGGCGCATGCCGGGCGGAGCCTCCCTTGATGCGGCCGGCGCGCATGCGGCAGGCCTCGGTTTTCCTTTCCCGTTTTCCCTTTCCCTGTTTTGAAGAACCTCGTTCCAATCCTCCGCCGGCGGACGTAGCCGCTGCCAGTCGCAGCCGGACGCCTCGGCGAGCGCACGCAATCGTTCTGCGTAGACGTCGCCTTGGGGATTGGCGTCCGTGGCCGCGACCAGTATCAGTCCGGGCCGCAGAGCAAGTTCGGCAAGCGCCGCATCTGTCGCCGGAGACCACCCACCGCCAGTGCTCAGATAAAGAGTTTGCTCGCGCGAACCCTCGAGCGCAGCAAGGCTCATCGCGTCGATCGCAGCTTCTGTGACGCAAAGACGAGAGGCATCACTCGATCCGAAGCGGAAAAGAACCTTCGAGCCACCGGTGGCAAAGCCACGCCAGTCGGGACCGCGCTCTTCCCAACCGACGACGCGACCTTCGGTATCGACATGGGCTGCCCACATGCTGCCGAAAGGTCCTTCCCGCAGGATGCCCTCTCGGATGGCCTGCCGGACGATGGCAGGCGGGATTGAGCGATCCCAACATAGATAGCGCCAAGCACCGGATCCGGGCGAAGGCGTGCGCCGGCCGCACCAGCGGTCGGCAATGTCTTTCAGCGGTACGCAAGACCGCGAGGACCTCCATTCCGACCGGGAAAGTTGATAACCGACAATTGACGCGACCGCTTCCGTTGCGGACGGGAATGGAATTCCCTCGAGGAACATGGCAAGGCCGAAGACATCGCCTTTCTCATCACTAAGTGGATCGAACCAGCCGCGTCCGTCATGCGTGACAATGACGATGTTGCCGCCGCGCCGGTATTTGACGGCGCGGCGCGTGCTCTCCTTTAGATCGATTTCGTAACCGGCCTGCTCAAGTAAGGCCTCGCAGCTGACTTTGGCGCGCAGCGCCTCCAACTCTTCTCGCTTCATCTTCTCTTCGGTCGCAGCGCGACCGTCCCTGTTTTCCTTCACGCAATGTGCGGGCCACTTTCCACCCGCCGCGAAGAGCGAAGGGGGCAAGGGCGCTGCACGCAACTGACAAAAGTAGCAGCAGATTGCTGCGGCGAAGCTTCCCTTGCGGCCGACAGGTCGCCAGCGGCAGGGACATGCGGGTCTCAATGAGACCCGCGCGGGAGGTATTCGTGCACGATCTCAAGATCGTCTTCGTCATCGATTTCGTCGGACGGAAGGACGCCGAATTCGCCGCTAGATTTGAACAGGGTGATCGGGACCATCAGATTGTTGCAGAGGTGGAAGGCGTGAGACTGGGCGAGAGAAAGATCGTGTGCCATGTTCGGGTGCTCCATCGGAAGCGGGCCAATTCCCGCTGATGGCTCCTCAAGGGAACAGGGACGGTCGCGATCACCGCGAAGACGAAGGCGGAGCGGCGGCAGCTTGCTAGCCGACCCCTTGCGGGTTGATCGACGGAGATCCGGACTTGGTCCAGGACGCCATCACCAAAAGCGGGATTGGACTGATTTCGATGTTGCGATGTCTTGGCGCGAGTCTCTCGTCTCTCCGTTGCGGTTGCCGTTCTCGATAAGAGGACCAGGTAGCATAGAGGCAGTTGTGGGAATTGCTATTTTAGGGAGTAAATTCCGAAAGTTAGTATGTGGCGTAAGACAGCTTATGTAACTTTAGCGCGTCAATCGGTGCATTGCTAATCGACCCGGGAGTTCCGATATCTAGGCAAGAACTAGCGTGTTTCGACTATGTTACCGTGGCGTCGACAATTACAGGCCGGGTCAAGCGCAACAGATCAGTTCAACTCTCCGATGAGCAAGGCTAACGCCCTACATGTGAAAGCCTGTTTTTGGTGCAAGATTTCTCGCGGTTGATCTGCTGCCTAAATGCGCAGCAGATCAACCAATGCTCATATCTGTTTACCGCCGCGTCCGGATGATAAGGGGTCCGCGCTGTCCGGCATGAACGCCGGAGGCGAAAACAAGGACCCACAGCACTGCGCCGAGCAAAAGGTAAGGCCACAGAGCCTTCACCTTCATCTTGCTGAAGATGAAAAGATTGCCCCACACGAGTGCCGCACCGGCGAGCGGCATGAGGTTCATATCAGCGGTATAGAACACAGCAATAACGATGACCGCCCCGAGATCGTCGATGATCGCCAACGCCGCCAGGAATATCTTTAGCGAGGCTGGGACACGCGAGCCGAACAGGGAAAGAACACGCAATGCGAACGCGATATCGGTCGCTGTTGGGATCGCCCATCCTTGCAAGGCTTCCAGGTTGTTCCTGTTCAGGAAGACGTAGAACAGTGCTGGAAACACCATGCCACCGGCAGCCGCTGCTCCAGGCAGCACGCGACGGCTCCAGGTGGAAAGTGGCCGTCAAGCATTTCGCGCTTGATCTCAAGGCCGACCATTAGGAAAAACACGGCCATCAGCGCGTCATTGATCCAGTGCTGGAGGCTCAAGGGACCGATGTAGACATGCAGCGCGTAGAAATAAGTGTCGGCCAGTGTGGAATTGGCCGTTACGATCGCCAAAAGCGCTACGGCCATAAGTACGAGCCCGCCGGAGGCTTCATTGTCAAGAAACTTGCGAAGTGTTGAGTTGATGCGACCTGAATTTGCTGTCGAAGACACAGGTTCACGCTCCCTTGGTTGGAAGTTGATCTCAGTCTCCGTCGATTTCGGGAACTCCCGCAGCGCACGCAGCACGCGCTATCGTTGATTTTACAGTGCCAGTGTCGGTCCATTTCCAGCAAAACCGGTTGTTTTCGTCTCAGAATCGGCTCCGCGCCTAACGGGCTATGTCGCTACCTCTGTGATCGTCTCGACCAGAGTATTTTCCTCCGGCCTCCTTGGTCGCCTCACAGGCTTTGGTAGCACATACGAGAAACCCTCGCACAGCTCGCCAAGTCGAGCCGTTTTATCTGCAAGTTTGCACGAGCCAGATTTCTCGTGCAGCAGGCATTGGTTCCTGAATTCGCCGATCTGTCACTTAAGTGATGCCACCAATTGCGGAATCATGTCTCTTGCGGCTCGGCCAGCGCCGAGCAGTGTCGCAGAGGCTGCGCCAGTCCAGTTGCCATAACCCGAGAGCCAAAGGCGAGGCTCCTTGACGGATTGACCACCATCGACATCCACCTTTCCCTCTTCGTTGATCACATCCAGATCGCGAAGGTGGTCCAGCGCAGGCCTGAAACCCGTGCACCAGACAATGGCATCAAGATCGTTTCTCGTTCCGTCGCGCCAGATAACACCACGCTCATCGAAGCGGGTAAACGGTCGCACCGACCCAAGTACGCCTCTGCTCCGCGCGTCCTTGACCGGCGGGACCATGACGATGTCGCCAAGACCCCCGCGTTGCGCATCATCAGCCGTGCCGAGAACACGCGCCGTCGCTCGCTGAAACAAAACGTGGCCATCGACATCATCGGGAAGAAACACAGGCGGCTCCGGTGTTACCCAAATCGTTTCCGCTACCGTCGAAATCTCGGACAGGATCTGCGCGCCCGAATTTCCACCGCCGACGATGGCGACACGCTTCCCAGAATAGGCTTCTGCCGAAACATAGTTCGCCGAGTGAATCTGATGTCCCATAAAATCTGCACGTCCGGGGTAGTCCGGAATCAACGGATGCCGCCATGTGCCTGTGGCGCTGAGGACGGCCCGGGCTCTCCATTCGCCATTGTCACTCAGGACGCGCAGACCTTCATCGCTGCGCGAGACCGCCGTGACAAAGACCGGCCGCTCAATGCGAAACTGATACCTTTTCTCATAGCGGGCCAGATAATCGATGACATCCTCTCGCGCGGGATAGGTCGTGTCGGTCTTTGTCGGCATCATCCAGCCGGGCAATGAGCTGAAAGACGCTGGAGAGAAAAGACGCAGAGAATCCCACGCATGCCGCCACGTACCGCCTGGCCCCTCTTCGTCATCGAGGAGGATGAAATCAACGCCGGCGCGACGCAGATAATAGGCAGACGCGAGGCCCGCCTGCCCTGCACCGATAACCACGACATCATAAGTTTCTGAAGACAAATTTGCTCCTATGGGGCTTTCGAGAGCACCAAAGTCAGAATCGGCCGAGCGATATTGTTGGGTCCGACTGACAAGAGCTGGAAGATTGGATCCCAGCTCGCGCAGAACCTCGTTGCTCGAAGGCATCCATTCTTCAGTCACGGTTCGTCAGGCGCAACATTTCGTACCGGTCGCCGGGCCGCAGCATGCGCTTTCCGTCATCGGCTTTTCCACGAGCCAGCGATCCCTTGGCTTGCAGCTCGACGGGCGAGCTTCCAGAGCCACCCTCCAAGCGCCCGCCTCCAAAAGAGGAGACGATGCGCAGTAGAGTGACATCGGCTGTTTTCCGTCGCTGACTTCGAACGTCAGCTTGGCGGTCGCCTCCAGGCGCACATGGTCGGATACCTTGCGAATGATGGCGGAGAACTTGCCCGCCGGCATGTGATTCCTTTCCTCCTCATCGATATCCCAGAGCTGAATGAACATTTCCGACCAGGCCTCTGGATTCGCGCCACAGTCGAGCGCGGAGAACTGCCCCGCCTTGACCTCTGTCACATGGTAGCCTGGCTTTACGGCTTGCCCACCGTAGAAAAACACCAGCGGCGCCTCGGGGGCGAGCGCGAGAGAGTCCAGTAGATGGCCAAGGGTGATGTCGGCAGAAACTGTCTTGTCGATCGCGTTCATTTGGGTTACTCCTCAATGCAATTATTCAAGGATTATTGAATTATGGATGACCGTCAAGCCCTAACTTCTTTTGCCGCGCTATCTCAGGAAACCCGGCTCGCCATCGTGCGTGCGCTCGTGGTTGCTGGCCACGATGGCCTTGCCGCCGGCGTCATTGCGGAACGCATGGGTGTTTCGCCCACGAATGTCTCGTTCCACCTCAAGGAACTGGAACGGTCAGGCCTGATTATGCAGAGGCGGGAGTCGCGGTCGATCATCTACAGTGCGAGCTACGAAGCCCTGGCAGACCTAGTCAATTTCCTGATGGACGATTGCTGCTCCGGACATCCGGCCATTCGAGAGAATGTCGAGCGGTCCGGAGCGTGCTGTTCTACTGACACAACATCCCCCGAGGGCTCCGTCGTTGCATAAGAACCGCGTACCTGCGGGGATCGTCTCCGCTCTCGGCCTCACACAGATCATCGGTTACGGAACTCTCTACTACAGCTTCAGCATCCTCGCGCCGGGCATGGCCGCGGATCTCGGTCTTACGCTGGCTGAGGTGTTCGGAGTGTTTTCCGCGTCCCTGTTCATAGGCGGCCTTTCCGCCACCTATGTCGGTCGGCAGATGGACAGGATCGGCGCCGCAACCGTCATGACGATCGGCTCCGTGCTTGCCGCTCTGACATTGGCGCTCTGCGCATGGTCGCCATCCATCGCCATCTTTGCCGTCGCCATCATCCTGCTCGAGATATCGTCCGGAATGGTGCAGTACCAAGCTGCGTTCGCGGCACTGGTCGAGAGCGATCCGCGATCTGCATCCCGCAGCATCACCTATTTGACCCTGATCGGCGGCTTCGCGTCGACGATCTTCTGGCCCATCTCGGCGGCACTGTCCGGATACCTGTCCTGGCGCGAGATCTACCTCGTCTTTGCAGGCTTGAACCTGTTCCTCTGCATGCCGCTTCACTACTGGATCATGCGCGTAGGGAAAACGGCGGTGAACGTCGATCCGGCCGTCCGCACGCGCGAAACGGTCGTCGGCGCTGTTGCACCGCATGCGAGACGTCGGGGCATGATCCTCGTCTCATCTGCCTTCGCGTTGCTGGGCTTCACGCTGGCGGCGATTCTCGCCCACATGGTGCCGATGCTCGGATCGATCGGGCTTGGCGCAGCGGCCGTGGTGATCGGGTCACTTTTTGGTCCCGCGCAGGTGTTGAGCCGCCTGATCAACATGATCTTTGGGAAAAGCCTGTCTCCACCGGCACTTGCAGTTCTTTCCGCAGTGTTGATCGTACTGGGCGTCTTGATCCTGCTGGCGACCGGCAACTGGCTTCCAGGCGCCGTCGCGTTCGCGATCTGCCTGGGCTTGGGCTCCGGCATCAACAGCATAGCACAGGGCAGCCTGCCGCTCTATCTGTTCGGGTCGAACGGCTATGGTGAAGTCACTGGCAAGATGGCGGCAGCCCGTCTGGCCGTCGGAGCAGGCGCTCCCTTCGTCTTTGCGGCAGCCATGGAGCACATCGGCCTGAACTTTGCGCTGATAGCAAACGCTTGCCTCGGAGCGATCAGTATCGCTGCATTTGTCGCAGTGGCGGCGTCATCGAGGATGGAGCCTAAAATTGCTGCTAATAACACCTGACGTTGTGCTTGTCCTGAAATCAACGGAACTATACTAAATTAGCAATTTCCTGGATTGCATGAAGGGCGCCACGTGTCAGACACAGTAGACAGTCTCGGACGAAGGAAACTCGCTTCTGCGTTCGCGGGCGGCGGAATCATCGGTGTTCTGGGCGGCCTTATCGGACTGGGCGGCGCAGAGTTTCGTCTTCCCCTTCTGATCGGATGGTTCAACTTCGCAGCGCTCGAGGCCGTGATCTTGAACAAAGCTATGAGCCTCGTCGTCGTCGCGACCGCGCTGCCCTTCCGGGCTGCGACAGTTCCATTCAGCGCAATCGCGGATCACTGGTATATCGTTGTCAACCTGCTTGCGGGAAGCCTTGCCGGCGCGTGGGTGGGAGCCGCGTGGGCAACCCGCCTCCGGTCCGAGACGTTGTACAAGGTGATGGCGATCCTCCTGGTCGCAATCGCGATCGTCATGATGCCGTGACCGATCAACCGCTTCTCCAGGGGTGGGCGCAGGTGGTAGCAGGGATTGTCGTCGGCTTCCTGATCGGAGTTGTCGCCTCTCTCCTGGGAGTCGCAGGAGGCGAGCTTCTCATTCCGACACTCGTTCTGCTATTCGGCGCTGACATCAAGCTCGCGGGCAGCTTGTCGCTTGCGGTGAGCCTGCCGACCATGATCGCCGGCTTCTCTCGTTATAGTCGCGACAGCAGCTTTTCGGTCCTTGGACAAAACAGGACCTTCCTTCTGGTGATGGCCGCCGGATCCACGATTGGAACCTTCGTCGGGGGCCTTCTACTTGGGCTGGTCGCAAGCGCGGTGCTCCTGCCCGCGCTCGCAGTGATCCTTCTAATTTCAGCCGTTAAGGTGTGGCGGCATACGTAATCAGATCGATTTCAGCGAAACCCGCTTTTCAAGCTCCGCCGCCTGTTCCTTCCGTTCGCTGTAGCGCTCTGTCAGATAGGGCGAAGCATCCCGGGTCAGCAGCGTGAACTTGACCAGTTCCTCGCACACATCGACCACGCGGTCGTAATAGGAGGATGGTTTCATCCGGCCATCGGCGTCGAATTCTTGGTAGGCCTTGGCAACCGAGGACTGGTTGGGAATGGTGATCATTCGCATCCACCGCCCCAGAATCCGCATCTGATTGACGGCGTTGAACGACTGGCTGCCACCGGACACTTCCATGACGGCCAGGGTCTTGCCCTGTGTCGGCCGCACGGACCCGATCGACAAGGGGATCCAGTCGATCTGCGACTTCATGATCCCGGTCATGGCGCCATGGCGCTCGGGACTGACCCACACCTGGCCTTCCGACCATTCCGATAGCTCACGCAGCTCCTGTACCTTCGGATGGCTGACGGGAGCCTCGTCGGGAAGCGGTAGTCCCTTCGGATCGAAAATCCGCACTTCGCACCCCAGCCTCTCCAGCAGCCGTTGAGCTTCCAACGCAAGCAGCCGACTGTACGACACCTCGCGGAGCGATCCGTAGAGGATCAATATCCGGGGTTTGTGCGTCGAGAAGGCCGGACGAAGGGCATCGAGATCTGTTTGATGCAGATGCCGCTCCTGCAATGCGGGAAATGTATTAGACAATGCGCTTTCCTTCCTCGTCGAGGATCTGCTCGCCGTCTTCCTTGCTGAACGGACCCTTGAACGCATCCGCTGGCAATATATCGAGCACGACCTCAGATGGGCGCGACAACCTTGTCCCCATCGGTGTGATAACGAAAGGCCGGTTGATCAGGATCGGCGTTTCGATCATCGCATCGAGAAGCTGGTCGTCGCTCAGCTCCGTATTATCAAGGCCGAGCTCAGCGTAGGGTGTGCCCTTCTCGCGGATGGCGCCGCGAACAGTGAGACCCGCATCCGAGATCATTTTTGCGAGCTGCTCGCGGCTGGGTGGGGTTTTCAGATATTCGATGACAGTGGGTTCGATACCAGCATGCTGAATGAGCTCAAGCGTGTTACGCGAGGTGCCGCAAGCAGGGTTGTGATAGATTGTGACGTCCATGATCTAAGTCCTTTGAGAAATCTCGTTGCGGGAAACGGCAGGGGCCGATTCGTACCAGCCCTTCGAACGGTTCACGATCCAGACGACCGAGAGCATGACCGGCACTTCGATCAGCACGCCAACGACGGTGGCGAGCGCTGCACCCGACTGGAAGCCGAAGAGGCTGATCGCGGCAGCGACGGCAAGTTCGAAGAAGTTGCTGGCGCCGATCAGTGCGGATGGTCCGGCGACGCAGTGCCGCTCGCCCGACATGCGATTGAGGATATAGGCAAGTCCGGAGTTGAAATAGACCTGGATCAGGATCGGGACTGCCAGTAGCGCGATGATCGTTGGCTGAGCAATGATCTGCTCACCCTGAAAGCCGAAGAGCAGGACGAGGGTTGCGAGAAGTGCCACGAGTGAAAGCGGCTGCAGGGTCTCCAGCATCCGGTCGAGGCGAGCGGATGTTCCGCCTGTGGTCAGACGGCTTCGCAGAACCTGCGCGATGATGACGGGCACGACGATGTAGAGCCCGACGGAAATCGCCAGCGTATCCCAGGGGACGGTGATGGCGGACAGACCGAGCAGAAGGCCGACGATCGGCGCGAACGCAATGATCATGATGGCGTCGTTGAGCGCCACCTGGGAGAGCGTGAACAATGGCTCGCCCCGCGTCAGGTTCGACCAGACGAACACCATGGCGGTACAGGGGGCCGCAGCGAGGATGATCAATCCGGCGATATAGGAATCGATCTGGTCGGCTGGCAGATAGGGCCTGAACAGCCAGCCGATGAACAGCCAGCCAAGAAGCGCCATCGAAAACGGCTTCACCGCCCAGTTGATGAAGAGAGTGACGCCGATACCGCGCCAGTAGCTGCCAACCTGCGCCATCGAGCGGAAGTCGATCTTGATGAGCATCGGAATGATCATCAGCCAGATAAGAATGGCGACAGGAATGTTCACCTTCGCAATTTCAGCTGCACCGATGACCTGAAAAACGCCGGGGATGAAATGGCCGAGCGCAATCCCGACCACGATGCACAGTGCGACCCAAACGGTCAGATATCTTTCGAACGTCGACATCAGGCGGACTTTCCTTGCGCATTGGTGGTTCCCTCCATCGTCCCGATCTGCCGCAGCCGTGTTTCGAGGGCCAGGCGATCGATCGATGCGAGAGGGAGACTGAGGAATGCCGTGATACGGTTCTTCAAGAACCGTGCGGCCTGGGCAAATGCGCGCTGGATTTCGACTTCGGATCCCGTAACGGCGGCCGGATCCTCGACACCCCAATGGGCTGTCATCGGGTGACCGATCCATACCGGGCAGGCTTCACCGGCGGCGCTATCACACACGGTGAAGATGAAATCCATTTGCGGCGCACCCGGTTCGGCGAACACGTCCCAGCTTTTGGAAGAAAAGCCCGTCGACGGGTAACCGAGCGCAGCGAGCTCTTTGAGTGCGTGCGGATTGACTTCGCCCTTTGGCTGACTGCCAGCAGAATAAGCATTGAAGCGGCCGCCACCTTCCTTGTTGAGGATGGCTTCGGCGAGAATAGAACGAGCGGAATTGCCCGTGCACAGGAAGAGCACGTTATAGGTCTTGTCGGTCATATCTGTGATCCGTGGTTAAGTCGGCGGTCGGATAAATTTCATGATGGTCGCCGATGATGGGCAAAGAGAGGAAAGCTGCCGGGTCGCGAGCACTGCTGCCGGCAGATTTTCCCGTTGAACCTGGATAAACCCGAGGCGGGCGAAAAAAGACGATGCGTTTGTGGTCGCAAGAAAAACATCACTGCCCGCCTCGACAGTCGCCAGAACCGCCGAGACGGCCGCACTGCCCAGACCTTCTCCTCTCAGACCAGGCAGAACAACAACCGACCTGAGAAGCTGGTCACCCTCACATGCCTGGAGACCCGCAAAACCGACTGCCTTGCCGTCATCGGAAACGATCCTGAAAAAGGCGCGTCCCTCGTCTTCGGTGTCATCCGTCGGCAAATCGGCACTTAGAAGCGCTTGTCTGAGATCGAGATCGCTCCCGTCCACGCGTTCGATACTGAGCGCACTCATGCCAGACTGTCCTGTGAGGCCGGAGTACAGCAAGGCGTAAGTTCGGCAATGAGTGGAGCACACAATTCGGCCGAACCGCCGCAGCAATCCTTCAAAAGGAACAGCGTCATGTCACGAAGCTGTTCGATTTCGGCGCGATACATGATGATCCTGCTATGCCTTTGCGAAGACACGAGCCCTGCCCGCGACAGAATGTTCAAATGCGCCGACATGGTATTTTGCGGCACCACAAGCGCACGCGCTATATCGCCGGCCGGCAGTCCTTCCGGCGCGTGTTGTACGAGCAATCGAAAAGTCTCAAGACGGGTTGGTTGCGCGAGCGCCGCAAGGGCGAGAATTGCCTGTTCCTGTTCCATATATCCAGATTACTGGAAATGTGGACGAAGTCAACAGTTTTGTCGGTCTAAAACCTACCTACCGTTTCATCAAGACGGGAGCGAAGCTATGCCACACCGATTGGACCGGTCGCGCGTCGCGCATGAAGTACCTTTATTCCAAGCTCACACAATCACCTTCCGTACCGCGGCAGAAATCCATTCGGACAGGACTACTGTAGCGAGAATCATGATGAAGATCGTCGTCACTTGGGGCCACGCCAACATGTTGAGGGAGGACTGAAGCTTGAGGCCGAGCCCGCCGGCGCCAACCAGGCCAAGGATAGCTGATTCCCGAATGTTGATATCCCAACGAAACACGGTAATCCCGAGGAACGATGGCAGGACTTGAGGCACAATCGCGTAGTCGATCACCTGCATGCGGCTTGCGCCGGTTGATGATACGGCTTCAACCTGCGTCTGGTCGATTTCCTCAATGGTTTCATAAAGAAGTTTGCCGACGAAGCCTATCGACCGCAAAGCGATCGCGATGATGCCTGCGAGCAGGCCAGGCCCGAGAATCGAGACAAGAAGCAATGCCCAGATCAGCGAGTTGATGGAGCGTGAGGCGACGATTAGAAAAAGCGCGATTGGCCGAAGCACGAGCAGGCTCGGCGTCGTGTTGCGTGCAGCGAGAAACGCGATCGGAACGGCCAGCAAAGTGCCGGCCAGCGTTCCGAGCGTTGCCATATTAAGCGTGTCCCAAAGAGGAGCAATAAGCTCGCTCAAATAGAACAGACGAGGCGGAAAGGCGCGGCTGAGAATGTCGCCGCCTTGGCGGGGAGCATCGTAGATGAAGGCCCAAATCGTGTCTTTTGTCATGATCTGCCAGCAGAACACGAAAAATGCTACGAGCATCAGCCAACCGATCCACTGGATTAGCTCGCGCCTTGGTGTGAGCTTACGCCATGTGTTGTTGCCGTCGAGAGAGTGTGAAACTGGCATTATTGAACCCGCTTGCGGATAAGGCTCGAGCCGAATTCGGCGAGCATGACGATGACGATGATGAGGATCAGCACGGCACCCGCGCTATCGTATTCGTATCGATCGATCGACGTGTTGAGCGTTGCACCAATACCACCTGCCCCAACTATACCGATGACAGCGGATTCACGAAAATTGATGTCAAACCGGTAAAGCGAAAGTCCGATAAGTCTCGGCATCACTTGCGGTTGGACTGCATAATTGACGAGTTGCAGCCACGATGCCCCGGTGGCACGGATGGCCTCGACCTGCCATTCATCGATTTCTTCGATAGCATCTGCAAGCAGCTTTGCGATGAAGCCGATCGTCGCGAATGTGAGTGTCAGGAAGCCGGCAAAGGGGCCGAAGCCGAACATCGCGACCAACAGGATCGCGATGATGATTTCCTGGAAAGCGCGCGAAGTAGCAATAATCGAGCGACACGCGTAGTAGACTGGCGCTGGCGCGAGATTACGTGCGCCTCCCATGCCAATCGGAATGGAAACAAGAATCCCGGCAATTGTGGAGGTCACAGTCATCGTCAGGCTCTCTTCAAGTCCCTGTGCGATGTCGCGCCAGCGCGTGGAGAAATCCGGGACCAGAAAACCTTGGAGGAAACGCCAGCCGCGCTCGAGACCTTCGTAGGCACGGGCCCAGTTTACGTCGATGGTTGCCACGGCAGCAACGACGTAAATCAGCAAACCACCATAGACCAACCAACGCATAGCCTTGGATTTGAGGAACATTGGAGGTCGCCGCCACCTTGCCGGATAGCGCGTCGAAACGACCTCGGCCATCAGAAGGCTCCCGCCATGCGCTCTTCCGCCCGTTCGCGTTCAACCAAGGCCAGACGCTCGTCTTCGGCGTCATCCTGAGCTTGCTTTTGCATGGCAACCCAGTCCTCTTCGCCGTAGATGCGGGTGAGTGCAGCTGTGTCGAGTTGATCAGGCGTGCCGTCGAAGACCACTTCACCGGCGCGCAGGCCGACGATCCGTTGCACGAACGCCTGGGCCAGCAGAACGTCGTGTATGTTGATGACGGCCGGCAAATTGCGCTCCCGGCAAATCTCGACGATCAGCCGCATGATCTGCCGTGAGGTCTTGGGGTCAAGCGAAGCTGTCGGCTCATCGACAAGAAGCAGCTCGGGGTCTTGCTCCAACGCTCGTGCAATCCCGACGCGCTGACGCTGACCGCCTGAAAGAGCATCGGCGCGCTTGTCGGCGTGAGCCGTCAAACCAACGCGATCCAGAAGCGCAAATGCGTTCTGTACGTAGTCGGCGGGGTAGCGACGTAAAAAGCTGCGCCAGAAGGGCACATAGCCGAGCCGACCGGAGAGCACGTTTTCCATCACGGTCAGCCGCTCAACCAGAGCATATTCCTGGAAGATCATGCCAATACGACGGCGAGCGACCCTGAGATCAGACCGCGACAACGCGGTAACATCGCGTTCGCCAAGAAAGATTTTGCCGGCCGTTGGTTCGATAAGACGGTTCACGCAGCGGATGAGGCTTGACTTACCGGCGCCTGAGGGACCGATCAGCCCCACGACCTGGCCGGCAGGAATCTGCAAGTTAATCCCGTTCAGCGCCTTGTCACCTGTTTTGTAGGTTTTCGTGAGCCCCGTAATCCTGAGCATGATCGTTCCCCGCCTTCACACATGAGTAAGCGCCGGGTCGCGAATACGACCCGGCGCCTATTGGTCAAACGTGCTTATTTGCACTCGTAGGTGACGCCGTTGGCTTCATCGATCTGACGAACGACAGACCAGTTTTCCTTGAAGGAGATCGGAATGAAGCTTTCCTGCGGCGGCTCCGAGGTCTGGAACTCCTTCAAGAGCGCCGAACCTTCCCAGTCATAGGAGAAGAAGGCATCCTTGATCTTTTCCTGCAGTTCCGGGGTCAGATTGTGGGCCACGCCATAACCCGTGGTCGGAAACGTCTGCGACTTGAAGATTGAGACAATATGGTCTGCCTTGACGACATCACGGGCGATCATGCGCTTCATGACGGAATTGGCGACAGCCGCAGCCGGGTAGTCCTTGTTGGCGACGCCGAGGACCGAATTGTCGTGCTTGCCGGAGAACACCGGCTCAAAATCCTTACCTGCCTCGAGCTTGTACTCGGACTTCAACAATGCCGAGGGTGCCTTGAAACCAGAATTGGACGTCTCAGCGGTGAAGGCCAGTTTCTTGCCCTTCACGTCTTCGATCTTCTCAACCCCAGAGCCTGGATAGGTGATGATCTCCATTTCATAGCCGAAGGCGCCGTCCTTCGAAGCCATCATCGCGAACGGCCGGAACCCGGCGCAGGCGACAGCGATCGGATTCGAGCCAGTATTGAAGCCGGAAACGTGCAGGCGACCGGCGCGCATGGCTTCGATCTGAGCCGCATTTTCCTGAACCGGGAAGAACTGAACCTTCTTGCCTGTCTTTTCCGCGAGGTGATCGAGGAAGCCTTTCCAGACATCGGCGTAAACGGCCGGGTCTTCGACCGGGGTGTAGGCGAATACCAGCGTATCCGGGTCCACAAGCTGGCTGGCATCGGTCGGAATGTCGGCGACCATATCGCCGTCGGCGTCCGCGTAACGAGCGTCGAGTTTGAAATCCGCCTGGGCAGGCATTGCAAATGCTACGGATATCGCCAGTGCGGCCACGAGCTTTTTCATCAGGTTCTCCATCGATCCAAAACAGACACCCGCTTATTCGGCACTTGCGCTACAGAAATATGACAGAACTGCACATTTCCAGAAATACGGATTTATTGGCGCCCGCCAAGGGAACGCAACTTGCTCAACTGAACGAAAATCTATATATCCAGACTTATGGAAAAATCAGCTATCGTAGAGGCGTTTGCAGCCATCGCGCAAACCACCCGACTTGATGCACTGCGTCTTCTTCTGGATCATTCGCCGGAGGGATTGCCCTCAGGCGACATCGGAAGACTGCTCGACATACCTCAAAATACGATGTCGTCTCATCTTAACGTGTTGAAGCGCGCCGGACTGGTCCAAACCCAACGCGTTGGCACCACGATAATTTATCGGCCGAATACCGAACTTGTCTGGAGGCTTGTCGAGTTTTTGGCGACTGACTTCACCCCGTTGGCTGGCAGAACCTCTTTGACGAGAATCGAGCCAGACCAACAGGTCCCAAGAATATTTAATGTGCTTTTCCTATGCCGCGCAAATTCTGCCAGATCGATCATGGCGGAGGCCATTCTACGCAAGATGGCGCCAATGCGGTTTGCGGCGTTCTCTGCGGGAAATCTTCCCGCAAATGCGGTGCATCCAATGACACTCGCAACACTCCGGAAGATGGACTGTCCGGTCGAGAACCTAAAACCCAAAAGCTGGGACGAGTTCAAGGGTCTTAACCGTGTCTCTATGGATTTCGTCTTCACCGTTTGCGACACACTGACGGGGGAGCAATGCCCCTCCTGGCCCGGTCAGCCTTTTACAGCGCACTGGGCTATCGACGATCCTGCGCTTGCTGAGGGAACTGAACTGCAAAGGCTTGCCGCCTTTCGCCGGGCAGCAGACGCTATCGCCAACAGGCTCTCAGTCTTCACGGCACTTCCGATTGAGTCGATCGACAGGATGTCCCTTCAGACGCAGTTGAAGGCAATCGGAAACAGTCCACGCTGATCGCTATTACTGCAGGCCGTAGCCGCAGCCGCGCACAGTACGGATTGCGTCTCCCTTGCTTCCGATGTTCAAGGACTTCCGCAATCTTTTGATGCTGACATCAACGATGCGTTCGTCCCGGCTCGTGTCGTTCCATACCATCTCGAGAATTTCGCGCCGCGAAAAGAGCCGAGACGGTTCTGTCAGCATCGTCTGCAGGAGACGATATTCCGTCGGACCAAGGTGAATCTCCCGTCCCTTACGCGAAACCCTGTGCGTTTCGAGGTTCAGGGATATCTCGCGATGGTTCAAGATCCTGGTCGTCTTCGAGCATGAACGCTCAAGGAGCGCATTGCTGCGAGCCAGAAGTTCCTGAACGGAAAAGGGGCGCGGCAAGTAATCGTCGGCTCCGGCATCAAAAAGGGGCTTGGGCAGCGCCTCTCCGCCCAAGACAATAATCGCCAACTGCCTTCTTCGCACATGGGCTCGCATTTTCATAAACGACTGACGGAGATTGGTCGCACGGCTTACCGAATCGACGACGACCAGATCTGGTTGTCTCTCCGCGACCATACGTTCACACTGCTCGGCCAGTCCACATACCCCGGCGATATAACCTTCCTCGCGGAAGCTTGCTTCCAGGATCGAGCCAACGCCAATATCTTCCTGTACGATAACGACGCTCGGCATGAAGCCTACTCCATCGCAACAACAGTTTCGGCGCGAGGGCGATCAATCGAAACATCATCGCCCGTCACGATGTACTCGACGGTCTCAGCGAGATTGGTAGCATGATCTCCGACCCGCTCGAGGTTCTTGGCGCAGAAAAGGAGGTGAGCGCACAATGTGATCGAGCGCTGGTCTTCCATCATGTATGTCAGGAGTTCTCGAAAGAGGCCGTTATAGAGTACATCGATGTGCTCGTCCTGGAGGCGGACTTGAGATGCCGTCTTCGCGTCGTTGTTCTGGAAAGCATCGAGCGCGCCAGCCAGCTGCATTTTGGCGGCTTCGGCTAGTGTGCTGAACCCGGCAGAGACAACGCCCCTGTTAAGTGAGGCATCCATGATTGCTGCGCGCTTGGCGATGTTCTTCGCGAGATCGCCTACACGCTCCAGGTTTGATACCATGCGCATCGCGCCGACGATCCGTCTCAGGTCGTTCGCGACGGGTTGGCGCCGAGCAATGATTTGCACAGCCGCCGTTTCGGCGGTTCTCTGCATCGCATCGAGTTGAAGGTCGGCTCTTACGACCTCATCTGCCAGTGTCTTGTCATTGCCGATGAGAGCATTGACGGACTTGTCGAGGAGCGCGGCAGCAATTCGCCCCATATCGGATACTTGTCCGGTCAGGTCCTGTAGTTCTTCGTCGAAAGCTCGAATAGTGTGATCCATCGTCATGTTTCCCCCTCAACCGAAGCGTCCGGTGATGTACTGCTGCGTTTTCTCATTCTGCGGATTTGTGAAGAACTCATTCGTCGCGTTGTACTCGGTCATCTCGCCGAGGTGCATGTAGGCGGTGTATGTCGATATCCGCGCTGCCTGCTGCATGTTGTGCGTGACGATGACGATCGTGTACTGGTCTCGCAATTCAGCGATAAGCTCCTCGATTTTTGCGGTGGCGATCGGGTCAAGGGCCGATGTCGGTTCGTCGAAGAGAATGATCTCTGGGTTGGGGGCAAGCGTACGAGCGATGCACAGACGCTGCTGCTGACCGCCGGACAGACCATAAGCCGATTGATGGAGGCGGTCCTTTACTTCATTCCAGAGAGCGGCACCCTGGAGAGCCTGCTCAACCCGCTCATCAAGCAGGGCTTTCTTTGCGATACCGCGAACCCGCAGACCCGCCGCCACGTTCTCGTAAATTGACTTTGGAAAGGGGTTCGGTTTCTGGAAAACCATCCCGATGCGCAACCGGATCAGGATCGGATCGATTCCGGTCGAGACCAGATTTTGTTTTTCTGGCAGCAGTTCGATCGCACCTTCATACCGGTTGCCCGGATAAAGATCGTGCATGCGATTGAACGATCGCAGCAATGTGCTCTTGCCGCAACCGGACGGCCCGATCAAGGCGGTCACCTGCTTGTCGGCGATCGGAAGGTTAACCTTCTTTAGAGCGTGAAAGTCCCCGTACCAGAAATCCAGATCCCTCACCTCAGCGCGCAGTCGTTCTGGATGGATCAATATGTTGCGCTTGGAGCTGGATTGCAGTCCCGCTTTCGCAGGCCTCACGGCAGTGGTTGTATCGTTCATTTTTTGTCCGATCTCAGTTAAAGGCCGAGCTTGCGTCGAAGCCGGAAGCGTATCCAGATGGCGATGGCATTCATGCCAAGCGTCATGAACATGAGCACCACGCCAGTGGCCGCCGCGTTGACGTGGAACGCTGCCTGCGGCCGCGATATCCAATTGAACATCTGGATGGGCATCACGGTGAATGGCGCATTGAGCCAGTCAAAGTTGATGAAGGGAAAGCTTGCGCCGACGGGAGAAGGCGGCAGGAAGGCGATAAATGTAAGGGCGCCGATCGTTATGATCGGTGCGGTTTCCCCGATAGCGCGAGACAATCCGACGATTGCACCAGTTAGAATCCCAGGTCTTGCAGCCGGTAGAATGTAGTGCCACATCGTCTGCCATTTGTCGGCCCCGAGGCCGAAGGCACCTTCGCGGATTGTCTGCGGTATCGCCCGGATGGCTTCTCTCGTTGCAACGATGACGATCGGGAGGATCAGCAATGCCAGCACCATACCGGCGACAAGCACCGTACGGCCGAGATCCGCGAGATAGACGAAGAAGCCAAGTGCGAGCAAACCGTAGATAATCGACGGCACGCCGGCGAGATTCGTGACGTTGATCTCGATGACGTCAGTCAGCCAGTTCTTCCTGGCGTACTCTTCCAGATAGAGGCCCGCACCCACACCGAGCGGAATTGCCAGTAGCGCCGTGACGAACATGACGAGGCATGTCCCGACCCAAGCCGAAAGAATGCCTGCGCTTGCCGGGCGCCGCGACGGAAACTCCGTCAGGAAGGCGTAGTCGATGCGTCCAAGGCCATCATAAAAGAGATCGGCGATGAGCGCGATCAAAAATGCCATCACCACGAACAGGATGACTAGGCCCATGCTGGCAAAGACAAGGTCGTTTCGCCTTGCGCGACTGACAAGTAGAGCCTGCGGATCCTTGTCCTGAAGTACGATAGGGCTGTCGGCGCTGATAGTCATCAGTAAGCCTCCCGGAAGCGACGGCGAAGAAAGAAGCCGATGATGTTGAAGAACAGCGTCAGGACGAAGAGTGCGAGGCCTGCTGCGAAAATGGTTTGGTAGGCTAGCGAGCCGTGAGGCAGGTCACCGAGACTCATCTGCACGATGTATGATGTAATTGTCGCTGCACCTTCACGAGGATCGGCCGTCAGATTCGGATTCTGACCTGCAGCGATAGCAAGAACCATTGTTTCGCCAACCGCCCGTGACATGCCCAGAAGATATGCGGCAGTTATGCCGGAGAAGGCTCCTGGAATGATCACCTTGAAAGAGGTCTGCAGCCTTGTCATGCCCAAGGCATAGGCCCCTTCCCTCAGCGAAGCAGGAACCGCTCGCATGGCATCTTCGCTGATCGAGACGATGTAGGGCATGATCATGATGCCGAGCACGATCCCCGGAGCAAGGAGATTGAAACCCGTCAGCCCGGGTATGAACGTCTGGAGGAGCGGCGTGATAAACAAAAGAGCAAAGTAACCGAAGACGACAGTCGGGACGCCACCAAGCAATTCCAGCACCGGCTTTACGGTTTCGCGGACGGCCGGGCGCGCATACTCACTGAGGTAGACGGCGAGGCTAGTTCCCAAGGGGATGGCAATCAGGATCGCGATCCCCGCGGCCCAGAGTGTCGCTGTAAGAAGTGGCAAAATGCCATATCGCGGCTGCGAAAAGACCGGCGTCCATTCCGTATCCGTGAGGAAGGTCCACAAGGACACTTCAGTGAAGAAATTCCAGGACTCACTTACGAGCACGTAAATGATTGCCGCGGTCACAAACACCGAGAGTGCGGCGGACAAGAAAAGCAAGACGCGCATCGTCAGGTCGATGAAACGTCGGCGTTTCAGAAATGCTTCGCTTGGATGATAGGCGTCGAGCGTCGTTGACATCTTGTTCTCCGGAATCAGCAGCCGCGATTGCGCGCGGCTGCTGGAACGATCGGGATTAGTTCGCTGCGTCTGCGACGAGATCGGTAACGGTGACGCCAACCTTGGACCCACCTTCGAAGTGGCTGCCGGTGACGCGCTTTTCGAACTTCTTCAGAGCAAGGCCAGCTGCTTCGGCAGGCAGGGCGACGTAGCCGACCTCGCTGACCAGTTCTTCCTGGTTCTTGGCGTCGAACAGGAACTCGGCGAATGCGCGCACATGTTCCTTCTCGTCGGCCGCCTTCTTGGAAGCGTAGTAGAACAGCGGACGGGTAAGCGGCTGGTAGGTGCCATCGGTTGCTGTCTCGATCGACGGCGCTACACACGAACCGTCGGCCTGCTTGATTTCGACAGCCTTCACCTTGCCAGCATTCTCGGTCAGATAGGCGAGACCCAGGAAGCCGATCGCATTCTTGTCGCCGCCGACGCCCTGGATCGTGATGTTGTCGTCCTCTGTCGCGGTATAATCACCGCGGCTGGCATGCTCTTTGCCGTTAATGGCGAACGTGTAGTAGTCGTAGGTTCCGGAATCCGTGCCGGCGCCGAAGAGGCCGAGCTTGGCGTCAGGGAATTCGCCGCGGACCTGGTTCCAGTTCGTGACCTTCCCCTGTGCTTCGGGTTCCCAAATCTTCTTCAGTTCCTCGACGGTCATGCACGTCGCCCAGTCGTTCGCCGGGTTTACGATCGTTGCGAGAGCATCGATTGCGACAGGCAGCTCGATGAATTCCACGCCGTTCTGCTTGCACAGCTCGATCTCGTCGGACTTGATCGGACGGGAAGCGCCGGTGATGTCGGTTTCGCCGCGGCAGAACTTCTTGAAGCCACCGCCCGTGCCAGAAGACCCGACGGTCACCAGCGTCTTGCCGGCTTGAGCCTTCTGGAACTCTTCAGCCATGGCTTCGGAAATGGGGAATACGGTGCTCGAGCCGTCGATCAGCACTGTCGGCGCCTGCTGCGCAAAAGACGGGGCAACGAGGAGGCTGAGAGTAACGATCGAAGCTGCGGAAGAGGCGAAGGCGGCGCGCGCCGGGCGAAAGGTTTTCGTGTTGTGTGTCATGACGACCCTCTGTGAATTCAGAAAAGCTGAACGCGACATCCGCGAACGCAGGGCGGTCATAGTATTGTTGGATGACAGTTTTATGTCAATCAAGTATAGTATGGTATATCCGGATAGATTGATATTTGAGCTGGAAGGTTTTTACTTGATTAACACATGATTTGACGAAAGATTATCCTGAATTTAACCGTAGAGATGCGTCGCTCATGATGCACCCATGATGGCGAGAGGTTTGCAGGATATCCCGAAATCCTCACGATGACAATCATATTTCCAGATTTCTAGATATTTTGCGTTTGTCACAAAACTGAAGCGTCACTGTAATAAATCGCCTGACAGCCGCGAAACTAAGGAGCGAAGCTGATGTCCCCAAAGGTCATGATCGTCGAAGACGAGGAAGCGCTGAGTGTTCTGCTCCGCTACAACCTCGAGGCCGAAGGATACCTTGTCGAGACAATCGGCCACGGCGAAGAGGCTGACATAGTTCTTCAGGAAAGCGTGCCGGATCTGCTAATTCTGGATTGGATGCTTCCCGGTGTATCCGGAATCGAACTTTGCCGCCGTCTACGCGCCAGACCAAACACGGAGCGGCTCCCCGTCATTATGCTGACGGCACGGGGGGAGGAGACAGAGCGTGTGCGGGGATTGGCGACAGGTGCGGATGACTATCTGGTGAAGCCATTCTCGACTCCGGAACTTATGGCCAGGGTGAGAGCTCTGCTGAGGCGTTCCAAACCAGCATTGATCTCGTCCATTTTGCGCTATGCTGACATCGAGCTTGACCGGGAAAGCCATCGTGTCCATCGCGAGCGCCGTGAAGTCAGGCTCGGTCCGACCGAGTTCCGTCTCCTCGATTTTCTCATGGCGTCGCCGGGGCGCGTCTTCTCCCGAGCACAGCTCCTTGACGGCGTTTGGGGTCACGATCTCTATGTAGACGAAAGAACGGTCGACGTTCATGTCGGCCGGCTCAGAAAAGCCCTTAACTTTGCCAACAAGCCAGACCTGATCCGGACCGTCAGAGGCGCCGGTTATTCAATGGATACAGGTTTGAATTAAAATTTCACCGCTCCCGGTCTGTGTCTGCACCCGTCCCGGATAGTTGCAAAAAGGTGGTAGCGAGCGAAATCCTGAGATCCATGCAACCAGCACCTCAATCCCGGAGGAGCGGTTGGACAATCTGTCTGATGACAGTACAATTGATTTAGGCTCTGGAGGAGAGCTGAGGGAGGTCGTCGGTGTCAAATCGAGACCACACGCGCGGTCGGTACGCCGACAAGTGTCGTATCTCGCGCCGTATGGCGATAGGCGGAGCTTTGTCCGCGATATGCTTCGCCGGATCGCCTGCGGGAAGCGAGTTGCTGTCCGTGCCGCCGCGACCTGGTGTGATCCGGTTTGGGTTGACACCCGTCTTTCTATCGAATGACCTGGAAGTGCTGGACGAACTACAGGCCTACCTAGTCCGCGCTGTCGGTCAAGAAGTACAACTTGTCACACAGCGTACCTACCAGGAAGTCACTGCCCTCCTGGTCTCGGGGAATCTTGAGGCCGCCTGGATTTGCGGCTACCCGTTCATGAAGTTCCGGGAGGAGCTGGAGCTGGTTGCCACGCCATTGTGGCGTGATAAGCCGCTTTACCAATCCTACCTCATCGTTGGTCGACATCGTGACATCCAGGCCTTTGATGACTGTCGTGGGGATATTCATGCGTTCTCCGACCCCGATTCCAATTCCGGCTACCTCGTCACGAAAACCTATCTGGCCGAACGCGGCGTCTCCGAGGAAGGCTTCTTTCGCAAGTCATTTTTTACCTACGGCCACCGCAATGTGATCCGGGCAGTGGCTTCCGGCCTTGCCGATTCCGGGAGCGTTGATGGGTACGTCTGGGAAGTCATGGAACAGACCGAACCGGAACTGCTCTCGAAAACGAGGGTGCTGGTGAAGTCTGACTGGCACGGCTTCCCGCCCATCGCAGCCGCCGCACGACAGCGGGAAAGCCAGCCGGTTGCCAGAATAAGAAACGCGCTCCTGCAAATGCACAGCGACGAGCTGGGCCGAACGGTGCTTGAGCGCCTCCAGCTTGACGGGTTCACTCAGGTTCCACCCGAAAGCTACGAAAGTATCGCGGTCAACATGGAACGAGTTCGGAGGCTGGGGTGAGCCTCATCGAGCGCGTTCGCGGCATTCCCTTGACGGTTCGGGTCCCGGTAATGGTGGCATCCCTGATGATCGTCGTCAGCCTCATCATCTCTGAACGCGTATTGGCTCGCCTTCATGACATGCAGGAACAGCATCTGAACGGCGTCGTGGGAACCTATTTCGATGGCTTGTCTACCGCTCTTATCCCGGCTGTTTTGCGGCAGGACGTATGGGAAACCTATGACCTGCTCGACCGCACCCGTACGATGTTTGCGGCCGTGTCTCCGATCGAGACGGTCGTGACTGGACGTGATGGCATGGTACTGGCTTCCAGCGATCCGCACGCTATTCCGGTACTTTCCGAAGTTCCCCCGGCCTTCGCTGACCGAGGCAATGACGATGAAATCCGCATCGAATGGCAGTCGAACACCGGGTTCGGGATCAGGCAGCTCCTTTATCAGGGAAAGTCGATCGGGACCGTACACGCCTCTTTCGACATCACCCATCTTGTCGCGGAAAGGCGCCAGGTTCTCCAGACGCTTCTTGCGACGAATGCTGTGTTGGCATTCGTGTTTGCCGCAGTTGGATACGTCTTGACCAGACGTATGGTCAGGCCGGTGGCGACATTGGCACAACACATGCGCTCTGGTGCGGCCGGACAGCCCTATACCATTCCAGCTGAAGAATTTCCGTATCGCGCGGGTGAACTCGCCGATCTGTTTCATGGCTTCAACGCTTTGGTACAAGCCGAGCAGCAGCGCAGCGCACTCACGCGTCGATTGGCCGAGGAGGAGAAGCTTGCCAGTTTAGGACGGCTCGCATCCAGCATGGCCCACGAGATCAATAATCCGCTCGGAGGACTGTTCAACTCCATCGACACGTTGAAGCGACATGGGGCAAACGAAGGCGTACGGAGCACCAGTGTGTCCCTTCTGGAACGTGGTCTCGGCGGTATTCGCGATGTTGTACAGGCAGCACTGGCAACATACCGGCCGGACCGCTCCGGAAAGCCTCTCGTCCTACAGGATCTGGAAGATGTGCGCCTACTGGCTGGCCCCGTCATTTTGAGCCGTAGACAAACGATGCACTGGGTGAGCAGCCCATCCAATCTCACCCTATCTGCCCTGCCCGGCTCGACTGTGCGGCAAGCACTTTTGAACCTCGTGCTAAATGCAAGCGCCGCCGCGGGCGATGACGGCACGATTTTTGTGGAGACATGCCTCAAGGAAGACGGCTCGACGTTGATCCTCTCCGTTGCCGATACGGGGCCGGGCCTGCCGAAGGCCGCAACCAATGTCCTTACATCGCCAGATCCATGGCCCGCCGCTCAGTCAGCTGGAGGGCTTGGCCTGTGGATGGTCCGGAAGCTGGTGGATGAAGCCGGCGGACATATCCGTTTGTCGAGGACCGAAGCCGGCCTGACCGTCATTGAATTACACTTGCCGATATTGATTCCTGGGGAGGAAACTAGCCATGCAGCGTGAAACAGGGCGCATCGCCATACTCGAGGACGATCCCATCATGGGAGAGTCGCTCATCCAGCGACTTTCGCTTGAGGGCCACAAGGTGAAATGGTGGACGAAGGGAGAGCAGGCTATGCGCGAGCTCGCCAGCGGATCTGAATCGTTCGACCTCGTCGTTTGCGACATCCGCCTTCCAGACATGAATGGTGAAGAGGTTTTCCGCCAGGCCAGCCGCGATACCGCAACACCCTTTTTATTCATGTCTGGCTACGCCGATATAGATCAGGCGGTGCGTCTGATGCGCAGTGGTGCGGTCGACTTCATCACCAAACCGTTCGACATGACGGCTTTCCTCGATCGCGTCTCATCAAGCTTAAGGAGCAAGCGGCAGGATGAGCCCAATAGCTCCCTCGGCATCTCCCGCGCCATGCGCGAGGCCGAACAGATGTTGCGGCGTTATGCCTCTCATCCCCTCCCCGTTCTCATTCAGGGAGAGACCGGCACTGGCAAGGAAGTCAGCGCCAGGTTTCTGCATCAGTTATCAAAGCGTGCGCTCGCCCCTTTCATCGCCGTAAACTGCGCAGCCATTCCAGCCGAACTGCTGGAAAGCGAGCTTTTCGGCCACGAGAAAGGAGCATTTACGGGTGCTCACCAACTTCATCGCGGCTACGCGGAACGTGCCGGCGAAGGTATTCTCTTCCTCGACGAGATCGGTGATATGCCGCCTGTTCTGCAGGCGAAACTTCTTCGTCTCATCGAGGATGGTTGGTTTCATCGGGTCGGCAGCGAAACATCCATCCCGTTCAAGGCACGCATTGTCTGTGCCACCCATCAGGAGATTGGCAGCGACGGCAGTTCCTTTCGAAAGGACTTGTTCTTTCGTCTTTCCGCCCTTCCAGTCATGCTTGCACCACTGCGTGAGCGACAGGAAGACATCCTGTGGCTCGCTCAGCGCTTTCTCGAGGAGATCATGCAGATCAGGGAGACCTGCGTTCGGGGCATCAGTACGCTTGCCGAGGACGCAATGCTTGAACACTGTTGGCCCGGGAATGCCCGCGAGCTCCGCAATCGGCTGGAACGCGCCGCTGCTCTGTCGGAAAATCTGCTCGTGATGCCGGCGGATCTATTCCCCGAAGTTGCCAAAGTATCTGATACGCCGCGGATCGGAACACTCTCCGATGCGCGGGACGCCGCAGAGCGCCGACAGATCCTGCGGGCGCTAAGCGCAACCGGCGGACAGATTTCTCAGGCCGCAGGACATCTCGGCATTTCTCGTACAACTCTCTGGGAGAAAATGACGCGTTTCGGAATAGAAGCTAGTGAACGTTCGGCCAACTGAACAGCCGTGGTTACTGGCCGTTTGGAAAACCGAACCCCCACGTGGAAGATACGCGAAAAAGGCGCGCTAAATCAGCCCTCTACTTGTTGGCACAGCTATTGCAACGCTCCCTTCGACATTCAATGGAGGAGGATCGCATGTCACGCTGTCGAAACATGGTCGATATCGGTCGACGCCAGTTCCTGCGCGGAGGGGCATTGGCCGCCGCGGGCGCTAGTGTGGTCGTCACGGGCGTCGGCGCGCCACAGGCAAGAGCCGCTACCGCTGCGGCCGGCGTGGACTATCCCGCCAATCGTCTCGCCAACATCTCGGACCTCAAGCTGAACGAACCTTTCGACGTTGCCTATCCCGATGAAGATGCCTCGGGCGTTCTTCTCAAACTCGGGACGCGCGTTGAAGGCGGGGTCGGTCCCGATGGCGACATCGTCGGCTTTTCTACCATCTGTCCCCACAAGGGCTTTCCGCTGAGCTATTCCGCCGACAACAAGACATTCAACTGTCCCGGCCATTTCTCGGTGTTCGATCCTGAAAAGGGGGGCCAGCAGGTCTGGGGCCAAGCGACGCAGAACCTGCCGCAATACGTGCTCCGCATCGCCGACAATGGCGACATCTTTGCCGAAGGCGTCGATGAGCTCATCTACGGCCGTCTGTCCAACGTTCTATAAGGGAAGAAGATCATGGCCTTCAAACGTCACATTGACCGTCTGCCGATCATTCCCGCGGACGCCAAGAAGCACAATGTCACCTGCCACTTCTGCATAGTCGGCTGCGGCTATCACGCCTATACCTGGCCGATCAACAAACAGGGCGGCACGGATCCGCAGAACAACGTCTTCGGCGTCGATCTGTCCGAGCAACAGCAGGCGGAAACCGATGCCTGGTATTCGCCGTCCATGTACAATGTCGTAAAGCAGGATGGCCGCGACGTTCATGTCGTCATCAAGCCGGACCACGAATGCGTGGTGAACTCCGGCCTCGGTTCCGTTCGCGGAGCCAGAATGGCCGAAACGAGCTTTTCCGAAGCTCGCAACACCCAGCAACAGCGCCTGACGGATCCCCTCGTCTGGCGCTACGGACAAATGCAGCCGACGAGCTGGGACGATGCGCTCGATCTTGTTGCCCGCGTGACGGCGAAGATCATCAAGGAGAAGGGTGAGGACGCTCTGATCGTTTCGGCCTTCGATCATGGCGGCGCCGGAGGCGGCTACGAAAACACCTGGGGCACGGGCAAGCTCTATTTCGAGGCCATGAAGGTCAAGAACATCCGTATCCACAACCGCCCGGCCTATAACTCGGAAGTCCACGGTACCCGCGATATGGGCGTCGGCGAGTTGAACAACTGCTACGAGGATGCCGAACTGGCCGACACGATCGTCGCGGTCGGCACCAATGCACTGGAGACCCAGACAAACTATTTCCTCAATCACTGGATCCCGAACCTGCGCGGCGAAAGTCTCGAGAAGAAAAAGCAGATCATGCCGGACGAGCCGCATGAAGCGGGCCGGATTATCATTGTCGATCCGCGCCGCACGGTGACCGTCAATGCGAGCGAGGAAACGGCTGGCAAGGACAACGTCCTGCATCTCGCGATCAAATCCGGCAGCGACCTGGCTCTATTCAATGCCCTGTTTACATACATCGCCGACAAAGGCTGGGTTGACCGCGAATTCATCGACAAATCGACCTTGCGGGAAAGTGTAGCACGGCCGCCGCTTTATCCCGCGCGAGGCGGATCGGACAGCAAGCCTGGACATTTGTCCAACTTCGAGGATGCCGTCGAAGGATGCCGCATATCCATGGAGGAAGCCGCAAAAATCACGGGGCTGGACCAAGCCCAGATCATCAAAGCCGCCGAATGGATTGCCATGCCGAAGGAAGGCGGCAAGCGTCGACGCGTCATGTTCGGCTACGAGAAAGGCCTGATCTGGGGCAACGACAATTACCGCACCAACGGCGCGCTGGTGAACCTGGCACTCGCCACCGGTAATATCGGCCGTCCCGGCGGCGGCGTCGTTCGCCTCGGCGGGCACCAGGAAGGTTACGTGCGCCCCTCCGACGCCCATGTCGGTCGGCCGGCGGCCTATGTCGATCAGCTGCTGATCGGCGGTCAGGGCGGCGTCCATCACATCTGGGGCTGCGACCACTACAAGACCACGCTGAACGCGCATGAGTTCAAGCGGGTCTACAAGAAGCGCACGGACATGGTGAAGGACGCCATGAGCGCTGCGCCCTATGGCGACCGCGAGGCCATGGTGGATGCCATCGTCGGCGCCATCAACCAGGGTGGTCTGTTCGCCGTCAACGTGGATATCATTCCGACCAAGATCGGCGAAGCCTGTCATGTCATCCTGCCGGCGGCCACGTCAGGCGAGATGAACCTCACCTCGATGAACGGTGAGCGGCGTATGCGGCTGACCGAGCGCTACATGGACCCGCCCGGTCAATCCATGCCGGACTGCCTGATTGCCGCGCGGCTTGCCAACACCATGGAACGCGTACTGACCGAGATGGGTGACACCACCTATGCCGGCCAGTTCAAGGGCTTCGACTGGCGGACAGAAGAAGACGCCTTCATGGACGG
This sequence comes from Shinella sp. NM-101, assembly GCF_021401195.1. Classification (NCBI taxonomy): domain Bacteria; kingdom Pseudomonadati; phylum Pseudomonadota; class Alphaproteobacteria; order Hyphomicrobiales; family Rhizobiaceae; genus Shinella; species Shinella sp. NM-101. The sequence continues at coordinate 5,749 of NZ_JACBFT010000018.1, read as the reverse complement.
CTACAACAGACACGCCCATGGCGGCGAGTTCGTCACCTATGAGCGCTTGAGCGCCATGGGCACCAACGGCTTCCAGGAGCCGGCCACCCGTTTTGCAGACGCCAAGATCGAGGGCACGCAGCGGCTCTATACCGATGGCGTGTTCTCGACCGATGACGGGAAGGCGCGCTTTATGGATGCGCCGTGGCGCGGACTGCAGGCACCGGGCAAGCAGCAGCAGAAGGACAATTACAAGTACCTGATCAACAACGGACGCGCCAATGTCGTCTGGCAATCCGCCTATCTCGACCAGGAAAACGACTTCGTCATGGATCGTTTCCCCTATCCGTTCATCGAGATGAACCCGGCCGACATGGCGGAAGCGGGGCTCAAGGAGGGCGATCTCGTCGAAATTTACAATGATGCCGGCGCGACCCAGGCCATGGCCTATCCGACACCGACAGCCCGTCGCGGAGAAACCTTTATGCTGTTCGGTTTCCCGACCGGCGTACAGGGCAATGTGACCAGTGCCGGGACGAACGAGCTGGTCATCCCGAACTACAAGCAGACCTGGGGCGATATCCGCAAGATTTCGGATGCTCCGCGGAACGTGGCTCACCTGACCTTCAAGTCGAAGGAATACCAGTCGGCTTGAGGACACCAGCGAGTGGCCCCTGCCACTCTTCCCTCCAGACGTGGGCGGCCACTAGCGCCGCCCACTCCTTCAAAACATATGGACAATTCAAATGCGGAAACTGTTTTCGATAGTCTCATTGTGTCTGATTGCAACATCCCCGGCCATGGCCGAGGGCGAAGCGGAAAAAGGCGCGGTCGTTTTCAAGAAGTGCACCGCCTGCCATGCTGTCGGCGAGGGTGCGGCCAACAAGGTCGGTCCTGAACTGAATGGCATCATCGGCCGCAAGGTCGCAGGCGTCGAGGGCTTCAACTATTCGCCCGCCTTCAAGGCGAAGGCCGAAGAAGGCTGGACCTGGGACGAGGCTCACCTAACCGAATATCTCGCCAATCCCAAGGCCTATATCAAGGGAACCAAGATGGCCTTCGCCGGCCTGAAGAAGCCTGAGGATGTGGCCGACCTCATCGCCTATCTGAAGACATTCAGCACCCAGTGAAGCTCTGGTGTCGCGACCTCGGAAAAAGAGGTCGCGATCTCCACAGCTGTGCCCGTGATCTTTGCTGGGAGGCCTCAATGAATTTTATTCTAACGGACCGCGCCGCGTTGTTCGACCGCGCTGCGCTCGACTGCGGGCAAGCCTACGCTGCTCGCCCCATGCTGTCGGTTGCCGATGCGGTGAGCCGCGCCATCAGCCTCTGTCGGCCCGTGACCGCCAGCGAAAATCTAGAACTGTTCTCTGCTGCGGGAAGAGTTGTGGCCGCCGACATCCGCTCGCCCTGTGCCTTGCCGCGCTTTGATCATTCGGCGATGGATGGGTTTGCGGTCCGCTCGGCAGATTTTTCCGGCAGTGGTCCCTGGACCTTTCTGGTCGCAGACAGAGTGGCAGCCGGAGATCAGGCCAGCAGCCGCAGTTTCGAAAGTGCTGAGGCCGTGGAAATCTTCACCGTCGCGATGATCCCGGCCGGTTTCGACGCCGTGATCATCCGTGAAAAATGCTCGCGGCACGATCGCGAGTTCACCACCGCCTACCGGCCCCGCCCAGGCGAGAACATCCGCAGGGCGGGCGAAGACGTCGACCAAAACTCTCTGCTGTTCAAGGCCGGGACGGTTCTGACAGCACACCGGATTGCGCTGCTCGCGGCCGCAGGCTTGTCTCGGATTTCCATCGTTCGAAAGATCCGACTCGGGTTCATCACAACAGGCTCTGAACTGAAAGAGCCGGGTGAGCACCTGGCAGCTGGCCAGATCTACAATTCCAACCGCTACCTTCTCGCCTCCATGCTGTCGCATCCCTGGCTTGAAGTCCGCGATCTCGGGGCGACGCCGGACACGATTGAGGCGACCACCGATATCATTCACAGCGCTGCTACGGAGCACGATATCGTCGTGACGTCAGGCGGGATGTCCAAGGGTGGCGAGGATCATGTGCGGGACGCGCTAACACGCAGCGGCGGGTCGCTCGGCGTGCTTGATGTCGCCATGCGGCCGGGTAAGCCGGTTTCCTTCGGCACGCTGGGGTCGGCGCTCTTTATCGGGCTTCCTGGGAATCCCATGGCCGCCGCCGTGACACTTGACAAGATTGCGCTGCCGGCGATCAGGGCTGTGGCCGGGATCGAGCGTTTGGATCCCGTCTGGATGCCGGCGATCTCCGACTTTGGGTTGCGCAAGAAGGAGGGCCGAACGGAATTCGTCGCCGTCCGCCTTCAGAGTCGCGACGCTTCTGGCACTCCCCTGCTTGCAATGCTGGGCCGCGGATCGTCGGGAAGCCTGTTGCCCATGGCCCATGCCGACGGTCTGGCAATCCTGCCACCGGAGCTCGTAACCCTAGAACGGGGCATGCCCTTGCGTTTCGAGCCATTTGCCATCGGGTAATCTCTTAAAAAATCTCATCACGCCACTCGAAGCGTCAGATTCGCTGCTCTTGAAGGGATCCGAACCGACGACACCTTTTTGATCGCTCGAAGACAAGGGCTTATCTAGCACGCGCGCAGGAGTTCCTCCCGTCGTGAAAACATCACTCGTTTAGACGGTCAGCCAACGCCTCATGAGATCCATTCGTTCGTGAAGAATCGCTACGATGAGAGCGGGCGCATGTTCTCGAGGCAGACAGAAGAAGTAGTGGTGCTGGCATCGCGCCATCCGCAGCGCCGGATAGAGTGCGCTCAGATCCTTGAAGGGAACTTTGCCCGCGGCAATGTCCTCCATTCCTCGCTCCAAAGCCGAGACGTAGTGACGTACCTGGGCGGCACTCCATTGTGTCCGTGTGTAACGGATTACCGAGCGAAGATCGGATTCTGCCTCTGCGGTCAGGATGTAAGCCGTCAAGCGCGACCTTCGGCGATCTCCTCGTCGAGGATCTCACCTACGGTTTTGGTCGACAGTTTTCCGGCGAGCCCCTCACTGATGCGCGTATTCATCAACGTCTTTAACTCTTCCCAGGCCAGTTCTCCCTCGACGTCGCCAGGAAACAGGCGCTCAAGTGCGTACTGCTTGATTGTCTTGCCCTGCAGAGCGGCTAGCGCTTTGAGGCTTTGATGTTGTTTGTCCGTTATGTCGATCGTCAAGCGGCTCATTTCACATACTCCCGAAGTGACGGACCCACATTAGCACATATGTGGTTTAGTTGCCACCATTGCAGCGTTATCGTAAGACCTGGGCGCAAACGTCCAACATGGGCTTGCCGGAAGCCGCTCTCATGGACTCGGCGGCCACGCAAACCCCGGTAAAGCCGACGGTCGGCCCAGATTACAATCCGGTCGTCACCCTCAACGGTTGGACCTTGCCGTTCCGAATGAACAACGGGGTGAAGGAATTCCACCTCGTTGCCGAGCCGGTGGAGCGGGAGATGGCCGAAGGCATGACCGCATATCTTTGGGGGTACAACGGCCAGTCACCGGGTCCGACCATCGAAGCAGTCGAAGGCGACCGGGTTCGCATTTTCGTGACCAACAAGCTGCCGGAGCACACGACCATTCATTGGCACGGTATGATCCTGCCGTCGGGGATGGATGGTGTTGGCGGGCTGTCGCAGCCTCACATCCCCTCTGGCAAGACCTTCGTTTACGAGTTCGATCTCGTGAAATCCGGCACCTTCATGTACCACCCGCACTCGGACGAGATGGTACAGATGGCGATGGGGATGATGGGCTTCTTCGTCATCCATCCCCGGGACCCGAAGTTCATGCCGGTGGATCGGGATTTCGTCTTCCTGCTCAGCGCCTATGACATCGATCCGGGAACATACGTGCCCCGGATCATGGAAATGACCGACTTCAACCTCTGGACGTTCAACACGCGCGTCTTTCCAGGGATCGATCCGCTCGTCGTTTCCAAGAACGACAGGGTTCGTGTTCGCGTCGGTAACCTGACGATGACGAACCATCCAATCCACATGCACGGCTACGATTTCGAGGTGACCTGCACCGATGGCGGCTGGGTCAGGCCGGAGGCGCGCTGGCCCGAGGTCAGCATCGACATCCCTGTCGGTGCGATGCGCGCCTACGAGTTCGACGCGAAGTACGTCGGCGACTGGGCGATCCATTGCCACAAGTCGCATCACACCATGAATGCCATGGGTCACGAGATCCCGACATTCATCGGGGTCGACAAGAAGGAGGTTGCAAAAAAGATCAGGCAGATCCGTCCCGAATACATGCCCATGGGGACGGCCGGCATGGCGGATATGGGCGAAATGTCGATGGAAATACCGGAGAACACCGTCCCCATGATGACCGGGTGGGGTCCCCACGGCCCGATCGAAATGGGCGGCATGTTCTCCGTGGTGAAGGTCCGCGAGGGTATCTCAGCGGACGACTACAGCGATCCGGGTTGGTACGAGAACCCTCCCGGCACGCAGGCGTGGGAATGGACCGGGAGCTTGCCCGAGCCTGTCAAAGCGAAAGATGCCAAGACACAACTTCCGTCTGGCCATTCCAATCACGGTTAACTTCCTCCCAGAAACGACAAAGGAAACGATTATGAAACGCATTCTAGTTGGTCTGCTACTCTCAACGTTTGCCACCGCTGCTTTTGCATCCGGTTCGCATGAGGGCGGTCATGGCGAAATGGCCGTTGGCGAACCCGGTGAAAAGGCCAAGGCGTCCCAGACCATCCGTGTCACGATGAAGGAAACGGATGACGGCAAGATGATCTTCACACCAAGCACCTTCAAGGTCCGCCAGGGCCAGACCGTTCGCTTCGCGATCAAGAATGCGGGCGAGGTCGATCATGAATTCGTGCTCGACCAGGAAGACAAGATCATGGAGCACAAAGCCGTGATGGAGAAATTCCCGGAAATGGAACACGAGGATCCGAACGCCATTCGCCTCGCGCCCGGAAAATCCGGCGAGATCGTCTGGAAGTTCACCAACGACGGCGTGTTCAAGATCGCCTGCCTCGTTCCCGGTCACTACGATCCGGCATGCACGGCGACGTCACGGTCGCGAAGAAATAAGGAGCAACAGAAATGACGATGAAAGCTATCACAAGAATCACACTCGCCGGCGCCGTCGCCTTCGCCTTCGGCACCGCCGCCTTCGCGCAGGAATTCACCAGCGGCACGGTCAAGAAGCTGGACGATAAGGCGAAGAAGGTCACGCTCATCCATGAAGAGCTGAAGAACCTCGAGATGCCGGCCATGACGATGGTATTCCAGGTCGCTGATGACGCGATGCTGGAAAAGCTCAAGGTCGGCGCAAAGGTCCAGTTCGTTGCCGAGCGCGTCAACGGAAAGCTGACTGTCACCCAGGTCAAGTGAAGCACAGGGCCGCGCTGGATGCAGCGCGGCCCCGTTCCTCATGAGACCGGCAGGAGGCAGAAGGTGCGCCAGAGATCCTGCTTCCAATCCCCCGGCTCGGGCGAATCCGACAGCATAAACTCTGATTGGCCGATCATGACGGCCTTCGGCGCGGCGCATCGTACCTTTGCAAGGTGGGCGCTGTGGTCGATGAATCTGATCTGACCCTCGGGTCCGCGCTCCGTGAGCGCGACTTGCACATCGAAATTATATTCCGGGTCAAGAGAGGTTGCCGCGACGGTCACGGACAGGCTGATGGTCGTTTCATCCGCGAAATAAGACGTATGAAACGGCTGATCCTCTTGGGCATTTGACGCCGACACCAGCAAAGCCAGAACGAC
>NZ_JACBFT010000017.1:0-105548 GCF_021401195.1 Shinella sp. NM-101 | reverse complement strand
CGCCGCCCGGTCGCGGCCAGGCCGGCCACGGCCATGCCCATGCCGCGCCCGGCCAGCCGCAGCCGCGCGCCAAATCCGGCATCCCCGGCGTCGGCGCCATCATCGCCGTTGCCTCGGGCAAGGGCGGCGTCGGCAAGTCGACCACTTCGGTCAACCTCGCGCTGGCGCTGAAGGCGAACGGCCTGCGCGTCGGCATCCTCGATGCCGACATCTACGGCCCTTCCATGCCGCGCCTCCTGAAGATCTCCGGCCGGCCGCAGCAGATCGACGGCCGCATCATCAAGCCGATGGAGAACTACGGCATCAAGGTCATGTCCATGGGCTTCCTCGTCGACGAGGAGGTGGCGATGATCTGGCGCGGCCCGATGATCCAGTCGGCGCTGATGCAGATGCTGCGCGAGGTCGCCTGGGGCGAGCTCGACATTCTCGTCGTCGACATGCCGCCGGGCACGGGCGACGCCCAGCTCACCATGGCCCAGCAGGTGCCGCTCGCCGGCGCCGTCATCGTCTCCACCCCGCAGGACCTCGCCCTCATCGATGCGCGCAAGGGCCTCAACATGTTCTCGAAGGTCGAGGTGCCCGTCCTCGGCATCGTCGAGAACATGAGCTATTTCATCGCGCCCGACACCGGCAACCGCTACGACATCTTCGGCCACGGCGGCGCGCGCCGCGAGGCCGAGCGCATCGGCGTGCCCTTCCTCGGCGAGGTGCCGCTGACCATGGACATCCGCGAGACCTCCGATGCCGGCACCCCCGTCGTCGTCTCCAATCCGGACGGCGCGGCGGCGAAGATCTACCGCGATATCGCCACGCGTGTCTGGCAGGAGCTGGAGACGCTGAAGGGCAAGGGCGAGCGGGGCGCCCCGGCGATCGTCTTCGAGTGAGCGAAGGCGGTCCGCCAGCCTTCTTGCGGGATTGCCCTCTCTTCCCAGCTTCCGAGGGGCATTGTCCGCGGAAAACGGCGCGCCATATCTCCTTCTTCCCGCGTGCGGGCAGAGGTGGCGGCAGGCCGGGTGAGGGGTGCAGCGCCAGCATGGGATTGGCGTGCCCTTTGCGGCGACGCCGACCCGATCTTGATTTTTATGTGGCCCCGCGCAATATGCGCGGCCGACCGCTGAAGGGCGGCGTTCAGTCAGGAGTGTCAGCGATGGTCCGTTCCGGAGCCATTCGCCGGTGATCACGGTTTTCCGTTCGAACGGCGAGGCGCGCACCCTGCCGACGGAGACCGATTCCGTCGCGGCTGAGGCGCTTGCCGACGCCGTGTGGGTCGATCTCACCGACCCCGGCCGCGAGGACGAGGCGCTGATCGAGCGCCTTCTCGGCATCGAGGTGCCGACCCGCGACGAGCTCAAGGACATCGAGCCGTCGAGCCGCCTCTACACGGACGGCCACGCGGCCTACATGACCGCCTCGCTGATGGTGAAAGCCGAAAGCGACCTGCCGCAGCTCACCGACGTCGCCTTCATCCTCACGGCGGACAGGCTTTTGACCGTGCGCTATGCCGAACCGCGCTCCTTCGCCCTCTTCAGGAGCGGCATGCGCCGCATTCCCGGCGGCTGTTCCTCGCCGACGGTGATGATCACCCGCCTGCTGGAGACCGTCGTCGACCGCACCGCCGAGATCCTCGAGATCGCCGTCGCGCGCGCCGACAAGCTGTCTCTCGAAGTGTTCGGCGATCAGCGCCACCTCAACCGCCGCCCGCCGCGCTATCTCGAAGACCGCGTCGTGCAGGTCTCGGCGCTGCACCGCCTGCTCGCCAAGACCCGCGACAGCCTGATGTCGCTGTCGCGCGTGCTGACCTTCCTGCATGCGTTGCCGGCCCTGCAATCCGACCGCGAGAGCCTCGAACTCTGCCGCACGGTGACGCGCGACGTGCAGTCGCTCTCCGAACATGCGGGCTTCGTCGCCGGCAACATCACCTTCCTGCTCGACGCCTCGCTCGGCCTCATCAATCTCGAGCAGAACGCCATCATCAAGATCTTCTCGATCGCCTCCGTCGTGCTGCTTCCGCCGACGCTGATCGCCTCGACCTATGGCATGAACTTCGAATTCATGCCGGAACTGCGCATCGCCTACGCCTATCCGCTGACGCTCGCCGCGATGCTCCTGTCGGCGATCCTTCCCTTTTTCTTCTTTCGCTGGAAAGGCTGGCTTTAAGGCCTGATCGTCCCATGCAGCCACACGCCGGTAGCCCGCCGCAGTCCCACAGCCGGGCGCGCACGCTGTTCCTTCTTTCCCTCGGCTCCGTCGGCGTCGTCTATGGCGACATCGGCACGAGCCCGCTCTATGCCTTCCGCGAGGCGCTGCGCCCCGTCGCCCACGACGGTGTCACGCGCGCCGAGATCGTCGGCCTCATCTCGCTGATGATCTGGACGCTGACGATCATCGTCACCATCAAATACGTCCTCTTCCTGCTGCGCGCCGACAACCACGGCGAGGGCGGCACGCTGTCCCTCCTGGCGCTGCTGATGAAGACGGCCGGCCGGCGCGCGCCCGTGCTGTTCTTCATGAGCGCGGTCGGGGCCGCGCTCTTCATCGGCGACGCCATGATCACGCCGGCGCTTTCGGTGCTGTCCGCCGTGGAGGGCCTGAAGCTGGTCACGCCGACGCTCGGCGACTACGTGGTGCCCATCTCCGTCGTCATCCTCGTCATGCTCTTCGCCGTGCAGTCGCTCGGAACGGCGGCGGTATCGAAGTTCTTCGGCCCCATCACGGCCGTCTGGTTCGTCGTCATGGGCCTTGGCGGCATCACCCATATCAGCGACGACCTCGGCATCCTCTCGGCCTTCAATCCCTATTATGCCGTGGCCTTCATGCTGAACGAGGGCTATGTCGGCCTCGTCGTGCTCGGCGCGGTCTTCCTCACGGTCACCGGGGCCGAGGCGCTTTACGCCGATCTCGGCCATTTCGGCCGCCGCCCGATCCAGTGGGCCTGGTTCTGCCTGGTCTTCCCGGCGCTGACGCTGAACTATCTCGGCCAGGGCGCGCTGGTGCTCGCCCACCCCGAAACCATCGGCAACCCGTTCTTCCTGATGTTCCCCAAATGGGCGCTGCTGCCCGTCGTGATTCTCGCGACTGCGGCGACCATCATCGCCAGCCAGGCGGTGATCACGGGCGCCTTCTCGCTGACCCGCCAGGCGATCCATCTCGGCTTCCTGCCGCGCATGGAGATCTTCCACACCTCGGAAACCCAGACCGGCCAGATATACCTGCCGGGCGTCAATACGGTCCTCCTGTTCGGCGTCATGCTGCTCGTCTTCCTGTTCGGCTCGTCCGAGGCGCTGGCGACGGCCTACGGCATCTCCGTCACCGGCGCGATGGTGGTGACGACCGTGCTCGCCTTCGAGTTCCTGCGCGCCCGCTGGCGCTGGACGCCGCTCGCCGCCGCCGCCGCGCTGACGCCGCTCCTGCTGCTGGAACTTACCTTCCTCGGCGCCAATCTGCTCAAGGTGCATGACGGCGGCTACGTGCCGGTCACCATCGCCGCTGCCGTCGTCGTCCTGATGTGGACCTGGACGCGCGGCACGCGAATCCTGCGCGACAAGACCCGCCGCATCGAGGTGCCGCTGCCGGCCTTCGTCAAGTCGGTGGAAAAGCAGAGCGCCCATGCGCCGGTGCAGGTCACCGGCACGGCGATCTTCCTGACGAGCGATCCCGATTTCGCGCCCGCCGCCCTGTTGCACAACATCAAGCACAACCACGTGCTGCACGAGCAGAACTTCATCCTGACCGTGAAGACGGCGAACACGCCGCGCGTGGCTCCCGCCGAGCGATTCTCCGTGGAACGCATATCGGAGCGCTTCTCGCGCATCGAGATGCGCTTCGGCTTCATGGAGACGCAGAACGTTTCCCAGGCGCTCGGCCTCATGCGCAAGGCGGGGCACAAGTTCGACATCATGTCGACCTCGTTCTATCTCGGCCGCCGCAAGCTGGTGCCGGACGCCCAGTCCGGCATGCCCATGTGGCAGGACCGCCTGTTCATCGCGCTCGCCAACCTGGCGACCGACCCTTCCGACTATTTCCGCCTGCCGACCAACCGCGTCGTCGAACTCGGCTCGCACGTCGTCATCTAGGGCCTGCGTGACACCGGCATCACGCGGTCTGACGAAAACGTGAAGGGGAGGCGTCCGCCTGCCCGGTCCGGCGAGCCGGCATTAACCAACCATCAAGGTTAATGCTTCATTTTACGCTGACAACGAGCCGCTTTGGCCCGTGCTTCGGCGCGGCAGGCTCTCATACGAACATTCCGGGCAGGAGGACACGCCGGTCGACCATCGGCGCGGGGCCTGCACATGCGTGCGGAGTAGACAGTTGCGTAAGCGTAGCATTCGTCATGCAGGGGCAGGCCGCTTCTTTTCGTATCTGAAGCCGTTCCGCCGGTGGAGGCTGCCTCTCGCGCTCGGCGCCGGCCTCGTCGCCAGCCTTCCCACCCAGGCCGCCCATACGGACATCGCCACCTACATGGCCGGCCTCAACCGCAAGGGCGGCAACCAGACCATGGTGCTGACCCGCTCGGCGGCCGGCTCCGTGCACGAGATCGAGATCGACTTCGCCGACGCCATGACGACCGGCGGCATCGAGAGCGGGGCAGGGGTGGACCTGCCCGGCGGCGGCAAGGCCGCGGTGCTCGGCGAGGGCAAGGGCAAGGGCGCGATCCCCGACGAGGACCGCGTCAACCGCCGCGACAAGAGGGGCCGCATCGTCGCCGTCCTGCCGGTCCAGCCGCCCAAGAGCTTCACCGCCGGCTCGATCCTCGAGCGCACCAGTTCGCTTTTCACGCCCGCCCTCGATACCGGAGAGCGCATGGCCTTCGCCCGCCCGCAGATCAAGGGCAAGGAAATCGCCATCGCCACGGCCTTCTACAAGAAGAAGCCGGCCCACGCCGATGCGGGCGTCTCGCCGATGCTGGCAAGCCTCGTCACCAGCGACAAGGCCGACATCCTGGCGACCGCCTATGCCCGCGTCGAGCCGGACTACGCCCGGGAATCGCCCTTCGATTCGATCCTGAAGCCGAAGACGGAGCTGGGCCGCTTCATTCCCGAAATCGCCCCGGACGACCATGCCTGGGCGGCGACGGCGCTGCCGGCGGAGGTCTTCAGCGCCAAGGAGCAGAAGTGCCTTGCCGAAGGCATCTATTTCGAGGCGCGCGGCGAGGAGGTGAAGGGCCAGGCCGCCGTCGCGCAGGTCATCCTCAACCGCGTGCGCAATCCCGCCTATCCCAAGACCATCTGCGGCGTCGTCTACCAGAACCAGAACTGGCGCGGCCGCTGCCAGTTCTCCTTCGCCTGCGACCGCATCCCCGACCTGATTCTTTCGCCCTGGAACTGGAAGACCGCCAAGGAGATCGCCATGGCCGTCACGGCCGGCAAGATCTGGATCGACGACGTCGGCTCGGCGACCCACTATCACGCCACCTACGTGAACCCGCCATGGGGACGGTCCATGAAGCGCGTCGCCAAGATCGGCAAGCACATCTTCTACCGCACCTATGGCGGCGGCTGGAGCTGAGGGCCTTGCCCTCGGCCGGACGACGGCGTGGTGAGTCCGCGCCACATCCCGCGTGATTCCCGGGGCCGAGAGTCGCGGCCTTCGCGTGAATCTCCGTAATTATTTGATATTTCATGGTATTTTTGGTGCTGCGCAAAGCTTCGCCATGCCTTGACTATGCTGGCACCTAAAACTATGTTGCGCCCGACTTCGAAAGGGGTCGGATATGGCTTGCAGCCTAGCCTTGAATATGTCCGCAATGGGGCGAAAGCTCCCGCGGAACCGGAGGAGAAGGGCGCCATGACCGATCGGCAAAAGGAAAGTCTGGAAGACCGGCTGAAGCGCCTCGACGCGGAACTCGCGGAGCGGCGCAAGACAGACGGGGCGGATGAAGCCGCCGAGGCAAGGGCCGCCGCGAGCCGAACGGGCTATGCGGTCGCCATGAAGCTCTCGAGCGAGTTCGTCGCAGCCGTGATCGTCGGGGCGCTTCTGGGCTATCTTTTGGACCATTTTGCGGGTACAGGGCCGTGGGGGATGATCGTTCTTCTGCTCCTCGGCTTCAGTGCCGGCGTTCTGAACGTCATGCGCGCGGCCGGCATGGTGGCATCGCCCCACCCGGTCGACAGGCTGGCGGGCCGCGAGCCTGCAAAGCCTGGCAGCGGACGGGAAGAGACCGAGAAGAGGGACGGTGCCTGACGGCACGTTCCCATTAGTGGGTGACTTCCGCCGCAAGGCGGGCAAGCGAGAGAGATAAGCGGTGTCCAACGATCCGACCCATCAGTTCCTGGTCAACAAGATTGTTCCGATCGAGATCGGCGGCATCGATTTCTCGTTCACCAATGCCTCGCTGTTCATGGTCGCCACCGTCGCGGCCGCCGCGGGCTTCCTCTACTTCACCACGGGCCAGCGCGGCCTCGTGCCGAGCCGCATGCAGTCGGTCTCGGAAATGTCCTACGAATTCATCGCCTCGATGCTGAGGGAGGGGGCGGGCAGCCACGGGATGAAGTTCTTCCCGTTCGTCTTCTCGCTCTTCATGTTCGTGCTGACCGCGAACCTGCTCGGCATGGTGCCCTACTTCTTCACGGTCACCAGCCAGATCATCGTCACTTTCGCGCTGGCGATCCTCGTCATCGGCACGGTCATCGTCTACGGTTTCTACAAGCACGGTTTCGGCTTCCTCAAGCTCTTCGTGCCATCAGGCGTGCCCGGCGCGCTGCTGCCGCTGGTCGTCTCGATCGAGATCATCTCGTTCCTCTCGCGTCCGATCAGCCTCTCGATCCGTCTCTTCGCCAACATGCTGGCGGGTCACATCACGCTGAAGGTCTTCGCCGGCTTCGTCACCTCGCTGAGCGCGCTTGGCGCCGTGGGTGTCGCCGGTGCGATCCTGCCCCTTCTCATGACCGTCGCCCTGACCGGTCTCGAATTCCTCGTGTCGTTCCTGCAGGCCTATGTCTTCGCAGTTCTGACATGCATGTACCTCAACGATGCCGTGCATCCGGGTGGTCACTAAGGAAACAGTCGCCGGCGCCCTCGGGCGTCGCTCATAAGCCGCAACAACCCATTCAAGGAGTTCAACATGGAAGCGGAAGCAGCAAAGTTCATCGGCGCAGGTCTTGCCACGTTCGGTCTTGCCGGCACGGCTCTCGGCCTCGGCAACATCTTCGGCAACTACCTCTCCGGCGCTCTGCGCAACCCGTCTGCTGCTGACAGCCAGTTCGGCCGTCTCGTATTCGGCTTCGCCGTTACGGAAGCTCTGGGCATCTTCTCGCTGCTCATCGCTCTCCTTCTCCTCTTCGCCGTCTGATATCGGCCGAGGACCGGACCATGGCCCGTTGGGCCGTGGTCCACCGTACGCTTGAGTACATGATTGAGAATGCCCCCTGGAGGTGAGCATGTCCGTGACCCCGGCGTCGGCCGAGTCCACCCCTTTCGAAATCGCCCAGGCCGAGACTCCTGCCGTTACCACGCATGAGGCCCAGCCGGCAGGCGAAGTGCACACCGAAACGGGTGTCGCACATGGTGAAGAGCACGCCACCGGCGTCTTCCCGCCTTTCGACCAGACCACGTTCGCATCGCAGCTCCTGTGGCTGGCGATCACCTTCGGTCTTTTCTACCTTCTCATGTCGAAGGTCGTCATTCCGCGCATCGGCGGCATCCTGGAGACGCGTCACGACCGCATCGCGCAGGATCTCGACGAAGCCGCCCGCCTGAAGGCGGAAGCGGATGCCGCGATCGCGTCCTACGAGCAGGACCTCGCGAGCGCCCGCGCCAAGGGCAACGTCATTGCCGCGACCGCCCGCGACGAAGCCAAGGCCAGGGCCGATGCCGAGCGCGCCAAGATCGAAGCCTCGCTGCAGGACAAGATCGCCGGCGCCGAGAACCGCATCGCCGAGATCAAGGCCAAGGCGCTTGCCGATGTCGGCACGATCGCCGAGGAAACCACGGCGGCCGTCGTCGAACAGCTCATCGGCGCCAAGGCCACCAAGGCCGAGATCGCTTCCGCCGTCAAATCGGCCGCAGGCGAGTAAGGGAGGTTTCGATGGAATTCGACGCAACATTCTACGCCTTTGTCGGCCTCCTGCTGTTCCTGGCCCTCATCGCCTACCTCAAGGTTCCGGGCATGATGGCCAAGGGCCTCGACGCCCGCGCCGAGAAGATCCAGAACGAGCTGGCCGAGGCCAAGCGTCTTCGCGAGGAGGCCCAGCACCTGCTCGCCGAATACCAGCGCAAGCGCAAGGATGCCGAGGCGGAAGCCGCCAGCATCGTCGCCGCCGCTGAACGCGAGGCAAGCGCGCTGACCGCCGAAGCCAAGCAGAAGACGGAAGAATACGTCACCCGCCGCACGGCGCTCTCCGAGCAGAAGATCAAGCAGGCGGAAGCCGACGCGATCAACGCCGTGCGCGCCGCCGCCGTCGACCTCGCCGTCGCCGCCGCCGAGAAGGTCATCGCCGCCAAGGCGGATGCCGCCACCGGCAAGGCGCTCTTCGAGAACGCCGTCAGCGAAGTGAAGTCCCGCCTCAACTGAGGCCCTTCACGGGAACGATTTCAAGAGGCCGCCCACCGGGCGGCCTTTTGCATTGGGCGGCAGCTCGCCGGATGCCGCCCCGGCAACGGTCTGTCCAGTCCCGCGCGAAAGGCTAGACGATGCCGTGCTTCTCCAAAAGCGCCTGCTCGTCGCCCGTCACCCAGCCGAACACCGTCGCCTCGCCATCCAGCATCCGGACGAGGTAGTGAACGTCGAAGTCGACGGTCACGTCGGGCTGGTCCTTCCGGGCATAGGTGGCGACCCAGGAGACATGGGCCACGCAATGCAGCGTGTCCATCGGGGAGAGGCGGATGGTGCGGATCCGCATCGCCTTCGTCCCGATCGCCCGGTAACGGGCGTAGCCGTCCGCCAGGGCGCGCTGGAACTGCGCGTCGTTCTTGCCCGTGCGCACCCCGGCCGGGGCCGCACCGATGAATTCGCAGGCATAGAGGGATACGAGCTCGTCCATGTCGGCCTTGCCGCCGAGGGATCGATTGAAGAGGCGCTCGTATCGTTCGAACAGCTTCCCGACGGCCGTCTCCATGTCTTTCTCCGCAACGCCAATACCGGTGTGAGCGTACGGGAAAAACGCGCCGGAGGGGAGGGCCTATGCCCCCTGAGAACGGCTGAGACGAGGGGCGGCGAAGCAGAGAGCCGCGATGGCAAGTGGGTCGCTCGATACAGGCCGGCCTTTCAACGAGCGGCGTCCATTGCCGCGCCGCGGCCACAAGCGCATGCGGTGCCGGCGTAGGGGCGAAGCCGGGTCGCGTCGGTATGAACGTCGGAGCCGGGCTCCGCGGAGCGGGCGTCGGCCGCTCGCCGCAGGTGGTCAGTCCTGCCGCAGCGGCCGGAAGCTCATGCGATGGAGGCGGCAGGGGCCGATGGACTGGATGGCCTTGCGGTGGACCTCGGTGGCGTAGCCGGCGTGGATGCAAAAGCCGTAGCCGGGGAAGGTGGTTTCGGCGCGGGCCATCATGCGGTCGCGCATGACCTTGGCGACGATGGAGGCGGCGGCAATGGAAAGGGACAGCGCATCGCCCTTGACGACGGCGCGGCCCTCGCAGGCAAGGCCCGGCGGCACGTCGCGTCCGTCCGTCAGCACCAGCTTCGGCGCGACCTCCAGGCCCGAAACCGCGCGGCGCATGGCGTCGAGGCTCGCCTTGCGGATGTCGATGACGTCGATGCGGCGCGACGAGCTGGAGGCGACGGAGACGAAGGCGCTCTGCATGATGAGCGTGAACAGCGCCTCGCGCCGCGCCGCGCTGAGCTGCTTGGAATCGTGCAGGCCGGGCGGGATATTGTCCGGGTCGAGCACCACCGCGGCGGCGACGACAGGTCCCGCGAGCGGCCCTCGGCCCGCCTCGTCCGTGCCGGCGACCGGCCACAGGCCCCGTTTGCGCGCGGCGAGCTCCATCGAGAAGTCCGGCCCTTCGGGCAGGTCGAAAAGAAGGCGGGAATCGGAGGATGTGGGACGGGACATGCGGCGAACCTCGCACATCCATCCGATTCCCTGCAAGCCCTCCGGCAGGAGGCGGATGCCGGAGGAACGACCGGCGCGCCCGGGGACTGGCGCGGCGGAAGAAGAGGCCGGGCATGAAGGCCCGGCAACAAAGTCGTTTCAGCCCGGCCTGCGCCGCCACCCATCCTTCCCCGATGGAAAGAGGGAGACGAATGGACCGGCGAAGCGGATGGTGCCTTGGCCTGCCTTGCCTGCGGCATCCCCTCATTCCGCTGCCGCGACTGTCTCCCCGGCGGGGAGACAGCCATTGCGGCCGCCGTTTCATCTCATGGGCGGCAGCCAGGCCGCCGTGCTTACAAGAGCGAAAGCTGCACGCCGCTGCCCGAGGGCGGGATGAACTGGTCGAGCGCGAGGGTGCGGCGGGTACGGGTCAGCTCCAGCCGCTTGGACGCCATCTCGAAGCGGCGGGCGATCTGCCAGGCATAGGGACCGGCGCCCTTCATGCGCTTGCCGAACTCGGCGTCGTAATCCTTGCCGCCGCGCATGGAGCGCACCAGCGACATGACATGGCGGTAGCGGTCCGGATAGTGGCGCAGCAGCCAGTCGCGGAAGAGCGGGCTCACCTCCAGCGGCAGGCGGAGCAGGACGTAGCTCGCTTCGAGCGCGCCCGCCGCCTTGCCCGAATCGAGCACCCGCTCGATCTCGTGGTCGTTGAGCCCGGGAATGATCGGCGCCATCATGATCGCCGTCGGGATGCCGGCCTCCGACAGCGCGCGGATCGCCTCCAGCCGGCGCGGCGGGGTTGCGGCGCGCGGCTCCATGGTGCGGGCGAGCTTGCGGTCGAGCGTGGTGACGGACATGCCGACCCATGCGAGCCCGCGCGTCGCCATGCGCGAGAGGATGTCGATGTCGCGCATGACGAGCGCCGACTTGGTGACGATGGAGACGGGGTGGTTCGCCTTGTCCAGCACCTCGAGGATCTGCCGCATGATGCGCCACTCCTTCTCGATCGGCTGGTAGGGGTCGGTATTGGTGCCGATGGCGATGACGCGCGGCTTGTAGCCGGGCTTGGAAAGCTCCCGTTCCAGGAGCTTCGGCGCATCGGGCTTGGCGAAGAGCTTCGCCTCGAAGTCGAGGCCGGCGGAAAGACCCATGAAGGCATGCGTCGGCCGGGCGAAGCAGTAGATGCAGCCATGCTCGCAGCCGCGATAGGGATTGATCGAACGGTCGAAGGGAATGTCCGGCGATTCGTTGCGGGTGATGATCGTGCGCGGCTTTTCGACCTGCACCTCCGTGCGGAAGGGCGGAAGCTCCTCCAGCGTCTGCCAGCCGTCGTCGAACGCCTCGCGCGTCACCGGCTCGAAACGCCCCGTGAAATTGAGGCCCGCACCGCGGCCGCGCCGCCGGTCCGCCTCGACGCGCATGCCCGTCTGGGCCATCAGGGCGTCGGCAACGTCCTTCGTGTGGCCGGGTGCCAGCGCACCCTGCCTGAGGCTCACAACATCGTTCATGGCTGTCTCCGACGGGGCCGTCTCGCCCCGATTCAATGACTATATTCCTATCGCCGAAATGAGAACATTGCAAGAACAAATTTCCGCGATCCATCGAACCGGCCAGCGCGGTGGAAATCGATGCAGCGATGCGGTATGGGAAACCATGCTGACGATCATCATGGAATGCCGGGACAACGAGGCGGAGCTGGCGCAGACGCTGTCGGCGCTGGTCGCGGGCGCGGTCGAGGGGATCGTGCGCGACGTGATCGTGCTCGACCATGGTTCGCGCGACGGTTCCGCCCGGGTGGCGGATGCCGCGGGCTGCCGTTTTCTCGCTGAATGGGACCTGAAGGAGGTCGTGCAGTCGGCGCGGGGCGACTGGCTGCTGCTGCTGGAACCCGGCGCCCGGCCGCTGGCCGGCTGGGTCGATGCCGTCGTCGACCATGTCGCGGTCGATCCGAAGCCCGCCCGCTTCGCCATATCCCGCAACCACCGACGGTCCTTCCTTCGGCGCTTCGGGCGCACGCCGCCGCTGGAAAAGGGCTATCTCGTCAGCAAGCGCGAGGCGGCCGGGACGGCGCGGCGGGGCATGGGGCTCGCCGAGGTCGCGAAGGGCAGGGCGCGCCAGCTCGTTGCCGAGATCGTGCCCGCCTGGGCGGTGAAGGCGATGCGCGCGGGCCTGCGCTGACCGTTTCCGCTCCCACTCAGGGCAGCTTATCCGCGATTCGGCCTGGTCGAAGGATGTCCTAGCCGGCGGAGCGCTTCAGGTGCTCGTCGAGGCGCGGCATGATCTCCACGAAATTGCAGGGCATGTGGCGATAGTCGAGCTGCGCCCTGAGGATGCCGTCCCAGGCGTCCTTGCAGGCGCCGGGCGAGCCGGGCAGCACGAAGACGAAGGTGGCGTTGAGGACGCCGCCGGTCGCGCGCGACTGGATCGTCGAGGTGCCGATCTTGTCGTAGGAAATGCGGTGGAAGACCTCGGAAAAACCATCCATGCGCTTCTCGAAGATCGGCTCCAGCGCCTCCGGCGTCACGTCGCGGCCGGTAAAGCCCGTGCCGCCCGTGGTGATGACCACGTCGATGGCCTCGTCCCGTGTCCAGGCCTCCACCCGCGCGCGGATCGCGCCGACGTCGTCCGGCTCGATGGCGCGGGCGACGAGCCGGTGGCCGGCCTCCGCGATGCGCGCGGCGAGCGTGTCGCCGGAGCGGTCGGTCTCGGGCGTGCGCGTGTCGGAGACGGTCAGCACGGCAATGCCGACGGGAATGAAGGGCCGTGTTTCGTCAATCGTCGCCATCGGTCGCTCCGAGCGTTGTCGTCGCGGCGAAAAACCAGTGCGGATGCCGCTGAGAAAGCGCCGTCGCCGCTTCCTCCGCCGCTGCCTGTGAAGCATGTAGCGCAAAGCAGGTCGCGCCGGAACCGGACATGCGCACCGCGCGCGCGCCGGTCGCGGCAAGGGCCTCGGAGATCCGCGCGATGTCCGGGCAGAGGCGGCGGGCAGGGGGTTCCAGGTCGTTGCGCAGGCGGCCGATCGCCGAAAGCCAGTCGGATGGGGCCGTCTCCAGCGCGAGCGCCGGGTTTTGCCGGCAGGCGAGTGCCGTAAAGACGGCGGGGGTGGAAACGCCGGCCAGCGGATTGGCCAGCACCATGGCCAGCGCCGGCATGGAAACGGGCGTGATGTCCTCCCCGACGCCGCGGGCGACCAGCGGCCGGCCGGCAAGGCACATGGGCACGTCGGCGCCGAGCCCGAGGGCGAGGGCGTCGTATTCGTCCTGCGGAAGGCGGGCCTGCCAGAGCGCGAGAAGGCCGCGCAGGGTCGCCGCCGCATCCGCCGAGCCGCCGCCGATGCCGGAGGCGACGGGCAGGTTCTTTTCGAGATGGATATGGACGGGCGGGCCGGCATGGCCGCGGCGGGCGAGCGCGGCGCGCAGCCGGTCACGCGCGCGGACGACGAGATTGTCTTCCTCGGTCGCCAGCGCGCCGGAAAAGCGGCCGGAAACGGTAAAGCGGTCTTCCGCCGCCGGCGACAGGCCGAGGCGGTCGCCGAAGGCGGTGAAGGTCACGAGGCTTTCGAGGAGGTGGTAGCCATCCTCGCGCCGGCCGACGACGGCGAGCGCGAGGTTGACCTTGGCCCGAGCCTCTTCGAGGACGGCGAAGCCCGAAAGGCTGTCGGCAGGCATCGCGTCAGGACTTGCGGTCTGCCGCCTTGCCTTCCGGCGCGGTGTTCTGCACGGGCTTGTCGTCCTTGGCTTCGGCAGAGGCCGGCTCGGTCTTCTGGAGCTCCGGCAGGCCGTTTTCGATCTTCAGCTTGATCTTCGGGATCTCGGCTTCTTCCGGCTTCAGGCCGAGCGCGCGGTTCCACTGGAAGGTCGCCTCCAGCTTGCGGCCCACGCGCCAGTAGGCATCGCCGAGATGGTCGTTGATCGCCGGGTCGCCGGCCTTCAGTTCGGCCGCCCGTTCCAGTTCCACCACCGCGTCGTCGAAGCGGCCCATGCGATAGTAGGCCCAGCCGAGCGAATCGACGAAATAGCCGTCGTCCGGCTTCAGGCTCACCGCCTTGCGGATCATGTCCAGCCCCTCGCCGAGGTTCATGTTCATGTCCACCCAGGAATAGCCGAGATAGTTCAGCACCTGCGGCTGGTCGGGGTTGAGCTCCAGCGCCTTGCGGAAGTTCGGCTCGGCCTTTTCCCATTCCTTCAGCCGCTCATAGGCGATGGCGCGCTGGAAGAAGATGCTCCAGTGGTTGCGCTGGGGCACGTTGCCGATGACGTCCACGGCCTTGTCGTAGAGCGCGGCCATCGCCTTGTAGTCCTTGGCGTCGGAAAGCACGCTGCCGAGCGCGAGGTAGGAGCGAAGGTCCGCCGGATCGGCGTCGATCAGCGCCTGGAGATGCGTCTTGGCATCGTCCACCTTGCCGGTGTCGTTGAGGTTGAGGCCGAGCTGCAGCTCGGAAATGCGCCGCATCGGCGACTTTTCCGGCACGGCGCGGTAATATTCGATCGCCTTTTCCGGCTTCTTCTGCGTCTCGGCGAGGCCGCCCAGAAGCACCAGCACGTCGTCGCTGTCAGGGTCGAGCGCGCGCGCGGCCTGCAGGTAGAGCGAGACGATGTCTTCAGCGCCGTCGCGGTTCAGCGCGCCGCCGATGGAAAAGAGAACGGCGGCGGCGCCCTGCGCGGCGGTGCGCACCTGCTGTTCCTGCTTTTCGCCCGCCTCGATGCTCTGGCGCAGCGCCTTCAGCGGCGCATAGCTGGTGATGAAGTTGTCGCCGACGGAAACCGCGTCGAGCGCCTTCTGCTTGTTGCCCTCGCGCGCCTCCAGGCGCGCCAGCGCCATCACGGCGCGCAGGAACGTGTCGGGTGCGGCGCTCGCGCCGTTGCGGTCGAGGATCGCCTCGTTGAGCCGCGCACGGGCCGTGGCCTTGTCGCCGGCCGCCGCCGCGAGCGCCCCGGCATGGTAGTTCTTGAAGATGGCGAGCCACTCCGGCCCCTTCATGCCGCCGATCAGCTTGAGCGCTTCCTTCGGCTTGCCGTCGCCGAACCTGGCCCAGGCGAGCAGCAGGTCGTTCATCATGCGGTCGAGGTCGTTCGGGCCGTTGTAGGCGAGGATCTTTTCCGCGGTCTTGTATTCACGCTTGCGGATCGCCTCCATGGCGCGCACCACGGAGGTGATGCGCTCGACGGCCGGGTCGTTCTTCAGCGTGTCGGCAAGCTTCACGCCTTCGGAGAAGTTGCCGTCCATGAGCTGCGTCACCATCAGCCGCTGCTTGACGTCCGAATTGGTCGGGTCGAACTGCAGCGCGATCTTGTAGAGCGCGACGGCGGTCTCGTAGTCCTTGTCGAAATCCGCGGTGCGGGCGGCAAGGAACGCGCCGGAGAAGGTGTTGACGCTCGCCGGGTCGAAGGGCGTTTCCTCGGCGGCGGCCGCTACCGCGGGCTTTTCCTCCGCGAACGCCGCCAGGGGACCGGTGAGCGCGATGCTGGCCGCAAGCGCCACGCCGGAAAGAAGCCGAAGGAGAAGGGAATGCCGCATCAAGATGCCTTTCGCCGGAAAGTATGGAGTTCGCCCCCTACGCCATCGCGCATCATCCTTAACGCGAAGCGACGCCGTAGAACTCGTGAATTGAGGCCATGCATGACAGGTCGTGCCACGACGGCGCCCAAATCAGTCACGGACTCATGACGGTAGAGAATGGCTTTTTTGGCGCGGTGCGGCAAGAAAATCCTGCCGCGCCGGTTTCGGTGCGATCAGCTCACGCGGGCGATGGAGAAGTCGATGACCTCGAGCAGCGCGCTCTTCCACGGCGAGGCCGGCAGCGGGGCAAGCGCGTCGCGGGCGATCATGCCGTAGTGCTGGGCGCGCGCGATGGTATCGGCAAGGCCGCCATAGCGGGTGATGAGGCCGAATGCGCGCTCCAGGTTGGCGTCGTCGCTGTTGCCGCCCTCGATGGCCTCGCGCCAGAAGGCGCGGTCTTCCGCCGTGCCGCGCCGCCAGGCCAGGATGACCGGCAGCGTGATCTTGCCCTCGCGGAAGTCGTCGCCGGTGTTCTTGCCGAGATCGGCGGCCTTGCCGCCATAGTCCAGCGCATCGTCGACGAGCTGGAAGGCAAGGCCGAGATTCATGCCGTAGGACTTCAGCGCGTTGCGCTCGGCCCGGCTCGTATTGGCGATGATCGGGCCGACTTCGGCGGCGGCGGCGAAGAGCGCGGCCGTCTTGGCGCGGATGACCTCGAGATAGTCGTCCTCGGTCGTTTCCATGTTCTTGGCGACGGAGAGCTGCAGCACCTCGCCTTCCGCGATCACGGTGGCGGCGGTGGAGAGCACGTCGAGCGCTTCCAGCGAGCCGACCTCGACCATCATCTTGAAGGCCTGGCCGAGCAGGAAATCGCCGACGAGCACGCTCGCCTGGTTGCCCCAGATCATGCGGGCGGTGGACTTGCCGCGGCGCATGTCGCTCTCGTCCACCACGTCGTCGTGCAGCAGCGTCGCCGTGTGCATGAACTCGACGCTGGTGGCGAGCTTGATGTGGTGGTCGCCGTCATAGCCGAACATCGAGGCGGCCGCGAGCGTCAGCATGGGACGCAGGCGCTTGCCGCCTGAGGAAATCAGATGGTTGGCGACTTCCGGGATCATCTGCACGTCCGAACCGGCCTTCGACAGGATGAGCTGGTTCACCCGCTCCATGTCGGCTTTCGTAAGGTCGACGAGCGGCTTCACCGATGCCTGTTTGTTTTTGCCTTCTTCAAGCGGTATCACGACGCCCAAATGCCCGGACTCCTGTTCATTTTTGTTGAAAGACAATAGAAAGCGGGGCCTTCTGCGGCAAGAGGCGAATTGTCCCGCTCTCGGAATTAAGGCTGGAAAAGACCGGAATGATCGAACTGATCCGTACCAACGACGCCGTCCTGCTCTCCTTCGCGGAAAGCCTGATGAAGGAGGCGGGCATCCATTGCCTGATCGCCGACGAGGGCATGAGCATCCTCGAAGGCTCCCTCGGCATGCTGCCGCGCCGCTTCCTGGTGGAGGCGGACCGCAAGGACGAGGCGCGGCGCATCCTCATGGATGCCGGGCTTGGGGCGGAGCTGCGGCCGTGAGGGGTGTGGCCTTCGTGTCCTGCGTCGGGGGTAACCCCGCGCCCTCCGCCGCCGAGACCTCCCGCCCATGACCGTCCGCGAAACCGTCGATGCCTTCCACTACGGCCGCTTCCACCTCGTCCAGCCGAAGGGCATCGGCCATCGCTCCGGCATGGATGCGATGCTGCTCGCCGCGCTGGTCGCGGGCGAGGGGCCGATGCGGGTTGCCGACCTCGGGGCGGGGGCGGGCGCGGCCGGCCTTGCCGTCGCCTCGCGCATCGGGACAGCGGAGGTGACGCTCGTCGAGCGTGCGCCGCTGATGGCGGGCTTTGCCCGCAAGACGCTGGCGCTTGCCGGGAACGCCGCCCTTGCGGGCCGCGTCTCGGTGCTGGAGGCGGATGTCGCGCTCTCGGGCAAGGCGCGCATCGCGGCCGGCCTTCTCGACGACGTCTACGACCACGTCATCATGAACCCGCCCTTCAACGACCGCGTCGACAGCCGCACGCCGGATGCCCTGAAGGCGCAGGCCCATGCCATGGACGACGACCTCTTCGAGCGCTGGATCAAGACGGCGGGCGCCATCATGAAGCCGGGCGGCCAGCTCTCCCTCATCGCCCGCCCGCAGTCCATCGCCGAAATCATCGCGGCCTGCGGCCGCCGCTTCGGCGGCATCGAGATCACCGCCCTCCACGCCCGTGCCGGGGAAGTGGCCCTGCGCATCCTCGTCACGGCCATCAAGGGCTCGCGCAGCAGGCTCTCGCTGCGCATGCCGCTCGTCATGCACGAGCCCGGCCAGCACGCTTTCACCCCCTTCGTCGACGACCTCAACAACGGCCTCGCCGCCTATCCGCGCCTGCCGAGGACCTGATTTTTCAGGCTTGCCATTGCGTTTTCGCCGGTCGTGCATACATCTGCCGGGCAACCGAACAGGAGACAGGGTCGCGCGATGGCCGGATTTTTGAAGAGGCTGGTGCCGAAGAAGTTCCGCAAGGAAGGGATCGCCATCCCGGTCGTCCGGCTGCAAGGCGCGATCATGGCGGGCGGCAGCCAGTTCCGGCCGGCGCTGAATCTTGCCGGCGTCGCCACGGCGCTGGAAAAGGCCTTTGCCTACAAGGATGCCCCGGCGGTCGCCATATCCATCAATTCGCCCGGCGGCTCGCCGGTGCAGTCGCGGCTGATCTTCCAGCGCATCCGCGACCTTGCGGCCGAGAAGAACAAGCAGGTTCTCGTCTTCGTCGAGGACGTCGCGGCCTCCGGCGGCTACATGATCGCGCTGGCCGGCGACGAGATCTTCGCCGATCCCACCTCCATCGTCGGCTCGATCGGCGTCGTCTCGGGCGGCTTCGGCTTTCCGGAAATGCTGAAGAAGATCGGCGTCGAGCGCCGCGTCTACACCGCCGGCACCAACAAGGCGATCCTCGATCCGTTCCAGCCGGAGCGGGAGAACGAGATCGAATACCTCAAATCCCTCCAGCTCGAGATCCACCAGGTCTTCATCGACATGGTGAAGGCGCGGCGCGGCGGCAAGCTCGC
This sequence comes from Shinella sp. NM-101, assembly GCF_021401195.1. Lineage (NCBI taxonomy): Bacteria > Pseudomonadati > Pseudomonadota > Alphaproteobacteria > Hyphomicrobiales > Rhizobiaceae > Shinella > Shinella sp. NM-101. Next base: position 86,984 of record NZ_JACBFT010000017.1, on the reverse strand, counting down.
CGACGACCCGGACCTCTTCTCCGGCCTGTTCTGGACCGGAACGCGCGGCCGCGCGCTCGGCCTTGTCGACGGACTTGCCGACATGCGCTCGGAATTGAAGCGCCGCTACGGGCCGAAGACGCGGCTGGAGCTCGTCTCCGCGCCGAAAGGGCTGTTTGGTCGCAAGGCCCCGGGCGTCGGGGGGCTTTCCGGGGACGTGGCGGAGCGTATAGGCTCTGCGGGCGTGGCGGCACTGGCCGGCCTCGCGGAAGAAAAGGCGCTGTGGGGCCGCTTCGGCCTTTCCGGCTAGGGCGCCGCCAAGAACAATGGGGAGGGGCGATGGCCCAGATCATCTTTCTGCTTCTGGTCGTCGGGCTCGCCTGGTACGGCTATCGCAAGTTCGTGACCGATGCCGAGCGCCTGAGCCGCGAGCGCCGCCGCACCGAGGAGGAGCGCCGCACCGGCGCGAACGGCACCCTCGTCAAGGATCCCGAGACCGGCGAATATCGCCTGCGCCGCGACGAGTAGCGTTGCGCTGCGCGCCTGTCCCGTTGCGGGACCGTCGCAGGGAGGGTGCCGTGCCGCGCCGGCACATTAACCACGCCGCGTAAGGTTAACGCCGCATTTATCCGTTGCGCGCGCCCTCCGCCGTTGCGCCCGCGCGCAGGCGGGCCGATCTGTGGACGAGATACCGCCCGCATTGAACGGAGTTTGCCATGGCCTCGCTCGCCCTCGACCGGATCCGCACCATCGTCGTGACCGGTGGCGCCGGCTTCGTCGGCTCGCACATCGTCGACGACCTCCTGGTGCATTGCCCGGATGCCCGCATCCGCGTGCTCGACGCCTTCACCTATGCCGCCGACATGTCCCATCTCGACGCCGCCTTCCGCACGGGCCGCGTGACGATCCAGCAGGGCGACGTCGGCAATCTCGACCTCGTGACGGAGATGCTCAGGGACGCCGACCTCGTCGTGCACGCGGCCGGCGAAAGCCATGTCGAGCGCGCTTTCTCGGTGCCGGAACGCTTCACGGTCGCCAATGCGCTCGGCACCCAGGTGCTCGTCGAGGCGATGGGCCGGCGCGGCGTGCCGCTGATGATCCATGTCGGCACCGCGGAGGTCTATGGCGCCGGCACGGGCGAGCCGGCCGGCGAGCGCGCGCCGCTCCTGCCGGACAATCCCTACGGCGCCTCCAAGGCGGCCGCCGAGATGCTGATCGCCGGCCTTCGCCGCTCCTTCGGCCTCGACATCCGCGTGCTGCGCCCGGTCAATATCGTCGGCACGCGCCAGAATGCGGAGAAGCTGCTGCCGCGCTTCCTGGAAATGGCGGCCGTCGGCCGCCCGCTGCCGGTGCACGGCGACGGATTGCAGTTGCGCGCCTTCGTGACGATGGCCGACTTCTGCTCGGCGCTGAGGACCGTCGTCACGCACGGCGCGGAGAACGCCACCTACAACGTGGCGGGAGACGACCTCTACGACATCCTCTCCGTCGCCCGCATGGTGCTCGACGCCGTGCAGGATCCGGTTGCCGGCGTCACCTTCACCGGCGGCCGGCCGGACAATGCCAGCCGCCCGCCGGTCGAAACCGCCGCGCTGAGGGCGCTCGGCTGGCAACCGAAGGGCACGCTTCGCGGCGAGCTGCCCGCCCTTGCGGCATGGTACGCCGCCCGCGTGCCGGGCGGCACGCGCCGCCGGCTCCGGCAGGTGCCCGGCCTTGCGCCGCAGCGCGTGCAGGCCGTCACCCAGGCGGCGGGCTCCGGGCTCTTCCGCTCGCTCGAGCGGCATTGAGGCGAGGCGCGGCGGCCCGCCGCCCGAAACCCTTGACCCCTCGGGCGCATCGTGGCACCAGTCCGCCAGCTTTTCCCGAATGCCCGGACACGAACCGATGACCCCTGCCGCCCTGCCTGACCACATGAACCCGACCCGCTCCTTCCAGGGGCTGATCCTGACGCTGCACGACTACTGGGCGGACAAGGGCTGCGCGGTCCTCCAGCCCTACGACATGGAGGTGGGCGCCGGCACGTTCCATCCGGCAACGACCCTGCGCGCCCTCGGCCCGAAGCCCTGGCGCGCCGCCTATGTGCAGCCCTCGCGCCGCCCCTCGGACGGCCGCTACGGCGAGAACCCGAACCGTCTCCAGCACTATTACCAGTACCAGGTCATCCTGAAGCCGAACCCGTCGAACCTCCAGGAACTCTATCTCGGCTCGCTCGCCGCCATCGGCCTCGATCCGCTGCTGCACGACGTGCGCTTCGTCGAGGACGACTGGGAAAGCCCGACGCTCGGCGCCTGGGGCCTCGGCTGGGAATGCTGGTGCGACGGCATGGAGGTCTCGCAGTTCACCTATTTCCAGCAGGTCTGCGGCATCGAATGCGCGCCCGTGGCGGGCGAGCTGACCTATGGTCTCGAACGCCTCGCCATGTATGTGCAGGGCGTCGACAATGTCTACGACCTCAACTTCAACGGCCGCGAGGGCGACGAGAAGATCACCTATGGCGACGTCTTCCTGCAGGCCGAGCAGGAATATTCCCGCCATAACTTCGAATATGCCGACACGGCCATGCTGCACCGGCACTTCATCGATGCGGAAAAGGAGTGCCAGGCGCTTCTTGCGGCCGGTGCGCCGGGCGACACCAACGCGCTGCACAAATGCGTGCTGCCCGCCTACGACCAGTGCATCAAGGCCTCGCATATCTTCAACCTGCTGAATGCACGCGGCGTCATCTCCGTGACGGAGCGCGAGCGCTACATCGCGCGCGTCCGCGTGCTGGCCAAGGAATGCGGCGAGGCCTTCCTGCTGACGGATGCGGGCGGCGCGAACTGGGCGAAGGACGCGGCCTGACCGCCTGAAAGGCCGGCCGGTTCCAATCGTTGCGGCAGAAAGCGGTCTTGCGGGGCTTTCCAGCGGCGTTGCTGATGCTAATCTCCCGCAAGGCGCGAACAGGGAGCTCGGAAACGCATGATCGGTCTGGCAATCGCCGCAGTGGTCGTCATCTATGCCATCGTCATCTACAACGGCCTCGTGCGGGCACGGCAGGTGAAGGAGGAGGCCTGGTCCGGCATCGACGTTCAGTTGAAGCGCCGCGCCGACCTGATTCCCAACCTCCTCGAAACCGTGAAGGGCTACGCCGCGCACGAGAAGGAGACGCTGGAAAAGGTCGTCGAGCTGCGCAACCGGGCGCAGGTCGTGCCCGCCGGCGACGTCGCCGGCCGCGCTGAGGCCGAGGGCATGCTGAGCCAGGCGCTCGGCCGCCTCTTCGCCCTTGCCGAGGCCTATCCGGACCTCAAGGCCAACCAGAACTTCGCCGAGCTGCAGCAGACGCTGGAGACCATCGAGGGCGAGATCCAGATGTCGCGGCGCTACTACAACGGCGCGGCGCGCGATCTCAACGTCAAGGTCGAGAGCTTCCCGTCGAACCTCCTCGCCAGCCTCTTCAAGTTCGCAAAGGCGCCCTATTTCGAGATCGACAACCCGGCGGACCGGGCCGTGCCCACGGTCAAGTTCTGATCCGGGGCGCGCGATGACGCGGATTGCCGCCCTCCTCGCCCTGTGGCTCTGCCTTCTGGCCGGGGGCGCGGCGCGGGCCGAGGAATATTTCGACAGCTATCATTCCGACATCGCGGTCGCGAGGAACGGCACGCTCACCGTCACCGAGACGATGCGCGTCCATGCCGAGGGCGACCGGATCCGCCGCGGCATCTACCGCGACTTTCCGCTGACCTTCACCGATGCGGACGGCCGCGAGAAGGAGGTCGGCTTCAGGATCCTGGGCGTCGAGCGCGACGGGCGCCCGGAGCCCTACCATACGGAAAGCATCCGCCGCGGCGTCCGCATCTTCTTCGGCTCGTCGGACACGCGCCTCGACCCGGGCTTCCACGATTACCGCCTGACCTACGAGACGACGCGGCAGATCCGCTTCTTCGACACGCACGACGAGCTGTTCTGGAACGTCACCGGCACGGAATGGGCCTTCCCGATCCGCCGGGCGAGCGCCACGGTGACGATGCCCCCGGGCGTCAGCGCCAGTGAGCTCACCTATTTCACCGGCCCCTTCGGCGCGACGGACAGGAACGCCCGCGCGGAAAACCGAGGCGAGCGGGCGCTGTTCGAGACGACACGCCCGCTCGGGCCGCAGGAGGGCCTGACGATCGGCGTGAAGATGCCGGCGGGAAGCATCGACAAGCCGACGGCGTCCGAGGAACGCGCCCTGTTCTTCAAGGACAACCGCGATCTCTTCCTCGCCCTCGGCGGCTTCGTCGTCGTTCTCTTCTATTATCTCTGGGCATGGCGCGCCGTCGGGCGCGATCCGCCGCGCGGCGTGGTCGTGCCCCGCTGGGATGCGCCGGAAGGCATCTCCCCGGCGCTGGTCAACTATATCGACGGGAAGGGGTTTGGCGGTCACGGCTGGACGGCGGTCTCCGCCGCCTTCCTCAGCCTCGCCGTCAAGGGCCTGGTCGAACTCGGCGACCTCAGGAACTCCATCACCGTCACGCGCACGGACAAGCCGGTGCCCGCCCGCCTGCCGACCGGGGAGGCGACCCTGCTTGCGGCCCTGCCGGCGGCAGGCAGCGCCTTCGTCATCGAGAAGTCGAACGGCAGGAGCGTGCAGAAGCTCGGCGCCGATTTCCGCGACGCGATGGAGAAGGAGCACCGGCTGAAATATTACCATGCCAACTGGCCGCAGGTGATCCTCGGCATCGTGCTCTCGCTGGCCTGCCTCGCCGCGCTCCTCGTCTTCGGCTCGCTGCCGGAGGAGGGCGCCGTGCTCGTCATCCTGCCTGTCTTCGCCTCGGTCTTCGTGTCCGTCTTCGCGGTCGGGCTCGGGCAGAATCTCCGGCAGGCGAAGACGCTCGGCGCGCGCATCTTCGCCGTCGCGCTCATCGCCTTCGTCGGCTTCGTCCTCTTGACGGTCTTCGGCGGGATCGCCCTCGCGGTCTTCGCCTCGATGGAAGCGGCAGGGCAGTTGCCGCTCTTTGCCGCCGTCGGCGGCATCGTCGTCACAAACCTGGTCTTCTTCTTCCTGATGGGTGCGCCGACGCCGCTCGGGCGCAGGATGATGGACGGCATCGACGGGCTGCGCCAATACCTGACGCTCGCCGAGAAGGACCGCATGAACATGGCCGGCGCGCCGGAAATGTCGCCGCGCCATTACGAGACGCTGCTGCCCTATGCGGTGGCGCTCGGCGTCGAAAAGCCCTGGTCGCAGGCCTTCGACCGCTGGCTGCTGACGGCGGCCGCCGCCGGGGCCGCTGCAGCCTACCAGCCGGCCTGGTATCACGGCGACGGCTTTTCCTCCGGCAGCTTCTCCGACCGGATGGGCGGCTTTGCCGGCTCCATGGCCGGTACGATGCGCTCCTCGCTGCCCGATCCGCCGAAGAGTTCGTCCTCCGGCTTTTCCTCGGGCGGCGGCTCGTCTGGCGGCGGCGGTGGCGGTGGCGGAGGCGGCGGCTGGTAGTCAGAGGTCCTGGTAGTTGAGCGGCGTGACCTCGACGAGGCGGTGGCCGGGCGTGACCGTCGCCGTGCTCGCGGCCGCAAGGCCGGCGCCGGCTTCGGCCGCGACGCTGATGGAAAAGGTCGCGGACGTGCCGGAAGCAAGCGTGACCGCGCCTGTCGTCTGCGCCACCGCGCCGGTTGCCGCCGCGGCTTCGACGGAGGCCTTCAGCGCCCCGGTGGCGGGGATGGACGCGGTCAGCATGGTGTCCAGCACCTCGAAAGGCTTTTCCGGCAGCAGGCTGCCGAAGGCCCAGACCTGCCGCAGCGCCGCCTTGTCCATGGGGGCCACATTGACGTCGATGTCGTTTTCCGTGCCCTTGACGCGATAGGGGCAGCGGCGCTTCGTGCAGTTGGCGGCGGCTGAGAACTGCCAGAGCGCGTAATTGTCCCAGTTGCCCATCGGGAAGCTGCCCACGATGCCCGGCCGGTAGCGGGCATACCAGAGCGGCAGGCGCGAGAGGATGCGGTACCTGTCGCGGTTGGCGGCGATATGGCGGGCGGTCGCATGGTTGGTATAGAGCACCGGGTAGCGGCCGGTGCGCGTCTTGATATGGCCGGCAAAGACCTGCGCATCTTCCAGAGACATGTAGCTGGCGGGATCGAGGCCCTCGATGTCGAGCACCATCATCTCGTCGTCGCGCGGATTGGCATAGGCGAGGAAGTGGTTTGCCTGGTCGACCGGGTTGCCGGGCCGCGCCAGATGGTAGGCGCCCCACAGCAGGCCCTTCGAGCGGGCAAGCAGCCGGCGGGTCTCGTAGAGCTCCCGGCTCACCGCATATTTGCGCCACATGGTCTTGCAATGGGCGAACGTGTCGCCGCCATGGTCGCCCTTGCAGCTATAGCTCTCCGGCAGCCCGTCGGAGGCCTTCGAGATGAAGCCGGCGATGCGCTTGTCGGACAGCATCTGCGACCAGTCGATCTCGTTCAGTTCGTAGGCATCGATGACGATGGCGTTTTCCGGCTTCTTCCACGGCTCCACATCCGCGGCGCCTGCTGGAAGAGCCGGCGATAGGAGGAGGGCGGCGAGGCCGGAAAGCAGCTTCGGGTTCATGGATGCTCCGCGCGAATCGATGGTCCTTCGCAAGCGGCCATGGTGCGGCGGGCATGGTTAAGGAAGCGCTAAGCCATCCGCCGCCGCCCGGGCGGTGGAACCATCCCGCCTCGGTTGCGTTCGGTATCAAAGCCTCGCGATTCGCTCGCGGGGCAACCATCCGGGAGAAGTGCCATGAGACTCACAAGCAAATGCCTCGTCGTCGCCATTTCGGCGCTGTTTGCCGCAACGCCCGTCGTGCCGGCGCAGGCGATGCCCCTGCCGGTCGTGAAGGTTCAGCAGGCGGATAACGGATTGGCCGTGCAGCGCGTCGACGACCGGCGCTACTGGCGCAAGTTCCGCAATTTGCGCACGAGCGGCTGGAGCCAGAACAGCGAACGCCGCTGGTCCGGCCAGCGCATGTACCGGCACCACCGCTATGACCGCGGGCGCTACTACGACCGGCGCTATTACCGCCACGGTCCGCGCTATGGCTACTACCGCCACCGCGACAATGCATGGGTTCCCTTCGCCGCCATGGGCATGGGCGCCCTGATCGGCAGCGCGATCGCCAACGACCGCGCCTATGCCGGCGGCAGCTCGCATGTGAACTGGTGCGCCAACCGCTACCGCTCGTACCGGGCCTACGACAACACGTTCCAGCCCTATAACGGCCCGCGCCGCCAGTGCGTCTCGCCTTACCGCTGAGGCCAAGCGCTCGATGTGCCGGACGGTTCCCCCGGCACCGAAACAGGCCGACCGGTCGAAAGACCGGACGGCCTGTTTCTCTTTGGAAGTGCGGTGCAAAACGTTGACGTTTACGTAAAAATCAATAATCTTCCCGCCGACAAGCCGCGCTCCGATGGGCGCGATGGAGGAGGATAGAGATGTACAAGGCGCCGGTCGAGGAGATTGCGTTCACGCTGAAACATGTGGCGGGGCTGGCGCCCGCCCTTCAGAACGGCCGTCTCGGCGACCTGACGGACGACCTCGTCGACGCCATCCTTTCCGAAGCCGGCCGCTTCGCCACCGAGGAGGTCGCCCCGCTCGCCGAGATCGGCGACAGGCAGGGCGCCCGCCTCGTCGACGGCGCCGTGAAGACGCCGGACGGCTGGCCCGCGCTCTACAAGGCTTGGGCGGAGGGCGGCTGGAATTCGCTGACGGCCGCGCCCGACTTCGGCGGGCAGGGGCTGCCCCACATGCTGCACGTCGCCGCGCTGGAAATGTGGAACGGCGGCTCCATGGCCTTCGCCATCGGTCCGACGCTGACCATCGGCGCCGTCGAGGCGCTCACCGCGCACGGCTCGGACCATCTCAAGGCCACCTACCTGCCGAAGATGGTCTCCGGCGAATGGATGGGGTCGATGAACCTCACGGAGCCCCATGCCGGCTCCGACCTCGGCGTCATGAAGACCCGCGCCGAGCGGCGCGACGACGGCACCTACCGCATCTTCGGCCAGAAGATCTTCATCACCTACGGCGAGCACGACTTCACCGACAACATCGTGCACCTCGTCCTCGCCCGCCTGCCCGATGCGCCCGCCGGCACGCGCGGCATCTCGCTGTTCCTCGTGCCGAAGTTCCTCGTCAACGAGGACGGATCGCTCGGCCCCCGCAACGACGCCTACTGCCATTCCATCGAGCACAAGCTCGGCATCCATGGCTCGCCGACCTGCACGATGATCTACGGCGACGGCCGCTTCGGCGGGGAGCCGGGCGCCATCGGCTGGCTCATCGGCGAGGAAAACCGAGGCCTTGCCTGCATGTTCACCATGATGAACAACGCCCGCCTCGCCGTCGGCATGCAGGGCGTGGCGATCGCGGAGGCCGCGACGCAGAAGGCGATCGCCTATGCGAAGGAGCGCACGCAGGGCAAGGCGCCCGGCTGGCACGGCTCGGGCATGAGCCCGATCATCGAGCACCCCGACGTTGCCCGCATGCTCCTGACGATGAAGGTCCTGACCCAGGGCGCCCGCGCCATCACCTATGCCTGCGCCCACGCCGTCGACCTGTCGCATGGCGAGGAGGCGCGGCACTGGTCCGAGCGCGCGAGTCTCCTCACCCCCGTCGCGAAAAGCTTTGCCACCGATGCCGGCGTCGATGTTTCCTCGCTCGGCGTGCAGGTGCATGGCGGCATGGGCTTCATCGAGGAGACGGGCGCGGCCCGCCTCTACCGCGACGCCCGCATCGCGCCGATCTACGAGGGCACCAACGGCATCCAGGCCATCGACCTCGTCACGCGCAAGCTGCCGCTCTCCGACGGCAACCACATCCGCGGCTTCATCGCCGAACTGCGCGACATCGCCGCGAGCGCGCGCGCCGCGAATGCCCCGGCACTCGGCGAGACGGGCGCGCGCCTCGAAGCCAGCATCGCCGATCTCGAAGCCGCCACCGAATGGCTGCTCGCCACGCTCGCCGATGGCCGGCAGGCCGAAGCGCTTGCCGGTGCCACGCCCTACCAGCGCCTCTTCGGCCTCGTGCTCACCGGCGCGTACCTTGCCAAGGGCGCGCTCGCCGACGGTGGCGACGGCCGCAACGGCGAACGCGCCGCGCTCTGCCGCTTCGCCGCCGAGAACGTCATCGGCGAGACGGCGGCGCTGAAGGAACGGGTGGTTTGCGGTGCCGCGAGCCTGCAAGCGGCGCGCGTCGTGCTGGAATAAGCCCCCTCTCAACAAGGGAAGAGGGGCTTGATGCGCCGCGCCCTTCTGCACGCAATTTCGAACGGCGAGCAAGCCTCTATCTTTCTCCTTGGGAGGAGATGCCGGCAGGCAGAGGGGGCTTGCAACAGGACAAAGGAATTCCACGTCTATGACCGACCATATCCTGATCGAGCGCCCGCAAGGCGCCCCCGGCGTGCAGGTGATCCGCCTCGACCGCGCGGAAAAGAAGAATGCCATCACCCGCGCCATGTACCAGGCGATGACCGATGCGCTGAAGGCGGGCGACGCGGACGAGAGGGTGCGGGCGACGCTCTTCCTCGGCTCGGAGGGCTGCTTTTCCGCCGGAAACGACCTCAACGACTTCATGGCCTTCGCCATGGGCGGCACGATGGGCCGCGAGGTGATCGATTTCCTCCACGCGCTCGCTGCGCACGGCAAGCCGCTGGTTTCCGGCGTCGACGGCCTTGCCATCGGCATCGGCACGACGATCCATCTCCATTGCGACCTGACCTATGCCTCGGACCGCACGCAGTTCCGCACGCCCTTCGTCGATCTCGCCCTCGTGCCGGAGGCGGCATCGAGCCTGCTCGCCCCGCGCCTGATGGGCCACCAGCGTGCCTTCGCGCTGCTCGCGGCGGGTGAAGCCTTCTCCGCGGCCGCCGCCCGCGATGCCGGCCTCGTCTATGCCGTGGTCGAGCCCGCGGCCGTGGAGGCCGAGGCGCTCGCCGCCGCGGCCCGCCTTGCCGCCAAGCCGCCGAAGGCCCTTTCCATCGCCCGCAGCCTCATGCGCGGCGACGGCGCGGACGTCGCGGCGCGGATCGACGAGGAGGCCGGCCACTTCGCGGCGCAATTGAAAAGCCCGGAAGCGCGCGCCGCCTTCGAGGCCTTCATGGCGCGGGGCAGGGGGTGATCGCCCTGCGATTTGTGGTCTGCTAATTTTAACAGGCTCTTAAACACGTTTTCCTATCGTGCGCCCATCTCCGGCAGCCCTGCCGGCGGCCGCATGATGCGGCCGGTTTTCGCCTCCGGCATGCCGTTCAGCATCGCGCCCCGCCATCGGCGTGGGTGATCCGAAGGAACACCGTCACCGTGTCCAGACGTTCCAATCTCATGACGCGCATCCTCGTCGTCGCGTCCCTCGTCGTCATCGCCGCCTTCACCGGCTTCTCCCTCTATATCGGCAGCCTGCAGCGCTCCGTGCTGACGAAATCCGTCGAGGAAAGCATCGACAGCTCCGGCAAGCAGGCCGCCCAGAGCATCGCCAACTGGCTGAACGCCCGCGTGGCGCTGACCGAGATGGCCGCCAACGCCGCCGCCCGGACCGCCGATCCTGCCGGCATCGAGGCCGTCCTCGACAACCAGGTCCTCATCAGCCAGTTCATCTCCACCTATGTCGGCGACGAGGCGGGCGTCTTCACGCAATGGCCGAAGTCGGACATGCCGGAAGGCTACGATCCGCGCCAGCGTCCCTGGTACCAGGATGCCGTCAAGGCGAATGGCAGCGTGCTGACCGAGCCCTATGTCGATGCCTCGACCGGCGACCTGGTCATCACCGCGGCGCTTCCCGTCAAGCGCGACGGCAAGCTTGCCGGCGTTGCCGGCAGCGACTTCTCGCTGAAGTCTCTCGTCGACATGGTCAATTCCGTCGATCTCGGCGGGGCGGGCTTCGCCTTCCTCGTCAGCAAGGACGGCCAGATACTCGTGCACCAGGACAAGGCGCTCGTCACCAGGTCGCTTGCTGACGCCTTCCCGCAGAAGACGCCCGCCATCGGCGGCGGCATCACCTACACGACCTATGCCGGCAAGCCGGCGCTGGTCTCCTTCGTGCCGGTCACGGGCCTGCCGTCGGTGGAATGGTATCTCGGCTTCACCATCGACAGCGGCGTGGCATTTGCGGCCATCGACCAGTTCCGCATCGCCGCGACCATCGCCACGGTTCTCGCCGTCATCGGCATGATGGGCTTCCTCGCCACCGTGCTCTCGCGCCTCGTCGTCCGCCCGGTGAAGGACATGACGGCCGCCATGGACAAGCTCGCCTCCGGCGATGTCGAGACGGACATCCCCGGCGAGGAGCGCCGTGACGAGATCGGCCGCATGGCCGCCGCCGTCGCCGTGTTCCGCGACAACGCCATCGAGCGCGCGCGCCTCGAGACCGCCGCCGAGGAGGGCCGCGTGCTCTCCGAAAGCGAGCGCCGCGAGCGCGAGGCGATGAAGGCCCGCGAAGCGGCCGAGATCCGGCACGCCGTCGAGGCGCTGGCGGACGGCCTCGGCCGCCTTGCCGACGGCGATCTCGCCCACCGCATCGAAACCCCCTTCGCCGGTCATCTCGACCGCCTGCGCACCGACTTCAACCACTCTCTCGCGAAGTTGCACACGGCGATGACGACGGTGGGCCAGAACGCCCGCGCCATTGATGCCGGCGCCACGGAAATCCGCTCTGCCGCCGACGACCTCGCCCGCCGCACCGAGCAGCAGGCCGCGTCCGTCGAGGAGACCGCCGCCGCGCTGGAGGAGATCACCACCACCGTGAAGGACTCGACCCGCCGGGCCGAGGAGGTGGGCTCGCTCGTCTCGCGCACCCGCACCGGCGCCGAAAAGTCGGGCGAAGTGGTGCGCCGGGCCGTCTCGGCCATGCAGGGCATCGAGAAGTCCTCGCACGAGATCTCCAACATCATCGGCGTCATCGACGACATCGCCTTCCAGACGAACCTGCTGGCGCTCAATGCCGGCGTCGAGGCTGCCCGCGCGGGCGAGGCCGGCAAGGGCTTTGCGGTCGTGGCGCAGGAAGTGCGCGAGCTCGCCCAGCGCTCGGCCAATGCCGCCAAGGAGATCAAGACGCTGATCACCGCCTCCGGCGAGCAGGTCCGCTCCGGCGTGGCACTGGTCGACGAAACGGGCGCGGCCCTTGAGGCCATCGTCCGCGAGGTGCAGGAGATCAACGGCCACGTCAACGCCATCGTGACCTCCGCCCGCGAACAGTCGACCGGCCTCCAGGAGATCAACACCGCCGTCAACACGATGGACCAGGGCACCCAGCAGAACGCCGCCATGGTGGAGGAACAGACCGCCGCCAGCCATGGCCTCGCCGCCGAAGCCGCCGCGCTCAACGCCCTCCTGGCCCAGTTCAGGCTCGGCCAGGGCGAAGCAGCCACCGCCGCTCCTGCCCGACGCGCGGCGTGAGCGGGAAGTTCATGAAAATGAAAAGGCCCGGAGCGATCCGGGCCTTTTTTATGCGGCCTTTTCCAGCACCGCCACGGCCTCCACATGGGCCGACCAGAGGAACTGGTCGATGGGGGTGACGAGGCGGATGCGGTAGCCGGCGGCGGTGAGGATCGAAAGATCCCGGGCAAGGCTCACGGGATTGCAGGAGACGGCGACGATGGTTTTCACGCCCGAGCGGGCGAGCTCCTTGCACTGGTCCTCGGCGCCGGCGCGCGGCGGATCGAAGACCACGGCATCGTAGGCCTTCAGCTCGGAGACCATCAGCGGGCGGCGGAAGAGGTCGCGCCGTTCCACCGTCACGGGTTTCAGGCCCTGGGTGTTGCGCGCGGCATGGTCCAGCGCCTTGATCGCCTTCTCGTCGCCCTCGACGGCATGCACCTTGGCCCTTCGCGCGATGCGCAGCGCAAAGGTGCCGGAGCCGGCGAAGAGGTCGGCGACGCGCTTGGCCTTGCCGAGCGCCTCCAGGACCAGCCCGGCCATCGCCTCCTCGGCCGGCTTCGTCGCCTGCGTGAAGCCGCCGGCCGGCGGAAAGACGCGCACGCCGTCAAAGTCGATCTCGGGCTTGACCGGCTCGATGATGATCTCGCCGTCGTTGGACACGCGGGCGATGCCCCGCTGGGAGAGGACGCATTCGGTGACGGCGCGCCGTTCCCGGTCGCCGACCTTCTTCACGCCCTCGAAGGCAAGGTCGAGGCCGGTCGCCGTTTCCAGCACCGTCAGGCGGAAGGGCTCGCTCGATGTCGCGATGGCCGCGCAGACCCGGCGGATGTCGTCCAGCCGGGAGACGATGCCGCCGCTGCTGATGGGACAGTGCTCGATGGAGACGATGTGGTGGCTGCCGGCCTGGTTGAAGCCGAGCAGAATGCCCTTTTCCGTCTTGCGCGCGGTGAAGGTGACGCGGCGGCGCTCGCCCGGCCGGGCGATGAGCAGCGGCGCGACCTCGGGTGTCAGCGCCTTGGATTTCAGGGCATTGACGACGAGGCCGCGCTTGAAGTCGTGATAGAGCGCATCACCCGCATGCTGCAGCGTGCAGCCGCCGCAGGTGCCGTTCTTTCCATCCGGACCGAAATGCACGCAGGCCGGCTCCACCCGCTCGGGCGAGGCGACCGACATGGACATGACCGTGCCGTGGTTCTTCACCCGCGCGACGGCGACCGTCTCGCCGGGCAGCGTGAAGGGCACGTAGACGGGGCCGCCCGGCGCTTCGGCGATGCCGTCGCCGCCGCTGCCGAGCCGCGCGATGGTGAGGGTTTCCGTCGTCATGGCTTTCGCCCTCCAAGAAGAAATTCGTGATTGCCGTCGCCGCCGGCGATGGGCGAGGGCGTAAGGCCGAGGCTCTGCCAGCCCATCTCCTCGACGAGCCAGCGCTCCAGCTCCGCCGCCACGGCCGGCGCGCTGTCAGGGTCCTTCAGAAGCCCGGCCTTGCTGATCGCCTCGCGCCCCGCCTCGAACTGCGGCTTGACGAGAAGGGCGCAGAAGGCGCCAGGCTCGGCAAGCGCCAGCGCGGGGGGCAGGGCGAGCTTCAGCGAGATGAAGGAGACGTCGGAGACGACCGCGCCTATCGCCCGCCCGCCGAGATCGGCCCGGCCGAGCGCCCGCGCATTCAGCCCTTCGAGATTGATGACGCGCGGATCGGTGCGAAGGCTCGGATGCATCTGGTCGTGCCCGACATCGACGGCGACGACATGCGCGGCGCCGCGCTCCAGCAGCACCTGCGTGAAGCCGCCGGTGGAAGCGCCGATGTCGAGACAGTCGAGGCCGTCGGGATCGAGCCCGAACCGGTCGAGCGCCGCCGCCAGCTTCAGCGCCGCGCGCGACACATAGGACCGCGCCGGATCGTCGACGACAAGGACGGCCGAGGCGGGAAAGCTCGCGCTCGGCTTGGTGACGACGCGGCCGTTCACGGTGACGGTGCCGCGCATGATCGCATCGCGCGCCCGCGAGCGGCTGGCGACGAGACCGGCATTCAGCAGGAGCTGGTCGAGGCGGATGGTTTCGCTGGCTTGGGACATGCGCCTCTCATGACGCTTCGGGGGCAAAGAGGCAAGCCCCGGTCGTGTGCCTTGCGTTCCCTACGAAGGGGAGGAGGTCCGGATGAGGGGCGGCCGCGGGCAGGAAGCAATGATTTTCGGAATACCTCCCGCCCCAGGAGGACGGCGGATGAAGAGCAAAACTTGCGGGCCGTTTCAGCCCGCCGCGCCCACATCCACGACGGCCTTCTGGCCGAGTGCCTGGAACACCGTGGAGACGATGCCGGCGCGGTCGAGGCCGGCCCTGGCATACATCGCCTCGGGCTTGGCCTGTTCCATCCAGGTATCGGGCAGCACCATGGGGCGCACCTTGAGGCCGTGGTCGAGCAGGCCTTCGAGCGCGAGGAACTGCAGCACATGGCTGGCGAAGCCGCCGACGGCGCCTTCCTCGATGGTGATCAGCACTTCGTGGTTGCGGGCAAGCTGGCGGATGAGGTCGCGGTCGAGCGGCTTGGCGAAGCGCGCATCGGCAACCGTCGTGGAAAGTCCCGATGCGTCGAGGTCCTCGGCGGCAAGCAGACAGTCGGCAAGGCGGGTGCCGAAGGAGAGCAGCGCCACCTTGGAGCCCTGCTTGACGACGCGGCCCTTGCCGATCTGAAGGATCTCGCCGCGCGCCGGCATCTCGACGCCGACGCCCTCGCCGCGCGGATAGCGGAAGGAGATCGGGCCGTCGCCATAGGCAGCGGCGGTGCGCACCATGTGCTTCAGCTCCGCCTCGTCGGCGGCGGCCATCACCACGAAGCCGGGCAGCGTTGCGAGATAGGTCGTGTCGAAGGAGCCGGCATGGGTCGGCCCGTCGGCGCCGACGAAGCCGGCCCGGTCGATGGGAAAGCGCACCGGCAGGCCCTGGATGGCGACGTCGTGCACCACCTGGTCGTAGCCGCGCTGCAGGAAGGTGGAATAGAGCGCGCAGAAGGGCTTGTAGCCCTCCGCGGCAAGGCCGGCGGCGAAGGTCACCGCATGCTGTTCGGCAATGCCGACGTCGAAGGTGCGGGCGGGGAAGGCGGCGGAGAGTTTGTCGAGGCCGGTGCCGGCGGGCATGGCGGCGGTGACGCCGACGATCTTCTCGTCGAAGCCCGCCTCCTGCACCAGCGCTTCGGCGAAGACGGCGGTATAGGCGGGCGCGTTCGGCTTGGCTTTCGCCTGCGCGCCGGTGATGACGTCGAACTTGTTGACGCCGTGATACTTGTCGGCGGCCGCCTCGGCGGGCGGATAGCCCTTGCCCTTCTGCGTGACGACGTGGATCAATACCGGGCCCCTGGAATTGTCGCGCACGTTGCGCAGCACGGGCAGCAGGTGCTCGAAGGAATGACCGTCGATCGGGCCGATATGATAAAAGCCCATCTCCTCGAACAGCGTGCCGCCGGTGACGTAGCCGCGCGCGTGCTCGACGGCGCGGGTGATCGCCCGGTCGACCGTCTTGCCGAGATAGGCGGTCAGCTTCTTGCCGAGGTCGCGGAAGCCCATATAGGTGCGGCCGGAGGCAAGGCGCGCGAGATAGGCGCTCATCGCGCCCGTCGGCGGGGCGATCGACATGTCGTTGTCGTTGAGGATGACGATGAGGCGCGCATCGAGCGCCCCGGCATTGTTCAGCGCCTCGTAGGCCATGCCGGCCGACATCGCGCCGTCGCCGATGACGGCGATGACGTTGCGGTGCTCGCCCGAAAGGTCGGCGGCGACCGCCATGCCGAGGCCGGCGGAGATCGAGGTCGAGGAATGGGCGGCGCCGAAGGGATCGTATTCGCTCTCGGCCCGGCGGGTGAAGCCGGAAAGGCCGTCTTCCTGGCGCAGCGTGCGGATGCGTTCGCGCCGGCCGGTGAGGATCTTGTGCGGATAGCACTGGTGGCCGACGTCGAAGATCAGCCGGTCCTTCGGCGTGTCGAAGACCTTGTGGATGGCGATGGTCAGCTCCACCACGCCGAGGCCCGCCCCGAGATGCCCGCCGGTGCGCGAGACGGCATCGACCATCTCGGCGCGCAGTTCCGCCGCCAGTTGCGGCAGGTCGCGGTCCTCGACGGCCTTCAGGTCCGCCGGAATGCGAACCTTGTCGAGTAGGGGGGTGGCTGGTGCCTGTGTCACTCTCATGCCTCGTGTTCCTGCCCGCATGCCGCGCTCCGCTGCGGAGCTGGGCCGGGACATACGACTTCACGCCGCGTTTGCTTTCACATGCAGAATGCGGCGTGCGATTTCAACCGTTTCGGCAAGTCTAGAGCGTATTTCGCCGGATTGATACCTTGCAAACCGACCCATTGGCGAACTCTTGTTGGGCAAATGGGGCATTTTGCGGACGCCGTGCCCGTCCGGCCGATGCGTGATTCCCGGGGCGGAAGACGCTCTACTTCCTCTTCTTCGCCCGGGACGACCGGTTGAGGGCGACGGCCGCGCGCACGAGCGCTTTCAGGGCATCCTCCCTGATGGCCTCGCCCTCGCGGAAATCGATGGCGCGGCGCGTATTGCCCTCCAGGCTGGAATTGAAGAGCCCGGCCGGGTCCTCCAGCGAGGCGCCCCTGGCGAAGGTCATCTTCACCACCGCCTTGTAGGTCTCGCCGGTGCAGACGATTCCGTCATGCTCCCAGACGGGAACGCCCCGCCATTTCCATTCCTCCGTGACGTCGGGGTCGGCCTCCTTGATCAGGGCGCGCAGCCGCGCCAGCGTCTCGCCGCGCCAGTCGGCAAGTTCGGCGATCCGCCCGTCGATCAGGCGCGAAGGCGTGTCCGCGCCGCTCTCCGCCTCGTCCATGGCTCCGTCCTTCCGCCCGTTACATGCGCTCGCCGGGAAGCTTGCTCGCCTGCCCGATCCATCCGGCAAGCAGGGCCTCGTCCAGCGCCTCGCCCTCGTGGATGTGGACATAGCGCGTCTCGGTGGTTTTGGAAGCGATCGGCGGGACCGGGTCGAGCGCGGCGCCGCGGAAGAATGCCAGCTTTATGTATTTCGCAAAGCAGTGATAGCTGAGGAACCACCCGTCGCCCTCGATGCCGTAGAAGGGAGAATTCCACTTCACGGCCTTGTGGACGCCGGGCACCGTTTTCTCGATCAGCTCGTCCAGCCGGCGCCCGACCTCGCTCTTCCAGCCGGGCATGGCGGCGATATAGGCCTTGACCGGGCCGTCGCCGTAGCCCTTGGGGATCTGCGGATTGCCGCCCGAAAGCAGGACGGGCTTGTCGCTCTTCTTGCCTGCCATCGCGTCCTCCTAGCCTTGCCGCCACCGCGCCGCATAGGGCAGGGCGAAGAGATAGAGCCCGCTTGCAAGAAGCAGGATGAGCGGGAAGAGCGCGAGAAGGCCGATCCAAACGGCCGGCTCGCCCTGCGTCAGCGCCGCGATATTGACGAGCACCGCAAGCGTGAAGGCAATCGACAGCCAGCGGTGGATCTGCCGGATCTTCGTGTTCCAGTTCATGGTCGCTCCTTCCTATTCCAGTCCCGCCAGAACCCGTTCGAGGTTCGTGAAGTGCAGCTCCCAGCCATGGCGCGCGCCGCCGAAGGCCTGCTTCTGCTCCGGCCGGAACCCGGTCTGCTCCATGCGCAGCAGCGTGCCGGCCCCCGTCGGCGTCAGCGTGAAGCTCACCACGCTCCTCAGATTGAAAGCCGGGTCGTCGTGCGCGTGATTCCAGGTGTAGGTCAGGGTTTTTCCGGGCTCGACCGTGAGGACGTCGCATTCGACGCTGCCCCACTCGCCGCTCATCGTGAACCTGTGGCCGACGACCGGCGCAAAATCGGTGCGCATCAGCCATTCCGCGATGAGATGCGGCTGGGTCAGGGCGCGCCAGAGCTTTTCCGGCGGATGGGCAATCTCGCGCTCGACGACGACGGTGCGTGTCTCGTTCATTGATCCATTCTCCTCAGCAGATTTTCAAGATCGTCGAACCGCGCCTCCCAGAACCGGGACATCTGGCTGGTCCAGTCGACCAGCGGCGCCAGCGCGCCGAGCTGCGCGCTGTAATGCGTCTGCCGGCCCTCATGGCGGTCGCGCACGAGGCCGGCCTGCTTGAGGAGGCTGAGATGCTTCGAGACGACCGGCTGCGAAACGCCGGCCTGCGCGGTCAGCGCGCCCACGGTTTTCTCGCCCTCGCGGCACAGCCGCTCGAAAAGCGCCCGCCGCGTCGGGTCGGCCAGAGTGCGGAAGAGGATGTCGTGCGGCTCGGTCAAAATCCATACCTCAATGGCTATGGATTTTTATATAGCTGAACGGCTATGGATCGGTCAACGATCTTTCTTGCAAAACCGCATTCGCCTCTTCCCGTCATGCCCGGAGCGGGCCGGGTTCCGCCGCCTGTGCGTCACCCTGCCGGCAGCGGCACGAACTCTTCCTCGTCGCCGGGCACGATGTCGAAGCGGCCGGTGCGCCACTCTTCCTTGGCCTGCTCGATCCGCTCCTTGGACGAGGAGACGAAGTTCCACCAGATATACCGCTTCGAGCCGAGCGCGGCGCCGCCGAAGAGCATGACGTGACAGCCCTCCGGTCCCGCCTTGAGGGTGATGGGATCGCCGGGGCGGAAGACGAGCAGCCGGTCGGCCTCGAAGACGTCGCCGGCGACATCCAGCGTGCCGGACAGCACATAGACCGCGCGCTCCTCCCAGTCCGCCACCAGCGGCGCGCAAGCGCCGGGGGCGAGCATCAGGTCCGTGTAGAGCGTGTCCGTCGGCACGCTGACGGGCGAGGCGTGGCCCTCATATGTGCCGATGATCGTGCGCCCGGTGATGCCGTCGGCGGAAAAGGCGGGAAGCTCGGCCATCGTCGTGTGGGAGAAGACGGGAGCCGATTCTTCAAGATGATCGGGCAGGGCGAGCCAGGTCTGCAGGCCCGAGATGGATTGCGGCCTGCCGCGCAGGTTCTCCGGCGAGCGCTCGGAATGCACGATGCCGCGCCCCGCCGTCATCAGGTTCACGTCGCCGGGGGCGATGACCATCTCGGTGCCGAGGCTGTCGCGATGCTTGATCTCGCCGTCGAAGAGATAGGTGACGGTGGAAAGCCCGATATGCGGATGCGGCTTGACGTCGATCGCCTCGCCCGCCCGCAGCAGCGCCGGCCCCATGCGGTCGAAGAAGATGAAGGGGCCGACCAGCCGGCGCCTGGCCGTCGGCAGCGCCCGCCGCACTTCAAGCCCGCCGATGTCGCTGGTGCGCGGAATGATCAGGTTTTCCAGCGCATCGCACGCCGCCGCATCCCCTGCTTCGGGGTCCTTGCCCGGAAAGAAGCTCATCACGCCCTCCTGTCGCTGGTTTCATGCCGGCATGCTAGCGGGCGGGACGGGGCGTGGATAGGCCAGCGGCTGTTGACGGTGTGGTCACCGGAGCGGAACTTACGCCCCGTCGAGCGGCTCGGTGCCCTGCGGCTTGCCGGCGCGGTCGAGGCGGATCTTCTCGATGCGGTTCTCGGCGGCCGAAAGCAGGGTCTCGCAATGCTTCTTCAGCGCCTCGCCGCGCTCGTAGATCTCGATGGAGCGGTCGAGCGGCACGTCGCCGCGTTCGAGGGCGGCGACGATCTTTTCCAGCTCCTCCACCGCCTGTTCGAAGGAGAGGGCGGAAACGTCGGGGCCAGGGGCGTGGGCAGCATCGGTCATGGTCAGCCTCTCATCAGGCGGTAGATATGGGTGGCGGCGGATTCGGCGAGGCCCTGGAGGTCATAGCCGCCTTCCAGCAGGCTGACCACACGGTTGTTCGCCGATTTTTCGGAAAGCTCCATCAGCCTGCCCGTCGCCCAGTCGAAATCGTCGGCGACGAGGTTGATCTGGGCGAGCGGGTCGCGGTGATGGGCGTCGAAGCCGGCGGAGATGACGATCAGGTCCGGCTTGAAGTCCGCCACGCGCGGCAGCACGCGCGCCTTGAAGGCCTCGCGGAAATGGTCGCTGCCGTCATTGGCCGAAAGCGGCGCGTTGACGATGTTTCCCGCACCCGTCTCGTCCTTGGCGCCGGTGCCGGGATAGAGCGGCATCTGGTGGGTCGAGCAGAAGAGCACGGACGGGTCGTCGAAGAAGATGTCCTGCGTGCCGTTGCCGTGATGCACGTCCCAATCGACGATGGCGATGCGCTCCGCGCCGTAGGCCTTCTGCGCATGGCGGGCGGCGATGGCGGCGTTGTTGAAGAAGCAGAAGCCCATCGCCTTCTCGCGCTCGGCGTGGTGGCCGGGCGGGCGCGCGGCGACGAAGGCATTGTCGGCCTTGCCGGAAAAGACGGCATCGACGGACGCGATCGCCCCGCCGATCCCGGTCAGCGCCGCCTGGAGGCTCGCGGGGCTGGCATAGGTATCCGCCTCGACCTGGTTGATGCCCTCTTCGGGAATGCCGGACATCACGGCGCGCAGGTGGCTTTCGGGGTGGGCGAGCAGCACGAAGTCCTCGTTCGCCTGCGGTGCCTTCTCGCGCACCAGCGGCGAGAAGCGCTCGTGCTCCAGCGCAAGGTTCAGCGCCCGGATGCGGTCGGACCGCTCCGGATGACCCTCGGGCGTGTTGTGCTCGAGGAAGATCGGGTTCTCGAAGAGAAGCGTCGTCATGGCCGGAAGCTACCCATTGCGGTTGGCGAGGTCCACGGGAAATGGGCCGATGTCCACCCTTTTCAACCGTCAGGGCGCAAGCAGGACCTTGCCCCTGCGCGCCGGATCGTCCTGCCGGGCGAGCGCTGCGGCAAGGTCGCCAAGGGCGAAAACGCCGTCGATCTCGCAGGCGAGAAAGCCGGCGCGGATGCCGGAAAAGCTCCGCGCGAAGGCGGCCTCGATGGCGGCGCGCGGGGCGGAATGCACCCAGTTGCGCAGCCACAGGAAGGAGAACGCAACCTCGTCCCGCCGCGCCGTCACAAGCATCGGGTCGAGCTGCGCGCCGGAAAGCGCGCCGTACTGGATGAAGGCGCCGCCGGGCCGGACCTGCCGGAAAAGCGCATCGCCCGGCGCCCCGCCCACCGCGTCGAGCACGCCGTCGAGCGGCGCGGGCTGCGTGAGGATCTCCCCGCCGAAGCTTTCGCCAAGCCGCGCTGCCGTCGCCGCGCTCCGCACCAGCGCGACAGGCCGGAAACCCGCCTCCGCAAGCAGCACCAGCAGCATCCGCCCGATGGCGGAAGCCGCGGCGGTGACGCCGATCCGCCGGCCGCCGGCCGCGCCGAAATGCGCCCCGGCCGCATCGATCAGCCGGAAGGCCGTCAGCGGGTTCACATAGGCCATGGCGGCCTCATCGTCGGAAAGGTCATCCGGCACGGCAAGGCACCAGTCCGCCGGGCGGACGAGGTATTGCTGCCAGAGCCCGCTGGCGCCGATCGGCAGAACGCGCCGGCCGATGGCAAGATCCGTCACGCCCTCGCCGAGGCGCACGATGTCCCCGACGCCCTCGAAGCCGGGCACGAAGGGCAGGGCGGTGCGGCTGCGATAGGCGCCGGTGACGGGGATGAGGTCGGACGGATTGATCGCGGCGCGGCGGATGCGGATTTCCACCGCGCCGGGTCCGGGCGCCGCCCGCTCCGCCTCTTCCAGGCCGACCGCTTGCCGGGGATCGCCGAACGCTCTAACAACGGCACGAAGCATGGTTGACCCCGGGGCAGGACGTGGAACAGGCGGCAGACATCACGGTCAGCGAGATCCGGATACCGTTCCGCGATATAGACATGCACGGCCACATGCACAATGCCGCCTATTACGCCCATGCCGAGGCGGCGGTCGCCGGCCTCTGGCGCCACCGGCCGGAAGGGCCGAACGATCCCGTCTATTTCGTCCGCAAGTCCGGCTGCACCTTCCATCGCGGCCTGAAGCTCGACGATCTCGCCCGCTTCAGGGTCTCGGTCACCCGCATCGGCGCGACCTCGCTCACCTTCGCGGTCGGCATCTCGGCGGAGGGCGCGCGGGTCGCCGATCTGGAGATCGTCTGGGTCGCGGTCGACCCGGCGAGCCACCAGCCCGTCAACGTGCCGCAGGCGGTGCGCGACTGGCTGAAGTCATTCCTCGCCTGAGGCCGTCTCGACGCACAGCCAGCGCGGCCGGCAATCCTCGAACGAATGGTACTGCGGCGCCAGCGCCGGATCACCCGGATCGTCGAAGCCGCCGACGAGGAGGGCGATGACCGGCTCGTCGTCGATCGCGCCGATGGAGGAGCCGCAGGCCGGGCAGAAGGCGCGGCTGGAATAGTCAGAGGAGCGCCAGGTCGAAGGCGCGCCGCCCGGGCCCGTCCAGGTGATGCTTCCGGCGGGAAACTCCACCCAGGCGGCGGTCGGCGCGCCGGTGTGCCGCTGGCAGAAGCGGCAGGAGCAGGTATGCGGCTTTTCCGCGGGCCCCCGCGCCGCAAAACGCACGGCGCCGCACAGGCAGCCGCCGGAAAGGATCGTGTCGGCCATGGTGCTCCTCACACTTTGCGAAACAGGGTGGCGATGCCCATGCCGCCGCCGATGCCCATCGTTGCCAGCCCCTCGGTGCCGGCATCGGCCTCCCGCATCTGCGCGAAGAGCCGCGTGACGAGGATCGCGCCGGACGCGCCGTAGGGATGGCCGAGCGCCAGCGCACCGCCGTCGCGATTGACGGCGGCGGGATCGACGCCGAGCGCATCGAGGCTCGCCAGCACCTGCGCGGCGAAGGCCTCGTTGAACTCGATGAAGGGGATTTTTGCGGCGTCGAGGCCGGGATTGCGCGCGGCAAGCTTTTCCATGGCCGGCACCGGGCCGAGGCCGAGCAGGTTCGGATCGACACCCGCCACCGCGCTGTCCACCACCTCCACCAGCATCGTCAGGCCGAGCCGTTCCGCTTCGGCCAGCGAGGTGACCAGCACGACCGAGGCGCCGTCGTTGACCGGGCAGGCATTGCCCGCCGTCACGGTGCCGCCCGGCCGGAAGACCGGCTTCAGCGCGGCGAGCCGTTCCAGCGAGGTATTTTCGCGCGGGCATTCGTCCTGGGAGACGGTGCCGGCGGGCGTCTCGACCGGCACGATCTCGCGGTCGAACCGCCCGGCTTTCCGCGCTGCGACGGCACGGCGGTGGCTTTCGAGGGCGAAGGCGTCCTGACGCGCACGGCCGATGCCGGCATGGGCCGCGACATTCTCGGCGGCGATCCCCATGTCCGGATCGCCGATGGCGTCCGGCGCCATGCGGGCGCGGCGCACCGGCTCCGGCGTGCCGCCGGGCGCTGCCGGCGGGCGCAGGCGCAGATGCGCGCGGCTGGTGCTCTCCGTGCCGCCGGCAAGGTAGAAGCGGCCGGCGCCGGCCTGCACCAGCCGCGCCGCGAGCACGATGGCCTCCAGCCCCGAGCCGCATTGCCGGTCCACCGTCATGCCGGGCACGCTGACGGGAAGGCCTGCCTCCAGCGCGGCAAGGCGCGCGAGGTTGCCGGCGCTGTTGGCGGCGTTGCCGAGGATCACGTCGTCCACGGCCTCCGGCGCCAGCCCCGTCTCGGCGAGGATGCGGCGGATGAGCGGCGCGGCAAGGCTGGCCGGCTCGATGGCCGAAAGCGACCCGTCGACGCGGCCGACCGGCGTGCGGAAGGCGGCCGCCACGACGGGGATGCGGCAGGGGTCAGGCGAACCGTTCGAGCGCATCGCTTGCCTCCGCCACCCATTGCCGAACCGTCTTCGCCTCGACCTTGCCGGAGGGCGTGGCGGGCATGGCGCGGCACAGCCAGATGCGCCGTGGCTGCTTGTAGCGCGGCAGCACCGCGGCCATGGCGGCCGCCAGCGCCTGCGCCGTCAAGCCCGCTTCCGGCTCGATCACCGCGACGAGCTCGCTGCCGAGATCGGCATGGTCGACGCCGAAGACATGGGCGGCGCGCACCCCGGCAAGGCCGACAAGCGCCGCTTCCACCTCCGAAGGATAGATGTTGTTGCCGCCGGACAGCACCATGCCGCCGGAGCGGCCGAGAAGGTGCAGCGTCCCGTCGGCTTCGAGGAAGCCGAGGTCGCCGACGGTCGCGCGCGTGCCGAAGCGGGCAAGCCCGGCCCCGTCGCCCGCGCCGAGATAGCCGGTGGCGACAAGCGGGCTCTCGACGAAGATCGTCCCGGTCTCGCCTGCGGGAAGCGCCTTGCCGGCCTTGTCGAGGATGGAGAGGCGCACGCCCGGAAAGGCCTTGCCGACGGCGGTGGAGGAGGCGGGATCGCCCGGCGTGGTGACGGTGATGAAGCCGAGCTCGGAGGCGCCGTAATATTCGCGCAGCGCCGCGTTGGGGAAGTGGCGGGCGCAGAGCGCATGGTCGCCCGCCGTCAGCTTGGCGCCGGCCACGGTGATCGCCTCGACCTGTTCCAAGGGTGCGCCCTCGCAGAGCCGGCGCAGCATGGTGGGCACCAGCACGAGGCGGCGGATGGCGTTCGTGCGGATCGCTTCGCGCGCCTCTCCCGTGTCGAAGTGCCGGGCGGCGTGGAAGGTCGCCCCGGCGACCAGCGTCTCCGTCATCGCATAGAGGGCAAGGCCGTGGGCGAGGGGACCGGGGGCGCAGGTGCTCGTGACGGCGTCGATGCCGAAGAACGGCGTGCCGGCGGCAAGGCTGCTGCGCCAGGAGCGCCGGTCGCGGATGATCGGCTTCGGATCGGCGGTGGTGCCGGAGGTGAAGACGACGAGGAAGGGATCGCTATCGCCGCCGTCCGGAAGGGGCGGCAGGTCGGAGGTCTCGCTGCGGGCGATGGCAAGCGTCGCCCCCGTCGATGGATTGCGCAGGAGAAGGCTGTCGCCATCGGCCGTGGCGATGATGTCGGGCGAAAGTTGCCCTGTCATGCGAAGGCGAACGGCTTCCGGCAGGTGCGGGTCGATCAGCGCGGCGCAGGCGTTGCCGGCCGTCGCCGCGGCAAAGGCGGCGGCAAACAGCGGATGGTTGCCCGTGACGATGGCGACCAGCCGGTTCGCCGGCCCGATGACGCTCCGGCCGGCGGGGGCGAGGGCGTGGAAGGCGGCGTGGAACTCCCGGGCGGTCGCGGCGAGCGCGCCATAGGAAAGGACCCGGCCCTCCAGGTGGAAGGCCGGGCCCGGGGGATGGCCGGCGGCGTGCCGTTCGAGGGCGCCGGAAAGCGGCATCGGCTCAGGCGCGCTGCGGCAGCAGCGGATAGCCGGCGAGCACCGCGCGGCCGGCCAGCATGGCGACGAAAGCCTTGATGAGGTCGCCCGGCAGGAAGACGAAGGAGGCGACGGCCGTCTCGAAGAAGGCCTTGCCGCTCATATAGGCGAGCCACGGGACGCCGAAGAGATAGACGACGGCGATGCCGCCGACGACGGATGCCGCGAGGAAGGACAGGAACTGCGAAAGCTCGGGCTGCTCCTCCTTCACGAGGCGTTCGGCGATCAGGCCGCAGACATAGGCGCCGACGACCCAGCCGAGGATGTAGCCCGCTCCCGGGCCGGCAAGGACCGCAAGGCCGCCGCGACCGCCCGAAAGCACCGGCAGGCCGATGGCGACGAGCAGCAGGAAGAGCAGCATCGAGGCCGCCCCGCGCCTTGCGCCGAGAATGCAGCCGGCAAGCATCGGGCCGAGCGACTGTGCGGTGATCGGCACCGGAATGAAGCCGAGCGTGATCGGCGGCAGGAGGCCGAGGACGGTCATGATGGCGGCGAAAAGGGCGACGAGGACGATGTCTCTGGTGCTCATGTCGGGATTTTCCTCGAATGGACAGGATCGGGTGGATGTTTAGTGCCGCCGAAAGCCGCGGGCGTCAATCGCCATGGCGATCGTATCCGCATCCTTCAGCGTCAAAATGATCAGCGGCACGAGCGTGGTGAGCGGGCGCACCGGCAGGCCCCGCGCCCTGTGCGCATCGGCGATGTCCCTGTAGCGCGCCAGGATTTCCGGCACGAAGCGGATGACGAGCCCGACCGCGAGGCTGACATCGGCCGCCTGCACGAGCCCGCGCCGCTCCAGCGGCATGAGGAGCCGCGTGACCTCGTCCATGAAGGCGGAGATGCCCGTCGTCGCCGTGACGGCGGCGGCAAGCAGGACCAGCGCGGCGAGCCGGCAGAAGACGACGAGCGACTCGTGCGGCGAGTGGAGGTAATAGTTCGCGGCGGCGAGGATCAGCACCGTGAAGAGCACGAAGCGCGTGCGCCGGAAGGCCTCCCGAACGCCGACGCCGGTGGAAAGGAGAAGCCCGGTGGAAAGCGCCAGCGTGGGCACGAGCACGCGCAGGTCCGAGACGAGGAACAGCCCGACGGCCGTAGCGAAGAGCAGGACCAGCTTGCCGCGCGCCGGCAGACGGTGGAGAGGCGAATCGCCCTCGATGTCGAGCCCGTTCAGCACGCCGCGATCTCCCGGTAGGCGGCGACCGCCTCCGCCGGCCTCCCGTCCGCCGCAAGCCGGCCGGCATGGAAGACGAGCACCCGGTCGAAGCCGTCGAGCAGCGCAAGGTCGTGCGTGATGACGATGACCTGTTCGGGCAGGCCCGCGAGCGTCCGCTCGATCATCGCGCGGTTCCTGAGGTCGAGCTGGTTGGTCGGCTCGTCGAGGATCAGGAGGTCCGGCCCGGTGACGAGCACGCTGGCGATGGCCGCAAGCTGCGTCTCGCCGCCCGAAAGCTCGTGCACGCGGCGGCGGGCAAGATGCGCGATGTCGAAGCGCGCGAGGATCGCCTCGGTCCTCTCGGCGATCTCCGCCTTGGTGAAGCCCCGGTTCTTCAGGCCGAAGGCGATGTCCTCGGCAAGGACGGGAAGGATCATCTGGTGCTGCGGGTTCTGGAAGATGAAGCCGGTCTTGCCGCGCGCGGCCTTCTCGTCCGTCACCGTATCGAGCCCCTCCACCGTGACCGTGCCCTCGCTCGGCTTGACGAGGCCGTTGATGAGGCGCGCCATCGTGGTCTTGCCCGAGCCGTTGAGGCCGACCACCCCGATGCGCCGTTCGCAAAGCGCAAGGTCGAGCGGATGGAGGGCGACGCGCCCGCCATAGCGCACCGTTGCGGCGGTAAAGACGATGTCCAAGAGCAGGGTCCCGTTTGGAAAAAAGTCGGACGGACCTATAACATGCCGGGTCCGAAAGAAAACCGGGTGGAACAAACCGGGAATGTGTGCCTATCATCCGGAATGACGATTCTGCTCTCCAACGCCGAGGCCCGGCGTATCTTCCTCGCCCGCCAGGGCCTCAGCGCCGCTCCCGGCCGACAGCTCGGCAAGGAGGGGCTGCTGCGGCTCATCCACGACATCGGCTTCGTGCAGGTGGACAGCATCGCCACCGTCGAGCGGGCGCACCACCAGATCCTCTTCTCGCGCAACCAGACCTACCGGCGCGAGCACCTGACCGAGCTTCTGGAGAAGGACGGCGCGCTCTTCGAGAACTGGACGCACGACGCCTCGATCATCCCCAGCGCCTTCTTCCGCTACTGGAAGCACCGCTTCCGCCGCGAGGACGCCACCATCATCGCGCGCTGGCGCAAGTGGCGCGAGCCGGGCTTCGAGGAGGCGTTCGAGGAGACCTACGCGCGGATCGTCTCGGGCGGGGCGGTGCTTTCGCGCGAGCTGAAGGGTGAGGATCACAAGTCCGGCGGCTGGTGGAACTGGCATCCGAACAAGACGGCGCTGGAATATCTCTGGCGCACCGGCAAGGTCGCCATCGCCCGGCGCGAGAACTTCCAGAAGGTCTACGACCTCGTCGAGCGCGTCGTGCCGGCGCACCATCACGAACCGGACGTGGAGCACGACGCCTTCGTCGACTGGGCCTGCCGCAGCGCGCTGGAGCGGCTCGGTTTCGCCACGCATGGCGAGATCGCCGCCTTCTGGAACCTCGTCTCGCCCGACGAGGCGAAGGCCTGGGTGGAGGCCCGCCGCGACGAGCTCCGCCCCGTGCTGGTCGAACCCGCCGACGGCGGCAAGCCGCGCGCCTCGCACGCCTTCGCCGGTTTCCCGGCCGATCCCGGCGACATTCCCGAACCGCCGAACCGGCTGCGCGTGCTCTCGCCCTTCGATCCGCTCATCCGCGACCGGAACCGGACGGAGCGCCTGTTCGGCTATTTCTACCGCATCGAGATCTTCGTGCCGGAGCCGAAACGGCAATACGGCTACTACGTCTTCCCGCTGCTCGAAGGCGACCGCCTGGTCGGCCGCATCGACATGAAGGCCGACCGCAAGGCCGGCACGCTCGACGTCAAGCGCGTGTGGTGGGAGCCGAAGGTCCGCCCCTCGGCCGGCCGGCTGGAGAAGCTGGAGGCCGAACTGGCGCGGCTGGCGCGGTTCTCCGGCGTGGAGACGGTGCGCTTCCTCGACGGCTGGCGCGGGGAGGAGGCGTAGGCTGGGGAGGTGCGCGGCCCGGCCCGGCGGCTGGCCGCCGGGTGAAATCTCCCGGTCCGCATCCGCCTGCAAGGCGACCCGGACTGCCGAGAACGTGCGACGACTTTTATTCCGTCATGCCCGGGGCTGCCCCGAGCATGGCGGATCCTCGGCACAAGGCCGAGGATGACGGTAGTGGGCGAGGCGGGCTCGCCGTGACGCTCAGCAGAGGTCCGTCGCGCTGATCTTGATGCCGAAGCCCTCGAGGCCGACATAATGGCGCTCGCGCGAGGCCATGAGGCGGATCGAGGAGATGCCGAGGTCCTTCAGGATCTGCGCGCCGAGGCCGATTTCCAGCCACTCGTTCTCGCGCGCCTGCGCCTCGTCATGGCCTTCGCGGTCGTGCTTGCCCTTGCGGGCCGTCGAGGACTGGCCGACGCCGACCGAACCTTCGCGCAGGTAGACCACCACGCCGCGGCCCTCACCGGCGATGCGCTTCATGATGCCGTCGATCTGCCGCCCGGCGCCGAACACGTCGTCGCCGACATTTTCCAGATGCAGCCGCACCGGGATGTCGACGCCGTCCCGGATGTCGCCGAAGACGACGGCAAGGTGCTGCATCGGGTCCCAGGGCAGCGTGTAGGTCAGCGCCCTGGCCTTGCCGTAGGGGGTGGCGATGTCGAAGCTGCCGACCTGCTCGATCAGCGTTTCCTTGCGCTGGCGATAGGCGATGAGATCGGCGACGGAGACCTGCTTGAGGCCGTTCTTCTCGGCGAAGCTTTCGACCTGCGGGCCGCGCATCACGGTGCCGTCGTCGTTGACGAGCTCGCTGATCACGCCGATCGGCGGCAGGCTGGCGAGCTTGCAGAGATCGACGGCCGCCTCCGTATGGCCGGAACGCATCAGAACGCCGCCCTCGCGCGCGACGAGCGGGAAGATGTGGCCGGGGCGCACGAAGTCGGTCGGCCCGATATTGGGATTGGCGAGATTGCGCACGGTCAGCGTGCGGTCGTCGGCGGAAATGCCGGTCGTCGTGCCGTGCTTGAAGTCGACCGAGACGGTGAAGGCGGTGGTGTGCGCCGAATCGTTTTCCGCCACCATGGCGTTGAGGTTGAGGCGCTTGGCCTCCTCGCGCGGCATCGGCGTGCAGACGATGCCGGAGGTGTGGCGCACGATGAAGGCCATCTTTTCCGGCGTGCAATGCACGGCGGCGACGATCAGGTCGCCCTCGTTCTCGCGGCCGTCGTCATCGGTCACGACGACGATCTCGCCGGCCTCGAAGGCGCGGATGGCCTCGACGACACGCGTTTGGTCATAGCTCATGGCAGGCTCCTGTTTCAGACGGCCGGTTATTTCAGGCGGCCGGTCTGGCCGCGATCGCGCAGGTAATGGTCGGCAATGGCGCAGGCGACCATCGCCTCGCCGATGGGCACGGCGCGGATGCCGACACAGGGATCGTGCCGGCCCTTGGTGCGCACGTCGACATTGTTGCCGTCGGCATCGATCGAGCGCCGCTCGGTGAGGATCGAGGAGGTCGGCTTGATGGCGAAGCGTGCGACGACCGGCTGGCCGGTCGCGATGCCGCCGAGGATGCCGCCGGCATGGTTGGAGAGGAAGATCGGGTTGCCGTCATTGCCCATGCGCATCTCGTCGGCGTTTTCCTCGCCGGTGAGTTCCGCCGAGGCGAAGCCTTCGCCGATCTCCACGCCCTTGACGGCGTTGATCGACATGAGCAGCGAGGCGATGTCCTGGTCGAGCTTGCCGTAGATCGGCGCGCCGATGCCGGCCGGCACGCCCTCGGCGACGACCTCCACGACCGCGCCGACGGAAGAGCCCGCCTTGCGGATGCCGTCGAGATACTCTTCCCAGACGGGCACGATGGCCGGATCTGGCGCGAAGAACGGGTTGTTGTTGACCTCGTTCCAGTCCCAGTTGGCGCGATCGATCCTGTGCTTGCCGATCTGCACCAGCGCGGCGCGCACGGAAAGCCCCGGCACCACCTTGCGGGCAAGGCCCCCGGCGGCGACGCGCGCGGCGGTCTCGCGGGCGGAGGAGCGCCCGCCGCCGCGATAGTCGCGGATGCCGTACTTGACGTCGTAGGTATAGTCGGCGTGGCCGGGACGGTAGCGTCGGGCGATCTCGCCATAGTCCTTGGAGCGCTGGTCGGTGTTCTCGATCAGCATGGAGACGGGTGTGCCGGTCGTGATCATCGTCTCGCCGTCCGCGTCCGGCATCACGCCGGAGAGCACCTTCACGAGGTCGTCCTCGCGGCGCTGCGTCACGAAGCGCGACTGGCCGGGCTTGCGCTTGTCGAGCCAGGCCTGGATTTCGGCAAGCGTGAAGCGGATGCCGGGCGGGCAGCCGTCCACCACGCAGCCGAGCGCCGGCCCATGGCTTTCGCCCCAGGTGGTGACACGGAAAAGGTGACCGAAGGTATTGTGCGACATGAGCGGGACCGGACCTGAAAGATATGCGCCCTCTCTTAGTGGAAAAGGGAGGGAGGGGACAAGGGTTTCGGTGCCGCGGCGTTACGACGCCAGCTTCCAGCGCATCTCCCGCCCGAACGCCAGGAACGCGTCCCGCGAGAGCGGCCTTGCGAAGGCATAGCCCTGCAGGAGGTCGCAGCCGAGGAGCCCGAGCATCTCCGCATGCTCCATCGTCTCCACGCCCTCCGCCACGATCTCGATGCCGAGCGAACGGCCGATCTCGATGATCGAGCGCACCAGCGCCTGCTCGTTGTGCGAGGAGAGGATGGGCGCGACGAGCTGGCGGTCGATCTTCAGCCGCTTGGGCTTGAGCTTCAGCAGGCTGACGATGGAGGTATGGCCGGTGCCGAAATCGTCGATCTCGATGTCGATGCCGAGCGCCTTGATACGTGCGAGGTTGGTCAGCACCACGTCGTCGCTCTCGTCGAGGAAGATCGATTCCACCAGCTCGAAGGCGATCTGGCCCGGCTGGATGGAAAGGCCGGTGAGGCTGTCGATCAGGCTTTCGTCACGCAGCCGCCGGGCCGAGACATTGACCGAGATCTTCGGCATGATCAGGCCCTGCGCCGCCCAGCGGGCGCAGTCGATGAGCGCCTTCTCCAGCACGATGCGGTCGAGCGTCGCCATGACGTTGAGGTCTTCGGCGATCTTGAGGAAGCGGTCCGGCGTCAGCAGCCCGTCACGAGGATGGTTCCAGCGGATGAGCGCCTCGGCACCCGCCAGCTTCAGCGTGCCGGCGTCGATCTGCGGCTGGTAGAAGGGCACGAACTCGTTGTTCTCGATGCCGGCGAGGATGTCGTCGGCGATGCGCTTGTTCGAGATGATCTCGGCCTGCAGCGCCTCGGTGAAGAATTCATGCCGGTTGCGCCCGAGCGCCTTGGCGCGGTAGAGCGCGATGTCGGCATTGATCAGCAGCTTGGCGGTGTCGATCGCCCGGCCCTCGGCAAGCGCGATTCCGATGCTGACGCCGAAGCGGCAGAGATGGCCCTCATATTCCACCGGCTGCTGCATCAGCGTAATGATGCGGCGCGCCAGCCCGCCGAGATGGGCCTCGTCCGCCGTGTCGCGCACCACGACGACGAATTCGTCGCCGCCGATGCGGGCGACGAGGTCGCCGTCGCGAACCGCCGAGCGCAGCACCTGCGAGGCATGCACCAGGAGCGCGTCGCCCGCCGCATGGCCGAGCGTATCGTTGATCTGCTTGAAGCGGTCGAGGTCGATATGCAGGATGCCGACGCGCACGTCCGCCGCCTCGCCCCGGGCGGCGATGCCGATCAGCTCGTCGTCCAGCTTGCGGCGGTTGCCGAGGCCGGTCAGCGGATCGTGCAGCGCGTTGTGCTCGATGCGGACCCGCGCCTGCTCCAGTTCGACATTCTTGGCGTCCGCCTGCGCCTTGGCGGCCTTGAGGTGGTTCCGCAGGCGCACGTCCTCGGTCACGTCGAAGGCGAGGCCGATCAGCCTGCGGGTGCCGCCATGGCCGTAGTGGATCTTGCCGACGGAGCGCACATGGCGGGTTTCCCCGTCCGCCAGCACGACGCGCGCCTCCTGCACATAGGGCAGTTCCTGCGCGATGCAGCGCTCGACATTGTCGATGATCGCCGCCCGGTCGTCGGGATGCAAGGCGCCGAGCCAGGCCTCGCGTGAGACGATGCCGTCGGTGAAGGTCAGCCCGTAGAGCTGGTGCATGCGCCCGTCCCAGAAGGTGCGGTCGAGGTCGAGGTCGGCCTCCCACAGGCCGCACTGGTAGGAATCGAGCGCCAGGTCGAGGCGCCGGGTCGTTTCCTCCAGCTCGGCGTTCTGCCGGTCGGAGCGCTCCTTCGCCTCCTTGAGGCGGGCCGTCATCAGCACGTCCTCGGTGACGTCGAAGGCAAGGCCCACCAGCTTGCGCCGGCCATCCTGCTCGACATGCATCTTGCCGACGGACTGGATGTGGCGGATCGTTCCGTCCGGGTGCACCACGCGCGAGGTGCGCAGGTACGGCACGTCTTCCTCGATGGCGGTGTTCGCCTTGCGCTCGGCCTCTTCCCGGTCCTCGGGATGGATCGCGCCGATCCAGGTATCGTGGGTGATGCGCTCGCCCGTGTTGGCGACGCCGTAGAGCTGGTGCATGCGGGCGTCCCACAGCGTCAGGCCGTCCTCTAGATCGGCCTCCCACAGGCCGCACTGGTAGGAATCGAGCGCAAGGTCCAGCCGCCGCGTGAGCTTGGCGAGCTCGGCGTTCTGCACCTCCGCGTGCTCCTTGGCGGCCTGGAGCGCCTGGTTGAGAAGCACGTCCTCCGTGACGTCCCAACTGATGCCCGTCAGCTTCTCCTCGCCGTTCGGGCCGATCAGGCGCGAGCCGACATTGCGGATATGGTGCCAGCTCCCGTCGGGCATCAGGATGCGGTATTGCGACTTGTAGTCGTTGCCGCCGGCGCGGATCAGGTCCATCTCCGCCTTCGCGGTGGCCATGTCGTCCGGATGCAGCACGGAGCGCCATTCCTTGTCGTTCGGCGTCCTGTCTTCCGGAAAGCCGTGAAGGCGGTGCATCTGGGTATCCCAGTTGCGGCCCCCTGTCGCGAGCTCGATCTCCCAGATGCCGATCCGCGAGGCATCGAGCGCGATGTCGAGGCGCTGGGAGAGCGACTGCACCTGCCGTTCGCGCGCCCTGAGGCGGGCGATGTTGCGCTGGCGCTCGCCGACGAGCCCGCCGGTCAGGAAGATCGGAACGATGATAACGAGGGCGGCGGCGGCGACGATCAGCCGGATCTGCGCCAGGTTTTCCGGTGGATGGTGCCAGCCTCCTGCCGGAATGGCGGCGAGTTCCCAGCGTCCGCCGGGAAAGTCGAGCACCCGCAGGACCGGCTCGTTCTGAAAGACCTCGGCGCTTCCGAAGAACGGGTCGACGACGTTGTCGGGCGCGCTGATATCGCGGATGGCGAGCTCGATTTCGTCGGAGTGCTGCTGCCCGCCTCGCCGCGCCGAAAGCGTCTCCTCGATGAGGCCGGCATCGACGAACAGCTTTCGCTCATCGATCAGCCCCTCGACATAGCCCCAGAAATAGCGCTGTGCATCGACATCGATGTAGACCGGCATGAAGAGACTGAAGCCGCGCCCGCCCCGGGCGAAGACGATGGGCCCCAGCATGAGCGGGCGTCCCTGCGAGCGGTCGGCCCTTGCAGCGGTGCGGAAGGAGGGGAACCGGTTGAGGTCGGTGCCCTGATAGCGCTGGTTGCCGTCGAGCGGGAAAACCCGGGCCACCTTCCCGCCGGGCGCCACGCCGATGCGGCGGAAATGCGTGTTCTGCAGCATCAGCTTGCGGGAAAAGGAATCGAACTGCGCGGCGGCCTGGTCCGGCGCCGCGGCGAACAGGTTGGCAAGGCTGCGCAGCGCCACAACGTCGCCGTTCACCTCGCTTTGCAGCCGGGCGCCGACCAGCGCGAGATCGCCGGCGACACGGTTCTGCAGTTCGTTGCGATAGATGCTCTCGTTCTGCCGCTCGTAGAAGATGCCCGCCGTCAGGATGACGCAACCGGCGATCGCCGCCGGAATGAGCGAAGGCCTCGCCCACTCTGCGATGGGCGCCAGATGCCGGCGGAGAATGGCGGGAAAAAGCAAGACGAGAGTCCTCGGTTCTGTGGGGACCGTACGTGGGTTTTCCTTAAAATTGCATTTATAACCAACTGAAATACTTGCATTTCCCCGGATTTACACACGCCTGGAAATAGCATTTGTCAGACAATTCGGGGGATGACGGCGACGCGCGCCTTGATTCATGCTGCCTTTCCGGCCATCCATTTCATCGCGGCGTGCAACGGGCAAATTTCGCCATATTTGGGGGGCATCTGACGTGACCGGTAGAAACACTGATTCATTCCCAGGGGTTCGCAAGATGCGGTTGCTCATCGCTGCACTGATGGCTACGGCCGCTTTCCTTTCGCCGCTCGCCGCATCCGCGGAAAGCGCCGACGTCGAGGCCGTCATCACCAAGGTGGACACGGCCAATCTCAGCCTGTCGCTCGACGACGGCAAGAAGTACCAGGCGCCGGAGGAGTTCAACTTCGACGGCCTGGAGCCGGGCGTGAAGGTGCTGGTGTTCTACACCGAGGTCGACGGCAAGCGCGTCATCAACGATCTAGAGGTCGTGCAGTAGAGCCTGTCCCGTCCCCGGCCGGCGGTTTCAGAGCCAGTGCATTCCCGTCCCGTCGAGCCTGAGGATGCGGTCCTGGTGGATCGGCGTGTTGGCCGCCTCTTCCTCGTCCATGCCGTTGAGGCGGAAGGCCGCGCGGAAAACGCCGCCATGGCTGACGCAGACCGTCGGCCGCGTCACTTCGCCAAGGAACGAGCCGACCCGCCAGCAGAGGATTTCGTAGCTCTCGGCCGCGTCCCCGGGCGGGATGAAGTTCCATTTCGCGCGGGCGCGCTCCTCGACCCTCTCCGGCACGCTCGCCGTCAGTTCCGCCAGCGTATGGCCTTCCCAGTCGCCGAAGGAGACTTCGACGAGGCGCGGGTCGGTGCGGTAGGCGAGGGGAGGAAGGCCCATGGCGCGGCGCATGATCTCCATCGTCTCGCGCGTGCGCCCGAGCGGGCTCGCCACGAAATCGAAACCGGAAACGGTGTCGCCAAGAATGCCCTTGAGGGCCTGGCCGTTGCCGGCCGCCTGGCGGCGGCCGGTATCGTTCAGCGGGATGTCCTTCTGCCCTTGCAGCCTGCCTTCTGCATTCCACGCGGTCTGGCCGTGTCGGATCATGTAGATGAGCAAGGCGGGTCCCTGAAGTGCGTCAGTCCTTGACGACGGAAATGTCCGGCGCGTCGACGGCCTTCATGCCGATGACGTGGTAGCCGCTATCGGCATGGTGCGTCTCGCCCGTCACGGAGCGCGACAGGTCCGAGAGCAGGTAGAGGCCGACATCGCCCACCTCCTCGATGGTGACGGTACGGCGCAGCGGCGCATTGTACTCGTTCCACTTGAGGATATAGCGGAAATCGCCGATGCCGGAGGCCGCGAGCGTCTTGATCGGGCCGGCCGAGACGGCGTTGACGCGGATGTTCTTCGGGCCGAGGTCGACCGCGAGATATTTCACGCTCGCCTCCAGCGCCGCCTTGGCGACGCCCATGACGTTGTAGTTCGGCATGACCTTTTCCGCGCCGTAATAGGTCAGCGTCAGCATCGAGCCGCCGTCCGTCATCAGCTTTTCCGCACGGCGGGCGACCGATGTGAAGGAATAGACCGAGATCTGCATCGTCTTGGCGAAGTTGCCGGGCGTCGTATCGACATAGCGGCCCGTCAGCTCGTCTTTGTCGGAAAAGCCGATGGCGTGCACGAGGAAGTCGATCTTGCCCCACATCTTCTCGACGTTTGCGAAGACGGCGTCGATCGACGCCTCGTCGGAAACGTCGCAGTCACCGGCCAGCACGGCGCCGATTTCGGCGGCGAGCGGCTCGACGCGCTTCTTCAGGGCATCGCCCTGATAGGTAAAGGCGATTTCGCCGCCCTGCGCGTGGATAGCCTTGGCAATGCCCCAGGCGATGGACCGGTTGTTGGCGACGCCCATGATGACGCCGCGCTTGCCCTTCATCAGACCAGATGCCTGAACCATGGATTGCCCCCTGATATCAAAGTCGAAGTTGCCTATGGCATAGGCGGCAATGCGGTTCAAGCGCGCAGGGGTTCAGGAACTGTTAGCATCCGTAACATTGGGTGCACGGTTCACAGAAGAATTATAAATCGATTAGAGGTAGAGGCCTTCGCGCAGCGAGCGCATGAGATCGATCATCTTGGCGTCGGGCTTTTCCCACAGGAGCAGGCGGATTTCGGCGACGAGATCGCCGCGCTCGCCGTTTTCCCGCGTCAGTCCCTCGCCCTCGATGCGGATTGCCTGGTCCGAGCCCGACCAGGCCGGAACCGTCACCGTGATCGGGCCGAGCGGTCCTTCGATGGTCGTCTCGCAGCCGAGCACGGCATTCTCGATCGATATCGGCAGGTCCACCTTGAGGTCGAAGCCATCGGGGCGGAAGCGGCCGGGCGCGATGCGCACGGTGATCACGGCGTCGCCCCGCCGCAGGTTCTCGATGCGGTGGCCGGCGTCCCTCAGGCGGATCACCTGGCCGTCGGTCGTGCCCGCGCCGATCGGCACGCGGATGGTCTGACCCTCCGGCGTCTCGATGGTCGGGCGCACCCTGTTGAGGATATCCTCGACAGTGACGGTGATGTCGGAGACGAGGTCGGGGGCCTTCTCGATCCGGGCGCGACCGCTGCGGATGCGGCGGATGATGGCGGAGATGAGGGCGGCGCCCGGCGCGGCGTTGCGTGCCGGCACGGCGTCCTCGCCCGGCTGGTCCTCGGCCTCCCTGCGGGCCTCCTGCGCCGGTGCCGCACCGGCCTGCTGCTGGGCCTGCGCGTGCTGCTGCGCCTGCGGGCGGGCCTGCTGGCCGCGGGAATCGACGCCGAAGATGCGGGCGATCATGTCCTCGGCATCCTCGCCGGATGCGCGCGGCGCCTCGGTCCTGGCCTTCCGCTCCGCCTCCCTCTGGCGCATCTGCTCCATGCGGCGAAACTCGGCCTCGCGCTGCTGGCGGTCGTAGCGGCTGCGCTTTTCCGGGTCGCGCAGGAGATCGTAGGCGCGGCCGGCCTCGGTGAAGCGCACGGTTGCGAGCGGGTCGTCGTGATTCTGGTCGGGATGCACGGCCTTGGCCAGCGAGCGCCAGGCGGCCTTGATTTCCTCCTGGCCCGCATTTCGCTTCACGCCGAGGACCGAATAGGGATCACGCATAGTTTCCACCCGTTACCGTTTTACGGTCAAAGATAGCGATGAACGTCCTAATCGCCTGTTACGGATCAGGGTTGAGAAAGTGCAAACGCGCCGCGGGCGTGATCAGCCCTGGCGGTCGAAGGCGAGCAGCATCCATTCCCCGGTATTGCCCATGCAGGTGCGTCCGGTGAAGCTGGCGATGCCCTGGTAGGAATGCTTTGTCGTCACGAAATCGCGGCACGGCCGACCGACGGAATCCTGGTTCTCGGCGATGCGGCTGATGACGCCCGCGCTGCCCGAGGCGGAATTCGCCCACGGAATGGGGCCGCCGGCGGTGCGCGTGAGATCGGCCGAGGACACGGCGTTGCGCACGGTGATCTCGTCGGTCAGCCGGTCGGCATTGCCGTTGGACACGGTGCTGGTGCGCACCGTCTTGTCGACGTTGCTGTCGGAGGAGAACAGGTCAAGACCGCTCATGCAGCCCGAAAGCACGACGCCGGACATCATGACGGCGACGAGCGCGAGGCTGCGCGTCCAGTTTGGCTTTGTCTCCGGTCGCGTCTTTGCTATGTCTTTCACTCCAGACTGCCTCATACAGCTAGATAGATCGGCATTGATTCAAATATGAGCGAGAATGCGTTAACAAGCGGTGACTTCACCGAGGAAAACGAACCCTATGCCCTGTTCGGCGCGTGGCTGGCGGAGGCGGGCAGGACGGAGCCGAACGACGCCAACGCGCTGGCGCTTGCCACCGTCGACGAGACGGGCCTGCCGAACGTCCGCATGGTCCTGCTCAAGGGCTTCGACGAGCGGGGCTTCGTCTTCTACACGAATTTCGAGAGCCGCAAGGGCGTGGAGATTCTCGGCGCCCGCAAGGCGGCCATGTGCTTCCATTGGAAATCGCTGCGCCGCCAGGTGCGCATTCGCGGCGACATCGAGATCGTAACGGATGCCGAGGCCGACGAATACTACGCCTCGCGCCCGCGGGGCAGCCGCATCGGTGCCTGGGCCTCCAAGCAGTCGCGCCCGCTGGAAAGCCGCTTCGCGCTGGAAAAGGCGGTCGCCGAATATACCGCGCGCTACGCCATCGGCGACATTCCCCGCCCGGCCCACTGGTCCGGCTTCCGTCTGAAGCCCGTCTCCATCGAATTCTGGCACGACCGCCCCTTCCGCCTGCACGACCGCGTCGAATTCCGCCGCGCGGAGGATGGCAAGGGCTGGACGAAGGTGCGGATGTATCCGTGAGCGATCAAGGCGGCGCGAGTGCAGAGGAAGTTCTCGGCCACTACGAGGCGCTGATCAACCGGCACGATTTCGATCTTCTCGTGCCGCTGATCGCGCAAGACGCCGTCTTCTGGTTCAATGATGGCTCCCATTCCGGTCTTGGCGAAATCCGCCAGGCCTTCGAAGAGACTTGGGCGAAGTTTCCGCTCGAACGTTACTGGCTGGAAGACAGGCGCTGGCTTGCCAAAGGCGAGGGGGCCGCCGGCTGCACCTATCACTTCTGCTGGCAGGCGAGCAAGGACGGTAAACTCGTGTCAGGCGGTGGTCGCGGTACGACGCTGTTGCGGCAGGACGCCGGCATCTGGCGCATCGTGCACGAGCATCTCAGCCAGTTTCCCCGTTGAGGGATCAGCGCCGCATCAGCTTGAAAGGAATGCCGGACGCCAAGGCTCCGACATATTTCGGCTTCTGGTAGAGCCCGTTCAGCGAGATGCGGGGAAGGGCGGTCGGCGTGTCGAAGGAGCGCGGGGATAGCGTGCCGGGCTCGGTCGTCACGGCGGCGCGGAAGCCGAGGTCCCGGGCAAGGCGGTATTCGCGCGGCGATGCGGCGGCGCGGTCGCCATAGGGGTAGGCGAAGGTTTCCGGGCGCTGGCCGGTAATGGCGGCGATGCGCTCGGCCGACTGGTCCATCTCGAAGCGCGCGTCCTCCTCGTCGAGGCGCGACAGCGCCCGGTGGCTCACCGTGTGGGCGCCGATCGAGGCGAGGGGGTTGAGCACGAGGCTTTTCAGTTCCGGCTCGCGCATGACAAGCCGTTCGGTGATCATCAGCGGGTCGATGCCGTGTGCGCTCGCCGCCGCGTCGAGCCGCTCGACGGCTGCGGCCTCGTCGGCCTCCACCTGGATGAATCGCGCGAAGCGGGCGTACGCCGCCTGCTTCTGGAAGGGCGTGGCGAGCGGCATGGTGACCGGGCCGGAGCCGAAGTCGAATTCGAGATGCGGGACGGCGCGCAGCAGCTCCGTCAGCGTTTCCCACCAGATGCCGTGCGTCTTGCCGGAAAGGCCCGGCGCGACGAAGACGGTGAACGGCACCTTGTGCCGGGTGAAGACCGGCTGGGCATGCACCGCATTGTTGCGATAGCCGTCGTCGAGCGTGAAGGTGGCGAAGCGTTCGCCGGGCCGGGCGATGGCAAGGCGCGCGGCAAGGTCGGCGAGCGCGACGAACTGGTAGCCTTCCTCCTGCAGGTGCTCGATGGCGGCCTCCAGGAATTCCGGCGTGATCTCCAGATGCGCATTGGGATCGAAGGCCTGCGGCACCTTGGGCCGCACATGATGCAGCGTGAAGATCGCGCCCACGCCGCGCGCCGAGGCCATCAGCCCGACGCGTTCCGCCAGATGCGCGAACTCCAGCCCGCCGGTGATCACGGCGCGCTTCAGTCCCTGTCGCATGACGCTGCGGATCGGCATGTCGGCTTCGTCCTCCCTCATCGTGTCTGGCGGTGTTTATCGCACCTCGTCGGTATCCGAGTGGTTAACAACGGCTTTCCTGTGACGCGGCGGCGTCGGCCGGCCGGACTGGAAGGTGAGGATACGGATGACCTCCATGAAGATGGTCGTGAGATCGGCGAGCATGTTTCGGTCCTCCATGCGTGTCGCGTGGCATGGATTGTCGGCCCGCTTGCCTCCGGTCCTCAAACGAGTTTATCGTCGACTTCGAATGACTTGAGGTTATGTCATGAAGCGTGGACGGTTGCCGCTGACGGCGCTGAGGAGTTTCGAGGCGGCGGGCCGGCTCGGCAGCTTCACGCTGGCCGCCGATGAACTCGCGGTCTCGCAGGCCGCCGTCAGCCGCCAGGTCAGGGAGCTGGAGGCCGATCTCGGCAAGCCGCTCTTCGAGCGGCGCCACCGCAGCGTGCGCCTGACGCCGGCCGGCCGGGCGCTTCTCGCCGTGCTGTCGCGCGCCTTCGACGCCATCGACGGCAGTCTTTCGGAAATCCGCGGCCGGCGCGGCGGCGGGCTCCTGGAAATCAGCGCGGAACCGTCCTTCGCCGCCTGCTGGCTGGTGCCGCATCTCGACGGTTTCCGCAGCGCGCATCCGCAGATCGACGTCGCGGTCGATTCGGACATGCGGCTGATCGAGTTCCGCACGCACGAGGCCGAGATCGCCGTGCGGCACGGCATGGATGCGAAAGCCTGGCCGCGCACCGAGGTCGACCACCTGATCGACGTGGACCTCGTGCCGGTGATCGCCCCCGGCCTTCTTGCCAACGGTCCGCCCGTGAACGCGCCGGCCGACCTGCTCTTCCATACCCTGCTGCACGAGGAGAACCGCAGCGTCTGGGAGCGCTGGTTCGCCGCCGCCGGCCTGCCGGATGCCCCGCTCGGCCGTGCACAGATCTTTGCCGAGGGCAATCTGGTGCTGCAGGCCGCGCTGCGCGGCCATGGCGTCGCGCTGGTCGACAGCTTCCTCGCCGCCGAGGACATCGCCGCCGGCCGCCTGGTCCAGCCCTTCGACCTGTCGATCCGCCACGGCGCCTACTGGCTGGTGGCACGCAGCTTCAAGCGCCTCTCGCCGGAGGCCCGCGCCTTCCGCGACTGGCTGCTGCGGCGGATCGAAGCCTGAAAATCAGGCCTTCGTGCCGCCGACGGTGATCTGGTCCATGCGCAGATGCGGCTGGCCGACGCCGACCGGCACCCACTGGCCGGCCTTGCCGCAATTGCCGATGCCGGTATCGAGCTTCGTGTCGTTGCCGATCATCGAGACGCGGCGCATGGCGTCCGGCCCGTTGCCGATCAGCATGGCGCCCTTGACCGGCGCCGTGACCTTGCCGTTCTCGATGAGATAGGCCTCGGTGCAGCCGAAGACGAACTTGCCCGAGGTGATGTCCACCTGCCCGCCGCCGAAGGAGACGGCGTAGAGGCCGTTCTTCACCGAGGCGATGATTTCCTCCGGCGTCCTGTCGCCGGAGAGCATGTAGGTGTTCGTCATGCGCGGCATCGGGCGGTGGGAATAGCCCTGGCGGCGGCCGTTGCCGGTCGCCTTCATGCCCATGAGGCGGGCATTCTGCCGGTCCTGCATGTAGCCGACCAGCTTTCCGTCCTCGATCAGCACGTTATAGGCAGACGGCGTGCCCTCGTCGTCGACGGTGATCGAGCCGCGGCGGTTGTCGATGGTGCCGTCATCGACGACGGTGACGCCCCTGGCCGCCACCTGCTCGCCCATCAGCCCGGCAAAGGCCGAGGTCTTCTTGCGGTTGAAGTCGCCCTCGAGCCCGTGCCCGACGGCCTCGTGCAGCATCACGCCCGGCCAGCCGTTGGAGAGAACCACGTCCATCGTGCCCGCCGGCGCCTCGACGGCTTCGAGATTGACGAGCGCCTGGCGTAGCGCCTCGTCGGCGCCCGTGCGCCAGCTTTCGCCGGTGAGGAAGGCATCGAAAGTCGTGCGCCCGCCAATGCCGTAGCTGCCGGTCTCCTGGCGGTCGCCCTCGCCGACGACGACGGAAATGTTGACGCGGGTCATCGGGCGGACGTCCGTAACGCGGTGGCCGTCGGCGCGCAGGATGTTGACGACCTGCCAGCTCGCGGCGATCGACGCCGTCACCTGCCGCACTTTCGGGTCCTTGCCGCGCAGATAGGCATCGATCTCGGTGAGCAGCGCCACCTTCTGCTCGAAGGTCGGCGAACCGATCGGATTGTCCTGCGTATAGAGCCGGCGATTGGTGCCGACGGGTGCCTCGGCATAGTCGCCGGAATAGCCGCGCGTCACCGCGCCGGCCGCATCCGCCGCCCGCTTCAGGGCCGAAAGCGTCATCTCGCCCGAATGGGCGTAGCCGACCGCCTCGCCCGCGACGGCCCGCAGGCCGAAACCCTGGTCCGTGTTGAAGCTCCCGCCCTTCAGGCGCCCGTTGTCGAAGGACAGCGACTCGGCCTGCGCATGTTCGAGGAACAGTTCGCCATCGTCCGCCCCCTTCAGCGTCTCCCGCAGCACCGCCTGAACGGACGCCTCGTCGGCATCGAAGAGGGAAAGAAGGTCGGTGTTCATGGGCGGCTCCGCAGAAGGGTTGGAACGTCTCCGCGTCTATGGAGCGGCACGTCCGGTCAGGTATCCCTCATGTAGAGACGGCGGGAGAAGACGGCAAGTTTGTACTTCGCCGCGGCTGCGCATTCCCGTCGAACCGAGTGCGGGCAACGGCCTCGGCAAGCCGTCCCAGGTCATGGTCGACAAGGCCATGACGATCCGGCGCGACAAGATCGGCAAGGTCACCGGTACGCTCGACACCGAAACGATGGCGTCGGTCACGCGCAGCCTTGCCCTTTTCCTCGGATTTGCCTTAACGGTTACGGCAGCGCGTCGTAGCCTTCGCCGAAGCCCTTGAGGTCGACGGGGATGCCGATGCCCTCTTCCGGCGACTGGAAGACGATGAAGGTGGCCGTCGCGCCGGAGCGGAAGGTCTTCAGGAGCTCGTCCTCCAGCACGACTTCGGC
This sequence comes from Shinella sp. NM-101, assembly GCF_021401195.1. Lineage (NCBI taxonomy): Bacteria > Pseudomonadati > Pseudomonadota > Alphaproteobacteria > Hyphomicrobiales > Rhizobiaceae > Shinella > Shinella sp. NM-101. The sequence continues at coordinate 43,516 of NZ_JACBFT010000017.1, read as the reverse complement.
GTAGCAGCCGTCGGAGAAGCAGCGCACGAAATAGGCGCGGCCGATGTCCTTGCCGTCGACATTGAGGCCGAGGCCGTTCGGCAAAAGGACGCCGAGCGGCGCCAGCACGCGCAGGATCTTCGCCTTGCGGTCGGCGGTCTTGAGCACGACGACGGAGAGGCCGAGCTCGGGCCGGTCCTCGGCAAGCACGTTCTGCATCAGCGCGCATTGCTCGCTGGAGGCCCCGGCCGGCTGGTCGCAGACGATCGACCAGGCGCCATGGTTCGATTTCACCGTGCCGGGCTGCTGGGCCGCCGCGACGGACGGGAGCGCTGCGGCGCCGAGCCCCAGAACGGCAAGTCCAAATGCCGTCCGGGACAGCCGGGAAAGGGAAGCAAAACCCATGGAAACCTCGGAATCTCGAATCAGTCGCGGTATCTTTGAATAGGCGGCGGCGAAATGAAAAGCCCCGAGCGCTCATTTCCAATTGTTTGAAGGCGGAAATTGGACGGCGGACGGACCGATGCGGCCATGTCCGTTATATAAAGTGCAGGCCATGCGCATGCCCCGCGTGCGGCCGCGCACGGGCAGGGGCATTGCGGGCTCGCCGCGGCCAAACCTTTCATGGTATAGGCAATTATGAAGAAACTGTGGGGAGGGCCCCCATGCTTTTGCGTTTGCGCAAAAATGCCGCACGGGGTGTCCCCCATGGCTGTTGCGGCGAGCATGAAACTATGATTTTAAGCACTCAGTATAGCAGGGATTCTGCGCATCTGTTTGATCCCGATCAAACACCTTGGGGAGATACGTTGTGAAAAACAAAGCTTTTGCAGGTCTGGCCGCTCTCGGCTGTCTGCTCTTTGCTTCGACCGCCTTCGCCGACCAGCCGATGCCGTGGCAGAAGGGCCTCCAGCCCGCCGCGACCTCGATCATGGAAGACGTGCGCGGGTTCGAGCAGTACACACTGTGGTTCATCGTCCCGATCACCCTGTTCGTGCTGCTCCTTCTGATCATCGTCGTCGTGAAGTTCCGCGAAAGCGCCAACCCGGTCCCGTCCAGGACCAGCCACAACACGCTGATCGAGATCATCTGGACCGTCGGTCCGGTCATCGTTCTCCTCTTCCTCGCCGTTCCCTCCTTCCAGCTTCTCACCAAGCAGCTCGCGCCCACCGAAGAGCCGGAACTGACCATCAAGGCGACCGGCTACCAGTGGTACTGGGGCTACGAATACCAGACGGGCGACAGCCCGCTCTCCTTCGACAGCCTCCTCCTGCAGGATGCGGACCGCGCAGCCGCCGGCAAGGAAGACAGGGCCGTCTATCCGCGCCTGCTGACGGTCGACAACGAGATCGTCATCCCGGTCGGCAAGCATGTCCGTCTCCTCGTCACCGCCGCCGACGTGATCCACTCCTTCGCCATGCCGTCCTTCGGCGTGAAGATCGACGCCATCCCGGGCCGTCTCAACGAGACCTGGTTCAAGGCGGACCGTGAAGGCCTGTTCTACGGCCAGTGTTCCGAGCTCTGCGGCAAGGACCATGCGTTCATGCCGATCGCCATTCGCGCCGTCTCGCAGGAGAAGTTCGATACCTGGCTTGCTGCCGCCGCGACGAATGTCGGCGAGGCAAACAAGGCCCTGATGGCGTCCGTCGAAGGCGCGGCCCCGTCCGTCGCCGTCGCCGAAAACGCCGCGCAGTAATACCTAGGGAGTTGAGACCATGGCCGGAACATCCGCTGCCCACGGCGATCACCACGATCACCACGAACACAAGCCGCTTAGCTTCTTCCAGCGTTGGTTCCTGTCGACCAACCACAAGGACATCGGCACCCTCTACCTGATCTTCGCGATCTTCGCCGGCCTCATCGGCGGCACGCTGTCGATCTTCATGCGCATGGAGCTGCAGGAGCCGGGCATCCAGATCTTCCACGGTCTGGCCCAGATGGTCTACGGCTTCGAGGGCGATGCCGCCATCGACGGCGGCAAGCACATGTTCAACGTCTTCACGACGGCGCACGCGCTCATCATGATCTTCTTCATGGTCATGCCGGCGCTGATCGGCGGCTTTGCCAACTGGATGGTGCCGATCATGATCGGCGCGCCGGACATGGCTTTCCCGCGCATGAACAACATCTCGTTCTGGCTCATCATCCCCGCCTTCCTGCTGGTCCTTCTCTCGATGTTCGTCGAGGGTCCGGCAGGTGCCTACGGCGCGGGCGGCGGCTGGACGGTCTATCCGCCATTCTCGACATCGGGGCAGCCCGGGCCGGCCATGGACTTCGTGATCCTCGGCCTGCACATTGCCGGCGCATCCTCGATCCTCGGCGCGATCAACTTCATCACGACGATCCTCAACATGCGCGCCCCGGGCATGACGCTGCACAAGATGCCGCTCTTTGCCTGGTCGGTGCTGATCACCGCCTTCCTGCTGCTGCTCTCGCTGCCGGTCCTGGCAGGCGGCATCACCATGCTTCTGACCGACCGCAACTTCGGCACGGCCTTCTTCGCGCCGGAAAACGGCGGTGACCCGATCCTCTTCCAGCACCTGTTCTGGTTCTTCGGTCACCCGGAAGTGTACATCCTGATCCTGCCCGGCTTCGGCATCGTCAGCCACATCGTCTCCACCTTCTCGCGCAAGCCGATCTTCGGCTACCTCGGCATGGCCTATGCCATGGTCGCCATCGGCGCTGTCGGCTTCATCGTGTGGGCGCACCACATGTACACGGTCGGCATGTCGCTCGACACGCAGCGCTACTTCGTCTTCGCCACGATGGTCATCGCGGTTCCGACGGGCGTGAAGATCTTCTCGTGGATCGCGACGATGTGGGGCGGCTCGATCCGCTTCACGACCCCGATGGTCTGGGCGATCGGCTTCATCTTCCTGTTCACCGTCGGCGGCGTCACGGGCGTCCAGCTCGCCAATGCCGGCCTCGACCGCGCCCTGCACGACACCTACTACGTGGTGGCCCACTTCCACTACGTCCTGTCGCTCGGCGCCGTCTTCGCCATCTTCGCGGCCTGGTACTACTGGTTCCCGAAGATGACCGGCTACATGTATTCCGAGTTCATCGGCAAGCTGCACTTCTGGGTCATGTTCGTCGGCGTGAACCTGGTGTTCTTCCCGCAGCACTTCCTCGGCCTTGCCGGCATGCCGCGCCGCTACATCGACTATCCCGATGCGTTCGCGGGCTGGAATGCGGTGTCGTCCTACGGCTCGTACATCGCCGCCGTCGGCGTCCTGATCTTCCTTTTCGGCGTCTTCGAAGCCTTCGCCAAGAAGCGCGTCGCCGGCGACAACCCGTGGGGCGAGGGCGCCAACACGCTGGAATGGCAGCTCTCTTCGCCGCCGCCCTTCCACCAGTGGGAACAGCTCCCGAAGATCAAGTAGGGTCTTGCAAGATCGGGGCCGCCGGAAACGGCGGCCTCAGGACTGGCAGAAGGTGAGAATCCCGGCGGAGGCCGACGGTTGTCGGGTGGCAAGCCCACACCCCACCCTCCGTCATCCCCGGGCCTGACCCGGGGATCCATGCCACACCCTCCGGCGTGCCGTTGGGCGTGGACCCCGGGGCAGGCCCGAGGGCGACGACGGAGAAGGCGGGCATGAGGCTTGTCTCTCCCGACCCAACAGAGCGGAAAGAACATGGCGGTCATCGAGCATCACGAACTGGTTCCGGGCGGCGGCGAGGTCTACCTCTCCGAAGCATCGCCGCGTGATTTCTTCGAGCTTCTGAAGCCGCGCGTCATGTCGCTGGTGGTCTTTACCGCATTCGCCGGCCTCGTCCTCGCGCCCGGCACGATCAACCCCTTCATCGGCGCCATAGCGATCCTCTGTATTGCCGTGGGCGCCGGCGCATCCGGGGCGCTCAACATGTGGTACGACGCGGATATCGATGCGGTCATGTCCCGCACGGCCAAGCGTCCCATCCCCTCGGGCCGCATCCGCCCGGAGGAGGCGCTGGCCTTCGGCCTGACGCTCTCCGCCTTCTCGGTGGCGATTCTCGGCCTTGCGGTCAACTGGCTGGCCGCCGGCCTGCTCGCCTTCACCATCTTCTTCTATGCCGTCGTCTACACGATGTGGCTGAAGCGCTCGACGCCGCAGAACATCGTCATCGGCGGCGCGGCCGGCGCCTTCCCGCCGATGATCGGCTGGGCCTGTGTCACCGGCGGCGTCTCGGTCGAGAGCGTCGTCCTCTTCCTCATCACCTTCCTGTGGACGCCTGCGCATTTCTGGGCGCTCGCGCTCTTCAAGATGCGCGACTACGAGGCCGTCGGCGTGCCGATGCTGCCGAACGTCTCGGGCGAGGCGACCACGAAGGTGCAGATTCTCGTCTATGCGGTGCTGACCGCCGTGATCGCCGTCGTGCCGGCCGCGCTCGGTTTCGCGAGCCTCGGCTACGGTCTGTTTGCCGCAGCCCTCGGCCTCGGCTTCGTGTGGTATTCTGTCGGCGTGCTGCGCATGCCGGAGGGCGACCGCGCGATGGTTCCGGCCAAGAAGCTCTTCGCCTTCTCCATCGTCTACCTGTTCGCGGTCTTCTCCGGGCTCATGCTCGACCACCTGATCGCGTCCTTCGGATGGGGGCTGTAATGGAAACGGTAAATCTCACGGAAAGCCAGAAGAAGGCCCGCCGCGGCCGCAACATCGCGCTCGGCGCGGTGCTTCTGGGTCTCGTCGTGCTGTTCTACATCGTCACGCTGGTGAAATTCGGCGGCGGGATGGCGGGCTGAGCATGAGCGAGACGAAAAAGACCGAAAAGAGCAGGCTCGGCAATGGCGCCATCGTCGCCATCTGCTGTTCCTTCGTCATCGGCATGGTGGGCGCGGCCTATGCCGCCGTTCCGCTCTACGAGATGTTCTGCAAGGTGACGGGCTACGGCGGCACGACGCAGCGCGTCGAGCAGGCCTCCGACGTCATTCTCGACAAGAAGATCAAGGTGCGCTTCGACGCCAATGTCGGCCCGGGCCTGCCCTGGACCTTCGAGCCCATGCAGCGCGAGGTGGAGATCCGGATCGGCGAGACGGTTCAGGTCTTCTACAAGGCCCGCAACAACGCCTCCACGCCGACCACCGGCCAGGCGACGTTCAACGTCACGCCGGAGGCGACCGGGGCCTATTTCAACAAGGTCCAGTGCTTCTGCTTCACCGAGACCACGCTGAAGCCGGGAGAGGAAATGGACATGCCCGTCGTCTTCTTCGTCGATCCCGAGATCGTCGAGCCGGTCGAGACGAAGGGCGTCCACACGATCACGCTGTCCTACACCTTCTATCCGCGAGAGGCGTCGAAGCCGTTGGTTTCGGCTGCGGATGGCAAGGCGGACGACGTAAACAAGCTTTGAAAGACATGCGTTTCCGGCTATGCCGGGAACGGAACGCGATACATTCGGGGATAAGTCACATGGCCGATGCGCATCAGAAGAAACACGACTACCACATCATCGATCCGAGCCCGTGGCCGCTGCTCGCCTCCATCGGCGCCTTCGTCATGGCCTTCGGCGGCATCGCCTACATGCGTTACCTGTCGGGCGGCGCCTTCCACCTGTTCGGCATGGACCTCGCCACGCCGTGGGTCTTCTTCATCGGCCTGCTGATCACGCTCTACACCATGTACGGCTGGTGGGCGGACACGGTGAAGGAAGCCCATGAGGGCCACCACACCCGCGTCGTCTCGCTGCACCTGCGCTACGGCATGATCATGTTCATCGCCTCCGAGGTGATGTTCTTCGTCGCCTGGTTCTGGGCCTTCTTCGATGCCAGCCTCTTCCCGGGCGAGGCCATCCAGGCCGCCCGCGTCGAATACACCGGCGGCGTCTGGCCGCCGAAGGGCATCGAGGTCCTCGATCCCTGGCACCTGCCGCTCTACAACACGGTCATCCTGCTGCTCTCGGGCACCTGCGTGACCTGGGCGCACCACGCGCTGCTGCACAACGACCGCAAGGGCCTCGTCAACGGCCTTGCGCTGACGGTTGCCCTCGGCATCCTGTTCTCCTTCGTGCAGGCCTACGAATATGCCCACGCCCCCTTCGCCTTCAAGGACTCGATCTACGGCGCGACCTTCTTCATGGCGACGGGCTTCCACGGCTTCCACGTCCTGGTCGGCACGATCTTCCTGATTGTCTGCCTCGTGCGCGCCATGCGCGGCGACTTCACGCCGAAGCAGCACTTCGGCTTCGAGGCGGCTGCCTGGTACTGGCACTTCGTCGACGTCGTCTGGCTCTTCCTCTTCTTCTCCATCTACATCTGGGGTGGCTGGGGCGCGCCGGTCCACGGCTGACCGCACAAGACACGACCTCGGAGCGGCCGCAGCGATGCGGCCGTTTCTCTTTCGGCGCCCCCTGTCGCGCGCTTTCGATTGGACGGGCCGCCGGCATGGCGATATGGGATAGGGGGTGCCTGCCCCTCATCCCCCTGCCGGGGCCTTCTCCCCCCGGGCGGGAGGAAGGGACGCCGAGCGGTTTTCCATCCTCTCGCGAGTTTGCGGCGGGAAGGAAAACGGCGGGACGATCGTTCCTCGCCCCGCTTGCGGGGAGAGGATGCCGGCAGGCAGGCGAGGGGCAACCCTCTTGGGAAACAATCGCCGCCGCTCGATGCCGCGGCCGCATGTAACGGAATTTCACCATGGACGAGGACAAGGCACTCTTTCCGCCGATCGATCCCATCCGCGCCGGCGTGCGGGGCTGCTGCCCGCGCTGCGGCCAGGGCAGGCTTTTCGACGGCCTCCTGAAGGTGCGGCCCGCCTGCAGCAATTGCGGGCTCGACTATTCCTTCGCCGATTCGGGCGACGGGCCTGTCGTCTTCGTGCTGCTCATCGTCGGCTTCATCGTGGTCGGCGCGGCGCTGTGGATGGACGTCAACTACGCCCCGCCGCTCTGGGTGCATTTCATCCTGTGGGTGCCGCTGACCATCGGCCTCGGCCTTTGGCTCACGCGCATCCTCAAGGGCCTGCTGATCACCCTGCAATACCGCAACGATGCCCGTCCCGGCGAGATCGATCGTGGCTGAGGTCCCCCCGGCCGCCATGCGGCGGATGGGCAGGGGCAAGACGGTGCTCACGGGGATCGTCTTCTTCGCGGCCCTCGCCGTCCTGCTCTCGCTCGGCACCTGGCAGGTCCAGCGCCTCCACTGGAAGGAGGCGCTGCTCGCCGACATCGCCGAGCGCCGCGTCGCCGCCCCTGTGCCGCTTGCCGATATCGAGGCGATGGCGGCGAGCGGCGAGGACATAGAATACCGCCCGGTCACCGTCTCCGGCGTCTTCGCCAACAACCGCGAGCGCCATTTCTTCGCCACCTGGCATGGCCAGACCGGTTATTACATCTACACGCCGCTCCAGCTTGCCGACGGCCGCTTCCTCTTCGTCAATCGCGGCTTCGTGCCCTTCGAGGCGAAGGAGCCGGAAATGCGCAAGCAGGGCCAGCTCACCGGCGAGCAGACCGTCACCGGCCTTGCCCGGGCGCGCCTTACCGAAAAGCCGTCCTCCATCGTGCCGGACAACGATCTCGCCAAGAACATCTTCTACTGGAAGGACCTCGACGCCATGGCGGCGAGCACCGGCATCGCCGCGGACAGGCTGGTGCCCTTCTTCGTCGATGCGGGCGATGCGCCCAACCCGAAGGGCCTGCCGATCGGCGGCGTTACCCAGTTCGACCTGCCGAACAACCACCTGCAATATGCCGTCACGTGGTACGGTCTGGCGGCGGCGCTGGTGGGCGTCGCGCTCTACGCCCTGTTCCGCCGGAAGGGTGATCCGGCGCCCTGAAAGTGCCGGATGGAGCTGTTTTCCCTTGGCGCGGCGGCCCGTGCCGGCCTATATGGGCGCAAGGCCCCGTCCCATTGCCGGATAACCGATGAGCATGATTGAGAACCGACCGGACTTGACCATCAGGCTGTGCGGCCCGCGCGGCTTCTGCGCGGGGGTCGACCGCGCCATCCAGATCGTCGTGCTGGCTCTGAAGGCCTATGGCGCGCCGGTCTATGTGCGTCACGAGATCGTGCACAACCGCTATGTCGTGGAGGGCCTGGAGGCCAAGGGCGCGATCTTCGTCGAGGAGCTCGACGAGATCCCGGAAGAGCATCGCCAGCAGCCCGTCGTCTTCTCCGCCCATGGCGTGCCGAAGTCGGTGCCCGCCGATGCCGAGGCGCGCAACCTCTTCTATCTCGACGCGACCTGCCCGCTCGTCTCCAAGGTCCACAAGCAGGCGATGCGCCACCAGCGCCTCGGCCGCCATGTCGTGCTGATCGGCCATGCCGGCCACCCCGAGGTCATCGGCACGATGGGCCAATTGCCGGAAGGCTCCGTCTCGCTGGTCGAGACGGTCGAGGACGCCGACAGATACGTGCCGCCGGACCCGGACAATCTCGGCTTCGTCACCCAGACGACGCTCTCGGTCGACGACACGGCCGGCGTCATCAAGCGCCTGCACGAGCGCTTCCCGAACCTCACGGCCCCCGCCGCCGATTCCATCTGCTATGCCACCACCAACCGGCAGGAGGCCGTCAAGCAGGCGGCGCCCGGCTGCGATCTCTTCCTCATCGTCGGCGCGCCGAACTCGTCCAATTCCAAGCGCCTCGTCGAGGTGGCGCTGCGGGCAGGCGCCACGAAATCCGTGCTCGTCCAGCGCGCCGCCGAGATCGACTGGGATTCCATCGGCGACATCCGAACCGTCGGCCTCTCGGCCGGCGCCTCCGCCCCGGAGGTCATCGTCAACGAGATCATCGAGGCCTTCCGCGCGCGCTACAACGCGGTCGTCGAACTTGCCGACACGGTCGAGGAGAACGAGCATTTCCTCGTCAACCGCGAACTGCGCAGCATCGAGCTGACCTCCGCCGACATGGCCTTCGTCAATGGCGAGTGAGGCCGTGAACCGCTCTTGTGCCCCTCATCCCCCTGCCGGGACCTTTTCCCCGCAGGCGGGGAGAAGGGGAAAGCCAGCCCGTTTTCCGTTCCCTTCTTCCCACTTCGTGGCTGGAAGGAAGCCCGTGAGCCCATCGCTCCTCGCCCCGCTTGCGGGGAGGGGATGCTGGCAGGCAGGTGAGGGGCAGCGCGCCGCACCGACCCATCCGATCGATCCCATCCATCAAGCCTGAGACCCGCCGTGGCCGTCTATACCGATATCACCGAAGACGATCTCTCCCGTTTTCTCACCGCCTATGACGCGGGCACGCTGCTCTCCTACAAGGGCATCGCGGAGGGCGTGGAGAATTCCAACTTCCTGCTGCACACCACGAAGGGCGCCCTCATCCTGACGCTCTACGAGAAGCGCGTCGATCCGAACGACCTGCCGTTCTTCCTCGGCCTGATGCACCATCTGGCGGAAAAGGGCCTGTCCTGCCCGCTGCCCCTGCCGCGCAGCGACGGCGCGCTGCTCGGCGAGCTCTCCGGCCGCCCCGCCGCCGTCATCTCCTTCCTCGAAGGCATGTGGCTGCGCAAGCCGGCGGCCAAGCATTGCGGGGAGGTCGGCCGCGCGCTGGCGCAGATGCACCTTGCCGGCGAGGGCTTCGAGCTCACCCGCAGGAATGCGCTCTCCGTCGACGGCTGGCGGCCGCTCTGGGACAAGTCCGCCGACCGCGCGGACGAGGTGGAGACGGGGCTGCGGGACGAGATTCCCGGCGAGCTCGATCTCCTGGAAGCACGCTGGCCGAAGGACCTGCCGACGGGCGTCATCCATGCCGACCTCTTCCAGGACAACGTCTTCTTCATCGGCGACGAGCTTTCCGGCCTGATCGACTTCTACTTCGCCTGCAACGACATCCTCGCCTATGACGTCGCCACCTGCCTCAATGCCTGGTGCTTCGAGAAGGACGGTTCGTTCAACCTCACCAAGGGCATGGCGCTGCTGGAGGGCTACGAGAGCGTGCGCCCGCTGTCCGACGCCGAGGTGGCCGCGCTGCCGCTGCTGGCCCGCGGCTCGGCCATCCGCTTCTTCCTGACGCGGCTCTACGACTGGCTGATGACCCCGCCCGGCGCGCTGGTCGTCAAGAAGGACCCGCTCGAATACCTGCGCCGGCTGCGTTTCCACCGCCAGGTGCGCGACGCTCGCGAATACGGACTTTCCCGATGAAGCATGTCGATATCTTCACCGACGGCGCCTGCTCGGGCAATCCCGGCCCCGGCGGCTGGGGCGCGGTGCTGCGCTATGGCGAGATCGAGAAGGAACTGTCCGGCGGCGAGGCGCTGACGACGAACAACCGCATGGAACTGATGGCGGCGATGAGCGCGCTCACCGCGCTGAAGAGCCCGTGCGAGGTCGATCTCTACACGGACTCGAAATACGTCATGGACGGCATTTCGAAATGGATCTTCGGCTGGAAGAAGAACGGCTGGAAGACCGCCGACAGGAAGCCGGTGAAAAACGGCGACCTCTGGCAGTCCCTCGACGAGGCGCGCCTTCGCCACAAGGTCGAATGGCACTGGGTCAAGGGCCACGCGGGCCACCCGGAGAACGAACGCGCCGACGAGCTGGCGCGCAAGGGCATGGCGCCGTTCAAAGGCAGTAGGAGTTAGGAAATAGGCAGTAGGAAACAGAAGGAAGCAACGTTCCCTCTACTGCCTACCGCCTACTGCCTACTGCCTCATCAAAGCTGCTCGATCATCGCCGCCGCGCCGGAAACCGTCGCCTGGCCGGGGCTTTCCTCGATATTGAGCGCCTTCACCACGCCGTCCTCGACGAGCATGGAATAGCGCTTGGAGCGCACGCCGAGCGTGCCGGCGGAAAGGTCGATGTCCATGCCGAGCGCCCTGGTGAAGGCGGCGTCCCAGTCGGCAAGGAAGCGCAGCTTGCCCGCGCCGCCCGTCGAGGTCGCCCAGGCGCCCATGACGTGGTGGTCGTTGACGGCGACGACCGCGATGTCGTCCACGCCCTTGGCAAGGATCGCGTCGCGGTTTTCCAGGTAGCCCGGCAGGTGGTTCAGCGAGCAGGTGGGCGTGAAGGCGCCGGGAACGGCGAAGAGCACGACCCGCTTGCCCTTGAACAGGTCGTCCGTCGAGATGTCGGCGGGGCCGTCCGGCGTGCGTTCCTTCAGCGTGAGGGCGGGCAGCTTGTCTCCAACGGCAATGGTCACGGGCGTCTCTCCTGTCTGGTGGCAAAATGGCTTGCGGCGGAACTATAGGGGAGCGCTAGTCGATGGCAAGCGGGCTTTCCATCGTCTTCTCGCCGGCGCGCACCGTCAGGCGGATCGGGTCCTTCGCAAGGTCGAAGACCTTCGGCTTGTGCAGCACCGGGACCTCGGCGACGAAAGCCTCGCCCTCGCGCCGGGTGGGGCCGGCCGCGCCGAACTCGAAGGTCGAGGCGCCGGAAAGGAAGACGTCGGGCACCGGCCCGTCCGCCGGAGCTTCGAAGCGCACCGTCAGGCTCTTGCCGTCCGCGGCCCAGTGGCCGGACAGCGGCTTGAAGCCGTCGCCCGCCCCGTGCGGCAGGGTGGCCTCCGCATCGGTGACGGCGACCTCTTCCAGCGGATTGGCGAAGCGCTCGCCGCTGGCGTCCGCCGTCAGCTCGGCCTGCACGGGGATGCAGATGTCCTTGCACACGCCGAGGAAGACGGTGGCGGTGATCGGCCCTTCGGCCTTGTCGAGCTTCAGCGGCAGCCGCACCGGCTTGTCGTAGCCGATATAGTGGGTCTCGGCATCGCCCAGCCGCGTCGGCGCGGGAAAGCCGACCGATTTGAGCTCGGCACCCGTCACCACAACCGATGGGGGAATGCCGCTGCCGCCGGGATCGCGCCAATAGGTCTTCCAGCCGTCGTGCAGGCGAATATCGAGCATGGCCCGCATCGTGCCGTCGGCCGCCGCCGGAAGGGCGACGAGCCGCACGTCGCCGCCCGGCGTCTCGACCCAGGCAGAGGTCGCGGCCGCGGCGGTGGAATTGACGAAAAGCAGCGCAAGGGCAGCGATTTGCAGGTGTTTCATGATCCCATATCTAGCGCCGGCACGCATCGCTTGCCAGCGGCAATGCCGGCTGCGCCGATCATAAAAGCTTGATCGCCCGGCGCTTTGCCATGGCTTTTCCGCCGGGCTGGCGGGCCGTAATGTCGAAAAGAACGCTTTTCATTTGGCGGCGAATTGGTAGGCTGTTAGCGCTATGGCTATGTCGGTTCTGAAAAACAGGCGAGAACGCGGCTTCCTTGACGGTCATTTCCTGATCGCCATGCCGGGCATGGCCGACGATAATTTCGCCCGCACGGTCGTCTATATCTGCGCCCATTCGGAAGACGGCGCGATGGGCTTCGTCATCAACCGGCCGCAGCCGCTGAGCTTCTCCGACGTGTTGCTGCATCTCGATCTTCTCGGCAAGGAAGAGGTGATCCGCCTGCCGGGCAGGACGCTCGACTTTCCCATCCGCAGCGGCGGCCCGGTCGAGAGCGGTCGCGGCTTCGTGCTGCATTCCGACGACTACCTTTCCGAGTCCAGCATCCCCGTCAGCGACGACATCTGCCTGACGGCGACGCTCGACATCGTGCGCGCCATCTCGCGCGGGCGCGGTCCGCAGCGCGGCCTGATGATGCTCGGCTATGCCGGCTGGGGCGCCGGCCAGATCGAGAACGAGATCGGCGCCAACGGCTGGCTGACCTGCCCGGCGCAGGAAGAGCTGATCTTCGACACGAACCTCGACAACAAATACGAGCGGGCGCTCGGCCTGATGGGCATCACGCCCGCCATGCTCTCCGCCGAAGCCGGCCACGCCTGACCGGCGTTCATGAATTTCTTTGCCCTCATGGAACTTGTTGCGGTGCGCACCGTTCTTTCCGCGCGCCGGGAACGGCGCTTTCGATTCCGGTCAACAAGGGAGCATGACGATGGGCAGCACCAGCGACAAGATCAAGGGCACGGCGAACGAACTGGCCGGCAAGGCCAAGCAGGCTGCGGGCAAGGCCGCCGACAGCCCGAAGATGCGCGCCGAAGGCGCCGCGCAGGAAGCCAAGGGCAAGACGCAGAAGGCCGTCGGCAAGGCCAAGGACGCCGTGAAGGGCACTGTCGACCGGCTCTGATGGCCCCGGCCATCCCGGCTTTTCAAACCATGGATACCCGCGCAGGCGATCGCCGGCGCGGGTATCCTGCCGAATGCAACCCCGCGCGACCCGGCACCCCATGAAACTCTTCACCTGCAGCATCTGCGGCCAGACCATCCATTTCGACAACCGCCTCTGCGTGCGCTGCGGCGCCGCGCTCGGCTTCCTCGCCGGGGACGTGACGCTGCATGCGCTCGCGCCGGACGGCGAAGGGGGCTGGAAGATCGCACCGGACGGGCAGGCCTGCCGCTTCTGCGAGAACGCCGCGCACGACGTCTGCAACTGGATTGTGCCGGCAGGCAGCCCCCATGCCTTCTGCGAGGCCTGCCGGCACAATCGCATCGTGCCGACGACGGACCCGAAGGGGCTGGAGCGCTGGCGGCGCATCGGCGCGGCGCAGCGCCACCTCTTCTATTCCATCCTGCGCTGGAAACTGCCGCGCCCGACCCGCGACGAGGACCCCGAAGGCGGCCTCGTCTTCGATTTCCTGGCGGACGAGCTGGATGCCGGCGGCAACGTGATCGCGGCGGCCATGACCGGCCATGAGGACGGCCTGATCAGCCTGCGCGCCGCCGAGGCCGACGACGAGGTGCGCGAAAGCGTGCGCGTCGCCATGGGCGAACCCTACCGCTCGCTGCTCGGCCATTTCCGCCACGAGACCGGGCACTTCTACTGGAAGCAGCTCGTCCGCGACGCGGCGACGCTGGAGGAGGCGCGCCGCCTCTTCGGCGACGAGCGCGAGGACTACGCCGCCGCCCTCCGGCGCAACTACGAGCAGGGCCCGCCGCCGGATTGGCCGCAACGGTTCATCAGCACCTATGCGAGCAGCCACCCGGCCGAGGATTTCGCCGAGTGCTGGGCGCACCTGCTCCACATCGTCGATACGCTGGAGACCGCCCGCGCCTTCGGCCTCAACACCGATCCGAAGGGTCACGAGGAGCTGGAGGCCGAAGTCACCTTCGATCCCTACCGCGCCCCGGGCGCCGGCCGCCTCGTCGAGGCCTGGATCCCCCTCAGCGTCGCCATGAACGCCATCCAGCGCTCCATGGGCCAGCCCGACAGCTACCCCTTCGTGCTCTCCCCGCCGGTCGTCGAGAAGCTCGATTTCATCAACCGGCTGGTGCACAGGTCAACGGTGCGATCCTTGTAAATATAGCCCAATGGGTTATATTCGGGTATGTAGACGGTCGTTGAGCTTCCCACGTTCATCCGGCAGGCAGAAGCGATCTTCTCGCTGGAGGAGCGCGCAGCGCTCATCGACTATCTTGCAGCCAATCCGTTGCTCGGCGATGAGATTCCCGGAGCGAGCGGGGTTCGCAAGCTTCGATTTGCAGCCGGCGGCAAGGGAAAGCGTGGCGGTGCCCGCGTAATCTATTACTGGTATAGCGAGGACGCACCTATCTACGCGCTTCTCGTCTACGCGAAAAACGTTCGAACGGACCTTTCACCGGCTGAAAAGAAAACCGTCGCTGCCATTGCGAAAGCCATCAAGCAGCAGCAGAGGAGCAAGTGACATGGCGAAGAAGACCACGTTCGGAGACGAACTTGCCAAGGCGATGTCCGAAGCGCTCGCCCACGCGTCCGGTGCACCTGTGGAAGGCACGCGCGTTCATGTTGCCGATGCGGACACGATCGATCCCAGGACCATCCGGCGTCATCTGAGGCTGACCCAGGAGCAGATGGCGCATTTCCTCGGCACGAGCGTCTCCGGCTACCGGAAGTGGGAGCAGGGGCAGCGGCAGCCGAGCGGCGCCGCCCGAACGCTTCTGCGCGTCATGGAAATGGAGCCGGAGGCGGTGCTCCGCGTGCTCGCGGCCGCCTGACCCTTACGCCCGCTTCATCAGCGGAAAGCGCTCCTTCAGGAGGCGCAGGACGGAATCGTAGCCGATCGGCGGGCCGAAGAGGTAGCTCTGGCCGAATTCGCAGCCCATGGTGCCGAGCTCGATCGCATCCTCCTCGGACTCGATGCCTTCGGCGACGACCTGCATGTCCAGTTCCCGCGCCATGGAAATGACCGAGCGCAGCAGGACGGTCCGCTTGTCGGAACCGTCGCGCACCAGCGCCTTGTCGATCTTGATCGTGTCGAAGGGGAACCGGGTGAGGTAGGCGAGCGAGGAATGGCCCGTGCCGAAGTCGTCGAGCGCGAGGCCGAGGCCGACGTCCTTCAGCTTGGTGAGGATGAGGCGGGCCTGTTCCGGGTTTTCCATCACCACGGATTCGGTGAGTTCCAGCTTGATCTTCTGCGGCTCGCAGCGCGTGCGGGCGAGCGCCGCGCGCACGTCGTTGTAAAGCTCGTTGTTGATGAGCTGCGCGCTGGAAAGGTTGACGGAGACGAAGATCGGCAGGTCCCCGGTCTGGAGCTGCCAGTCCATCAGGTCGCTCGCCGCCTTGTCGAAGGCGAAGAGGCCGAGCTGGTTGATGAGGTCGGAGCCTTCCGCGATCGGGATGAACTCGGTGGGCGAGATGTTGCCGCGCTTGGGATGGTCCCAGCGCATCAGCGCCTCGAAGCCGGCGATCTCCGCATCCGTGAGGCGCACGATCGGCTGGTAGACGAGGGAAAGTTCCCTGCGCTCGATGGCGCGGCGCAGGTCCGACTCGATCTGCAGGCGGTCGGCGCCGAAGGTGCGGAAGGCCGGGCGGAAGGGCTCGACGCGGTTGCCGCCGGCCTTCTTCGCCCGGTACATGGCAAGCTCGGCATCGTTGAGCAGCCCCGCCGCGTCGTTCTGCTGGTCGACCCAGGAGACGAGGCCGATGGAGGCCGTCAGGATGATCTCGCGGCCGCCGAAATTGATCGGCACCATGATCGCCTTGCTCACCGCGTCGGCGAAATCGGCGACCTTGGCCGGGTCCCGCTCGGACATAAGGATCAGGCCGAACTGGTCGCCGGCAAGCCGCGCCAGCGTGTCCTGCGGCCTCAGCAGCCGGCGCAGCCGGCGGGTCAGCGCAATGAGGATGTTGTCGCCGGCGGCGATGCCGAGCGCATCGTTGACCTGCTTGTACCGGTCGATGTCGATGGTCAGCACGGTCGGGCGCACGGTGTCGGAACTGGCGGTGAGCGCCAGGATCGACTGCAGCCGGTCGAGGAAGACCTGGCGGTTGGGCAGGCCCGTCAGGTTGTCGTGCAGGGCGTCCTGCAGCAGGCGGTCGACGGAGTTGCGCTGCTCGGTGATGTCGATGATCGTGCCGACGCAGCGGATGATCTCGCCGTTGGCGCCGAGCACGGGGCGGGCGCGGATGGAGAGCCAGTGATAGTGGCCGTCCTCCGCGCGCACGCGGAACTGATGGTTGAGCCGGCCCCGCCGATGCTCCAGCAGCACGTCGAGCGTGGCGCGGAAGCGGTCGCGGTCGTCGGGGTGGAGGCGCGGCAGCCAGTTGCGCGCCGGCCCGTGCATGACGCCGGGCGCAAGGCCGAGCTGGATGGAGATGTCGGGAATGGTGACGACGCGGTCGCGCGCCACGTCCCAGTCCCACACGGTGTCGCCCGAGCCGGTCAGCGCCAGCGACTGGCGCTCGAGGTCGGAGAACAGGCCCTGGCTGTAGGCGCCGCCGGCAAAGGCGTGCTGCATCACCGTGAAGCCGATGAGGAGCACGATCAGCACGAGGCCGCCGCCGAGCGCCGGCTGGATGATGTCGTTGTTGAGCTGGCCCGTCACCGTCAGCCAGGCGCCGAACAGCCAGACGAGGATCAGCGCCCAGGCGGGCACGAGCAGGATCGCCCGGTCGTAGCGGTTGAAGCCGAGATAGGCGATGAGAACGATGCCGACCGTGCCGGTGAGCGCGAAGGAGAGGCGGGCGATGCCCGAGGCGATCGGCGGATCGTAGATGGCGACGCCGAAGAGCAGGCCGAGGCCGAGGATCCAGGCAAGCGTCGCATAGGACAGGTGCGCGTGCCATCGGTTGAGGTTGAGATAGGTGAAGAGGAAGACCACGAGGCCCGCCGCCAGGAACACCTCCGTTCCCGCGCGCCATATTCGCTCGTCCCCCGCCGTGATCGAGATGAGCTTGGAGAGGAAGCCGAAATCGACGCAGATATAGCCGAGCACCGCCCAGGCGAGCGCGGCCGTCGCCGGCAGCATGGAGGTGCCCTTCACCACGAAGAGGATGGTGAGGAACACCGCGAGCAGGCCCGCGATGCCGAGCACGATGCCGCGATAGAGCGTGAAGGCGTTGACCGTGTCCTTGTAGGCGTCCGGCTCCCAGAGATAGATTTGCGGCAGGTCAGGCGTGGCAAGCTCGGCGACGAAGGTGACGACCGAGCCGGGATCGAGCGTGATGCGGAAGACGTCGGCCTCCTCGCTCGGCTGCCGGTCGAGCGCGAAGCCCTGGCTCGGCGTGATCGAGATGATGCGCTTGGCGCCGAGGTCGGGCCAGAAGAGCTTGGACTGCACGAGGCGGAAATGCGGGGCGACGATCAGCCGGTCGATCTGCTCGTCGGACACGTTGGCGAGTGCGAACACGGCCCAGTCGCCCTGGTGGTCGTCGGAGGTGGCGCGCACCTCGATGCGGCGCACGATGCCGTCCGTGCCGGGCGCGGTGGAGACCTGGAAGGCTTCGCCCCGGCCGGTATAGATCTCTGTCGTGGCGGTGAGGTCGAGCGCCGTGTCGTCACGGGAGATCTTCACCGGCTCCACGGCGAAGGCGCGCCCCGGCAGCATGCCGGCAATGAGCATCGTCACCAGAAGGATGGAAGCGAGCAGCCGGCTGGCGCGCAGCGCTTGCGGCACGAAGGAAGACGTCATTGAAAGTGCATTGTCCTTAGGTACTGCCCAGTCCTGCCGCGTCCATCATGCCGCTCACGGCTGCCTGTCGGCCGCCAGGAGCGAGAACATGACGTGGTCGCGCCACTGCCCGTTTATCTTCAGATACTCCCGAAGGTAGCCTTCCTGCTGAAAGCCGGCCTTTTCAAGGAGGCGTATGCTTCTTGTATTGTCTGGAATACAGGCTGCCTCGATACGGTGCAACTGAAGGCTCGAAAAGATATAGGGTATGGCGAGTTTCAGCGCGCCGAACATGTGGCCCTGGCCGGCATGGCGCTCGCCCATCCAGTAGCCGACCATGCAGCATTGCGCGGCCCCGCGCCTGATATAGCCGACGGTGAGCCCGCCGAGCAGCGTCTTGTCCTCGCGGGCGAAGACGAGGAGCGGCACGGCCTGTCCGGAGGAGAATTCCTGCTCGTTCCTGACCACCCGGGCGCGGAAGGCGCTCTCGGTCAGCTCGTCGTTCCGCCAGGTCGGCTCCCACGGCTCGAGGAAGCGCCGGCTCTCCGAGCGCAGCGCATACCATTGGCGATAATCCTGGAAGCGGGGCAGGCGAAGGAAATGCCGGTCCCCGGTCAGCTCGACGGTGTCGGACTGCCGTGACAGAAACCGAAAAACCGACCGTGTCATCCAATCCTCCGCGCGCGCCGCCCCGTGGCGCGCATTCCCCGCAAGACTATGCCAGCAGGTTCGGCGCCGTCAAATGGTGTCGGGCGGGTTTGCGAAAAGGAAGCCGGAAAAGACAAAACCCGCCTCGCGGCGGGTTGCATCGTCTGGAAATGTGCCCTTCTGGGAAGGGCGAAGGCGCGTCCTCAGCCGAATACCAGGAAGCCCTTTACGGCGGACTGGATGTTCGAGCGCGAGATGCCGAGGTCCTGCAGGGCGCGGTCGTCGAGGGCGTTCAGTTCGCGCACGGCGCGGCGGTCGGCAGCGTTCTTCTTGAGCTTTGCGATGATGTTCATGGTCAACTCCTTCGGGTTGCCCACTATGTATGCGATCGCTTGCCCTTGGAAAATGCATATGCTTGCAGCAGAGGCATGCGCGCGTTGCATGGCGGCCGGAGACTGCCCGAAATGGAGGCAGCCGGGCTACTCCAGGTCTTCCTGCGCGATCGTGCCGGTCACGTGGATGTCGGTCGTCTCCAGCCGGCCCGGCCCGAGATTGACGAACTTGTGCGGCACGCCCGCGGGGCCGAACACGATCTGCCCCGCCACCGCCTCGATCTGCCGCTCGCCCACCGTGAAGAGCGCGCGGCCCTCGCGCACGATGAACACCTCGTCATAGGCATGCCGGTGGAGCCGCGGGCCGCGCCCGACCTCGTCCGTCGTGTAGAAGACCACGGAGACGTTCGTTCCGAACCGCTTGCCCTCGAACTCGCCCTTCCAGGCGTCGGGCCGTTCGGCCCATTCGGCGCGCTCGATGAGTGCGGCGGTCTTCTCCATGACGTCTTCCTCCTGCGGACATGCCACAAGGACGGTCAGGCCGCGCCTGTTCCGACAGCGTCGAGGATAGTCTTTGCCGGCTGGCCGTTCCGATCGTCGGGGGCGAGGCTCAGCTTGCCGCGCGATCGATGGTCCCGCGCGACAGCGACCGTGCGATGTCGCCCGTCGGCACCAGATGCTCCAGCGGGCCGATCGCCGAGACCGTGGGCACCGTGTCGAAGAACAGCCGGCCGGCAAGGTCCGTCAGGCGCTCGATGGTGATGCCGGCAAGGCGCTCCATCAGTTCCTCGTTGGGGATCGGACGGCCGTAGAGCATCATCTGGCGGGCGATCTGGCCGGCGCGGGCGGCCGGGCTCTCCTGGCCCATCAGGAGCTGCGCGCGGATCTGCGCGCGGGCGCGCTCGATTTCCTGCTGGTCGATCGCTTCGGAGGTCTTCTTCAGCTCGTCGAAGATGACGGGCATCAGCTCGGGCAGGTTCTCGCCGCCCGTTGCGGCGTGGATGCCGAAGATGCCGGTGTCCGAAAAGCCCCAGTGGAAGGCATAGATCGAGTAGCAAAGGCCCCGGTGCTCGCGCACCTCCTGGAAGAGGCGGGAGGACATGCCGCCGCCGAGGATGTTGGCGAGGATCTGCGAACAGTAGAAGTCGCGGGCATGGTAGGCCTTGCCCTCGAAGCCGAGCAGCACCTGCGCATCCATGAGGTCGCGCGTCTCGCGTATGTCGCCGCCGGTATAGCGGGCGGGCTCGAAGATCGGCGAGACCTTCGGCGCTGTCGGCAGCGAGGAAAACCGGCTTTCGACCTGGCGCACGAATTCGTCGTGGTCCACCGCCCCGGCCGCGACGACGAACATGCGGTCCGTCGTGTAGTTGCGGTCGAGATAGTTGCGGATCTCGCCCGGCGTGAAGGACAGCACCGTGTCCGGCGTGCCGAGAATGGCGCGGCCGATGATCTGGCCGCGATAGGCGACCTCGGAGAACTTGTCGAACACCACGTCGTCGGGCGTGTCGTTCGCCGCGCCGATCTCCTGGAGGATGACGTGCTTCTCGCGGCGAAGCTCCTCCTCGTCGAAGGCGGACTCCGTCAGGATGTCGGCGAGGATGTCGACCGCGAGCGGGACGTGGTCCTTCAGCACGCGGGCGTAGTAGGAGGTGGTCTCGGTCGAGGTGGCGGCGTTGACCTCGCCGCCGACATTCTCGATTTCCTCGGCGATCTGGCGGGCGGAGCGGCGCTCGGTGCCCTTGAAGGCCATGTGTTCGAGGAGATGGGCGATGCCGTGCTCGTCCGTGGTTTCGTTGCGTGAGCCTGACTTGATCCAGACACCGAGAGCCACGCTCTCGAGATGGGGCATGTTTTCCGTCACCACGGTCAACCCGGACGAGAGCCGGGTGCACTCAACTTTCATCATGCGCACTTTCTGCGTTTCTAGCCACGAACACGCGTATGTTTCCCGATGAAGGCTTCCACCGCATCGAGCTTCGCATCGAGGACGTCGAACCGCTCCTCCCTTTGCATGAGGTCAGCAAGCCACGTCGGAAGCGCCGGGTCAATACCGCATGCCGATTTTACTGCGGCGGGGAATTTCGCCGGATGGGCGGTGGCGAGCGTCACCATGGGCGCGTTCGGCTTCTCGTGCTTTGTGGCGACGAAGACGCCGATGGCCGAATGCGGGTCGAGCAGGTAGCCGGTGCGCTCCAGCGTCTGGCGGATCGTCTGCGCCACCTGCTTTTCGGAGGCGCGGCCGGCGCGGAACTCCTTGCGGATCGCCTTCAGCGCGGCCTCCTCGATGTCGAAGGCGCCCGACTGCTTCAGGCTCGCCATGGCGCGGCGCACCGCCCCGGCATCGCGCCCGTGGGATTCGAACAGCAGCCGCTCGAAGTTCGACGAGATCTGGATGTCCATGGAGGGCGAGGTGGTGGCCCTGACGTCCTTCATCTCGTAGCGGCCGGTCTTCAGCGTGCGGGCGAGGATGTCGTTCTCGTTCGTCGCGATCACCAGCTTGTCGATGGGAAGGCCCATGCGCTTGGCGGCATAGCCGGCGAAGATGTCGCCGAAATTGCCGGTCGGCACGGTGAAGGAGATCTTGCGGTCCGGCCCGCCGAGCGCGATGGCCGTGGTGAAATAGTAGACGATCTGGGCCATGATGCGCGCCCAGTTGATCGAGTTGACGCCGGAGAGCTTCACGCCGTCGCGGAACTTCGTGTCGTTGAACATCGCTTTCACGAGGTTCTGGCAGTCGTCGAAATTGCCCTTGACGGCCAGCGCGTGGACGTTCTTTTCCGTCGAGGTCGTCATCTGGCGCTGCTGCACCGGCGAGACCTTGCCTTCCGGGAAGAGGATGAAGATGTCGGTGCGCTCGCGCCCGGCAAAGGCGTCGATGGCCGCGCCCCCGGTGTCGCCCGAAGTGGCGCCGACGATGGTGGCGCGCTCGCCGCGGACGGTCAGCGCATGGTCCATCAGCCGGGCGAGGAGCTGCATCGCCACGTCCTTGAAGGCGAGCGTCGTGCCGTGGAAGAGCTCCATCACGAAGGAATTCGGCCCGGTCTGGACGAGCGGCGCGACCGCCGGGTGGCGGAAGGTGGCATAGGCCTCGTCGATCATCGCCCGGAATTTATCGGCGGGAATGTCGCCCTCGACGAAGGGGGAAAGAACCGTGAAGGCGATCTCCTCGTAGGACTTGCCGCGCAGCGCCCGGATCGCCTTCTTCGAGAAGGTCGGCCATTGCCGCGGCACGTAGAGGCCGCCGTCGCGGGCAAGGCCCGCCAGCAGCGCATCGGAAAAGCCGAGGGAAGGGGCCTCGCCCCGCGTCGAAACATAGTCCACGGTCACACGTCCTTGGAATTGCAAATGCCGTTGCGTCCCGCCGTCCGCGCTATCGGGGGCGGGCTCGTCCGAAATTATGCCGGCGGTTTCATTCGACAATCGATTTTTCGCCGCGCCGCTGCTATAGACCATCGCCAGGGGTCGTGAAAAGACCCGTGAAAGAGTTCCGAAAGGCTCGGACGCCGGGGGCGGGGCCTGATCGCAGGGGTAGAACGCAACGTGTTTGGAATGACTGTCCGCCGTTTTCTCGGCATCTCCCTTCTCGCCGTCGTCGCCGGCTGCAACCAGACCGACAAGCCCGCCGACCTCGGCGTGACGAGCGATCCGTCCGGTGTGCAGACGGCCCACCAGCAGCAGACGCAGGTCGCCGTCGTGCAGGGATCGTGCCCGCAGGTCTTCCTGCGCGACGGCACCGCCGTGCTACAGCGCTACGGCAAGGGCGCCAAGGACGACCCGCAGAACCTCGCCTATCAGGTGACGCTCGCCGACACGACGCGCCAGTGCGTGCTCAACGAAAGCCAGCTCGTCATGACCGTGATGGTGCAGGGCCGCGTCGTCATCGGCCCGGTGGGCGCCTCCGGCACCGTCAACGTGCCGATCCGCGTCTCGGTGCTCGACGGCACCAACTCGCTCTATTCCGAACTGGTGCAGTTCCCGGTCCAGATCCCCACCGACGGCGGCGCGGGCCAGTTCATCTTCACGCAGGGCAATATCGTCGTTCCCGGCGGCTCGGGCGGCTTCACGAAGGTCTATGTCGGCTTCGAGGACGGCCCGGCGAAGAAGAAAAGGAACTAGAGCAATTCCAGCAAAAGTGCGCAGCGGTTTTGCGTCCGGAATTGCGTAGAAACAAAAGGATAGAGCATTTTCGCGATTCGAAGGAAAGCGGAAATGCTCTAGGGCTCAAGCCCTTGTGCAAAAAGGCCGCGGAAGAGCATTCCGCGGCCTTTGCTTTTCCAGGCGTTCGAACGGCGTCAGATCGCGTCCTGCCACTCCGCGAGCGCGGCAATCATGTCCGGCAGCTCGCTCATGCGCGAGATGACGGTTTCCGCGCCCGCTTCCGTCAGGCGGTCGGCATGGGAAGGATAGCTGTGCGAGGCGCCGGTGAAGCCGACGACGCGCATGCCGGCGGCCCGCGCCCCGGCGATGCCGTGCACCGAATCCTCGACCACCAGCGTGCGCGCCGGGTCGGCGCCGAACTGCTTGGCGCCGTGCAGGAAGATGTCCGGCTTCGGCTTCACCCGGTCGGGACCGAGGTCCTTCGCAGAATAGACATAGGGCCCGAACACCTCCCGCAGCCCGACCTTCGTCAGCATCATGTCGAGGCGGTGCGCGGCGGAATTCGAGCAGATGCAATAGGGCTTGCGCACGCGCGAGAGCATCGCCTTGACGCCATCGATGATCTTCACCTCCTGCGCGAGCCTGAGGTCGAGCAGCTTTTCCGACTTGTCGAGCAGGGAGGCCGAGAGCGGGATGGACGCCTCGCGCTCGATGGTGAGCAGGATATTGTGCCAGGTCATGCCGGCAAAGCGCTCGCCCATTTCCTCGGCGCCGATCGGATAGCCCGCATCCGTCAGCAGCGCCGATTCCACCTCCGCCGCGATGATTTCCGAATCGACCAGAACGCCGTCGCAGTCGAAGATGATGAGATCGAAACCGTTCATGAGCTGCTGTCTTTCGTAGGGGCGGTGCCGGCAGGGCCTGGAAAGGCCCGCATCTGGAACCGCGGAAGAACCGTGGGCGCACCCGCCCGTGAAGCCGCGGCTTCCCTACACGAAAGGGCGAATGCGGACAATTGCCGAATCGGGGAGGGAGCCATGCAGGACGCCGCAGAGCCGCGCCCGTCCGATGTCCGCGCGAACGGATTTTGCTTTTTCTCCAAACCTTTCAGCCTTTGGTAACCATCTTCGGTAACCATGAGCACCATCAAGTTCCGTTCCGAGTAAGCGTATCAGCGAGTAAAAAATGCCATCTGTTCTTTCGCTTGCAGACGTCTCCCGTTCGCCCCGCAAGAGCGGCTGGCTCGACACCATCATCAAGGGCGACTGCGTTGCCGCGCTCGAGGCGCTGCCCGACCAGTCCGTCGACGTCATCTTCGCCGATCCGCCGTACAATCTCCAGCTCGGCGGCGCGCTGCACCGCCCCGACCAGAGCCTTGTCGACGCCTGCGACGACGAATGGGACCAGTTCGCCTCCTTCGAGGCCTACGACGCCTTCACCCGCGCCTGGCTGCTCGCCTGCCGCCGGGTGCTGAAGCCCTCCGGCACGATCTGGGTCATCGGCTCCTACCACAACATCTTCCGCGTCGGCGCGACCCTGCAGGATCTCAATTTCTGGATCCTCAACGACATCGTCTGGCGCAAGACCAACCCGATGCCGAACTTCAAGGGCCGCCGCTTCCAGAACGCGCACGAGACGATGATCTGGGCGACCCGCGACCCGAAGGCCAAGGGCTATACCTTCAACTACGACGCCATGAAGGCCGCCAACGACGACGTGCAGATGCGCTCGGACTGGCTCTTCCCGATCTGCAACGGCGGCGAGCGGCTGAAGGACGCCGACGGCAAGAAGGTGCATCCGACGCAGAAGCCCGAAGCGCTTCTCGCCCGCATCCTGATGGCCTCCTCCAGGCCCGGCGACGTGGTGCTCGATCCCTTCTTCGGCTCCGGCACGACCGGCGCCGTCGCCAAGCGCCTCGGCCGCCACTTCGTCGGCATCGAGCGCGAGCAGGGCTATATCGACGCCGCCCGCGCACGCATCGATGCGGTCGAGCCGCTCGGCTCCGGCACCCTTTCCGTGATGAGCGGCAAGAAGGCCGAACCGCGCGTCGCCTTCAACACGCTGATCGAGAGCGGCCTCATCGCCCCCGGCACGGTGCTGACCGATGCCCGCCGCCGCCACAGCGCCATCGTGCGCGCCGACGGCACGCTCGCCTCGGGCAGCGACGCGGGCTCCATCCACCGCGTCGGCGCGAAGGTGCAGGGCCTCGATGCCTGCAACGGCTGGACCTTCTGGCACTATGCCGACGGCGCCGAGCTGAAGCCGATCGACGCGCTGCGCGCCGTCGTGCGCTCCGGCATGGCCGGCCTCGAATAATCCGGCGACGTCCGACCCTTCCTCCAGCCGCGGCCTCCGGTGTTCCCTGCACCGGGGGCTGTGGCTTTTGACATGGGCGTTCAGGCTGGATGAGGGGCGGCCAAAAAGTGCGCCACACCTCTCGTGCCCCGCATATTTCCGGTGCCGCGTTCAATCCGTGTTAACCATCGCCCGCTTAGTGTGATCGGGCAAACACATCAGGCCAAGCAACGGAAATCGTTGCGAAAGCCAGGGCCGATCAACCGGCCGGGCAGGCAGGATCTCGCTTTCCGGTTTTTGTACCTTCAGTCCCGGAAATGCGAAAACGCCCGGAGCCGCAAGGCTCCGGGCGTTTCGGTTTTCAGGCTCATATGAAGTGCGGTCACAGCGCGATGCCGTGCGCGGCAAGGTCGCTCTTCAGCTTTTCCGGGTCGGTGAACAGCACGGCGTTCCAGCCGGCAAGGCGCGCGCCGTCGACATTGGCCGGGGCGTCGTCGATGAAGAGCGTGTGCGCGGGCGAAAGGCCGAAGTCGCGGCTGTGCTTCTCGTAGATCGCAAGGTCCGGCTTGATGAGGCCGACCTCGCCCGAGACGGTGACGCCGCGCGGCATGTCGAGGAAGGGGAAGAGCTTGCGCGCCTCCCTGAACGTGTCGGCCGCGAAATTGGTCAGCATGGTGACGTCGCGCTCCTGCGAGATCAGCGTCTCCATGATCGCCACGCTCTCCACATAGGCGTGCGAGACCATCTCGTGCCAGTATTTGCGGAAGGCGCGGATATGCTCGATGCGGTCGGGAAACGCCTCGATCAGCAGCGCCTCGGCATCCTCCCATCCGCGCCCGCGGTCCTGCTCCAGGTTCCAGTCGTGCGTGCAGACATTGGTGAAGAACCAGTTGCGCTCCGCATCGTCCGGAATGAGCCGGGCGAAGGGGATATGCGGATCGTAATGGATCAGCACCCTGCCGATGTCGAAGACGATGTGTCGGATCTCGATGCTGCTCATGCTTTCCTCGCCTTTTGAAATGCGTCGGGTATGGCCTGTTTTATGGCCTTCTTCATGACGGTGGGCAGGGCCTCGCCGTCGAGCGTCTCCTTCGCCTGCCACCACCCGGCGCCGGCGCCCGCATCCCGCAAAACCATGGAACGGTAGACGCTGAGGCGCAACTCGAAATGCGTGAAGACATGGACGACGGTGCCGCAGGCCTGCCACGCGGCGGGAAAGGGCGCGGCGGAAACGCCCGTCTCGCCGTCGATCCGCGCCGTCCACGGGCTGCCCGGCACTTCCGTCATGCCGCCGAGAAGGCCGCTCTCCGCCCGCTTGCGCAGAAAGACGGCGCCGGTCTCGTCCTCGGCGATGAAGGCCGCGCCGAGCCGCACGGGCTTTTCCTTCCTCGCCGCCTTGCGCGGATAGAGTTCGGGATCCTCGCGCCCCAGCACCCGGCAGTCCGCATTGAGCGGACAGAGCGCGCAGGCCGGGCGGCGCGGCGTGCAGATCGTCGCGCCGAGATCCATCATCGCCTGGGCGAAGTCGCCCGGCCGGTCGTCCGGCGTCATCGCGGCCACCAGCGCGCGCATCTGCGGCTTTGCCGCCGGAAGCGGCGTCTCGATGGCGTGGAGGCGCGAGACGACGCGCTCGACATTGCCGTCGAGCACCGCGCTCCTGCGGTTGAAGGCGATGGCGGCGATGGCGGCGGCCGTATAGTCGCCGATGCCGGGCAGGGCCTTCAGGCCTTCCTCCGTATCGGGAAAGATGCCGCCATGCTCGAAGGCGACGGCTTCGGCGCATTTCTTGAGGTTGCGGGCGCGGGCGTAATAGCCGAGGCCCGCCCAGGACTTCATCACGTCCTCGTTGTCGGCGTTTGCGAGGTCCGTCACGGTCGGCCAGCGCGCGGTGAAGAGCGCGAAATAGGATTTGACCGCCTGCACGGTCGTCTGCTGCAGCATGACCTCGGAAAGCCAGATGCGGTAGGGATCGGGCGCGATCCCCCGCGCCGCCATCGGCGGGCTCACCCGCCACGGCAGGTCGCGGTGGTGCCGGTCGTACCAGGCAAGAATGAGGTCGGCAGGCGCCGCGGTCCGGTGGGTTTGGGTCATGAGGGCCTGAACGGGATCGGGGCGCTTCTTTTCGTGACGCAGCCGCGCGCAAAACCGCTGCACACTTTTGCTGGATTTGCTCTATAACTGGCGGAGTGGTCCGCGATGTTCAAGGTGCCTTGCGGACAAAAAGGAATATTTTCCCGTAAGGGGTAAAACGTGAACGCGAAAATGCCCGCACGCCAGTCGAGACGCGGTGTCGTCCAGATCAGCGAGGTCGCCAACGGCCTCATAGATCCGGTGCTGGCCAAGCGCGCCGGCATCAACACGATGCTGCTCGGCTCGTGGGAGGAGATCGCCGGCGCCGAATTCGCCGAATGCACGCGGCCCGAGCGCATCGCCTGGCCGCGCCGCGCCTCTGAAATGGCGGGCGAGGGGGGCGGCCACCAGCCCGGCGTGCTGACGATCGCCTGCGAGGGCGCGCGCGCGCTCTTCCTCAGCCACCAGCAGGGCGAGATCATCCAGCGCATCAACGGCTTCTTCGGTTTTCCCGCCGTCAACCAGGTCAGGATCGTGCAGAAGCCGGTGACCGTCCATATGCCTCATCGTGCACGCCCGCGTCCGCTGACGGGCGCGGCGGCGCGCCATCTCGACGAGCTCGTCGACGGCATCGAGGGCGAAGCGCTGAAGGCCGCGCTCAAACGCCTCGGCACGGCCGTGCTCGGGCGGCGGCGCTGATCATCGAACGGTCACATTTCTTTGAAGTTACTGGCCTCCACACCGCTTGTTCCCGCCCCAAAGCAGGTATAACGGGGGTGGCTGAAGCAATTCGAGGAAAAGTGTCCCGCGGTTTTTCTCCCGACATTGCGGCAACGACGAGAATTCTACATCCCTTCCGACAGGAGAGACCATGTCCCTTTCCGAAATGAGCCTGATGAAGCGCCTCCTGACCGGCGTCGCCGTGGCGGCGCTCGCCGTGACGCTCGCCGCCTGCTCCGACGAGAAGAAGGAGGAGACCGCCAAGGCTTCCGAAACCACGACCAGCGAAACCGCAAGCGCAACGCCCGCTCCGGCCACGACGAGCGAGACCACCGCCGCGACGACCGAAACGGCGCAGGCCCCGGCCGCCGAAACCAGGTCCGTCGAGCTTCCCTCCTCCGAGGGCAGCGTCGACATGGCGGAGGTGCTGAAGGCCGGCGCCCTGCCGGACATGGCGCTCGGCGAGGCGAACGCCCCGGTCACCATCGTCGAATACATGTCGACGACCTGCCCGCATTGCGCCGCCTTCCACAACAACACCTTCGACGCCATCAAGACGAAGTATGTCGACAGCGGCAAGGTGCGCTTCATCGTGCGCGAGTTCCCGTTCGATCCGCGCGCGGCGGCCGCCTTCATGCTGGCGCGCTGCAACCCGCAGGACACGACGAAGCTCAACGAGGCCGCGCAGTATTTCCCGATGATCTCCATGCTGATGAAGCAGCAGGAGACCTGGGCCGCCGCGCAGGACGGCCGCGAAGCGCTGCTGCAGATGTCCAAGCTTGCCGGTTTTACACAGGAGAGCTTCCAGGCCTGCTTGACGAACCAGAAGCTTCTGGATGATGTGAACGCGGTACGCGAACGCGGTGCCAAGGAATTCGGTGTTGCAGCGACCCCGACCTTCCTGATCAACGGCAAGCGCTATTCGGGGGACATGTCGGTTGACACCATGTCGGCCCTCATCGACAGCATGCTCTGATCCTTCGACCGGATTTTCGGCGGGCGACGGCGGAAGCCGTGCGCCCGCTTTTCATTGGTCGGTGGCGTCCGTCCTCATGGGTGCCGCATGAAATTCACCAAGCTCCGCCTCCTCGGCTTCAAGTCCTTCGTCGAACCCACCGAATTCGTCATCGAGCGGGGCCTGACCGGCGTCGTCGGGCCGAACGGCTGCGGCAAGTCGAATCTCGTCGAGGCGCTGCGCTGGGTGATGGGGGAGAACTCCTACAAGAACATGCGCGCGTCCGGCATGGACGACGTCATCTTCTCCGGCTCCGGCAACCGCCCGGCGCGCAACACCGCCGAAGTCGGCCTCTATCTCGACAATTCCGACCGCACCGCGCCCGCCGCCTTCAACGGCGAGGACGAGATCCAGGTGACGCGCCGCATCGAGCGCGAGAACGGCTCGATCTACCGCATCAACGGCAAGGAGGCGCGCGCCAAGGATGTGCAGCTCCTCTTCGCCGACGCCTCGACCGGCGCCCGTTCGCCCTCCATGGTGGGGCAGGGCCGCATCGGCGAACTCATCCAGGCGAAGCCCCAGGCCCGCCGCCAGCTTCTCGAAGAGGCCGCCGGCATTTCCGGGCTCCATTCCCGCCGCCACGAGGCGGAGCTGCGCCTGCGCGCCGCCGAGACCAATCTCGAACGGCTCGAAGACGTCACCTCGCAGCTCGACAGCCAGATCGAGAGCCTGAAGCGCCAGTCGCGCCAGGCGAACCGCTTCAAGGCGCTCTCGGCCGACATCCGTCGCCACGAGGCGATGCTGCTGCATATCCGCTGGGCGCAGGCCAAGGAGGCCGAGGGCGAGGCGGAAAGCCAGCTCAACCAGGCGACCTCGCTCGTCGCCGAGCGCGCCAATGCGCAGATGCAGGCGGCCAAGGACCAGGCCGTTGCCAGCCTGAAGCTGCCGGAACTGCGCGAGAACGAGGCCAAGCTCGCCGCCGTGCTCCAGCGCCTGCAGATCGCCCGCGCACAGCTCGAAGAGGATTCCGCCCGCCTCCTGCGCCGCCGCGACGAACTCACCCGCCGCCTCGCCCAGCTCGCCGAGGACATTTCCCGCGAGGAACGCATGGTGGCCGACAATGCCGCCGTGCTGGAGCGGCTGGCGGCGGAGGAGGAGGAGATCGGCGAGATCCTCGCCGAGGCCGACGAGCGCGCCGAGGCCGCCCGCGAGACGATGGACGAGGCCGCCGCGAAACTCTCCGAAAGCGAAGCCGCCCTTGCCGCCGTCACCGCCGAGCGTGCGGAGGCGCAGGCCGTGCGCAACCAGCTCGAAAAGGCGATCCGCGATCTTTCGGAGCGCCATCTCCGCCTCGGCCAGCAGCTCGATGCGCAGGCGCGCGAGCTTGAGGAGATGGATGTGCGCATCGCCGCGCTTCCCGACCCGGAGGAGCGCCGCGCGGCCGTGCAGTCCGCCGAGGAGGCGCTGGAGGCGGCCGGCGACATGCTCGTCGCCGTCGAGGAAGCCCTGGAAGAAGCCCGCTTCAACGAATCGGCCCTGCGCGGCCCGGTCGATGCCGCCCGCGCGCGCCTTGCCGGCATCGAGACGGAAGCCCGCACCATCCGCCGCATGCTGGAGGCCGGTGCTGCCGGCGGTTCCTTCGCCCCCGTCGTGGAGGAGGTCGATGTCGACCGCGGCTATGAAACCGCGCTCGGCGCCGCGCTCGGCGACGATCTCGATTCGCCCGCGGATGTGGATGCGCCCGTGCACTGGCGGCAATCCGGCGACGCCTCGGGCGACGCCGCCCTGCCGGACGGCGTGCCCGCGCTGATTACCCATGTCCGTGCGCCAAAAGTCCTGCACCGCCGCCTCGCCCAGATCGGCATTGCGCCAAGCGTGGAGCAGGCGCTGTCGCTCCTGCCGAAGCTGAGGCCCGGCCAGCGGCTCGTCACCCGCGAGGGCGCGGTCTTCCGCTGGGACGGCCACGTCACCGGCGCCGATGCGCCGAGCGCCGCCGCCCTTCGCCTCGAACAGAAGAACCGCCTTTCCGAACTCGAAACCGAGGCGGAAGACGCCCGCGCGGCGCTCGCCGAAGCGGAAGCCGATCTTGCCCGCGCCACTGAAGCGATCCGCGCCGAGACGCAGCGCCAGCAGGCGGCGCGCGAGGCCCAGCGGAACGCCACCCGCACGCTGGCCGAAGCGCGCGAGGCGCTGGAAGCGGCCGAGCGCGCCTCCGGCGACCTCATCCGCCGCCGCGCCGTGCTCTCGGAAACGCGCGCGCAGATCGAAACCCAGGTCGAGGAAGCGGCGCAATCGCTGGAGGATGCCCGCGCCGCGCTGGAAGACGCCCCCGACCTCGCCGATCTCGACCTGCGCCTGCGCACCCACACGATGGATGTGGCGACCGACCGCGCGACGCTCGCCGAGGCCCGCGCCGCCCACGACGGCCTTGCCCGCGAGATGGCCGACCGCCGCCGCCGCCTCATGGCCATCTCGGCCGAGCGCGAGACGTGGCGGAGCCGCGCCGCCAATGCGCAAGGCCACATCGCCACCCTGCGCGAGCGCGAAGGCGAGGCCCGCGAGGAGATGGAAGAGCTCGCCGAGGCTCCCGACGAGATCGAGGAAAAGCGCCGTGAGCTCCTGACCGGCCTCACCAATGCCGAGGCCGCCCGCCGCGAAGCCGCCGATGCCCTCCAGGAAGCCGAGAACCGCCAGCGCGAGGCCGACCGCCTCGCCGCGACCGCCCTCTCGCAGCTCGCCGAGGCCCGCGAGACGCGCGGGCGCGCGGAAGAGCGCCTCGTCTCCGCCCGCGAGCGCCGCGTCGAGGGCGAGGCGCGCATCCGCGAGGCGCTGTCCTGCGCGCCGCACGAGGCCCTGCGCCTCACCGGCCACCCCGCCGACGCCCCGCTGCCCGACCCGCGCGAGCGCGAACGGGAGCTCGACCGGCTGAAGATGGAGCGCGAACGGCTCGGCGCCGTCAACCTGCGCGCCGAGGAGGAGCAGAAGGAACTCACCGAGAAGCTCGACGCCCTCGTCGCCGAGCGGGAAGACATCATCGAGGCGATCCGCAAGCTGCGCTCGGCCATCCAGAGCCTCAACCGCGAAGGCCGCGAGCGCCTGCTTGCCGCCTTCGATGTCGTCAACGTGCAGTTCCAGCGCCTTTTCACCCATCTCTTCGGCGGCGGCACGGCGGAGCTGCAGCTCATCGAGAGCGACGACCCGCTCGATGCCGGCCTCGAAATCCTCGCCCGCCCGCCCGGCAAGAAGCCGCAGACCATGACGCTGCTGTCCGGCGGCGAGCAGGCGCTGACGGCCATGGCCCTGATCTTCGCCGTCTTCCTCACCAATCCCGCGCCGATCTGCGTGCTGGACGAGGTGGACGCGCCGCTCGACGACCACAATGTCGAACGCTACTGCAACCTGATGGACGAGATGGCGGCCTCCACCGAGACCCGCTTCGTCATCATCACCCATAACCCCATCACCATGGCCCGCATGAACCGCCTCTTCGGCGTCACCATGGCCGAGCAGGGCGTTTCGCAGCTCGTGTCGGTGGACCTGCAGACGGCGGAGCAGTTGCGCGAAGCCTCCTGAGCCCATGGAACAAAAGCCCGTCCAATGCATTAGTCAGCGCCTGCGCGATCCCGCAGGCGACAATGCAATCGGGGACCAAACGTGAACAGAAACGCACTTTACATGATCATCGGCGCCCTCATCGTCGTGGTGGCCGGCTTTTCCTATTATGCCTGGCAGCAGGAGAAGAAGCCTGACGGCGTGGAGATCCAGTTGAACGAGCAGGGCCTTTCCATCCAGGAAAACTGAGCCGACCGCTGAAGCCGTGTTCCGCCGGGACGCGGCTTTCATCGTCCTCGCGTTATGTTGCATTGCCGTCGCAAAATTGATGCGTTGCAGCAAAATTCCCTTCGCGCCGCGTTTTCAAAGGGATGCAGTTCCTGTAGATTGTGCGCACGCATTTGGGAGGCGTCGATGGAGAAGTGGGTCTATACCTTTGGGGGAGGCCGTGCCGAAGGCAGCGCGGGCGATCGCAACCTGCTCGGCGGCAAGGGCGCGAACCTTGCCGAGATGTGCAATCTCGGCCTGCCGGTGCCGCCGGGGCTCACCATCGTCACCTCCGCCTGCAACCATTACTACGAGAACGGCCGCACGCTGCCCGAAGGCCTGAAGGACCAGGTCCGCGACGGGATCCGCCTTATGGAGGCGACCACCGGCCGCGCCTTCGGCGACACGACGAAGCCGCTGCTGCTCTCCGTGCGCTCCGGTGCCCGCGCCTCCATGCCCGGCATGATGGACACCGTGCTCAACCTCGGCCTCAACGACCGGACGGTCGAGGCGCTCGGCCACGACGCGGGCGACGCGCGCTTCGCCTGGGACAGCTACCGCCGCTTCATCCAGATGTACGGCGACGTCGTCATGGGCCTCGACCACGAGGTCTTCGAGGAAATCCTGGAAGACGAGAAGGGCCGGCTCGGCCACGAGCAGGACACCGAGCTCTCCGCCGTCGAGTGGCAGCATGTCATCGCCCGCTACAAGCAGGTGATCGAGGAGGAACTGGGCGAGGAATTCCCGCAGGACCCGGAAGTCCAGCTCTGGGGCGCCATCGGCGCCGTCTTCGCAAGCTGGATGAACGCCCGCGCCGTCACCTACCGCACACTGCACAACATCCCCGCCGTCTGGGGCACCGCCGTCAACGTCCAGGCCATGGTCTTCGGCAATCTCGGCAATTCCTCGGCCACGGGCGTCGCCTTCACGCGCAACCCCTCAACGGGCGAGAACAAGCTCTACGGCGAGTTCCTCGTCAATGCGCAGGGCGAGGATGTCGTCGCCGGCATCCGCACGCCGCAGAACATCACCGAGGAGGCACGCCTTGCCTCCGGCTCCGACCGGCCGTCGCTGGAAAAGCTGATGCCGGAGGCCTTCGCCGAATTCCGCGACATCTGCGAGCGGCTGGAACGCCACTACCGCGACATGCAGGATCTCGAATTCACCATCGAGCGCGGCAAGCTCTGGATGCTCCAGACCCGCTCGGGCAAGCGCACCGCCAAGGCGGCGCTGAAGATCGCCGTCGACATGGCGACGGAGGGCATGATCAGCGAGGGCGAGGCCGTCTCGCGCATCGATCCCGCCTCGCTCGACCAGCTCCTGCATCCGACCATCGATCCGCGCGCGCGCCGCGACGTCATCGGCTCGGGCCTGCCCGCTTCGCCCGGCGCGGCGACCGGCGAGATCGTCTTCACCTCGGAAGAGGCGGTCAGGGCGGAGGAGGAGGGCCGCAAGGTCATCCTCGTGCGCATCGAGACGAGCCCGGAGGACATCCACGGCATGCACGCCGCCGAAGGCATCCTCACCACGCGCGGCGGCATGACCAGCCACGCGGCGGTGGTGGCGCGCGGCATGGGCACCCCTTGCGTCTCCGGCGCCGGCACGCTGCGCGTCGACCTGCGCAACGAACTGCTGGTCGCGCAAGGGCTGACGCTCAGGAAGGGCGACGTCATCACCATCGACGGCTCCTCCGGCCAGGTCCTGAAGGGCGAGATCCCCATGCTCCAGCCGGAGCTTTCCGGCGATTTCGGCCGCATCATGGAATGGGCCGACCGCACGCGCCGCATGAAGGTGCGCACCAATGCCGAGACGCCTGCGGATGCCCGCGCGGCACGCTCCTTCGGCGCCGAGGGCATCGGCCTCTGCCGCACCGAGCACATGTTCTTCGAGGGCGCGCGCATCAACGTGATGCGCGAGATGATCCTCGCCGAGGACGAGGCCGGCCGAAGGGCCGCGCTTGCCAAGCTGCTGCCCATGCAGCGCTCGGACTTCGCCGAGCTCTTCGAGATCATGCACGGCCTCCCGGTGACGATCCGCCTGCTCGACCCGCCGCTGCACGAATTCCTGCCGAAGAGCGACGAGGAGATCGCCGAGGTCGCCGCCGCCCTTGCCATCGACGAATCCGTGCTGCGCCGCCGCGTCGACACGCTGCACGAGTTCAACCCCATGCTCGGCCATCGCGGCTGCCGCCTGGCGATCTCCTATCCCGAGATCGCCGAGATGCAGGCCCGCGCCATCTTCGAGGCCGCGACGGAAGCGGCCAAGGCGACGGGCGCCGCCGTCGTGCCGGAGATCATGGTGCCGCTGGTCGGCCTCAAGGCGGAACTGGACTATGTGAAGGCCCGCATCGAGGCGGTGGCCAGGGCGGTGATTTCCGAGAGCGGCGTGCCGATCGACTATCTCGTCGGCACGATGATCGAGCTGCCGCGCGCCGCGCTGCGCGCCCATGTCATCGCCGAATCGGCCGAGTTCTTCTCCTTCGGCACCAACGACCTGACGCAGACGACCTTCGGCATCTCGCGCGACGACGCCTCGGCGTTCCTGTCGACCTATATCCAGAAGGGCATCGTCGAGCAGGACCCGTTCGTCCAGCTCGATTTCGATGGCGTTGGCGAACTCATCCGCATCGCCGCCGAGCGCGGCCGGCAGACCCGCAGCGACCTCAAGCTCGGCATCTGCGGCGAGCATGGCGGCGATCCGGCCTCGATCCGCTTCTGCGAGGATGCGGGGCTGGACTACGTGTCGTGCTCGCCCTTCCGCGTGCCGATCGCGCGGCTCGCCGCCGCGCAGGCCGCCTTCAGCGGCGGCAAGGCCTGATGCCCGGGCCGGTCAGTGCCGGCGCTCGCGCACGATGATGACCGGTGGCGGCATGTAGAGCGCGTCGCGGCTTGCCCGGCGCAGCGATGCCCGGCGGTCGAGGTCGATGCGCTGCAGGCACTCGGCAAAGGCGTCGGTGCGCGGGCGGAAGCCGTAACCGACGCAGCGGTTCTCGTCCGCCATGCGGGCTTCCTCCGCCGTCTGGCAGCCCGCGACGACGAGGGCGGTGACGGCAAGGGCGGCTAGTCTTTGGAACATCGTGGACATGTCGGCTCCGGACGGTCTGTTGCGTGCCATGGAGATAGGCCGCGACGGGCGCGCCGGCAAGACGTCGAGCGGTCTCCATGGACGCGATTTTGCATCCCGTAGCGTCGCGCGGAGAGCCGGCTGCTTCCTGTTCGAAATCGCCCTAGATGCGCTGCAGCACGTCGACGAAGGCCTCCGCGAAGCGTTTCAGGCCCTCGGTCTGCTCGTCGGGATTTTCCACCCGCACGGCCGCGCCTTCCGCATCGAGCAGGGCGAACACCACGGAGAGCGCGCCGTCCTCGCTGTTCGGCACGCGCAGCGCCGCGATGCGCAGGCAGTCTTCCGCAAGGCCGGAGGCGGGCAGGTCGAAGAGGAAATCGCCGCCGACCTGGTCCGCCGCATTGCGCACGGCATCGGCGAAGCTCTCCGCGTCGCCGGAAAATCCGTCGAGCGAAAGTTCGAGTTCCAGAAGCTCCAGGGGGAGGGCGGGTTCGCCAGCATTGCTGGCAACAGGTGTGTCGGCGGCTGTCTGCGTCGGCAACATCGTCTTGCTCCTAGATCAATTCCGGCAGTCCTGCGAAGCGGCCTCGTCCGCAGGCGCGTGAATCGGATACCCCCGTTTATGAAAACTCGTTAACGAGCGTGGCAAATTTGCGGCACGCAAGAATTTTCGTTCTCGTCCCGGCGAAAACCCCTGCCATGGTGACGCACCGGGCCGGTGGAAAATCCCGCCCCTTTGCGCTAGGGAGAAAGGGCGGCAGCGGCGCCGCGAGCATCCGGTGAGGCCATGGCGATCACGATCCAGTACGAACGGCCCGTTTCCCATGCGGCGCACTGGGCCCGGCGGCTCTCGCTTTTTTCCTGCCTGCTGTTCGTCGCCGTCGTGCTGTCGCATCGCTTCGGCCCGCTGACCACGCCGCATTTCCTCGCGCTGGCCGGTTTCGCCTCGATGACGGCGGCGCTGGCGGTGGTGCTCGCGGCGATCGGCCTTGCACGCCTGTGGCAGGTCGGCGCGCGGGGCGGCAAGGCTTCGCTCGCGGCGCTGCTTTTCGCGCTGCTGCCGCTCGGCGTCGCGGCGGCGGCGCTCTATTCCTATTTCTACAAGCCGGCCCTCTACGACGTGACGACGGACACCGTTTCCGTCCCGCCCTGGCTTGCCGTGCCCTCGGCCGAGCAGGACTGGCTGCCGCGCGCGGCCATGGTGACGCCGCGCGACCGCGAGGTGCAGCTCGAAGCCTATCCCGGCCTTTCCGGCCGGCGCTACGAGGGCGCGCTCGACCGCGTCCACCAGGGCGCGCGCAAGGTCGCTGCCGCCTATGGCATCGCGATCACCGCCGAGGACGGCCTCGACAACATCCTCGCCGATCTCGAGGACCTCGTTGTGGACCCGAACAAGGTGGCGCGCAGCGCCGAGGCGCTCGGCGAGGTGCCGATCCCCGAGGCCCGCCCGCTCGAAACGCCGCTGGCGCCGCATGTCGCCGGCAGCGGCGACGTGCTCCTGCAGGGCGAGTGGCGCTCGCCGGTCTTCGGCTTCCGCTTCGATGTGGTGATCCGCCTG
This sequence comes from Shinella sp. NM-101, assembly GCF_021401195.1. Taxonomy (NCBI): domain Bacteria; kingdom Pseudomonadati; phylum Pseudomonadota; class Alphaproteobacteria; order Hyphomicrobiales; family Rhizobiaceae; genus Shinella; species Shinella sp. NM-101. The sequence continues at coordinate 6,270 of NZ_JACBFT010000017.1, read as the reverse complement.
CGCGAGGAGGCGGAGACGACGCTGGTCGACATGCGCGCTGCCTCGCGTTACGGGCCGCACGATCTCGGCATCGGTGCCGAACTCGTGGAAGGCTATCTCAAGGCGCTCGACGCCGAACTGCTCGGCATCGCAGGCGACTGATCAGAGCCCCGGCGCGGGGAAGTAGAGCCCATGGAGCGACGGCGGCCCCTCGGTGACGACCTCGCCGCGCGCCACGAGGTCCTCCAGATGCGCCAGCACGGAGAGCGCCGCCGCGCCATGCAGGCGCGGATCGGTCTCGCGGTAGATCACCTTCACCATATCAGCGATCAGCCGGTCGCCGGCGCGGATGCGCTGGAGGACCGCCCGCTCGCGCATGCGCCGGTGCGTGCGCAGCCCGCGCAGGAACGAGGCGGGTTCCTTCACCGGCCCGCCGTGGCCCGGAAAGTAGATGCGGTCGTCCCGTTCCAGCAGCCGCTCCAGCGAGGCCATGTAGTCCGCCATCGCCCCGTCGGGCGGCGCGACGATGGTGGTGGCCCAGGCCATCACATGGTCTGCGGAAAAGACGATGCCGTCAGGCCCGTCGAGCGCGAAGGCGGCGTGGTTGGCGGTGTGGCCGGGGGTCAGCAGCGCCGTCAGCGCCCAGCCGTCGCCCTCGACCGTCTCGCCCTCGCCGAGCGCGATGTCGGGCACGAAATCCGTGTCCGCGCTTTCGGCGAAGGGGTTTTTCTCCCCGGCATGGAGCGGCCGCGCCGCGCGGTGCGGCCCTTCGGCGACGATCAGCGCGCCCGTCTGCGCCTTGAGGCGGCGGGCGAGCGGGGAATGGTCGCGATGCGTGTGGCTGACGGCGATATGCGTCACCTCGCGCCCGGCAAGCGCCTGCATCAGCGCCCGGAAATGCGCCTCGTCCTCCGGCCCCGGATCGATCACCGCCACCGAACGGTCGCCGACGATGTAGCTGTTCGTGCCGTGGAAGGTGAAGGGGCTCGGGTTGTTGACGGTGATGCGCTGCACGCGCGGGGCCACCGGCACGGCCTCGCCATAGGCCGGCTGGAAGGCGAGGTCGAAGCGCGGGGCGTCCTGCCTGGCGGCGCTCACGGCAGCGTCACTTGTATTCGATTTCGATGAAGCTCATCGGCTTGTCGCCGCCATTGACGACATTGTGCGCGATGCCCGCCTCGCGCCGGTAGACCGCGCCGGCCTTGGTGTGGACGCGCCGCTCTCCCGTCTCCTCCTCCAGGAGGAAGTCGCAGTCCGTCATCGGCACGACCACGTAGCCGAGCCCGTGCACATGATGGCCGGTATCGGCGCCGGGCTCGAAATCCCAGCGGGTCACGCGCACCACCTGGTCGTCGAGGAGGATCGTGGGCACGGCCGGCGGGCGGGCGCGGAACTGGGACATGGCGGCTCCTCGTCAGGAAAGCAGGATCTGGCCGGACCCTATCGCCGCGCCGCCCGCCTGCCAAGCGCGAAGACGGGCCCGCCGCGAAATCGCGCGGGACTGCGGACAATAATCGCAGCAAAGCGGAACATAGGCATTGTCCGCGCCCTCCCGCTTTGCTATCAGGCTCCCGCCGTGTTGGGGCGTCGCCAAGCGGTAAGGCACCGGTTTTTGGTACCGGCATTCCCAGGTTCGAATCCTGGCGCCCCAGCCAGCGCTTCCTTCTTCCAGTCAGAATCGCGGTTTTCCAGCACTTCCGAGTTAGCTGGGAATCGAATTCAGGGCACTGTCGTACAGGATTGTCTTACACGACTGTCGTACACAGCTGTCTTACGGGAAGGCGAACGAGGTCCTGCTCACCCTTTCAGAAAGGGTTCAGCATGACGGCAATTCAGCACGTCTTCAGACGCGGTTCGATCTACTGGTGGCGGCGGCGTTTACCGAATGGAACCGGAGCGCGTGCTTGGATGCGGCTCGAACTGAGCCTCAACACCAAGGAGATGGAACTGGCGAGGAGGATTGCGCCCGAGCTTGCGCTCGCCAGCGATCGTCTTTTGCCAGCCTTGAAAGCCAAGATGATTTCGACGGAAGACGCCAGGAGAATCCTGATCCAGGTCGCGAAAAAGCACAGCGACTATCTCGACTCCATCGCGCCCGGCCGTGACGCCCAGAAAAGCCGCCGGAGCGAGACCGCTTCCGCATGGGCCATCCGGCTATACGCGGCGCAGGGCGACAGCGCGGTTGTAGGTCCCGTGGAAGAACGCGAATTGCGCAAGGCCGGTCTCGACGACGATATGATCGACCGCGTCAGGACGAGTCTCGAATTCCACAGGGCATCCGGCTTCGCCCGTCCCGGCAGGCAGGAACTGGAAGGTATCCTGAAGCAGCACGGCATCCCGCTTGTCGACGGTCATTTCCGGGAGGCAGAATCAATCTACATGCGCGGTATGGCGGCAGCGCTCCTCAACACGGAGCGGCGTTGGTCCGGCGTGCGGGAAGACGATCTTGCACTTGTGCAGGCCGCGCTGTCGGCTCAGGTCGTGCTACCGACCGCAACAGCCGCGGCGGCGCCCTCTGCACGGCCGGTCCCCGAGCAATTTCCGCTGGCTGCGCAGACACCGGCCACAGCCTGCCCGGTCCTTAGCAGTGACCGTGTGCTCACCGATGGATGCAATGGCAACGGTCTCGGCTACGCGCTCGGATGCCGTCGGGACCTTCATCGTCCGCAGGTGTGGCGAGATCGGGAAAGGAATGATGTTGGAAATCAGTTGCGTCATGACAGACGTCTCCTCATCGCCTGTCCGAGGGACCAGGCGCAAAATAGTTCAGCAATGGAAAGAAGGAGTGGCCGGCGCGCTACAGGCTTGCCGCCCGCGGCGCTCGCGCAAAGCCTATCGACACGGGAAGCTGCGAGATGCGGACACTGTCCGAACCGCAGACATCGTCCTCACCGCAGTGGAGGTGCGGCGCTTTCCCGGCCTTGCCGCCGGCAGTCATCGTCATGCCGGCATCCCGTCGGCTGGTCAGCGCCGCGGACCAGTTCTCCTCGACCCGGCGCTGGAAGAGCTCGCGCAGATGCGCCATCACGCTGCCAGCGCCATCGACCTCGAGAAGATGGTCGAGATGGGAAAGCGGCCAGACGCCGCCGTCGATATCCGCCCGCTGGTTCTCGGCATTGAGAATGACGACGCGCACTTCCTTCGCACGAAGACGGCGATGCTCCTTGTAGAGCAGGTCCGGAACGACCAGCGCCGCTGCCAGCATCCTGTTTTTCAGTTCGGCGATGCGCGACAACTCGTACGAGCCGAGGCTGCGCTTCACGTCAATGAGATGCGCCACCTCAGTCCGTCTGTTCAGGATCAAGAGGTCGGGCGTGTAGGACTTGCGCCCGCCGCTGTCGGCGTCGAGGCTCAGCGAGCGGTAGAGACTGGGATCATTCATTTCGACCAGTTCGCTGGCGGCTTTCGTGACCGGCAGGCGCAGATTCTGCGTCAGCACGACAAGATCCGGATTGCGGCCGGCAACGAGACCGATGCCGCGCTCCAGCAATCTGCCTTCGGCGGCCGGCACGGCGCGGAGCACAGAGGTCACCTCCGTCATGCCGGTATCGAGCGCACGGCCGAGCGTATCGCGCGACAGGCCGGACGCGACGATCTCGTCGACGAGGGCTTCGAGGGAAGGCAGCAGGACCGCGAGGTCTGTGGCGTGGGAATAGGCGGGTGTTGCACCGCCGTCGGTGTTCAGGTTCATCAAGTCTCTCCTATCGAGGATCAGGATCGCCAGCACGGCGGACGCGGGTCCGCGAATGCGGAAATGATTTCCGCATCGACCGCTGTAAACTGACGATCGGTGCGATCAGCCGCGAACGCGCGACGGCGGCGCGGAATGGCAGGTTTCGACAGGAGGATGGAGAGAAGATGCTTCCACGCAGGAAGCGAAGCATTTAAGGATCAGCATAGCCCAAGGCCTTTCTTAACAAGGTTGCGGGTCAGGCCCTCGTTCGGTGTTGGCGCACCGGCGGGGGCCGCTAAGTGTCTGCAGGGGTTCCAGTTTCTGAGCGCCCGACTAGCATAGCCCGGGGGTTCCTTTCCGGCAAGAGATGGGAACACATCCGGAACGAATAGAGCTCCACTATGGTTAACATCGAACGCAGATATCATAGGGTGCGGTTGTGATAAGCCGCATAGCGTTCTTTTCGTGTTCATCCGACCTCTTGCGGCGCAACACCGGAAGCTTCTTTTTATTCCCGCATGTCCGAATCGTTCCAATCGGTCAGTGCGTCCCGGTCATTCGTCGATTAAGTTGGGATGTATGTGAATGATTCGGTCGTTCAATACCAACACGCATAATGGAACGAGCCCACGGCATGGAAATGATGCGGGAAGCCTAAGCCTCGACGGAGATGCGGATCAAAATTCGCGAGAGTAGGTATTTACCGGATTGAACGTGAAGCCCCCAGAACCCCTCACAATCAAACGTCGCGCCGATCATTACCGGCCAGATGTAGCTTAAACCGGATAGAGCTGCTTGTGGCAGTCCAACTGCAATTCTCGATACCTCTTCGCCGCTTGGGTTTGTGAGGCAGATCTGCAGTCCGCGCATGTGGCCAGGCTCAAGCTTTTCCCAACCGACTATGCAGATTATCGGCCATGCCGCGTCGTAAGGAACTTGGGGTACGTTGAAAGCCTCCCATGCACCGCCTAGTATGTGTAGCCGCCCTTGATAGAAGTCACATGTGGTAAATGGCATAAGAGTGGATACTTGAAAGCCGCCCTCGAGGTCTGCCGCAGTAATGGTGGCCCAATCGTCGGGAAGCCTGCCCGACTTGGCGCTTTTGCCGCCAGCAACGCGATATTCTCGAATCAGTTCCCCGGCTGCCGTTCTATGTCGGAGGACCGTATCACCGCCGGGCGACGGGTGTTGCCCCGGCTGTCGTGTGCTTTTCCCGCCCTCACCAATCTCGATACCGAAGACGTCACCCGGCTGCACTTCCACGGTGAATGACATACCGTCACCACCGTCCCCACCATCGCCGCCAATAGCACCCGGACCAACTGCTCCCCCGCCGCCGCCGCCAGATCCTGGCGCAGGTATACCGCCTGATATTAGAAAATATTCCAGTTCCTCCGGAGGCAACGGTTTTCCGTCTGCGTCTGTGATCCGCCCGCCATTTCCGCCGCGCCCCGCGCGTGCTCCGTCACCGATAGCACCGCCTCCACCTCCACCGGCGCCAGAGACCCGGCCGCCTTCGCCGCCTAGATGCACGATTGAGTCACGGATGGAAATCGTCGCGCCCTTGGATGCCAGCAACGCTTCGTCAGCCACTTTGCTTGTGATTGGCCAGCCTTCGCGTCGGCGTTGGTGTTCCGCTAGCTGTTCCTCCTTCCAAGTACGCAGGAGCTCTGCGGGATAGGAATGCAGCAATAGCGGGTCGTCGATGACGCTCGCGTGTGCGATGCACATCAGGACAAGGTTCTCCACGGATCGGTTTCGCTCGCTCGTCTGGTGAGCGTCCCATCTGGGGCCACCCTCGCTGCGAGCGCAGATGTGGCAGATTCGAGAGTTCAATACCCAAGTTCCGGATACAGGATCTTCCCGAAAGAGAGGTTCATTACAGCTAGGAAAGGCGCACGTAAATGCTCTGGCGTAGAGCTGCTTAACGACCGAGTTTGTGGGCGGTTGGTGCTCAAAGGCCATGGGCAGTTCACGGATCTCTTAGAACTCAGAATCAATCTAGCGGTTCAGGTACCAAAGTACATACTGAAGTGAAGCGTGTCATACGGGGGCCGGACGCACCGCCCATGAGGACGTTCCGAACTGCCGCCATGGACCAGAAACTGCGACAAACGCCCGAATTTGGCGGTCGTATTCGCAGTCCCGCGATCAAGAGCGAACTTTATGACATTGAAATCAATGTATAACGGCAGCGAAATACGGTTTTATCCGCGATTCGAGAAATTATCGGCAATCCGCCAATTGTTCGCTTCATAGCCAAAGGGCGAGTAGTGATAAAAAAAACTGGGTACAACCCTGCGGTGGGGGAGCGCTGCAAACTTGCAATCCGCTGTGACATAATTCACAACTCTGTGAATATGCCGAAGTAATCGGGGCTGAGGATGGTGACCGGGTTCAATATGACGACACGATTTCTTGCCCTCGAACCTTGCCATTCCCTGCTCCCCAGATACTCCGCCCCAATGCGCGCGCATCATCCTGTTGCCCTGGGCAATGTCCCGGATCAGCGCCCTTGAGACAGAACTGGTTTAGTTGAGAAGAGAGGATTTTCGGCTCATCGTAGCTCTATCAAAGGAAGCGAAGATGAGACAGAAATCCGGGCCGCAGTCGTCAGC
>NZ_JACBFT010000016.1:0-106226 GCF_021401195.1 Shinella sp. NM-101 | reverse complement strand
CGGGCCGCCCTCAAAGCGGCCCTTTTGCAATGCAAAAACTATAACGCGGGGTGGAGCAGCCCGGTAGCTCGTCAGGCTCATAACCTGAAGGCCGCAGGTTCAAATCCTGCCCCCGCAACCATCTTTACTTGCGATCCACCCCGCCCACCGGCGGGGTTTTTCGTTTGGGCGGAAATCATAAGGATTCCAGCGAGATCGCCCTGGACGTCGATCTCCACCTTACCTTCGACAGGGGTCAGCAAAATCCTGTCCACGAGAGAGCGCAGGATGTCCGCTGCCTCTATCCGCGTCTCTTCCTCTTCATCCTGCAAGGCCTCGTAGAGCTGCTGGACGCGGTTGCGATATTGCAGCGCCATGGAGGGATGGAGAAGTGGAGGCGGCTCTTCGGCTTCGGCTAGGAACAGCGCCAGCTCCTTCTTCCGGGCTTCCAGCAGGACCATCTTCGCGTTGATCGCATCCGCTGCGCCGCCCTTGAGGATCAGGTTGAGCAGTGTATCGAGCTCCCGGTCGATCCTGGCGACCTCCGCCTCGGCCGCGGCGATCCCCGCGCGGCCTTCCATGCGCAGCCGGTTCATTTCCTGGGTGAACACCTCGCAGAACCGGGCGAACAGTTCGGGATCAACGAGGCGGGTCCGGAGCGCGTTGAGCACCCGTGCTTCGAGTTCCTCGCGCCGGATGTTGACGCGGTTGTCGCAGGTTCCCTTGTTGCGCGCTGTCGAGCAACCGATCAATGTGGCTGAGATCGCCGAATAGCCGCCCCCGCAGCAAGCGCAACGCGTGAGGCCGGAAAAGAGATACCTGGGTCGGCGGCGATAGTTCATCTTGCGGATATCGGCGACACCGCTCTCGTCCCTCTCCGTCCGGTTTTCGCCCTGTCGCGCCTTCACGGCCTTCCAGAGATCGTCGTCGAGTATGCGCAGCTCCGGCGCCTCCTGAACTACCCAATCGGATTCGGGATTGGGGCGAGCCTGGCGCTTGCCTGTATCGGGGTCCTTCACGAAGCGCTGGCGGTTCCAGACGATCTTGCCGACATACATCTCATTGTTGAGGATGCCGTTCCCCCGCTTGGGGTTGCCGTTGATCGTGCTGAAGCCCCAATCTCCGCCGGACGGGGCGGCGATACCCGCCTTGTTCAACGCGAAGGCTATGGTCTTGGCCGACTTGCCGGCGGCATAGTCGCGGAAGATGCGGCGGACGACTTCGGCTTGAGCCTCGTTGATCGTGCGGTCTCCGCGGATCGGTTCGCCGTTGGCGTCGAACCTCTTTACCACGTCATAACCGTAGGAATTGCCGCCGCCCGATTTTCCGGCCTCAACACGGCCACGCTGCCCGCGGCGGGTCTTGTCGGCCAGATCCTTCAGGAAGAGCGCGTTCATCGTGCCCTTGAGCCCGACATGCAACTCGCTGATCTCGCCCTCCGACAGGGTGAGCATCTTCACGTCGGCATAGCGCATGCGCTTGTAGATGCCGGCGATGTCTTCCTGATCCCGGCTGATCCGATCCAGCGCCTCGGCCATGACCAGGTCGAAACGGCCGCGGCTGGAATCCATGATCAGCGCCTGGATGCCAGCGCGCTGGATCATGCTGGAGCCGGAAACGGCGTGGTCAGAGTATTCCTCGACAATGGTCCAACCCTGCTTCTCAGCATGAAGGCGGCACATCCGAAACTGGTCGGCGATGGACGCGTCGCGTTGACTGTCGGACGAATAGCGGGCGTAGATCGCGATCTTCAATGCGCGTCTCCTCTCTGCATCAAGAGGCGCGCTTCCCCCGTCGCCTCGTCGCCTTCACTTCCTCCGCGTAGCATTCCCGCGCAGCTTGCCGCGCCAAAAAGTCCACCAAACGCAAAAGCCGCGGGTCGGGATCGCCACGAGGAGTAAAGGTAAGTTCCGGTTCGTTGAGCAGAAGAGATTCGAGCAGCTCTTCGCGCTCGCTTCTCTTCATTTTCGCCGGAGTATGGGTTGATCGCACGCTCATGCCCGGTAGAGTTTGCCGGATATGAAGTATAAGCAACTGAAAACACGATAGAATGCTCGGCGACTATTGCTGTGTTCCGGCGTATGCTGGCGCGGCGCGGCGTACGTCCGCGCGCTGTGGCATAGCGAAATAACCTGTTCGCTTTTGTCTCCGAACCGACCATCGGTCGCACCGAGATGGCATTTTTCAGATCGCTCAACATGAACGCCATCGTAGCGTATTGCGTTTTACGATACAATCTCTTATCATGCGGTCAAGGAGAAAATTTATGGCCGCCAATGCCGAACGTAAGGAATATCCAATCTCGATGCGACTGCCGGAAGCGGATGTCGCGATGATCGATCGCGCGGCAACGCTGCGTGGGCGCTCGCGAACCGACTTCGTGCGTGACGCTGCGGTGCGTGCGGCCGAAGAAGTCGTCATGGAACAAAGCCTGATCCGCATGAGCCCGCAAGGGTTCGCCGGATTCATAGAGGTTCTCGCCGCCCCGGCAGCTCCGGTTCCCGAAATGGTCGAACTGGCCAGGCGGCCGGCGCCCTGGGAAGCCGGTTATGAGCCCAAGCGGTAAATCGTGGCGCTATCGGCTCCCGAACCACTCACCGCCACGCATGACGTGTCGGAGTTCTCCTGTGGAAACCCGACGCTTGATCACTGGCTGAAGACACGCGCTCTGTCCAATCAGCAGAAGGGTTTCACGGCCGTTCTCGTTGTTCACGAGGCTGGACGTGTCGTCGGCTACTACGGTCTTGCTCCGACCGCCGTTGTCCCGGGAGTGCTGCCGCGCTCGATCCGCACTGGTCAGCCGCCCGATCCGGTCCCCTGCCTTCTTCTCGGCCAGCTTGCCACCGATACGGAATGGTCGGGGCGCGGCATTGGCACGGGCCTGGTAAAGCATGCGCTTCAGCGCTGCGTTCAGGCCGCAAGTCTGATCGGCGGGCGCGCGCTGATGGTCAACGCCGTGGATAATGAAGCCGCGCAGTTCTGGCAACGGCGTGGTTTCCTTCCCACGCGGGACGATCCGCTTGTTCTTTTCCGCTCGATGGCCGCGATCGCAGCCTCACTCGCTGACGCCCAAACCGGCATTTAGCGGATGCGGGGACGCGCACCATCACGGTACTCCGGCGCCAGATCCGCGCGGCCTGCTGCCGAGCCCGTTCCGGGGCCGGACCTTGTCGGACGGTCACGCCAACATCGGCGAGATAACGGTGAAAGGCAAGAATTTCCGGTGAAATCACATTCTGTACTTGTTATCGTTTGAGGTAATATCGCGAAATCGGCTTAATACAGTACATGACGTCAAACCCTCCAACGAAGCATCACTATATTCCAGCGTTTTACCTGAGAAGATGGGCGGGTGGCGACGGCAAGGTCACGGAGTTCACCAAACCGCGTCATGACATCGTCGCGAGAAGGATCATGCCTGATCGCACCGGGTATCAGGAGCGCCTGTATGAACTGAAGGGCTTTGAGCCGAGCCTTGCGCAGCAGGTTGAAGAAAAGTTTTTCAAGCCGCTCGATACCTGGGCGTCCAACGCGCTCACCATGCTCGAACGACACGGCCACCAGGCGCCTTGGGACAGCCATAGCCGCTCGGCGTGGACGAGGTTTCTCCTGTCGCTGCTGCTGCGTTGCCCCGAGGATATCGAGGCTTTCAGGGAATGGTGGCACGAGGATTTCAGCCGCACCGACGCTGACGCTGAAGCGCGCTATCAGGCTGCGCGCGGCGCTGAAGATCCAGAGACCTTTGCCGAGTTCCTCGCCGGCCAACCGCTAGGCATCAAGGAACGCCATCAGTTCCAGGTCTTCTATTCCCTGGTCGACCACGACAGCGTTGGCGGCAAAATCAACGAAATGGACTGGCGCGTGCTGCAATCACCGCCAGCCGCCCCCGCATTCCTGACCTCCGACCGCCCGATAATCAGGACGAATGGCCTCGATCAGGAGGGTGACCATATCGCGCTGCCGATTGGTCCGCGCCTTCTCTTCATCGCCTCCCATGATCGCGGCTTTCTCGATGGAGTCCTGCGCACAAACCAGATCGCTCTCGTGAAGGAATGCAATCGGCAGGTCGTCGAAGGCGCATCGCGGTTCGTCTACGGCATGGATCAGAATCAGGCGCGCTTCATTCAGAACCGCTTCGGCAGGACGCCACAGCCGCGTCTGATGGAAAGCATCGTTCAACGGCGACGAGACGAAGCGGCGCGTCAGGCCAAATAGCGTGTTCGAACTAGGAGTGTCATAATGGGGGGAACAACAAGAATGAATTTCCTGAATCTGGACGACAAGGAACTCGATCAACACATCTATCGCATCATGCCGCAGGAGTACGTTTTCACGCTGTTCAGCGACAGCCAGAACGTCCTGAGCAAGATCAGCAATTGGAAGGATAAGTTTGAGAATTTCCAGCTCAACCTCGGCGGAACGTTGGATGGAGAACGGTTCGATTACGGTTTCAAGGATGATTTCGTCGGCCAATGCTGGACGCGGCACAGCCTCTCGGAAGCGATGTGGGGAATTTATGCGAACGATCCGAGTAAGAGGTATCTGCGTATCCGTTCGACGCCACGCAAACTGCTGACATCGCTTGCCGCAGCTCACCCTCGCATGCCTCAAGACACCTGTTTTGTAGGCGCCGTCAGCTATGAAACCGAGCCGGTCCTGAAGGAATATCTGGCCAACAACGGACGCCTGGAAATCTCGGCACGAGGACTCGTCCGATCGCTTCTTCTCAAGCGTCGGGCCTTCAAGCACGAGGCCGAAATACGCTTGCACCACTTCGGCGATGCGGGCAACTGCGATCCCCGCGGTCTTTATCGGTATCCGGTCGACCCTCACGATATGATCACACAGATCATGGCCGATCCGAACCGGGATCGACGGGGCTGGAAGGCCGACAGGGCGGCAATCGCGAAAGCGACGGGCTTCTCGGGCCAGATCAAACGTTCGAAGATCTACGATCCTCCCGGTTGGGATATCCCCGCCTTCACCTCTTGAAGCCTTCGGCCTGAGGCAGTCGCTGTTTTCATGGCGCCGAAACGGATACCACGGTGGTGCGATTCGCTCCCGTTGATCAGGCGAGCGCCTCAACGCCCCAAATCGAGGTGTCCGGGAACAACCCCTTTTCTGCGATTGCGGCGAGCGCCGCCGGCACGTCCGGCACGAAGAGCACCACGGCAAGATCCGTCATGGCGCGTGAGCAGCATACGTAGAAAAGACGCCGGGTGCGATCGAGGACCGTCTCTTCGCCAGCCTCAATCCGGGCTTGGTCATTCTCAGAAAGCGGTACGTAGCCGAAGTATTTCCCGTAAGAGTATTGGTGGAACGCCGCCTCCTCGTCATCCACCACGACGAGGACCCGCTCGAACTGCGCTCCCTTCACCCCGTGGTGCGTCGCGAACGGCGACTCCTCGGTGAAGTAGCGGCGGTACGCCCAGAGCTCGTTGACGCTACAGGCGAGTAAAGCCTGAACATTTGCGAAGCCGCTGCTACCGTCGTCCACCGGCCCGTCAACGAGATGCGGTCCGAAGCGGTCATCCAGTCGAAGCAGTTCCGTATCGTGGACGTGCCGCATTACCGCGCCGACTGTCGCTTGCGAACCGTCAGCAAGCATCGCTACAAGGTGATCGACCGCATGCTGCAGTCCTGTCAGCACAGCCGCCGCTGGCTGGCCACGCAGGCGATCGGGCTGGAGCTTGGGGCTGGCAAGACGCAGGATCGACATGACCGTAAAGCGGTCGCCTTGCCGAACTGCCGAGACGATCGGCAGGATCTGTTGCGCTATAGGTCGAAGCGGCCAGGCGGAGCCGTCAGCGATTCCTTCGGCAAAGCTGGTCGGGGCGTGATCGTTGAGCGCAGAGTAGAGGCTCGGAAAGCCGAGCCGGACGGCGGCCATCCGGTGAACCAAGACCAGCAGCCTGACATCGCCCTCGGAGACATCGCTCAGCCAAAGCTCGTCTTCGGTTTGCGCTGCGAGCCATGCACGAACCGCGGCGAGGCGAGCGCTTCGCTGATGGTCGGCCGGCAGAACGAACAGGTTGGCCGTGCCAACCACGGGCTGTTCTACTTCGCCGACCTTGATCCGGCGTCCACGTGTCTGGACGAGACCGTCGCCGCCGGCGCGGATGGCGTTGACGACCGCGAGAACTGACGTCGGGCAACGAAAATTCTCCGGCTTGCTGATGTTTGCCCAGCCTTCGTCAAGCGGAACAGCGCCGCTGCCGCTCATATAGATCTTCTGCATCGGATCGCCGAAAAATCCGACACACAATCTAGGCTGCTCGGCTGCGATCGAGCGCAATGCCTCGACAACTTCCGGGTTGGTGTCCTGGCTTTCGTCGACAAAGATGAATGGGAAACGGCTGGCGATCACTCTGCGCAACAGTGGATGCGCGCCGACACAATAGGGCGTCAGTTTGAGGACGTCATCATGACCCAGAATACCTTCGGCATAGCTGCTGCCAGTGCCGTAGGTGAACCTATCCACCGACGCAATCGCGCCCAACTGAGCCTCGAGTTCGGCGATCTCGATCTCTAACCGCGCCTTGGTTCGTGGCTGCGTGCGTGGCTTTTCGTAATGCGCTCGCCGCTCGGCGATCTTCTCCTCGATTCTGACGCCAACCCAGGTTGCAATGTCGCTTTGGAACGGCCGGATCACCGACCACAGGAAGCTATGGATCGTTGAGATGTGGAATAGCGGCGAGACGCCGACATCCTCAGAAATCTCGCCGGCAGCGACTTCTGTATAGGTGATGCAGGCGATCTGCTGCCCCGCGCGACGCAGAGAAGGGCCACGGGTTCGAGCGAGATGGTCAAGGGCCTTGATCAGCGAGGTTGTTTTGCCGGAGCCGGCCCCTGCGACCATCACGAAGGAACGGGGAACTTCTCCATCAAGACAGGCACGAACCTCGACGTCCGCGGGTGTGTCCGGGCTGCCGATGCGACTGGTCATGCGGCAAAACCGTTGCCAGCGGCGGACACGGCGAGGTGGACGGCGCCTTCAGCGCCAGTGTCGCCGTGCTCGCCGTCAGCCCCACCATCGCTGCCTTCGTCTTCGCTCTCGTCCTCGTCATCAGGTTCCGGTTCGGGTGGCGCGATTTCACCCTCCAGCCAACGTAGCCCTTCTGCGATATATTCCGGCACAATCCACTTGGTCGGATCCTCAGCTAGCAACGCCAGAGCAAAGTCGGTCTTGCTGAAACTCTTCGCCTGAACGCGCTTGTGGATACGGCTGACGAGCTCAGCCAGCGTCTTTTCGTCGTTCTTCGCGATCCTCAACTGAAGCAGCCGGCGATCCTTGTGCTGGCACCACTCGAGGTTCTCAAGCGCGAAAGCCTCCTCAAGCGTTCGTCCTGCGAGCGCGGCCGTATCGTGACCCCAACTGACGTCAGTGCGGCATTGATAGGCAACCCGAACAAGCGCGTCATCGTCATTCACACGAGCCTGAGTCTTGTCGTCGGCCGTCGCATCCCAGAGCGCCTCGACGGTCCCGCATTTAGGCAGCCATTGCAGCAACGTCTGATTGGAGGTCGCCGCGCCTGGATGCCCGGCAATGCAGGCCTTGCCCGGCTTGTCGCCCGCCGCTGGCGCCGCCTCTTCGCCTTCATCATCCTCGTCAGCGGCGCCGAGATCGGGCTCCTCCTGTGCGGCAGCCTCACTCTGTTCCGTGGGCCCACCAGCTTGGCCTACGACGGCGTCTTCGCCTTCGGCCAAGACCGCTGGACCGAACACACTGTCAAGGTCGGTTATTATGAGGGTGGTGAGGCCGAGAAATTCGATCAGCGCCTTGAAGCGGTAGCCGAAAGCGCCACCAATCTCTAGAATGGTGAGATATGTCGATTGCAGTCGCGGAGCAGCAGTCTCGATCATTTGCGGCAGCAATAGCCGTTCGACATTGCCCTCAACGAGCACGGCGGCGTCTGCGAAGAACAGATCGCAATGCGCGAGCTTGAGGTAGCGTTCAAGGAAGGTGCGAATATCCGGGGCGGTGCTGTCGTAGAATGCAGAAAGGTTGAGCACGTCGGACGTCGACTCGGCGTTCGCGCGCGAACGCCGAAAATAGCGGATCGGCCGAAAGCCTCGCTCGTAGAGGATATGGGTCGAGTGCGTGGTGACGACGACCTGGCTTGTGTAAGCGGTCCGGTCGACACCCTTGAGCGCGAGGATGTCCATCACCTTGCGAATGAAAGCTTGCTGGAGCTGCGCGTGCAGGTGCGCCTCTGGTTCCTCGATGAAGATCAGATGGACCGGCGGACGGTTTTCTTCGATAGCCAGCCATTGCGCATGGAGGTCGAGCAGTTCAACGACCATAAATATGAGGTTCTTGAACCCTAACCCGTTGTAGCGGTCAGGCAATGTCGGGGGATCGGCCGCACCATCGTCTGGGCCGAGCGCATAGTGGACCAAGGCCGCATCACGGCTGCTCATGATCTGTGCCGGATCGAGCGCGGAGCGGATCATCATGCGAGGGTTGGAGAGTCCGGGATATCCGAGCTTCGATAAGCTCTTCAAGGTCGGCTCAAACACTCTCTCCAGATGCTGGTTGAGCGCGATCTCCGATTGAGCCAATGCGCGAAGCGCCTCGAGGTCGTCACCCTTCTGCTCAAGATTGCGCCCGTAGAAGCGGCTGAGGACTCGCGACAGGTCCTCGGCCCGACCTCCTCCAGCGCTGTCGGACAGGTGACGCTGGGCGTCCAGGAAATCGATGCGCAGGATGCTGTTGAGAATTTCGCGGCCGCTGCGATCCCGACCCGCAAGCGACGAGGGTATGTAGCCGTCCTCGGCGACCATGTCGGTGTCGAACCGCGCCGGATCAAGCACAAAGTAGCGCAGCTCATATTCATCATGCAGAGTATCGCGCAGATAATCACGAAGGTGTCGTGGCGCCGGGTCAAACACCGGAGCGCCGTTCGCATCTTTCTCGACTGCAGCGAGCGCGCGCTCGCGGGCCTCAATGAAACGGTCACGTGTCGCGTCAGGGTCTATCGGCGCATAGGCAACACGCATCCCGACGAGGGTGCTGTCCCAAGCGAGACTAGGCAGCAGGTCAATGGCACGATGAACATCCTCCGCCCCGATTTCCAGCCAAATATCGACTTCCATGGTCGGCAACGCCAGACTGTCGTCGCCCGCACCGAATGCCACGATCCCCGGCCATAAATCCGCGCTGAAATCATGGATGTTGAAACGGCCATGGCCGGTGAAGAGCTGGAGTGCGTGGCCGACGGACGTCTTGCCACTATTATTAGCGCCGACGAAGATGGAAATATCAGATGCGAAGTCGATAACAACATCTTGTAGCCGTCGAAAGTTGCGGACAGCAAGCTTCCTTAAATGCATCGTTCCCGCCCTCCCGATTCGTGCTCGCCGGAATCCAATGTAACTTGATCTAACAGCTATTTGTGCTCTGCTCTATGAGCTTTTAGCAGAAGATCGAGTGCCGACCACGTTCCGGTTCGCCGAAGTTAGAGTAAACAATCGGCCTCTCACATTGGTGGATTTGCGTGCCCACGAGACTTCTCAAATCATAGCAGAGACCGCGTGGCCATTTCGCAGCCGAGCAGCAGCAGGCAAATCAGGAAGCCGCGGCGAAAGGCGAGCGGGCTGATCCGGTTGCGAACGCGCTGCCCCGCCCACATGCCCGCCAGCGCTGGCAAGACTGCGAGCGCCGATAGCGAGAGACGATCGGCCTGGAATGCCCCATGCGCGCCAAGTCCGATGGCGAGCGCGATCGTCGACACGGTAAACGAGAGGCCGAGAGCCTGCACGAGGTCGTCCTTCGACAGACCAAGCGCCTGGAGATAAGGAACTGCCGGGATGACGAAAACGCCGGTTCCCCCCGTCACGGCTCCTGTGATAGCGCCGATCAGCGGTGACAGCCACGGCTCGGTACGGCGCGGAACTCTGATCTGGCGCGCGAACAGTGTATAGGCCGCATAGACGACGAGCGCGATGCCGAGAAACGCTGTCGTAAGCTTTGTGTCGCCGCCGGCGATCCATGTCGATCCGAGCACGGTTCCCGCGACGACAGCCAGCATCATCGGCCAGAGCCGCCGCAGGAGCGGGACGAAGTTCGGGCCGGCCAGGAGCTGCCAGACATTGGTGACAAAGGACGGCACGATCAGCAGGCTTGCGGCCGCTAGCGGCGAGACAAGGGCACCAAGCACGCCCATCGCCACGGTAGGCAACCCCATGCCGGTGACGCCCTTGACGAGGCCGGCCGCGAAGAAGGTCGCAACGACTGCGGCCAGTAACGGTGTGGAAAGATCAAACATTGCCCATGACTGTCGAGCGGACGTCTTCGCGCAATGCGGAAAGACCGATGCGTGACTTCGGCTATGCCGAAGGCAAAAATGCGACTATACGTTCAGCATGCGTTTCGACCTGATTGATCTGCGCCTTTTCCTGGCCGTCGTCGATGCCGGTAGCATCACCCATGGCGCGGCCGATGCAGGGATGTCGCTGCCGGCTGCCAGCGAGCGGTTGCGCGACATGGAGGCCGCAGGCGAGGTCCTGCTGCTCCAGCGCGGCCGGCGGGGCGTCAGTCCGACCGAAGCCGGCGAGGCGCTCGCCCACCATGCGCGCACGATCCTGCATCAGATGGCGCAGATGCGCGGTGAGATATCCCGCTACGCCAAGCGAATGCGCGCAAGCGTCCGCATCTTCGCCAATACGGCGGCGGTTACGGAATTTCTGCCCGCACGGCTCGCGCCCTGGATGGCAGCCCATCCACAGATCGACATCGAACTGAAAGAAAGGCAAAGCTCTGAGATCGCGCGCAGCGTTGCCGCGGGCTTTGCCGAAATCGGTATCCTGTCCAGCGCCGCCGAGATCGCCGACCTCATATCGCACCCCTTCGCCATCGACCGGCTGGTAGCCGTCTTCGCGCTGGACCATGATCTTGCGAAAAAGCCCCAGCTTCGCTTCGCCGATCTGCTCGATCATCCTTTCATCGCCTTGGCGGACGGAGCTTTGCAACAGCACCTAGAGATGCAGGCTGGCCAGCTTGGGACGAAGTTGAAGTTGCGCGTAGCGCTTCGCAGTTTCGAAGGTATCTGCCGAATGGCCAGCGAGGGCGTCGGCGTCGGCATCGTACCGGAAACGGCAGCGCGGCGCTTGAGGCGATCCGCACGTATTGCAATGGCTCGGCTTCAGGACGGCTGGGCGACGCGCGAACTGTCCGTTTGTGTTCGCAGCGAAGCGGAGCTGACCGCGCCCGCGCGCAGTCTGTTCGAGCATCTGACATCGGCAACGCACGCCTGATGGGCCGTGATGGACATCATCTCAAGCCAGGCCCTCCAGCTCGAGCGCCTGCTTCACCGCCAGACGTTCCAGCACCTTGTTCATCAGCTGTGCCCAGTTCGGCCAGCTCGTGTCCATCTCAAGACCGATCCGCCGGCCCCAAAGCCAGAACACGACCAGATAGGCATCGACGACCGTGTATTGGCTGGGCACTGCCCATTCGCGGCCATCGGACAGGATATGGTCGATATGATCGTAGGCGGTGAGGATGTTCTCCATCCCCTTGCTCTTCACTGCCTCATGGAGCGCCGGATCGGCCACGAACCGGTGCGGACGCCAGAGCTGGCCATAGCCGATGCCGTGTAGATCGATCGAGATCCAGCTCAGCCATTCCAGGCATCGGGCTTCACCGGCCGGATCGGCAGGCAGCAGTTTCGCCTCGGGATGGCTTCGAGCAAGAAACAACAGGATGGCGACGGCTTCGGTTAAAAGGTCCGGTGCGCCTCCAGCGCCACCGGGAACGCCTGTCAGCGCCGGCACGCGGCCTTTCGGGTTGAGCGCCAGATAGTCCGCCGTCGTCGTGCCTTCGCCGTTTTTGGCTGAGCGGACCTCGGCCTCGTAAGGCTCGCCAATCTCCTCCAGCACGATGTGGATAGCGAGCGAGCAGGCGCCGGGCGAGTAAAAGAGACGGTGCATGAAAACCTCCCGTTCAAGGATCGATGACGTGGCCGCGCCATGGATTTCGGCCGTCGCGAAGCCACAGAAGCGTCTCCAGCCAGAAGCCGGAGGCATGGCTGTCGTGGAACAGGCCGAAATGTCCGACCGTGTCGCGGCCAAAGTCCGACGGCCGTAGCAGCACCGCGATTCGCTCGGCGCTGCCGGTGTAGTATTTCAACGTCCGGCGAATGGCGGCCGGCGTCCCAAGCTCGTCGTCGGACATGGCCACTGCCAGGATCGGCGCCGTGACGGCAGCCATGCGGTCGAGCGCGCCCCGCCTCACCGCGCGCGGATGGCTATGCTCGAAACGCGGCCGGCGAAAACTCCATTCAAGAGCGACGCCAGCCGGCAGGTCTTCCAGCCAACCCAGCCGGCGGCCGGGAAAATAGCCAAAGGCAAGTGTCAGCGCGGGCATCGCGACATGCCATTTGAGAAACAGGTGGAGCCGCCGATGCAAGGCGTAGTCGCCCCACCAGGCATATTGGGCGCCAACGGTCAGCATGCGCTCGATGCGGCGAGCACTCGCAGCGAGTCCCGGCAGGAAGCCGCCGACGCTGTGCCCGACCACCAGCACTCTGTCATGACGACCCTGCTGCTCTATGAACCTGATGGCGGCTTCAAAATCCAGCTCGCCCCAGTCACGCCAGCGATAGCCGCAGCCATGCAGACGGACGGGCCGCGACAGCCCGATGCCGCGATAATCATAGGTCAGCACGTCGAATCCGTGCTCCACGAGGAAACGGGCATAGCGATGGTAATAGCGCGCGAGCACCCCGGTTGCAGGATTGATAATGACGGTCCCCATAGGGTCCGCTTGCCGGACCCGCCAGAGATGGCCGGCAAGCAGAACACCGTCTGGTGAGGAAAGCTCGACCGGCTGTCCTTCAATAAGAGTGGTGTTTGAAGACGGGTTACGCATGCCGGAAGGATAAACGTGTAGGCCGGTTGAGTATATTCACTAGTCGGTATACATTCGGGCATGGCTAGATCACTGAGACCGACACGCGAGCGCATCATTGAGGCAGCCGGGAAGCTGTTCCACGCGGAAGGCATCCGCGCCGTGAGCGTCGACGCGGTCGCCGAAAAGGTCGGGCTCACGAAGCGAACGCTCTATTATCACTTCCGCAGCAAGGACGACCTGATCGCCGCCTATCTCGAAACGCGCGACCAGCCGAACCTTGCGTTGTTCCAGCACTGGTTCGCCGAGACCGAGGGCAACACGGCGGACAAGGTGCAAGGCATTTTCCGCAATCTGGCGGCGTCTGCGCGGCATCCCAAGTGGAAGGGGTGCGGGTTCCTGCGCACTTCGGTCGAGCTCATCCACCTGCCGGGACATCCGGCGATCCTCGCGGGCCGCGCGCACAAGAAGCGGGTCGAGGACTGGCTCTGCGTCGTGCTGGAGGAAATCCGGGCCCCCGACGAAGCGCGCCGTCTCGCGCGGCAGATCGTTCTTCTTCTCGATGGCGCATTCGCCGTCGTGCTTCTGCACCGGGACACCAGCTATATGGACAGCGCCGGCGAAGCGGCTGCGCAATTGGTCCGCGGCTGATGCGAATGAACGAGTCGCAGGTCCGTCGAGATTGGCCTGCCGACTTGCGGCGATTTGGTCGAGAAGCTACGGCAGGAGGACCTGCGCATCGCTTTTGATCTGCTCATAGACGGGTTGGCGGATGCGGTTTCGGCTTGAGTAACCGTTTTCGGATACCTCGCCTGAAGGGCGTAATTACTGATAGTCGGCTTTGCGTTTTCCCGGGTTTACGATCCGATAGAACTTTGGGGGAAAGTCTTCCCCCTGGCCGGCGCCGAAGTCGCCGGCACACCCCCTTCTGCGGGGAGACCCCGCAACGCCCCCCGAGAGTCAGAGTGCGGACTGGGTTAGCCGTGACGGGTTGAGGGCTGGGAGAGAGGCTCCCGGCGCCCGTCGCGGAGAACCGCGATGTCCAGACATGACCGCACCCCTCGCACCGGCTCCGACCGGACGAACCTTTACGACGAAATCACCGACAAGATCATCGCCGACCTCGAGGCCGGGCGCTTCCCGTGGGTGCAGCCCTGGGGCAAGGCCGAGGCCAAAGCCCCGCTTGGGCTTCCGAACAACGCCAGCACCGGCCGCGCCTATAGCGGCATCAACATTCTCATCCTCTGGGGCGCAGTCGTACAGCATGGCTTTCCCGGTCAGGGCTGGCTCACATACCGTCAGGCGGCCGCGCTTGGCGGAAATGTCCGCAAGGGCGAGCACGGCACCACCGTCGTCTATGCCGACCGCTTCATCCCCGAGGACGAGAAGCGGCGGGCGCGCGAAAGCGGCGAGGAAGCCCAGGCCATACCTTTTCTCAAGCGGTTCACCGTGTTCAACACGGCCCAGTGCGAGGGCCTGCCCGACGACATCACCGTTGCCGCGCCGCTCCCGCCGCCCGGCCTCATCGAACCGACGGTCGAGGCTCTCATCAAGGCGACCGCCATTGACTTCCGCATTGGTGGCGATCGGGCCTTCTACATGCCTACGCTCGACTACGTGGCCGTGCCACCGCCGCAAGCCTATTTCGAGCCGATCAACTGGCACAGGACCGCGCTCCACGAGATCGGCCACGCCAGCGGCCACCACAGCCGGCTGAACCGCGATCTCTCCGGTTCCTTTGGAACCAGGAAGTATGCGTTCGAGGAGCTCGTGGCCGAGATGAGCTCCGCCTTCTGCTGCGCCTCGCTCGGCATCGTCCCGACCGTACGACACGCCGATTATATCGGATCGTGGCTGGAGGTGCTACGCGAGGACAATCGCGCCATCGTCCGCGCCGCCTCGCAGGCCAGCAGAGCGGCCGACTGGATCTTGTCCTTCCTTCCCGAGACCGATGCTCCCGCCGCCGGCGCAATCGACAGAAGGGCGGCGTGATGCGTTTTCGTCGCTGGCATCGGTCCGCACCCTATGGAGACACGTCGCGTAAACGCGCGGCATTTCTCCGCAAGCAGCGCCTCCAACGCGAGGCGCTGCCGCTTTTCGCCGAAGAGATCGCCGCCGGTCAGCTCTCCGTCGACGAGGAAATGGCCCGTCGAGCTGTCTGGTGGGACGAGGCCGAACGCGAGCGCCGCCGTCAGCGCGCTGCCTGGTGGCGCAAGGGCCGCGCTCGGCTCTTCGCGCTTCCGGACACGCTGCGCGCGCGGGTGCGCGAGATCTGGCGGGCCTGCCCGTATCCGGCCGATCCGGCGAGCTTCGCCGATTTCCTCCATCAAATCGCGGTCGGGAAGCTAAACCCCTGGCGGCCACCATGGAAATTCCATGAGGACCGCGAGGCGCGGATCACGCGCGACCCGGCGACGTTCGACCAGGCCTTCCGCCAGATCGGCCGCAGACAGAAAGGCGACGGGCCGAAGACCACACCGGCCGACGAGCTGCTGTTCTGCGGGAATCTCGGCTCAGGCATCATTTTCTTGCGGTCGCGTGTCCGACCGATTGAGCGCCACGAAAGCTTCTACGTCTCCTACAGCCACCGCCCAAGCGTCTCCAACGACAGGGGCGGCCACTTCGTCGAGATCGAGGTGATGGGGGAGTGCTCGGATGCGGAGCTGTCAACAATAAAGCGGATCGCACAGGCCGCCGATACGCGCCTTGTCGTCATCCGTCGTGCAGCGCGCAGGATCCAGGCCACGGAGGGGGGCGGCCACCTCACACCGAGCCCGCCTTAGCCGCCGGAGAGGAAGAGGGGGGATGGGGATTTATGACGGGTTTAGGGCTGAGAGAGAGGCTCTCGGCGCCCGTCACGGAGTAGCCACCATGGCCCGAGCCAAGAAGAAGCCTGCCCTCGAACTGATCGAGTTCTCGCGAGCGCGCGACATTCCCTTCAACCGCATCCGTTTGTCCCACGACAATGTGCGCGAAACCGATGTCGAAGCCGGTCTCGACGATCTCGCCTATGACGTCGAACGACGCGAAGATCTGATCCAGGGCATCAACGTCCGCGCCATCCTCGATGCCGACGGCAACGAGACCGGAGATTTCGAGACGCCGGCCGGCGGCCGCCGTTTCCGCGTCATCGCCCGGCTGGTGGAGAGGGGCCGCTTCCCCGCCGATGGTCTGGTTCCCTGCATCGTCAAGAAAGCCAACGCCAAGACATCGGCCATCGACGACTCGCTCGCCGAGAACACGTTCCGGCTCGCGCTTCATCCGCTCGACCAGTTCAAGGCATTCAAGCGGATGGTCGACGGCGGCATGACCAACGCCGAGGTCGCGAGTGCTTATTTCACCACGGAGCGCTATGTGGATCAGCGCCTTGCACTGGCGAAGGTCTCGCCCACGCTCCATGCCGTCTATACAGAGAACAGCATGACGCTGGCGATGCTCGAGTCGTTCACCGCGCACCCGGATCACGCACGGCAGGAACAGGTCTGGGACGCCGTCCGGCAATCCCACCATCGCGAGCCCTGGCGCATTCGCAACATGCTGACCGAGACCAGCGTTCCCGCATCCGACAAGCGGGTGCTCTTCATCGGCCTCGACACCTATGTGGCGGCCGGCGGGCCGGTTCTGCCGCGTTACCTCTTCGACGATGAGGAAGACGGCTGGCTCGACGATGTGCCGCTTCTCGATCGCCTCGTCGCCGAAAAGCTTAAAGGGGTCGCTGCGGCGGTGGCCGCCGAAGGCTGGAAGTGGGTCTCGGCGGACCTCTATCTTCCATACGGCCATCAGTATGGGCTGCGACCCATCCCGGGCGAAATCGATGATTTGACCGAGGAAGAAAATGCGGCCTTCCTGGCGCTGCGCGACGAACACGCCGACCTCGAAGACAAATATCATGCGGTCGACGAACTGCCGCGCGAAATCGACTATCGTCTTGCGGAGCTTGAAAAGCAGATCGAGGCCTTCGAGCGTCGCCGGGTTATCTACGACCCCGCCGAGATTGCCATCGCCGGCGTCTTCGTCACTGTCGATGAGGATGGCGAGCTCGTTGTCGATCGCGGCTGGGTCCGTCCCGAGGACGAGCCGACCGCGTCCGTCGAGGGCGAAACGCCGGAGATCGAGGGCGACGGGGATGCCGACGGCGTGACCACGTCCGATGTCCAGCACGCCGTGATCACCGTCGGCGGTCAGCCGGTCGAGTTCGACGAGGAAGAGGACATGATCAGGCCTCTTCCCGAGAAGCTCGTCGCCGAGCTGACGGCACACCGCACCGTTGCGTTGAGCGACGCCGTGGCCGCCAATCCGCATATCGCCATGACGGCGCTGCTGCATCGTCTCGTACGCGACCGCTTCAAGCGGTCTCCGAGAGGCGCGACCGTTCAGGTCGAGGTTCAGGAAGTCTACTTCCGCGAACAGGGCATCGATCTCAAGAACAGCCCCTATGCGAAGTCGGTGGCAGAACGGCACGCCGGCTGGAAGGCAGGTATTCCGGCCGATGATGACGCTCTCTGGGATTGGCTCGACGCCCTCGATCTCGATAGCCGGCTGGCTCTTCTCGCTCATTGCGTGTCCTACGGCATCAACGCGCTCTACGAGCGGCCGAATCCGCACAGTGCCACCGGCATTTCTGAATACGACCTTCGCACCCGTATGGCCGAGGCCGACCGCCTTGCCCGCGTCACGGGTCTCGACATGGCGGAGGCCGGCTTCCGTCCTACCGTCACGAACTACCTCGGCCGCGTGACCAAGTCCCGCATCCACGAAGCCGTGCATGAGGCGCTGGGCGAAGAAACAGCGCGTCTCATCGACCACATGAAGAAGGATGAGATGGCGCGTCAGGCCGAACGCCTCCTGGCCGACACCGGCTGGCTGCCGGAACCGCTTCGCCTCTTTGTCGAGGAGCCGGCCGCCGACATGCAGGCAGTAGCCCAGGAAGATGATGTGGCGCTGCCGGAGTTCCTTGCCGGCGATGACAAGGCGGATGCGTCCAACGATCCGGTGGTTCTCGTCGCCGCCGAATGACACCGAACGTCGAGGCGGCTTCGGTCGCCTCGCATTTCATTCTTCCCACTTCACGGCCCGGCCTCTCGCCGGGCCATTTTCGTTTCAGGAGACCATCGTGGCCATTCCCGATCCAGTCCGCACAAACTTCAACACGCTGCTGTGCGCCGCCGGCGACGGCAATCTGGCGCTCACGGAGTGCCTGGACGCCGTCACCCCGTGAGCGTCGCTACGTCCTCTGCGCCGTGGGCCGCGCAGAGGGCGGCCATATCGTCATGACGCCGTTCGGCCATCTCGCCGATGGCAACCCCTTTGATGCTTACCTTCCGCCCGATCCCGACGATCCGAACGGCTTCATCTCAACGCCGGACGGGGGGACTGCGACATGATTACCGTCGAAGAGATACTGGCTGCGGACCTGCGCTGCCCTCCCTCGCAGCGCTCGCTGCCGTGGCCCGAAACCCGCAATGGCGTCACCGTCGTCGTCGAGCCGAAGCCGCATTGGGCTGCTGATATGGCAGCTTTCCGGCTTCAGGATCGGTCCTGGTGCTACTACGCCGACTGGATCGAGAACGGCCCAGCCGCGCGGTTCTTCGATCACCCCGAAACCAGCGGCAGCGACGTGATGACCAATGCTCACGCCATGCTCGCGCGCGAAATCGCGCAGGGGCTCTGGCGCATATGAAGAGGAAGAGAGCGGACGGGCCTGGCTGGTTTCGGACCGGCGAAGAGAGAGCGCTCACCGGACCTGTCTCCATCCTCTCTCAGGAGAACCAGGCCATGACGCTCCAGACCAGCGCACGCCACTTTGCGACCCTTGTACCGTATGATCGTCGCGAAAACTTCCTGCCGACATTGTTCGGTCTCCGGCACCTCATAATCGCGGAAAACGCCGTCTATCATTTCATGGAGCGGCTCAGTCCTTATGACTATGGCGGCGGTTTCTGGGATTTTTTCGAGCTCCGGGGCCGGCCTCTGTTCCTCGCGCCTACGTCCCGCAAGCGCATGCGGATCGAAAGCGGGATCACCGAGTTCCGTGGCGAGGTCTCCGCGGAGGCCGCGGGCATCATCGCGACCCTGTTCGTCCTGTCGCACCTCTCCATCCAATACGAATCCGATCATCTCGCCGAAGGCTATCATCGCCTCCATGACTATCTGGACGGACATCCCGAAGCATCGGCGATCTATCAGGCAATCGATTGAAGGACATCGAGCGTCCCGTCTTCCTGGCGGGGCGCTTTTTTCATGCCGGCCACGGCCGCCATTCGAGAGCGATAGAGGGAGAGGGGTGTCGGTTTGACCGTGACGGGATGATGGGCGGGAGAGAGGCTTCCGCCGCCTGTCACGGAGACTTCACGATGAACAGCTTCAGCATTGCCAACCTCGGCGCGAGAACCTTTCCCGCAGTCGCGGCGCTCACCGCCGCCCGAAAGCTTCCGCTGCGAATAACCTGCCTCGGTGAGGCCCGCTATGCCGGGAACGATCCGGATCTCGATTCCTGCACCCTAATCAGCACGGTCGATCTCTGCCAGTGCAGTTCCCTCGACGACGCGATCGCCTGCGTCGAACGCCTCTCCCGCCGCGATCGCTTCGAGACCGGCGAAGGCGACGCCATGACGTTCAAGCCTCGACTGTTCGTCGTTATCGACGGAGAACAATGCCAGGTTCTCGCTGGCGAGCCTTCGCATCGCAGCGTTCGTTGGTGCGATCCCGTCGCTTCGGATGGCGAAACGCGCCTCGTCGTCGCGAAGGCCAGCAAGCTGCGTGGGGAAGCGTCGTCCGAGGCGCGCCGGGACAATGCCGCTTCCGCCCAGGACCTGCGCTTCCGCGCCAGCATCCTTGAGGGCCGGCTTGTCCATGCCGACTGGCGGCAGACGGTGCGGGCCGCGCTGCTGAGGGCGGCGTGACGCCAGACCCCGGTTTTCCGATCCAGCCCGGCCACCGCGCCGGACACATTCATTTGAGGAGTATCCCAATGCCGAAATTTGTTGTCCGCAAAGGCCACGATGCCTTCGTCTACTACGAGACCGTCGTTGAGGCCGACACGTCCGAAGAGGCGCGAAGCCTCGCCAAAAGTGTCCACTACGATGGCGAATGGCTCGCCACCGGCGACGTGCAGGAGTTCGACGATTACGAAATCGACGAGCACAGCGGCGTGCGCCTGCTCGAACCGCGAGAGACCGTCGAAGCGTTTCACACCATCACCGTGACGGCCCGCGAGCGCGACGCCGTGCTCGCCGGTCTCTCCACCCTTCAGCTTGCTCTTATCAATGGGCCCCTCGATCCGGTGTTCACGGGCGACCTCACCAACAACGGCGCGCACGCCGGCCTCGAACTCCACGAGATCGACGAACTGTACCGACGCTTCAAAGTCTAGGAGGCGGCGGTGTACGCCACCTATCTCCGTCTCGACATTCTGGTCTGGGACAGCGACCGCGCCGTCATCCGGGCGGCGCGGCGCAAGCTGTCCCGCTCAGCCTGGAACGATCCCGAAAAGCGGGACGCGCGAAAGCGCTTCTATCGCGAGATGTTAGGCCACCACGCCGAGGCTCAGCGGACTGTGGCGCACTTCCGCCTCTGACCACGACACCACCGTATCCATCGACCATCGCCCGGCCGTCGCGCCGGGCTTTCTCGTTTTCAGGAGCCCGACATGGCCGACCACTTCACCCATTTCTCATGCCTGCTGGACGTCGGCACACCCGACAATGCCGCCCGCGCGCTTGCGCTTTACAATCAGCTTTCCGAAGACGGCGCATCCGAGGATCCGCCCTCGGACGGTTTCCTCTTGTCGATCCAGCCCGAGCACGGCGGCAGCAAGCTCTGGATGCGCGACGACGTCACCGGCGATCCGGAACGCCTCCTTCAGTTCGTCAGGATCTGCGCCGCGGAGTTTGGCCTGAAAGGCCGCTGGGGCTTCCAGTACGCCAACTCCTGCTCGCAGCCGCGTGTCGACGCCTTCGGCGGCGGCGCGCATGTAGTCGACCTCACCACTGGCAAGACGATCGCATGGACCTACACCGATGGGTGGCTTGCGTGGGTCCTCGGCGGAGGCGATCCCGATGAGTAAGGTGATCGAGACGAAGGTCTATCAACTTGCTGAGCTATCCGACGCCGCCAGGGAGAACGCCCGAGCATGGTATCGAGAGGGCGGCTTCGACTATGACTGGTACGCTACCATCTTCGATGATTTCGAGCAGATTTGCGAAATCCTCGGCGTTCGCCTGAAGGCGCGCGCCGTCCGGCTGATGGGCGGCGGAACCCGGCAGCAGCCACGCATCTACTTCACCGGCTTCTGGTCGCAAGGGGACGGCGCCTGCTTCGAGGCGTTCTATTCCTACCGGAAGAACGCCTCGCGCGACATCCGGGGCCATGCCCCGAAGGACGACCGCCTGCATGCCATCGCCGACGGTTTGCAGACCGTCCAGCGACGGAATTTCTATCAGCTCCGCGCTGATGTCAGCCACCGTGGCCACTACTATCACGCCTATTGCATGGCGATCTCTGTCGAGCGGGACAGTCCGACCTGGCAGGGCATGACCGCCCATGCCGGGGAGATCGTGACCGAGGCGCTGCGCGATCTCGCTGACTGGCTCTACCGGCAGCTCGAACGCGAATACGAATACCTGACCTCGGATGAGTCCGTCGAGGAGACCATCATCGCGAACGAATATACCTTCACCGAAGCCGGCCGTCGCTTCGGCTGACGCTGTCGAGCGTCCCGTCTCCAAGCCGGGACGCTCCTGGCATGGTCGCGTTGGCTCGCCTGGCGGGTCGTTGGGGCCGCGCTACCACTCACCCTTACGCCGGTCCACCGCGTATTCGAAGCGCAGCGCCCACGGCCGGATCGCCAGATTGTCATCCGTCCGCGTCACGCGCAGTCGCGACATTCCCGGCGCGACGGTCGGCGCAGCGTCGAAAACGACGGGGATCGTGTAAACCTCCCGTGCCTGCCGGTTCTGGTAGCGGGCCTCCGCTTTGACAATGACCGCGGGCGCGATGTCCCAGATCTCCGACAGGGCCGCGAGGCCAACCGCGATCGCGATGGTGCAGGCACGGAAGGCGGTCGAGGTCGACCAATGCCCCTCTCCGAAACCCGGCAAATCGGACGTGATCGTCGATGCCGCGAACGCCAGGATGATGAGCCAGTAGAATCTCGGCGCACGCGGAAGCAGCCATGTCCTCACGAGCTTAATCCTTCCAATATCGCGGTTTTTTCGGGATTTGCGCGAGCAAACCTGCGCCAAATCTAGCCCGCTCGATTGTAGATCAAAGCCGTCGTCTCAACGAGGTGACGGCCGGAAACCTCCGGCGGCGAACGGCTGCTCTCGGCGATTTCGCGGAAGCTGTGAGAGGAAGAGAGGGGCCGGGACGGATTTGAGCCGGTGCGGTCGAGAGAGAGCGCTGCGCGGCTCGATCCCGTCCGCTCTCCCGAGGTTCCCCATCATGAACGTTACATCCGCAACCGCGGCCGCCGAGGTCGCCGCATCGCTTCCGCCCGTCGTCGCTTCCGGCATGGCATCGGCGATCGTCGCGGCCGCGCAGCTTCTTCTGCCTCACCTGGAACGCGGTCAGCCTATCAACGCCACCGTGCTGCGCGGCGCGATGGAATCCGCATTCGGCGCTTCCGACACCGCCGGCGCGTGGGACTGGAAAACGGCCTACGAGGCATGCGAGGTCACGACCGTCCTCATGCTGCGCAAATACGGAAAGCCGCTTTTCCGCAAAGCCGGCTCTCCGCAAGCGATCCTGTCGCAACTCTCCAAGATCGCCGGGCTGGTGCCGACGCACACGCGCCGTTCCGACGAGGCGCAGAGCTTCCAGCAGTTCTCGACGCCGATCCCCCTCGGCCTGGCGGCGTCGGTCGCCGCGGCGATTACGCCCGCCGACCGGGTGCTGGAGCCCTCGGCCGGGACCGGGCTTCTCGCTATCCTGGCCGAGATCGCCGGGGGCTCGCTCCTGCTCAACGAGCTTGCCGACACCCGCGCCGATCTTCTCTCACTCCTCTTTCCGGCCCTTTCCATCACGCGCTTCGACGCGGCCCAGATCGACGATCACCTCGACCGGGCTCTCCTCCCGACCGTCATTCTCATGAACCCGCCGTTCTCGGTGTTGGCGAATGTCGAGGGACGCATCGCTGACGCCGCCTTCCGGCATGTCGCCTCGGCGCTGTCGCGCCTCGCGCCCGGCGGCAGGCTCGTGGCGATCACCGGTGCGAACTTCGCGCCCGACTCGCCAGCATGGTCTTCGGCTTATGCCCGTCTGCAGGAACGCGGCCGCGTCGTCTTTTCCGCCGCTATCGACGGCTCGGTCTATGCCAAGCATGGCACGACCATCCCGACGCGGCTGACCGTCATCGACAAGCTTCCGGCTGCCGATCCGTCCGTCCCGGCCGCGCCCGGGGTCGCGCCTGATGTTGCCACGCTTCTTGGATGGCTGGCCGAGCATCTCCCGGCGCGCCTGCCGGTCGATCCGGCGATCGCTGTGCCGGTCGCCGCGCCTGTCGCGGCCCGGACTGTGCGCGCCTACGTCAACCGGGCGGCCAAGGCGGCACCTGCTGTGACGCATTCTCAGCCGGAGGGCGTTCCGCTCGCCTATGAGACCGTTGACTGGAAGCCCGCCGAGGCCGGACGCCTCTCCGACGCGATCTATGAGGAATACGGCCTACAGACCATCCGGATTTCCGGCGCCGCGGCGCATCCCACCCAGCTCGTCCAGTCGGCGTCGATGGCGAGCGTCGCCCCGCCGAAGCCGAGCTATCGCCCGACCCTGCCGGCGAACGTGCTTGGTCTGCTGTCGGACGCGCAGCTCGAAACCGTCATCTATGCCGGCGAAGCACATGCCGACTTCCTCGCCGGCAAATGGACGGTCGACATCACCTTCGACAAGCTGTCCGCCGCCGTCGAGGACGCAAAAGGCGCTGTCCGTCTCCGCCAGGGCTTCATGATCGGGGACGGCACTGGCGTCGGCAAGGGACGCGAGTCGGCCGCGATCATCCTCGACAACTGGCTCCAGGGCCGGCGCAAGGCGGTCTGGATCTCCAAATCCGACAAGCTTATCGAGGACGCGCAGCGCGATTGGAGTGCGCTCGGCATGGAGCGCCTTCTGGTCACGCCGCTATCGCGTTTCCCGCAGGGCAAGCCGATCGCGCTGAACGAAGGCGTCCTATTTTTAACCTACGCCACGCTGCGCTCCGACGACCGCGGAGAGAGGGTTTCGCGGGTCAAGCAAATCGTTGAATGGTTGGGCTCCGACTTCGATGGAGTGGTGATTTTCGACGAGGCGCACCAGATGCAGAACGCCGCGGGCGGTAAGGGAGAACGCGGTGATGTCGCCGCCTCGCAGCAAGGCCGCGCCGGCCTGCGCCTCCAGAATGCGCTTCCGAACGCCCGTATCGTTTATGTCTCCGCCACCGGCGCGACCACCGTCCACAATCTCGCCTATGCGCAGCGGCTCGGGCTATGGGGCGGCGAGGATTTCCCCTTCGCCACGCGCGCCGAGTTCGTCGAGGCGATCGAGGCCGGCGGCGTCGCGGCGATGGAGGTGCTCGCCCGCGATCTGCGCGCCCTCGGCCTCTACACCGCCCGCTCGCTTTCCTTCGCCGGCGTCGAATACGAGCTCGTCGAGCATGAGCTGACGGCCGAGCAGATCCGCATCTACGACGCCTATGCCGCGGCCTTCGCCGTCATCCATAACAATCTCGATGCGGCGATGCAGGCGGCCAACATCACTGGCGGCGGCGAAGGCGGGTCGGGCACGCTGAACAAGCAGGCGAAGTCCGCCGCGCGCTCGGCCTTCGAAAGCGCCAAGCAGCGCTTCTTTGGCCATCTGTTGACTTCAATGAAGACGCCGACCCTGCTGCGCTCGATAGCCGCCGATCTGGAGGCGGGACATTCGGCCGTCATCCAGATCGTCTCGACCGGCGAGGCGCTGATGGAACGGCGGTTGGCGGAGCTACCGACGGAGGAGTGGAACGACGTCCGCGTCGACATCACTCCGCGCGAGTACGTCCTCGATTATCTCGCCCATTCCTTCCCCGTCCAGCTCTACGAGCCGTTCACGGATTCGGAGGGCAATCTGTCGTCTCGACCGGTCTATCGCGACGGCCAGCCGGTCGAAAGCCGGGAGGCCGTCGCCCGCCGCGACGCGCTGATCGCCAAGCTCGCCAACCTGCCGCCGGTTCCCGGCGCGCTCGACCAGCTTGTCCAGTATTTCGGCACGGACACCGTTGCCGAGGTGACGGGCCGGTCGCGACGCATCGTGCGCAAGGGCGGCGGCAGCGTCGCCGTCGACCGCCTTGTCGTCGAGACGCGCGCCGGAGCCGCCAATCTCGCCGAGACCCAATCCTTCATGGACGACGCCAAGCGCGTGCTCGTCTTCTCCGACGCCGGCGGCACCGGGCGCAGCTACCATGCGGAGAAGTCGGCGAAGAACACGCGGCTGCGCATCCACTATCTGCTCGAGGCAGGCTGGAAGGCAGACGCCGCCATCCAGGGCCTTGGCCGCACGCACCGCACCAACCAGGCGCAGCCGCCGCTGTTCCGGCCGATCTCGACCAATGTGAAGGCCGAGAAGCGCTTCCTCTCGACCATCGCCCGCCGCCTCGACACGCTGGGCGCGATCACGCGCGGCCAGCGCCAGACGGGCGGCCAGGGGCTGTTCCGCCCCGAGGACAATCTGGAAAGCCATTACGCCCGCGATGCACTGCGCCAGCTCTACCTTCTGCTGGTGCGCGGCAAGGTCGAGGGTTGCTCGCTCGACCGCTTCGAGCGGGCCACCGGCCTAAAGCTGATGGATTCGACGGGCATTAAGGACGAGCTGCCGCCGATTACGACGTTTCTCAATCGCATGCTCGCTCTCACGATCGAACTTCAGGGCATCCTCTTCACCGCCTTCGAGCAGCTCCTGACCGCCCGGATCGAGGGTGCGATCGCCTCGGGAACCTATGACGCCGGGCTGGAGACGCTGCGCGCCGAGAGCTTCGTCGTCGTCGATCGCCAGACGATCTACACGTATCCGCGCACCGGCGCGGAAACCAGCCTGCTCACGATCAACGAGCGCAGGCGCAACCGGCCGGTGACGCTCGACGCAGCTCTCGCCGAACTCGGCGATCCGCGCGCAAAGCTGCTCGTCAACGAGCGCTCCGGCCGAGCCGCCGTCCAGATCCCGGCGAGCAGCGTCATGCTTGATGATGGCGAGGTCGAACGGCGCGTCCGCCTGATCCGCCCGACCGAGGCCCACAATATCCCGGTGCGCTTCATGGGAGAGACCCACTGGGTCGAAACCGACCGGAACACCTTCGCCTCAGCCTGGAGCGCCGAGATCGCCGAGGTGCCGGAGTTCACCGACGCGACGCTTCACATGGTCACAGGACTGCTTTTGCCGATCTGGAAACGGCTGCCGAACGAATCGACGCGCGTCTACCGGCTCCAGACAGACGAGGGCGAGCGCATCATCGGTCGCAGGGTCTCGCCGAAATGGGCGGCGACCGCCACCACGACCGGCGCGGTAAGGATCACGTCAGACGACGCCTTCACGGCGCTGATGGACGGCCGGACGATCCTCGACCTCGCCGAGGGCCTTCAGCTTCGCCGCGTCCGCGTTATGGGCGCGAACCGCATCGAGCTGTCGGGCTTCGACGACACGATGCGCGAGCGCCTGACGGCCTACGGATTGTTCCACGAGATCATCTCGTGGAAGCTGCGCATGTTCGTGCCGACCGACGCGAATGGCCCGGTCGTGCTTGCCAAAGTGCTCGACCGATTTCCGGTCGAACGCATCGGCGAGCGGGAGGCCGCCTGATGTCCCGTCAAGACGCCTCCGAACTGGCTATCCGCCTCGGCCATCACGCCGAAGCGGTTTGCCGCCAATACTTGTCATCCGGCCGACGCGCCGGGCGGTACTGGCAGGTTGGCGATGCGCGCAACAGCCCCGGACGCTCGATGTTCGTGCGCCTGACCGGGCCTGAAACCGGCAAGGGCGCAGCCGGCAAATGGACCGACGCATCGACCGGGGAACACGGCGATCTCCTCGATGTCATCCGCGAGGCGCTCGGCCTCATCGACTTCAAGGACGTGGCAGAGGAAGCGCGCCGGTTCCTCTCGCTCCCTCATCCCGAGCCGGAGAAGACGGGGACGCCGACCGGCAGCACGTCCAGCCCCGCGCCGTCGGGATCGCCGGAAGCCTCGCGCCGACTTTTCGCGATGTCGCAGCCGATCGGCGGCACGCTTGCGGAAATCTACCTCAACGGGCGGTCGATCACGTCGCTATCCGGCGTCACCGCGCTGCGCTACCATGGTCGGTGCTACTATAAACCGGACGAGCATTCGCCCACCGAGATCTGGCCGGCGATCGTCGCGTCCGTCACCGACCTCAACGGCAGGCAGACCGGCGCGCACCGCACCTGGCTTTCGCCGGACGGTTCGGGCAAGGCGCCCGTCGATTCACCGCGACGGGCGATGGGAGACCTTCTCGGGCACGGCGTCCGGTTCGGCGTCGCGGATGAGGTGCTGGCAGCCGGCGAGGGCATCGAGACCGTGCTGTCGCCCCGTCAGGTCATGCCCCACATGCCCATGATGGCGGCGCTCTCGGCCGCGCACCTCGCCGCCATCCTGTTTCCGCCGACGCTCCGCAGGCTCTATGTCCTCCGCGATCGCGATCCGGCCGGAGATGGCGCACGCGACAGCCTGCTTGCCAGAGCAGCGAGCCTCGGGATCGAGGCGATTTCCCTGTCGCCGAAGCTTGAGGACTTCAACGAGGATCTGCGATGGCGCGGAGTCGACGCCCTCCGGGCGGCCCTGATGGAGCAAATTCATCCTGACGACGTCCGCCGTTTCGTGGACGGCTGAGGCGATCGGCGGGGGATAAGGCGCGGTAAAGGCGTCTTCACCTGCGGTCTCCGTTCATCATCGCAAGCGGCCTTTGCTGTCCGAGAGCCCGCAGCCACGGCCTTCTGAGAGGGCGATCGGCCCACAAACGGCCCGGCCGGGCAATGGCGCGGCGCCCGGCTATTTTCCGCCGGCGGCTGTGCCGCCTTTGCATCGCGAAGCAAAATAGCCGGGCTTGGCCATCGAGGCCCTCGCGAGAGACGAGGGCTGCCAGTCCGGTCCGCCTGTGGGCGTCGACGCCTGCGAAGGCCGCGATGGTCGCGGTCTCCAGACGAAGGACGCTCACGATGACGAACGAAGACGAAACCGCAGGCTACGAGCCGATCCACACCTCGTCCCCCACCGATCATGTCCTCAACGAACTCCAGCTCTACGGCTGGCGGCCGTATCAGGACGAACCCGATCCGAGGCCGCTTCCGGAGGGCAACGCCGTCGCCGCAGCCGTCGCCGATATCTTCGACGCCCTGATCGCCACGCTCGGCGACACGCGCCTCGAACCCGATCTCGAAGAACTGCTCTGGGGAGCCGTTAATCTCTTCCACCGCGCCACCGCTCGGGTGGAGCGCGAGCTGGACGACAACGAGCTTGCGCAGCGTCGCCTCCAGAAAGAACAGGACGGCAGCGAGGTGAAGTCGGTCGAGCTCGAACGCCTCACGGCAGAGGGCCAGACCATGATCGAACGGCGCAACAGCATGGAGCTCTTCCGCGATGTCTCCGCCGAGGCCTTCGAGCACCACACCGGCAGCGCCTGGCGGCCCCGCACCGGCTCGAAGGTCAGCCATCGCAACCTGACAGCCGCGATGATCGACTCCAGAGACTACCTTGCCGCGAAGCGCCGGGCTGAGAAGGAGGTGCTGCTGCCCGCCGGTCCGAAGGTCGCCGTCTCGGGCGGAACCAACTTCAACGACCACACCCTGATCTGGGCCAAACTCGATCAGGTCCATGCGAAGCACGCCGACATGGTGCTCATCCATGGTGGCGCGAAGACGGGCGCAGAGCGCATCGCTGCTCGTTGGGCAGAAAACCGCAAGGTGCCGCAGATCGCCTTCACGCCCGACTTCGAGAAGTATCCGGCGAAACAGGCTCCCTACAAGCGCAACGACACTATGCTGGAGGTGCTGCCGGTCGGCGTCCTCGTCTTCGGCGGCGGCGGCATTCAGGGAAACCTCGCGGACAAGGCTCGCAAGCTCGGCATCCCCACCATGCAATTTGATGGCGGCGCGTAAGCGCCGCCTTCGGGGGGCTGTCCGGCCCCCAAATACTTGACTAAAGGAGAAGTTGATGGCTTTGTTTGCACATCCATGCAGCACCGGCGCAGTAGCATAGTCGCAGGCGGAGCGTATTTGCGGGCAGCCTGTCGTAACCCTCAACCGTTCATCTGGAGGTTTCGATGTCGCTGATCTTGCTTGCTATCTCGTTGACGATAACGCTCTGCATCATCGCCTACAATTTTGCTATCTACGCCTTGCCCTTCATGGTCGGCCTCTCGGCCGCGCAATATGCTTGGGGGGCCGGCGCCGGGCTTTTCCTGTCCGGTCTTGCCGCCATGGGCGCCGCCTTGCTATCGATTGCGCTGGTGATCGTGGTTCTAGGCTTTGCCAGGAATCCGGCCCTGCGCCTGATCGCGCTGGCGATCTTCGCGATTCCGGCCACCATTGCGGGATACTCCCTCGTGCTCGGCGTCACAAAGAACGCGATTGACTCGACGATAGTGCTCAATCTGCTCGGCGGCGCGGGCGGCCTGTTCATCGGCATAGCCGCGATTGTCAACGTCAACGCCCTCGGCGTCTCGGTGTTTTCGCGCTGACCCGCCGACCGCGATCGATCACTGCCATAAGAAAACCAGGGCGGCTTGCGCCGCCGGATGTCCGGCTTTCCCGCTCAGGTCAGGCATGGAGCGTCGATGCTGTGGCCCCGTGCCGCCGTTTCCCGTCAGCATCACCCGGTCGCTCGGGATCGCCCGACCATCGGCATGACTCCCGCAGGCCGTGAACGGCTGTTGCGCCGTCGGTCAGTCCCCTTCGCGCCGTGAAAGCAAGCCGCGATCACCTTCATTCCCACCCCTCGCAATTCTGTCGGATCGCACCTTCCGCCATCGAAGCGGATGCGGCGCCATTCCGTGCCATTCGGCCGACAGCCTTGTTCGTCCTCGTCCCGGACAGCTTCCGCGAGCGAAGAAGCGGGTGGCCGGAAATGGAAGATTCCGGATGCCGCCCTGGGCGGCGCAGACTCATAGGGCCTGCCGTTTCGCTGCTGCCGGCAAGGACGATGGTTCGGCTGTGCGTCTCGGTTCGTATGCGTTCAGAGGCACCAATCCCTCCGACTGACGGATCCCCTAAGTCCGTTCGGTTTCCGGCCGCAACCCACGCGGCTCCGGACCGTGTTGCCGCGCAAGCGCGGCTGCCCGCCCCACTCCGGGCCTTATGGGCGAGCTGCCCGCAAGCAGGCAGTTGCAGGCGTCTCCCGCCGTCCTTGGCCGGGTCTCGTCGGAGGGATGGTCCCTCCGAGAGGCAACGGAGACCTACAATGCAGAACATCGTCATTCTCGCCGGCAACATCGGTCAGGACCCCGAAACCCGCTCCACCCAGGGCGGCACCCGGATCACCCACTTCACGCTGGCCACCTCGCGCCCCCGCTACTCGGAAGGCAAGGTTGTCCGGGATGAGAAGGGCTACCGGGTTCAGGACACCGAGTGGCACCGCATCACCGCCTTCAACGGCCTCGGCAAGACGATCCAGGAATATTGCGAGAAGGGTATGAAGGTTCTGGTTCGCGGCCGCATCCACTACACGAAGTGGACCGATCAGGAGGGCAACGATCGCTACGGCAGCGAGATCATCGCCGAGACGGTCGACTTCCTGAGCCGGGCGCAGCAAAGCGAAAACGGAGCCGGCCAGCGCGATCTCGACGACGACATCCCGTTCTGAGCGGGAAGGCCAGGAGCCCGGCGGCGCAAGCCGCCGGGTTTTCCCGCGTTTCCCGAGGGTCGCGATGTTCAGGATGAGCGAGGGCGAGCGGATCGACCGTTCGTCCTTGCTTATGAGAGGGGGGCAGGCCGCCCCTCTCAAACTCTCCCCGGAAGGGGCAGGGCACGCCCCGCCCCCTCCAGCTCCCCCACCCATGAAGGGGGTGAACCACCCCCTCCAAACCACCCCGGCCCATACGGACGCGGCCCCTGATCGGGGCCGCGGGCTATCTCTCTCTGACTGTCCATTTTACGCCAGCCCATCCGGCCTCAAGGACAGCGCGGCCCCTCCAATTTTCTTTCGCCGGCCCGAGGCCGACGCCACAAAATCGGCTCCTCCGCTTGCCGCGCGGCGGCCGCGTACCGCGGTCCCTGACCCCTCTGGGCTACAGCGTGGACACCTTTCGTCAGAAACGAAAGGAGACTTACAATGTCTGATTTCCACTATGTCGAACTTTACGCGAAGTTCGCAGGATTCCGCCTCATGGCGATGGCCAATCGCCTTGGCTGCAACGACGAATTCAGCCGCGGAGCACACGACGGGCTCGTGGAGCGGCTCGACCAGCTCGTCGATCTTGTGCGCGGTGCGCTTGCCGCGGAACGCGAACTCGCACTGGCACCGAGCGGCCCCGAGGCAGATGATCTGGGCGAGCGGATCTGGTGCGCCGGACAGGAGCTCACGCACTACTGGGGCGAACCCGATGGCATCGACCTTTTGCGCAACGACGTCCACGTCGACTGGTCTACCAACGAATGGTACGACAGCCGCACCGGACGGTGGCATTTCGTCGCTGACTTCCCTGCGCCCCGCGAGGAAGTGAGCGACGACCGCCTGTACGGCCTGTGCGCAATCACTCGCCAGATCGCCGCCGAGACGGGCATATACTTCAACACTTTTACCACAGACCTCTCCATCGAGGGCGAAGAGCCGGACGATGAACGCGAGCGCTACGAAGCGATTGACGGTCTCGTCTGGTGACAGCGATCGGGCGGCAGGCGGCCTTGGCGGCCTGCCGCCTTCACACCATCACGGGAGCGGGCGCGGCCGGATCGACCGGCCTTCCCGGCTATTGGAAAGGGGTGAGCCCCTCTCCAGCTCACCCATGAAGGAAGGGCTGGCGCCCCTCCTTCAAACATCCTCCCAAGGGAAGGGAGACCCCTCCCTCGAACCCTCCCATGGGAAGGAGGCGACGGTTCCCTCGCCCTCCTTCCCAAACCCATCCTCCTCTCCCGGACCGAGGCGATGGCTTGGGGCCACGCTCGCTAGAGCCGCCCCGCCCGAGGCCGGAAGCCGTGTGTGCCAGATCTCCAGCCTGTGCGACCGGCCGCGATTTTTCCGGCCATTTGAGGGCAACCGAATCAGCTACCGAGCTGGGTCGAGAAACGCAGCTATATTAGCGGCTTGAGCCCAAAAATGGGGTGGCTTTCTGCCGTAGGACGACTAAAATAGTCGTAGTTCTGGAGTGCATGCGGGTAGAAGTGGGAGGTGATTATGTATGATCACCGCCCGACAATCACGGGCCGCACGCGCGCTGCTGGGTTGGACACAGGAGACGCTCGCTGACAAGGCCCGAGTATCGCTGACCGCGCTCAAACGCCTCGAATCCGAGAACGGATTCGACGTTTTTGAAACCACGCGAGATGGCGTACGGCGCGCGCTCGAATCGGCCGGGATCGTTCTTCTGTCGACAGAAAAGGGAGAGGGGGTCCTGTTGCTGCATCAAGCTGACCAGCCTGGTTAGCGCTTTGCGCCATCAACAGACGGTTTGCTGACATAAAAGCACTGTATTGCTCTTCGGGACGGTTAACGAAAGTCGTGCACGTGACTATGGTACTCTGATGGGACAGGCGATACCGGCGTTCCTGGACGCGCCACCGTCCAGCGACACGCTTACGACTTACGACCGCGAGCACATGAAGCTCTATCTGCGGCTGCTCGACGCCGAGCGGGAGGGCGCCGACTGGCGTGAGGCTATTCACATCCTCTTCGGCCTCGATCCTCATGACGATCCGATGCGCTGTCGACTGATCCACAATTCCCACCTCGCACGCGCGCACTGGATGACCGAACACGGTTATCGCGAACTGGTTCGTGAAAGTCAGCGGAAGTCTGGATCGTGATGCGCTGAAGGCATCACCTGTTGATTTCAACGTGACTTCCAAAATCCAACCCGAACGGGAATTCTACAACCTCCAAGTCGCAATAGTCGCAGGAGGATCATCATGACGCCTGACGCATCTACATGGCGCTCGTCGGCTGAATACGACCATCTGGACACACTGACGCCATCCGATCTGGCCTGGGAATGGCTGCGCCGCAATGATGCTTACGATGCGGACTACGAAGCATCCGCGACTGAACGCGGCGCTCCGACCTCCGTGAACGAGCAGATCCAGCAGCGCTGGGGACTGCGATTTCCCTGTAGACCCTCTGAAGCCGCCTCCTGAAGCTCCGGTTTTCTGGCTCCCGCTCCATGACACGAGCGTTGTTGTACTGATCGAAGCGCCACTCGACTTCCGTGACACTGAAGATTACCCGCCTCTCCTCCCATGGAGCGACACGGCGCCGATCGGCGACGGTCGCGCCTCGTTCCGTCTTCCTTTGCCGAACGATGAGCGCGTCCAGATTATCGACTACGTCCTCGAGGGCCGCACCACATCGGTAGCCGCCATACCGCTCGGCATTGACGGCTTCGATCGGATAGAGGCGGTTTACCGCCTCCTTTCCGCCCTGCACGGGCGCGCCATCCCGCCCGACACGCGTTTGACGCCCCAGCAGCGGATCCGCCAGCGCAGAATGCTCCGCGCCTTTGACGGACATCGCGCTGGCGCGACACAGCAGGAAATAGCCCACGTCATCCTGAACCAGGAACGTCTCGATCGAGATGACTGGCAGGCGTCTTCTGCCCGCCACGTAATCAAGGCGTTGCTACGCGATGCCCGCAATATGATCGCCGGCGGCTATCGAAAGCTCCTCCGTCACCGCCGGCAATCCTGAGCCTCGCCCCGCCGCGGACGGTGGGCGATTTCGACACCCCCCAACTTCGCCCTGCAACTCGCCGCCTTTTCTCCGCCACCGTGGTCGCCGTCCGCCGCTTTCTCGCAGCGGCCGTCCCCAACACCACGGAGGCCCGACCATGCCACACGAACCCGTCTTTCTCCCGCCGCGCTTCCTGCGCACCAAGGAAGCGGCGGAATTCCTCAGCCTCTCCGCACGCACGCTCGAAAAGCACCGCACCTATGGCACCGGTCCGTCGTATCACAAGCTCGGCGGCCGCGTCGTCTATGCGATCGACGAGCTCGAAAGCTGGGCCGCCCGCGGCGCAGTGACGTCCACCTCGGATCCGCGCGGCTCGATCCTGCCAGCAAAGCGCCAGGCGCCCGTCCGGCCGGTCCACGCCGGCCGCTACGCACGCTGATCGCGGCCGGTTCCGTTCATGGCGGTGCGACGTCGATCCCTCTCGGAGCGCGGGCAGCTCGACCTGTTTCGCGCGCTCCCCGGCGACTTCGCGCCAAGAGACGCACAGGATCTCATGGCCTATCCCTTCTTCTCCCTCTCCAAGACCCATCGCACCGCACCGATCGATTTCGTCGCCGGCAAGGTGACGATCAGGGTCGAGGCCGTTCACGACCACGGCATGGCGACCATCTGGGACGCCGATATCCTGATCTGGGCCGCGAGCCAGATCGTCGAAGCGCGCGACGCCGGGCTTCGCACGTCGCGGCTGATGGCCGCCACCCCTTACGAAATTCTCTCCTATGTCGGTCGCGGCACGAGCGCGCGCGATTATCAGCGGCTGAAGGCGGCCCTCGACCGCCTGCAATCGACCACGGTGTCCACCTCGATCCGCCAGCCGGCCGAAGGCCGTCGGCATCGCTTTTCCTGGATCAACGAGTGGCAAGAACGCACCGGGCGCGACGGCCGCCCCGAAGGCGTCGAGCTGATCGTACCGGACTGGTTCTACAAGGCCGTTCTCGACGACGCTCTCGTGCTCACGATCGACCGCGCCTATTTCGACCTGACGGGCGGCCTTGACCGCTGGCTCTATCGCCTCGTGCGCAAGCACGGTGGCCGCCAGCGACACGGCTGGCGCTTCGACTTCCGCCACCTCCACCAGAAATCGGGGAGTCTGTCGCCGTTCAAGCGCTTCACCTTCGAACTGCGCGACATCGTCCGGCGCCAGCCGCTTCCCGGCTACACGCTGTTCCTCGAAACGGAACCCGGCGGGCGCACGCTGCTTGCCTTCGAGCCCGCGCAGGCCTGTGGACAACCTGTGGACGGCCTCGTGCTATCAGGAACCCGAAGTATCGTGCTATCGGGAACCGGGGGCTCGTGCTATCGGGAACCCAAACCAGACCTAAGTCTCAGCGCAGAAACAAGAAATCGCCCTCTTAACTTAGAGTCTAACCAGGAATCTAACTCTGTAGAGCGCGCGCGCGAGGTGGATAACCTCATTCGCGACGCCGCCAGAAACCTCAGCGTCGCCGCCAGGAAGAGCCTGCCGACGCCACCGGGCCCAGCCCGCGACCGTTCCGCTTCGCCGACATCAGACGACGCCCGAGCGCCGCGTCTCCCTCTCGATCCGCCGGGAGGACGCCGATGATCATCGCGCTCCTCAATCAGAAGGGTGGCGTCGGCAAGACCACACTCGCGCTGCATCTCGCCGGCGAGCTGGCACGCCGCGGCAGGCGCGTCACCCTGATCGACGCCGACCCGCAGGGCTCCGCGCTCGACTGGTCGCAGCAACGCTCGCGGGAAGGCCTGCCGCGCCTGTTCGGCGTCGTCGGCCTGGCGCGCGACACGTTGCACCGCGAAGCGCCCGAGCTCGCCCGTGACGTCGATCACATCGTCATAGACGGCCCGCCGCGCGTCGCAGGCCTCATGCGCTCCGCGCTGCTCGCGGCCGACCTCGTGGTGATCCCCGTACAGCCGTCGCCACTCGACGGCTGGGCCTCGGCCGAGATGCTGTCGCTCCTTGGCGAAGCACGCATCTATCGCCCCGAGCTCGTCGCCCGTTTTGCGCTCAATCGCTGCGGCGCGCGCACCGTCATCGCCCGAGAGACGGCGGAAACACTCGCCAATCACGATCCGCCGGTGCTCGCCAGCACCATCGGCCAGCGCGTCGTCTTCGCTGATGCCGCACAGACCGGGCGGCTTGCGTCGGACATCGACGCGCGATCGCCCGCCGCCCGTGAAGTTGCGGCGCTCGTGACCGAGATCGAGCGGCTGCGCATCGGGAGGGCGACGTCATGATCATCCTTACCAGTGATTGCCGCGAACTCATGCCGTCGCATGGGCCATTCGACATGATCCTCGCCGATCCGCCGTACGGCGAGACGTCGCTCGCCTGGGATCGGCGCGTCGAGGGCTGGATTGCGCTCGCGCGCGCCGCCCTCAAGCCGACCGGCTCGATCTGGGCCTTCGGCTCGCTGCGCAGCTTCGTGGCGACCGCTCAACGGTTCGCTGACGTCGGTCTTCGCCTCGCGCAGGAAATCGTTTGGGAGAAGCAGAACGGCACCGGCTTTCACGCAAATCGCTTCAAGCGGGTGCACGAACTGGCCGTCCAGTGCTATCCCGGCGAAGCGGCCTGGCGCGACATCTACAACGATGTCCAGACTACGCCGGACGCTGCGGCGCGAACGGTGCACCGCAAGCAAAGTCCTCCCCATACCGGCCACATCGACGCCGGTCACTACGTCAGTCATGAAGGCGGACCCCGCCTTATGCGCTCGGTCATCTACGTGCGCAACTGCCATGGGCGTGCCATCCATCCGACCGAAAAACCGTCGGCCCTCCTCGAAATCCTGTTCCGAACGAGTTGCCCCGAAGGTGGCCTGGTGGGCGATTTATTCGCGGAATCGGGCGCGGCCGGGGAAGCCTGCCGGCTGTCCGGCCGGCGCTATCTCGGCTGCGAGATCGACCCGGACATGGCTGCGAAAGCCCGCGCGCGTCTCTCCGAGCTGCCGTCCGACGGCGGAGGCGCGTCATGACGGCGCGCACCGAAAAACGCGGTTTTGCAACGCGGCCGGCCGATCCAGACGGCTGGATCAAGGCCGGCGACACCGCGCCCGCTCGTGGCGCCGCCGCCGTCTATTCTGCCCGACTGACCATCGACGTCACCCCCGCCATGCGCGGCCGCATCAAGGTCGCCGCCTTCAGCCGCGGAATGACCGTCGCAGACATGGTGCGCGATCTGCTCGCGCGCGAATTCCCCCCGACCGAAGGAGACCCTCCATGACCGGCATCGCGGCTACCCGCATGCGCGGCGGCCCGCTGCCGTCCGCCAACCCAACGGATGATCTGACCCGCGTGGAACTCACGTGGGTCGAGAAGAAGATCGAATACTGGATCAGGTTCGGCCGCGAGGCTCACGAGCAGATCCTCGATCGCCGCCGCCGTGTCGTCTGCTTTCGGCCGAACACCGTTTTCGCCTTCGTTCGCTGGGCCGCGAACGACTACGGCACGGTCATCTCGCGCATCGATATCGTGCGTTCGGTCGCTCCGGGCGCACCCTACCAGACACTGCCTTTCGTGCGGCCCGGCGGCGAAATTCTGCTCAAGGTCGAAGGCTGGCCGAAGGTCGAGAACGTGCTGCGTCACGTCGATGGCATCGACGCGCTCGGCATCGATCCGGCCGATGTCGACCCCGACCACTGGCGGCACGTCGCCCACTGGATGAACGCCGGCGAAGCGCCGCGTCCCTACACGTTCGATCGCCATCAGGCATGGCTCCGGCGCCGGGAGATCGTGCGATGACGCGGCTCGATTACCTTGCGCTGACCGCCTTCGGCGTTCTTGGCATCGCCCTCGCCAGCGCCACGCCCTTGCCGATGAAGCTCGTCTGGAACGCGACCGCGAGCGAGCCCGTCGGCTTCTACACCATCGATCCCGTTGGTCGTCTCGAGGTGCCCGACCTTGTCGTCGTGATGCCGCCCGAGCCCGTCGCCTTGTTCATCGTGGAGC
The DNA here is from genome assembly GCF_021401195.1 of Shinella sp. NM-101. Classification (NCBI taxonomy): domain Bacteria; kingdom Pseudomonadati; phylum Pseudomonadota; class Alphaproteobacteria; order Hyphomicrobiales; family Rhizobiaceae; genus Shinella; species Shinella sp. NM-101. Next base: position 68,585 of record NZ_JACBFT010000016.1, on the reverse strand, counting down.
GCGGCTACGTCGCTCGTGACGTGCCGCTCCTGAAGCGGGTGCTTGGCCTGCCGGGACAACGCGTCTGCCGCTCCGGGCGTGCAATCAGCGTCGACGACGTTCCGCTTGGCGATGCGCTCGACCGCGACAGCCAGGGCCGCGACCTGCCGGTCTGGCAGGGCTGCCGCCGCATCGGCGACGGAGAGCTGTTCCTGATGAACCACGAGGTCGCAGACAGCCTTGACGGCCGCTACTTCGGCCCGCTTCCCGCCACCGCGGTGATCGGTCGGGCGACACCGCTTCTCACCGACGACGACGGCGAGGGCCGCTTCGTCTGGCGCGCGCCGACGCGGTGACGGCGCGACCAATGCAATCCCGCCGCACAACAGGAGACCACGATCATGGCCAACATCGGACTTTTCACACGTACGGAATCAGGCTTCGAAGGGCGGTTCAGGGCGCTTGGCATCGACGAGGAAATCACCTTCGTCGCCGCCGAGCCTTCGGAGGCCAAGAACGCTCCAGCCTATCGCGTCCTGCTCGGCGACGAGGACGGGCTACCGATCGGCGCCGCCTGGGCGGCCGTCGGAGATCGCGCCGGCGAATTCTTCTCCGTCGAGATCTACAGCCCGTTGTTCGGCGGCACTCTGCGCGCCAACCTCTTCCGCGCCGGTGACGACGGCTCCGCCTGGGGCCTGCACACCAACCTCACTTCCAAGAAGCGGAAGGAGGACTGAATGGCGGCGGTCCAGCACCGCGCCAGCGCCGGCGGCTCGACCGCCGTCCGGCGCTCAGCGCTCCTCCTTCTTCTTTCCGGCCTGACCTTCGCCGCGGCCGAAACGCCCGCTGTTCTGGCGCAGGTTCCGTCCACCGTCGGAGCCGCGTCGGCGCATCCGCACGCCGCGAACATCACCGAGGCGTCGCGACGCTTCGGCGTCCCGGCAGCCTGGATCGTCGCCGTGATGGCTGCCGAAAGCGCGGGCGATGTGCGCGCCGTATCGTCGGCGGGCGCGATGGGCTTGATGCAGCTCATGCCCGACACATGGGCCGAGCTTCGCACTCGCCACGGCCTTGGCCGCGATCCCTATGATCCTCGCGACAACATCCTTGCCGGTACAGCGTACCTGCGCGAAATGTGGGACCGCTACGGCGACGTCGCAGCCATGCTCGCCGCCTACAATGCCGGCCCGGCGCGCTACGACGAGCATCGCTCGAAAGGTCGCCCTTTGCCTGCCGAGACGCGGGCCTACGTCGCTTCGCTTGCGCCCGCGCTGCGAGGCGAGCGGCCCTTGAACGGCGGCTCCATGATCCCGCGACCGCCCAATTGGCGCGAGGCGGGGATCTTCGTCGTGCGCGAGGGTGGCACTTCTGCCGCCAGTCCAGCGCAGGGAGACCGCGCGTCAGACGACGCGCTCCCATCCCTCACGGCGACCCAGGATTCGATCACCGCCTTGCAACGCCAAGAGCTGTTTGTCGCGGGCAATGCAGCGGGAGGCCGGCCATGAGCGGCCCGCCATCAAGGTGCATCCCCTCGGGCTCTGGCGTGCCATGGAGAACGCCGGGGGTGGGGGCAGGCGCAGCGACCGGACGATGGCAGGATAAAAGGGCGCACGGTGCGCGTCCGTCGGTCGGTTGTTTTTGTTCATGTTTTTGGCGCGTTCCGCACCGTGCAGCGTATTCGCGCACCGTGCGCCGCACGCCCATCTTACTGTTTTTGCGTGGTGTTTCGCACCGCGCGGAGATGCGTCATGTCCGATGAACGCGAATTCCGCGTCCGTCCCGGGCGCATCCGATCCACCCGCGCGCAGCAGGCTCGTCCCTTTGTCGCGCAGGCGCTCGCCGCTGCGAAGAAGGCAGGCGGCGGCGTCTCACGGTCCGGCCGCGTCACCTCGGGCAATCGATCCCGCTTCGGCCGTGGCCAGCGCGCCAGCATCCAGGCCAATCGCCTGATCACGTCGCGGACCCGCGGCGCCGTCGTCAAGGCGCGCGTGGTCCGCCACAGCCCACGGTCCGCGCCGCTGGGGACGCATCTCGATTATCTGCGTCGCGACGGTGTGACCCGTGACGGCGAGAAGGCCCGATTGTTCGGGCCCGGAACCGAGGACGCCGATGGGCGAGCCTTCGCCGAGCGCTGCGGAGACGACCGGCATCATTTCCGGTTCATCGTATCGCCTGACGATGCTCCCGACATGTCCGACCTTCGATCGTTCATCCGCGATCTCGTCGGCCAGATGGAAAAAGATCTCGGCACGCGGCTCGACTGGGTGGCCGTCGATCACTGGAATACGCAGCATCCGCATATCCATCTTATCGTGCGGGGCGTGCGGGACGACGGCCAGGACCTCGTGATCTCCCGCGACTACATCAAAGAGGGGATGCGTGACCGCGCGCGCGATCTCATCAGCCATGAGCTGGGGCCACGCACCGACCTTGATATCCGCCGCAGCCTCGAAAGCCAGATCACGGCAGAGCGGTGGACCCAGCTCGATCGGCAACTCGTCCGCGACGCCGGCAAGTCCGGCATCATCGATCTCGCCCCGCTCGCAGATCGCCAGCCTGACGAGTTTCATGCGCTGAAGGTCGGCCGCCTGCGCACGCTCGAAACCCTCGGCGTCGCCGGGCAGGTAGGCCACTCCCAATGGTTCATCAAGCCGGAAGCGGAAACCGTCCTGCGCGAACTCGGCGAACGCGGCGACATCATCAAACGTATGCACCGCGCGCTGACCGAGCGCGGCATCGAACGCGGATCTGCGAGCTACGTGCTGGCCGGCGAAAGCCTCGACGTGCCCGTCGTCGGCCGACTGGTCGAGCGTGGCCTTGACGACGAGCTGAAAGGGTCCGCCTACGCCGTCGTCGACGGTGTGGACGGCCGTACGCATCACATCCGGCTGCCGCACCTCGACGCAGCCGGCGACAGCCCGCCCGGCTCGATCGTCGAGCTGCGCGCCTATGAGGATGCGCAGGGTCAGCGTCGGGTGGCGCTCGCCGTTAGGTCCGATCTCGATCTCGGCGCCCAGGTGAACGCGACCGGCGCCACCTGGCTCGACCGGCAGGCCATCGCCCGTGAGCCGGTCGCGCTTTCCGAAGGTGGCTTTGGCTCGGAAGTCCGCCAGGCCATGGAAGAACGCGCCGAGCATCTGATCGGTGAGGGGCTCGCCGATCGTCAGGGCGGACGCATCGTCTTCGCACGCCGCCTGCTCAACACGCTGCGCGACCGTGAGGTCAATGCGCTCGGAGAAAAGCTCGCCGCCGAGACCGGGCTGCCGTTCGCTCAGGCCGGGACAGGCGAATATGTCGCCGGCTCCTATCGCCAGCGCTTTGCACTCGCCTCCGGCCGCTTCGCCATGATCGACGACGGCCTCGGCTTCCAGCTCGTGCCCTGGTCTCCCTCGCTCGAAAAGCAGATCGGCCGCCACGTCTCCGGCGTCTCGCGCGACGACGGCGGCGTCGACTGGGATTTCGGTCGGAAGCGCGGGCTCGGCCTCTAACCTCAGTCAGAAAGGATTATCGCCATGTCCGCCACCAAAATCCTTTGGGGACAGATCCTGATCGTGTTTGCGATCGTCCTCACCACCGTCTGGGGCGCGACGCAGTATGTCGCGTGGAGCCTCGGCTATCAGGCGCAGCTCGGCGAGCCGTGGTTCACGCTGTTCGGCGTGCCGGTCTACTTTCCGGCCGCCATCATGTGGTGGTGGTATTTCTACGACGCCTACGCCCCAGGCATCTTCGCCGTGGGCGGCGTGATCGCCGCGTCGGGTGGCTTCATTGCGATCGCCGTCGCAATCGGCATGTCGGTCTGGCGTGCGCGCGAGGCGAAGAATGTCGCCACCTACGGCTCGGCGCGCTGGGCGCAGGATCAGGAGATCCGCGACGCCGGCCTGCTCGGTCCGGACGGAGTCGTTCTCGGTCGATACGAGCGCGACTATCTGCGGCACGATGGCGCCGAGCATGTGCTGTGCTTTGCGCCGACCCGTTCGGGCAAGGGCGTCGGCCTCGTCGTGCCCTCGCTTCTCACCTGGCCCGGCTCGGCCATCGTTCACGACATCAAGGGGGAGAACTGGACGCTCACGGCCGGGTTCCGATCCCGGCACGGCAGGGTGCTGCTCTTCGATCCGACCAATCCGGAATCATCGGCATATAACCCGCTGCTCGAGGTCAGGCGCGGTGAATGGGAGGTTCGCGATGTCCAGAACATCGCCGACATCCTGGTCGATCCCGAGGGTAGCCTGGACAAACGGAACCACTGGGAAAAAACCAGCCATTCGCTTCTGGTCGGCGCGATCCTTCACGTCCTATATGCCGAGCCGGAAAAGACCCTCGCGGGCGTCGCCAACTTCCTTTCCGACCCAAAGCGGCCTGTCGAGTCGACGCTGAGGTCGATGATGAAGACTGCGCATCTCGGCGAAGCCGGTCCGCACCCCGTCGTCGCCAGCGCGGCGCGCGAGCTACTGAACAAATCCGACAACGAGCGTTCGGGCGTGCTCTCGACGGCGATGTCCTTCCTCGGCCTCTATCGTGACCCGGTGGTCGCTGCGGTGACGCGCCGCTGCGACTGGCGGATCAGCGACATCGTGGGCGGCGAGCATCCCACGACGCTCTACCTCGTCGTGCCGCCCTCCGACATCAATCGCACCAAGCCGTTGATCCGGTTGTTGCTCAACCAGATCGGGCGGCGCCTAACCGAGGACCTGCAGGCCAAGGTCGGGCGGCATCGTCTCTTGCTGATGCTCGACGAGTTTCCAGCCCTCGGCAGGCTCGACTTCTTCGAAAGCGCGCTGGCCTTCATGGCGGGCTACGGACTCAAAGCGTTCCTGATCGCGCAGAGCCTCAACCAGATCGAAAAGGCCTATGGCCCGAACAACTCGATCCTCGACAATTGCCATGTCCGGGTCAGCTTCGCCACGAACGACGAACGCACCGCCAAGCGCGTCTCGGACGCGCTGGGCACAGCCACCGAAATGAAGGCCATGAAGAACTACGCCGGCCACCGCCTGTCGCCGTGGTTAGGCCATCTGATGGTGTCGCGCTCGGAGACCGCCCGTCAGTTGCTGACGCCAGGCGAGATCATGCAGCTTCCGCCGACCGACGAGATCGTCATGGTCGCCGGCATCCCGCCGATCCGGGCGAAGAAGGCGCGCTATTACGAGGATGCCCGCTTCAAGGAGCGGGTGCTGGCGCCGCCGGAGCCGAAACGACCTGACAGCACCGGCCCGGACGACTGGAGCAGCCTGCCGATACCACCGCGCCCGGAAGAGATCGCGACGACCGCGGCCTCCTCGGACGATGAGGACACCACCAGTTCCGAACGTCGGCTGCAACCCGAGCTGAGCCGCGTAAAGCCGGTTGAGAAAAAGGCGCCCATCGAAAACGAATTCGAGATCGACCTCCCGGATGACGCCGAAGAGGAGGCCGTGGGGAACCGTCGCATGATCCGGCAGATGCAGGGCATCGCACGGCAGGTCTCTCTTGATCCCAACGACGGCATGGAGCTGTAGCCACCATGACCGTTCGCCGAAAAAAGAGAAAGACAACGATCTATCTCGACCCCGAGGTCGAAAAGACGCTGGCAGATTTCGCCGCACGCCGCGAGCAATCACAGTCCATGATCGCCGAGGCAGCCATCGCGTCCTTCCTCTCGCCGGACGACGCCGAACGGCGCGAAGCCATCTTTTCAAAACGCCTCGACCAGCTCGATCGTCGAATGACACGCCTCGAACGCGATGTCGGCATCGCGGTGGAGACCCTGGCGGTGTTCATCCGCTTCTGGATCACCACGACGCCCGCCCTCCCGGAGCCGGCGGCGCAGGCGGCGCGAGCGAAATCCAGCGAGCGTTACGAAGCGTTCATTACGGCGCTGGGTCGACGCTTGGCGCAGGGGCCGAAGCTGCGGCAGGAGATTTCGGAGGATAAGCCCGAATCGGACACCTGACCTCCTCGCGCGCGGCATCTGGGGGCGGGATCGACAAGTTCAAGAATAGGGCCGCGCCGCCGTTCTCCTGTATTTGCACGCCACACTACTACTACGACCGAAACTTGTTGAATCAGCCTAATTCCGGGCCCTTTTAATCATCCCCGATCCGGGGGTCATCTGTCGCGTCCCCACGAGAAATGGGGACGATATGGCATCCACTCACCAGAGACAGGAAGCGATCCAGCGCGGCGCTCGCATGCTGCGCACCGCGCTCGGACCCGCCATCGCCCGGTTTCTGGAGGAACCGGCCGTGGTCGAGGTCATGCTGAACCCCGATGGCCGCATCTGGGTGGATCGGCTTTCCGAAGGGCTGGCCGATACCGGCGAGACAATGACGCCCGCTGATGGCGAACGCATCGTGCGCCTGGTCGCGCACCATGTCGGCGCCGAAGTGCATGCGCGCTCCCCGCGTGTATCGGCCGAACTGCCCGAAACCGGCGAACGGTTTGAAGGCTTGCTCCCTCCCGTCGTCGCGTCTCCAGCTTTCGCCATCCGTAAGCCCGCCGTCGCCGTGTTCACGCTCGACGACTACGTGGCGGCGGGCATCATGACCGCCGATCAGGCCATCGCGCTGCGAATGGCTGTCGCATCCCGCGCCAACATTCTCGTCGCGGGCGGCACATCGACGGGCAAGACCACACTCACGAACGCACTGCTCGCCGAAGTGGCGAAGGGCGCCGATCGCGTCGTTATCATCGAGGACACGCGCGAGCTGCAATGCGCCGCGCCGAACCTCGTCTCGATGCGGACGAAGGACGGCGTGGCGACGCTCTCGGATCTCGTCCGCTCCTCGCTGCGCCTGCGACCCGATCGTATTCCGATCGGCGAGGTACGGGGCTCCGAAGCCCTCGACCTTCTCAAGGCGTGGGGCACCGGCCACCCCGGCGGCATCGGCACGATCCATGCCGGTTCCGGCATCGGCGCGCTGCGCCGCCTCGAGCAACTCATCCAGGAGGCCGTCGTCACCGTCCCGCGCGCGCTGATCGCCGAGACGATCGATCTCGTCGCCGTCCTCTCCGGTCGTGGTTCCGCCCGCCGGCTGGCCGAGCTCGCCCGCGTCGAAGGGCTCGGCCCGGACGGCGATTACCGCATCACCCCCGCAACCACCCCGAACGGAGAAGCTGAATGAATTCGCCCGCCATTCCGGATGTCACCAACCCGCCCGTCCTGTCCACGATCCCCGCCCATCGGGAGCCGCCGGTCGGCTCGCTCATGCGCGGTGCCTACAAGCGTCTCTCCGCATCGACTGCGCTCCTCACCATCATGATGCTGGCCGCCACGTCGCCAGCCTATGCCTCCGGCTCATCGATGCCCTGGGAGCAACCCCTTCAGCAGATCCTCCAGTCGATCGAAGGGCCGGTCGCCAAGATCGTCGCGGTGATCATCATCATCGCGACGGGCCTTGCGCTCGCCTTTGGCGATACGAGTGGCGGCTTCCGTAGGCTGATCCAGATCGTCTTCGGCCTCTCGATCGCATTCGCCGCGTCGAGCTTCTTCCTGTCGTTCTTCTCCTTTGGCGGCGGAGCGCTCGTCTGATGGCGGTCGCGTTCGAACAATTGGACGAGGTGCCGGGTTACACGGTGCCGGTCCACCGCGCTCTGACCGAGCACATCCTGCTCGGCGGCGCCCCGCGATCGATCGCCATCATGAACGGCACGCTGGCCGGAGCGGTCGGCTTGGGCCTGCGGCTCTGGCTGGTCGGGATCGCAATCTGGGCAATCGGCCATTTCATCGCCGTCTGGGCCGCCCGCCGTGACCCGCTCTTTGTCGAGGTCGGCCGCAGGCACCTGCGCATCCCGGCTTTCCTCGCGGTCTGAGGGAGGCGCTGCCGATGATGAACCTTGCCGAATATCGCGGCTCAGCATCGCGTCTTGCGGACTATCTGCCCTGGGTCGCGCTCGTTGCTACAGGCGTCGTGCTCAACAAGGACGGATCGTTCCAGCGCACCGCGAAGTTCCGCGGTCCCGATCTTGATTCCGCCGTCGCGGCCGAGCTGGTCGCCGTCGCCAGCCGTATCAACAACGCCTTCCGTAGGCTTGGCTTGGGCTGGAGCATCTTCGTCGAAGCGCAGCGTCACGAAGCCGACACCTATCCGGACAGCAGTTTCCCCGATCCGGCTTCCGGCCTGGTCGATGCCGAGCGCAAGGCGGGGTTCGAGGAAGCGGGCGCCCATTTCGTCTCCAGCTACTTCCTGACCTTCTTGTTCCTTCCGCCAGCGGAGGAAGCCGCACGCACCGAGTCCTGGCTGTACGAAGGCCGCGAACGTTCGGGCATCGATCCGCACGAGATCCTGCGGGCCTTCACCGATCGCACCGACCGCGTGCTGGCGCTTCTCGACGGCTTCATGCCGTCCTGCCGCTGGCTCGATGATGGCGAGACGCTGACCTACCTGCATTCGACGATTTCGACGAAGCGTCACCGCGTCCGCGTCCCCGAAACCCCGGTCTACCTCGATGCGCTTCTGGCCGACCAGCCGCTGACCGGCGGGCTGGAACCGCGCCTTGGCGACCAGAACCTGCGCATTCTAACTATCATCGGGTTCCCGACGGCAACGACGCCCGGGTTGCTCGACGACCTCAACCGGCTGGCCTTTCCATATCGCTGGTCGACGCGCGCGATCCTGCTCGACAAGACCGACGCGACGAAACTCCTGACCAAGATCCGCCGGCAGTGGTTCGCCAAGCGCAAGAGCATTGCGGCGATCCTGAAGGAAGTGATGACCAACGAGCGGTCCGTGCTCGTGGACACTGACGCGGCGAACAAGGCGGCGGACGCCGATCTCGCGCTACAGGAGCTCGGCGCCGACGTGGCCGGGCTGGCCTACGTCACGGCGACCATCACCGTCTGGGACGCCGACGCGCGCCTTGCCGACGAGAAACTGCGGCTGGTCGAGAAGGTCATTCAGGGTCGCGACTTCACGGCCATGATCGAGACCGTGAACGCCGTTGACGCATGGCTCGGCAGCTTGCCGGGCCATGCCTACGCCAATGTCCGCCAGCCGCCGATCTCGACACTCAATCTCGCCCACATGATCCCCCTGAGCGCCGTGTGGGCGGGGCCGGAACGGGACGAGCACTTCAATGCGCCCCCCTTGCTTTACGGCAAGACCGAAGGCTCGACCCCGTTCCGGTTGTCTCTGCATGTCGGCGACGTCGGCCATACCCTGGTGGTCGGCCCGACCGGCGCGGGCAAGTCCGTGCTGCTCGCCCTCATGGCTTTGCAGTTCCGCCGCTACCCACGCAGCCAGGTCTTCGCGTTCGATTTCGGCGGGTCGATCCGGGCGGCCGCGCTAGCCATGGGCGGCGACTGGCATGATCTTGGTGGCGGCCTTACCGAAGGCTCCGATGTCTCGGTCTCCCTCCAGCCGCTCGCCCGCATTCATGACACCTATGAGCGCGCCTGGGCCGCCGACTGGATCGTCGCGATCCTGTCCCGTGAGGGCATCACGATTACGCCCGAGGCGAAGGAGCACATCTGGACCGCGTTGACCTCGCTCGCATCCGCGCCGATCGAGGAACGGACGATCACGGGCCTCAACGTTCTGCTCCAGTCGAACGATCTCAAGCAGGCGCTTCGTCCCTATTGCGTCGGCGGCCCCTATGGTCGGCCGCTCGACGCGGAGACCGAACATCTTGGCTCGGCCGACGTGCAGGCGTTCGAGATCGAGGGCCTTGTGGGTACGGGCGCCGCGCCCGCCGTGCTCGCCTACCTGTTCCATCGCATCGGCGACCGGCTGGACGGCCGCCCGACCTTGCTCATCATCGACGAGGGATGGCTTGCCCTCGATGACGAGGGCTTCGCCGGCCAGCTCCGCGAATGGCTGAAGACGCTCAGAAAGAAGAACGCCTCGGTCATCTTCGCTACGCAGTCGCTGTCCGATATCGACAATTCAGACATCGCGCCGGCGATCATCGAGAGCTGCCCGACTCGGCTGCTGCTGCCGAACGAACGAGCCATCGAACCGCAGATCACGGCGATCTACAGGCGGTTCGGCCTCAACGACCGCCAGATCGAGATCCTCGCGCGGGCGACCCCCAAGCGGGACTACTACTGCCAGTCGCGCCGCGGAAATCGCCTGTTCGAGCTCGGCCTTTCCGAACTCGGCCTCGCGCTCTGCGCCGCGTCCTCGAAATCCGACCAGACGCTGATCGCCAACCTCGTCGCCGAACACGGCCGCGACGGCTTTCTCCCCGCATGGCTCGATGCCCGCGACGTCGGCTGGGCCATCGATCTTCTTCCCGGTTTTCAAACGCTCACCCCCCAGCCCGAAAAGGAGCTTTAGCCATGATCGTCCGTCGTCTTCGCAAATCCTCCGCGGTCCTCGCAGCGTCCATGCTGGCGGCTATGCCGCTCGCGATGTCGCCGTTTGCGATGTCGCCGGTCTATGCCTGGAGGATCGTCTACGACCCCACCAACTACGCGCAGAATGTCCTGACTGCCGCGCGTACGCTTGAGCAGATCAACCATCAGATCACCTCGCTTCAGAATGAAGCGACCATGCTCATCAACCAGGCGCGCAATCTCGCGAATCTGCCGTTCTCCTCGCTCCAGACGCTTCAGCAGAATGTTCAGAAGACCCAGCAGCTCCTGAAGCAGGCGCAGAACATCGCCTTCGACGTGCAGAACATCGACCAGATGTTCCAGCAGCAATACGGCACCGTCTCGATGTCGGCGAGCGATCAGCAGCTCGTCAGCGCCGCGCGCAGCCGCTGGCAGAACACCGTCGGAAGCCTGCAGGACGCGATGCGCGTCCAGGCAGGCGTCGTCGGTAACATCGACACCAACCGCACGCAGATGAGCGAACTGGTGAACCAGAGCCAGGGCGCGACCGGCGCGCTTCAGGCGACTCAGGCCGGCAACCAGCTCCTCGCCCTCCAGTCGCAGCAGCTCTCCGATCTCGTCGCGCTGCTCGCAGCCAACGGCCGTTCGGGCGCGCTGACGGAGGCCGAGCGCTCCGCAGCAGCCGAGCAGGGGCGTGAGCAGCGCCGCCGCTTCCTGACGCCCGGTTCCGGCTATCAGGCCGGCAGCGCGCGGATGTTCAACGGCAATTGAGGCCGGAAAGGAGCACCGTCATGGACAGCAAGATGCTGGCCCGGCTGGCCGCTGTGGTCTTCGTCGCCATCGCCATCACGGCGGCGGTCGTCGAGATGACCCGCAAGGATGAGGAGCCGGCGGGACCGTCGGCGCCTATCGTCGAGCCCGCGCGCGATCCGCTGCGCGAGGGCCAGCGCCGGTGCCAGCAGCTTGGGGCAACGGCCGCGAGCGACAGCGAATGCCTGCGCGTCTGGGCCGAGACACGTGATCGCTTCCTCGGCCGTCCGGCTGCGCCTGTATCGCCGTCGTCAGACGACAGGCGGTGATCCATGGGCGGCTCAGGGGTAATCGACAGCTTTCTTGGAACATTCACCCAATACATCGACAGCGGCTTCGGCATGCTCAGCGGCGAGGTGGCCTTCATCGCGACCACGCTGATCGTCATCGATGTCACTCTCGCGGCGCTGTTCTGGAGCTGGGGCGCCGATGACGACATCATCGCACGTCTCGTCAAGAAGACGCTGTTCGTCGGTGTGTTCGCCTATCTGATCTCCAACTGGAACAACCTCGCGAAGATCGTCTTCGACAGCTTTTCAGGTCTTGGCCTCAAAGCCTCCGGCACGGGCTTTACCGCGCAGGATCTCCTCCGCCCCGGCAAGGTGGCGCAGACCGGCCTCGACGCGGCACGGCCGCTGCTCGAATCCATCTCCGATCTGATGGGCTGGATCGCGTTCTTCGAGAATTTTATCCAGATCGCCTGCCTGCTTTTCGCCTGGGCGCTCGTCATTCTCGCCTTCTTCATCCTGTCCGTGCAGCTCTTCGTGACGTTGATCGAGTTCAAATTATCCACGTTGGCCGGCTTTGTTCTGATCCCGTTCGGCCTGTTCGGAAAGACCGCCTTCATGGCCGAGCGCGTGCTCGGCAACGTGATCTCCAGCGGCATCAAGGTCCTCGTCCTCGCCGTCATCGTCGGCATCGGCTCGACGCTCTTTAGCCAGTTCACGCAGGGGTTCGGTGGGCAGACACCGAGCATCGACGACGCCATGGCGGTCGTGCTCGCCGCGCTCTCGCTCGTTGGCCTCGGTATCTTTGGACCCGGCATCGCGTCCGGCCTCGTCAGTGGCGGTCCGCAGCTTGGCGCAGGCGCCGCAGTCGGCACGGGTCTCGCCGTGGGCGGCGCCGCGCTCGCCGTTGGCGGCGGTGCGATGCTTGCCGCGAAGGGAGGAGCAGCCCTCCTTTCCGGTGGGGCCGCGGTAGCCCGTGGCGGAGCAGCGGCCGCCGGGGCGGCATCGTCGGCCTATACGCTCGGTTCCATGGGGCAGTCCGGTGCATCGGGCGTGGCGTCCGGCGTCGCACGCGCGGCCGGTTCAGGCGCCACATCACCCTTGCGTCGCGCCGCCTCGCGCGCGTCCGAGAGCATGAAATCCAGTTTTTCCGACGGCGCCCGCGCCGGGCTCAGTGCCACCGGCGGCACGTCCACGATGGGGTCGGCCGGCGGCGAGGCAGAGCCTTCTTCCGTCGCGCCCGCGACGACGACCGAACAGCCCCCCGCATGGGCCCAGCGCATGAAGCGCGGCCGCCATGTCTCTCACGGCGTCAGCGCCGCCGCGCATGCCGTCCGTTCCGGCGACAGCCACGGATCCGGAGCATCCGTCAATCTCTCTGAAAGTGACCGTTCATGAATCTCTTCAAAAGGCCCGCCGTTCATTACGGCAAGACACCCCAACCAGAAACACCGTACCAGAGGGCGAGCCAAGTCTGGGACGAGCGTATCGGCTCGGCCCGCGTGCAGGCGAAGAACTGGCGCACCATGGCGTTCGGCTCGCTCATCCTGTCGGCCGGCTTTGCCGCCGCCCTGGTCTACCAATCGGCGCGAGGAACCGTCGTGCCATGGGTTGTTCAGGTGGACAATCTCGGCCAGGCGCAGGCGGTCGCGCCCGCCACAGCCGATTTCCGCCCGACCGATCCGCAAGTCGCCTGGCACCTCGCGCGTTTCATCGAACAGACGCGGAGCATTCCGGCCGACCCGATCATCGTCCGGCAGAACTGGCTTCGAGCATACGAATGGACGACGGATCGCGGCGCTGCGGCACTCAATGACTACGCCCGCGCCAACGACCCATTCACAAAGGTAGGCAAGCAGCAGATCGCCGTCGAGGTCTCCAGCGTCATACGCGCATCGCCCGACAGCTTCCGTGTCGCCTGGACAGAGAGGCATTTCGAGAACGGCCAGCTCTCCACGACCCAGCGATGGACAGCGATCCTGACCATCGTGATCCAGCCACCGCGCGACGCCGAGCGGATCAAGGTCAATCCGCTGGGAATCTACGTCAACGCCATCAACTGGTCGCGGGAGATGAGCCAATGAAATCGGCTTTCCGCAAATGCGCCATTCCGTCTTTTCGTAAATCCGTGCTTCCGGTTCTGCTTCTTTCCGCCACTATGTTGGCCGGCTGCGCGACGCCACAGAAGCCGCCCGAAATCACTTACGACCGCGACGTGCCCGCGTTGCCGGCCGTGCCCGTGGCTGTCACCGACGATCGACCGCGCCCGATCCATACCCCTCCGGGCTGGACACCGGCAAAAGGCGGCACGGCCGCCACCACGCCGACGGCCCGCGTCGAGAACGCCAACGCCGCAGCGCGGGTGCAGCCGCGCCGGGAGGGCTACTTCAACGCCATCCAGGTCTACCCATGGTCCGAAGGCGCCCTCTATCAGGTCTATGCCGCGCCTGGACAGATCACCAACATCGCGCTGGAGCCTGGCGAGAGTCTGACCGACGCTGGCCCGATCGCGGCCGGTGATACCGCGCGCTGGATCATCGGCGACACCGAGAGCGGCAGCGGCCCGACCCGACGCGTCCACATCCTCGTGAAACCGAGCCGCGTCGACATATCGACGAACCTTGTCGTAACGACCGATCGCCGCGTCTACATGATCGAGCTGCGCTCAGGCGCCAAGCCCTACATGCCTTCGGTGGCGTGGGCATACCCGCAGCCACGAGGCGGACAGGGGCAGACCGTTCCGGCAACGCCGGTCATTCCAGCCGTCGCCTCCCGCAACTACCGCTACGGCCTGAGCGGCGGCAACCCGCCCTGGAAGCCCGTCTCCGTCTATGACGACGGTCGGCGCGTTTACATCGACTTTCCGCGTGGCATCGTCCAAGGCGAGATGCCACCGATCTTCGTGATCGGGCCGGAGGGCGAGGCCCAGATCGTCAACACCCGCGTCCACCGACACATCCTGATCGTCGATCGTCTGTTCGGCGCGGCTGAATTGCGCCTCGGAAGCGGTGATAAGCAGCAAACGGTGAGGATTGTCCGTACCGACGGGAGGCCCGCGTCATGAGCGAGGCAAACAGCAATACGAGCGCTCCAATGCGCCTGCGGGCGGAGCCGCCGCGCGTAACCCGGCTGTCGCGCAAGGTGCTTGCGAGCGTCACGGCCGTCGCTCTGGTCGGCATAGGCGGCGCCCTGATTTACGCACTCCAGACCCGGAACGCCGGCCGCGACGGAGAGGAGCTTTACTCGACAGCCAACCGCCAGACCGCGGATGGTCTTGCCGGATTGCCGCGAGACTACACCGGCCCTGTTCTTGGCCCGCCCTTACCAGGCGATCTCGGACGACCCATTCTGGACGCGCAGAACCGAGGCCAGCCCGTCGTTCCTCCGACGATCACGACGCCGGCGGTCGACCAAGCCGAACAACGCCGCATCGCGGAGGAAGAGGCCGCGCGCACGTCGCGCGTCTTCTTCCAGACCCAGCCGGGCACGACCCCGGCAGCGCCGGGAGGTTCAACCACACCCGGCCTTGCCGGTGTCGATCTCGCCGGGCTCGCGGGTCAAGCCGGCCAGCAAACCGCGCAGGATCGACAGAGCGCTTTCCTCAATGGGCCGGTCGATCGCCGCACAACCTCGTTGGATCGCGTCATGGCACCAGCTTCGCCCTTCGTGCTCCAGGCCGGTGCGGTTATCCCGGTAGCACTTATCACCGGGATACGCTCCGATCTTCCAGGCCAAATCACAGCCCAGGTGACGGAAAATATCTACGACAGTCCGACCGGTCGCAGCCTTCTCGTTCCGCAGGGGACGAGGATCATCGGTCAGTACGACAACAATGTCCAGTTTGGCCAAAGGCGGGTCCTGCTGGTCTGGAACCGCCTGATCTTCCCGAACGGCCGATCTATGGTCCTCGAACGCCAGCCCGGCGCCGACACGCAGGGCTATGCCGGGCTTGAGGATGGCGTCGATTATCACTGGTGGGATCTGATGAAGGCGGCCGGGCTGTCCACGCTACTCGGCATCGGAACCGAATTGGCGACCGACGACGAGGACCGCCTCATCCGAGCCATCCGAGACGGGGCGCAGGACACCATCAATCAGGCCGGACAGCAGATCGTCCAGCGTCAGCTTCAGGTCGCACCGACACTGACCATCCGGCCCGGCTTCCCGGTCCGGGTTATCGTTACCCGCGACCTTGTGCTCGAACCCTACAGGAGTTGAACATGACAAAGCTCAAACTCGGTCCCCTGGCCGACGACAAGCCGGTGAAGGTGGCCATAGAGCTTCCCGCCCAGCTTCACCGCGACCTCACTGCTTATGCCGAGATCCTCTCTCGTGTAACTGGCCAATCCGTCTCCGATCCAGCAAAGCTAATCGTTCCTATGCTGGAACGCTTCATCGCGACGGATCGCGCCTTCGTAAAGCTCCGGCGTCATACTACTTAGATCGGAAGGTATCCAACGATCGATAAGCACGCGACAAACGATCGTGACATTTTCCTGGCCATGCTGAGGAGGCGTCGTAGAGCTGGATTATCATTCCTCCTGGACCACACCGCGCTGAACGGAAGGATGTCGTTGAGGATTGGACGGTAGGTGATACCGGGCATCTGAGCAGCAACCATCGCTTCGCTGACGATCGTCAAACCCTGCCCGATCGCCACAAGAGACAGGAGATTGTCTCGACCTACATATTGCGCTTGAATATCTGGATGATAGCCAAGAGTTGCCAACCGCCGTACCAGATAATCCCGTATCTCTGGGCCAGGGGCCGCATCGCTTACTACAAACGATTCGAATACCAAATCAGGCCATTCTAAACTCTCTCGTCCTGAAAGGTTATGGCCGACCGGCAACACTGCAAAAACACGCTCCGACCAGAAATGAGTGGTCTCGCACTCAGGCCAATCCTGAGTGCCGGTAAGAAAAGCGACGTCCATCTCGAACTTGCGGATAGCGGTTACGTGTTGCTCGGGGTGGCCTTCGACGAACTCTATTTTAACTTTGGCGTGGCTTTTGTCGTAGGCACTGACCAGTTCGGCCAGGAATCCCGATGCGATCGACGAGAATATTCCTATCCTCAGCCGCCCATTCTCCGCACGCCCGATATTACCCAAATCTTCGACGCTCTGCCGAATGAACCTAAGCACTCTGCGTGCTTGAGGCAGAAATCGTTCTCCCGCAAACGTGAGAGTAATGCCAAAATTATGACGGTGGAATAGTGACGTCCCTATATGATCTTCCAGATCACGGACGCACCTGCTGATGGTTGATTCCTGTATTTCTAACGATTTACCCGCCTTTCGAAAACTCCCTTGCTCCGCTGATGCAACAAAGTAACGCAAATGACGGATTTCAATCCAAGATTCATAGATTTTTCTAGCTTTATTGACCATGTATCCTATTTATAGGTGAGTGGAGCGGCGATAGATTTTTTAATACTATTCCAAGCAATCGTTTCTTATGACATTTTGATGTAGTCGCCTGGCGCGTCTGCAAGCGGCGTAATGACCGTGCTGGCGTTCAAGTGTCGCGCGGATGCGTCGCGCGCTTGAGACCTCTCGGCCATCCAATCCGCCCATTCCGGCCACCAAGATCCTGGCTTGACGGGCGTATTCTCCACCCAATCGTCGGGAGAGACATAGGTATCGCCGCGCGCTCGCCTACTGACCTGATACTGGCGCCGCGGGCGGCCCGGCTCACTGACGATTCCTGCATTGTGACCTCCATTCGTCAGAGCGAAGGTGACCTCCGTCGCTGTGAGAAGATGCAGTTTGTAGACAGAGCGCCATGGCGCAACGTGATCGGTGGTTGTGCCGACGCAGAATATCGGGAGGTTGATATCCCCAAGCGAAATAGGCTTGCCCCCCACCTGATATCGGCCGGATGCCAGGTCGTTCTGCAGGTAGAGACGACGAAGATATTGTGAATGCATCTTCGCGGGCAGACGTGTGCCGTCGGCATTCCAGGCCATCAGATCGTTCATCGGTCTGCGGTCACCCAAGAGATACTCATTGATGATGCGCGACCAAAACAGGTCGTACGAGCGTAGCAACTGGAAGGCCGCCGTCATCTGCTCGGCATGCAGGTAGCCGACTTCGGCCATCTGCGCTTCGAGGAGCGCGATCTGGCTTTCGTCGATGAGCAGACCGAGCTCGCCTGGCTCGCTGAAATCCGTCTGGGCTGCGAGCAGGCTCACGGATGCCAGCCTGTCGTCGAGGTCGCGGGCCATGGCGGCCGCAGCGATGGAAAGCAGCGTACCGCCGAGGCAATAGCCAGCCGCATGCACTCTGGCGCCGGCCGCAATCGTGTTGACTGTGGAGAGCGCAGCGTGGAAACCAAGGTCGAGATACTCGGCCATGCCCATGTCGCGGTCGCCGGGATCCGGGTTTTTCCAGGAGATGCAGAAGACGGTGAAACCCTGATCGACAAGGTAGCGGATCAGGGAATTGTGGGGCGACAGATCAAGAATGTAGTATTTCATGATCCATGCAGGAACGATCAGGATCGGTTCCGGATGGACCACTTCCGTGGTGGGCTCGTACTGGATGAGCTCGATCAGCCGGTTCCTGAACACGACCTTGCCCGGCGTGGCGGCGACGTCCTTTCCTACGACAAAATTCTCCGTCCCGGCCGGGGGCTGATTGGCCATTCGGCGCGCGATGTCGTCGAACAGGTTGGAGAGGCCACGCGCCAGATTGGCTCCGTTTTCATCGAGGCTTTTCCTGATGACGACTGGATTAAGCATCGCGAGATTACTGGGCGAAAGCATCTCCATCCACTGCTCCACACCGAAGGCGACGAGACGCTGATGATGCGGGTCAACGCCCCAGACATCGCGCGTGGCCTCTCCCCACCAGCGACGTTGCATTTCGAAGGACTGTCCGAACAGGTTGAACGGCCATTGGCCCCATGAGGGGTCGGCGAACCGCCGGTCCGACAAAGGTGGCAAGGCGCCAGCACTCTGACCATCGTCACTCTGGGAAAGTCCTGCCTTGATGATGGTCTGGATTCGCTCCAGTTGATCAAGCGCCAATCGCGAGAGTTCGGCGCGCTTACCCGGACTTGTCGCGAGATGGCTTGCCCAGTCCATCCACGCGAGCAAGGGCGATTCCGGTGAAATCGAAGACCATGCACGCGACCACGCTGCGTGCGCCTCTTCGTCCAGTTCCTTGCTCGATTTTTCTTCTTTTCTTGATTCCATCTCAGTCACTTCCACCCGCCGCGACCATCGGCGGGCCCGGCAAACATTTCGGTTCCTAGTTAGTTGAGGCCGCCCGAAGCTCGGGTCACGTCCTCTGGGGGCGTCCACGCCTCGGAGGAGATTTCGCTTCAGATGTGCCGGCGGCCGGCGCTTGCGTCGCCTGGGGGGACGGCGCGGCAGGTTCCGAACCCGTCACTGGCGGCGTTTCGGCCTCAACCGCTTTTGCCTGCCGGGCTTTCTCCGCTGCGCGCCCGAACATCTCCGTCACCTGCGCAAGGGCCGCATTGCCCGCATCCGGGAGCGTGTCGCCGCCAGCGTGCGCCAGTTCCGAGATGATCATTGCGACCCTGTCGATCTCGTCGGCGTCCGACCCTTCGAGCAGCGCAGGGAGCGCTTCGATGGTCGCATCGCCCTTATAGGCAAGCAGCAGGGCCTGTTCGCGCACGAGCCGCCGGAAGAAGCCGGGATCGAAACCGGAATGAGCACCGTCGTTCCAGAACCGGGCAGCGTGGTGGTAGAGACGTTCGTCGATGCTGCCCTGGTGATGGAGGACATGGAACAGGGCGCGAAGGGAGGCCTCCAGCAGCCCGCCCTTGTGCAACTGGTCGTCCAAGCGGGCGACCATCTGCCGGACCATCTCGCGGTGCTCGGGGGTATCACCTGGATGGGGCCGGGCCGGACGCGCGTCGTCCATCGTCTGTCCGGCGAGAGCCTTCAGTCCCGGCGAGCCGTACAGGACATCGAACCACATCGCGTAGATCTGGTCCCGGTGGTCGCGATATCGATCCAAGAAATGCTCGACTGCACGCGACAGGTCCTGCTGCATGACGAGGAACGGATTGTCGGAAGGCACCGGCTGACGGTTCTGGCGAACCTCGCTGGCGAGCTCGCTCACGGTGCTCGCCAGCGGATGGTCGCTCGACCATAGTTCGAACGATGCCCGCAGCGGATGAAGCGCCTGCAGCCATCGGGCGGAGTAGGACGTCGAGAAGGCCCGTATCCAGGGCTGCAGCGTGTTGCGGTAGAGAGCCAGGTTGATGTCGGAGACCCGGGCGGCCGCGGCGAAGCGGCAGTCCGATTCCGGATCCGGACGGACAATGTCGCGAACTTCCCCGATGCTGCTGCGCCTGACCGACATCAGGTGGGAGTCGGCGAAGTCGCGGACGTCCTGGGGCGTGGCGTCGACCGTCGCCCGATAGATGCCCGCGGGGAAGAGGTCGATCTGGTCGATCATGCTCGCGAACTTGCGGTGCTCCTTCTTGCCGACGCTGCTGGAGACGAAGATGCCGAGATGGCCGATGCTGTCATGCGTGGTGTAGAGGATGGTCTGGTCGTGGCTGAGCACCTCGTCGTCATCGCGATAAAGGTCGGTGATCCAGCCCAGGGCCTGCGCAGGCGGGGTGATGTTGTCGCCGTATGAGCAGAAGACGACGATCGGCGAGCGGATGTTGCGCAGGTCGATGCGCAAGCCGTCGGAGGTCATGAGTTGCGCGGTCGAGAGCTTGTTGCCGATGAACAGGTTGTCGACGATGTACTGCATCTCGACGTCGTTGAGGAAGACGTAGCCGCCCCAGTATTTCTCGAAACCGATATAGCGCTCGGCCTCGGTGTCGGCGCTTGCGTAGACGTTGTACTGCTTCGACCAGAGCGTGTTGGCGGGATCGAGGTTCTCGAAGTTCTGCACGAGCCATGCGCCGTCGAATCGGCCGGCGCCTATGTCGCCGGTCAGCGCGGTCAGCCAGCTCCCACCGAGCAGGCCGCCGGCATAGCGCATCGGATTGTTGCCCGCCCAGTAGGACAGCGGCGTGCCGGCTACGATCAGCGGCCCGAACAGGTCTGGCCAGACCGCCGCCGCCATCAGCAATTGCCAGCCGGCCTGACAATTACCGATCACCGCCGGCTTGCCCTTGCTTCCGGGATGCAACCCGCCGACTCGCTCGACGAAGGCCGAGAAGGTGCGCATGACATCCTCGATGGTCTGGCCGGGAACGGGATCGGGCAGGAAGCCCACGAAGTAGCACGGGTGACCAGCCTTGATCGCGGCGCCGATCTCGCTGTCGGGCTTAAAGCCGCCGATGCCGGGCCCATGCCCGGCGCGCGGGTCGATTACGATGAACGGGCGCCGCGTCTCGTCGGCCTTCTGGCCGCCGGACGGTACGATCCGCACGAGCGCATAGTTGGTCGGTCGCGGCAGGTCCGCCCCCGACATGACGGATTCGAAGGGGAAGTTGAGGACGCCGGGACTGCCGTCCCGCAGCTTGTCGCGATACTGGTCGCCCACCTGTCTCTCAATATCCGCATACAGGATCGAGCGCTGCCATGCATCGATCCCATAGGCATAGGCCGCTTGCAGCAGCGCCAAAGGATCGCCATGCAAATCCGACCATTGCGTTTTTGAGGTTGTTGGCTCGGACATGGGTTTCCTCCGATGCATCGCCATTTGACAAGGACAGGACGAAGGCTCGCGCCTCAACCTGACGGTTCAGTTCGCCTCCAGCGCCAGAGCCACGCCCTGTCCACCACCGATGCACAGCGTCGCCAGACCTTTCCGCGCGCCACGTCGTTGCATCTCATGAATGAGCGTCACAAGGATGCGCGCCCCCGAGGCGCCGATGGGATGCCCGAGCGCGATCGCGCCGCCGTTGACGTTGACCTTCGAAGTATCCCAGCCGAGCTCCTTGTTCACAGCCAGCGCCTGTGCCGCGAAAGCCTCGTTGGCCTCGATGAGATCGAGATCGCCGATGGTCCAGCCGGCCCGCTTGAGCGTGCGCTGCGTGGCGCTGACCGGGCCAATGCCCATGATGGCGGGATCTACGCCGGCGCTGGAATATCCTCTGATCCAACCCAGCACGGGCAGCCCGAGGGTCTTCGCCTTGGCCGCGCTGGCGAGTACGAGCAGGGCGGCGCCGTCGTTGATCGTCGAGGCATTGCCAGCGGTCACCGTGCCGTCCTTCCTAAAGGGCGGCTTGAGCTTGGCGAGTCCTTCTGCCGTCGTGTCCGCGCGCGGTTGCTCGTCGGTGTCGAAAACGACCGGGTCACCCCTGCGCTGTGGAATGGTGATCGGTGTGATCTCGTCGCGGAAACGGCCGGAAGCGCTCGCGGTGACGGCCTTGTTCTGCGAGGCGGCGGCAAACGCATCCTGATCCTCACGCGTGATCGAATAGCGCTCCGCGAGGTTCTCGGCCGTGATGCCCATGTGACAATCGTTGAAGGCGTCCCAGAGACCGTCCCGGATCAGGCTGTCCTCGATCTGTGCATGGCCGAGCCGAAGTCCCGTGCGGGCCCTGGGCAGCAGATAGGGGGCAAGCGACATGTTCTCCTGGCCGCCGGCCAGAACGAGATCGGCGTCCCGGGCGCGGATCGCCTGAGCCGCAAGATGGACCGCCTTCAGGCCCGAGCCGCAGACCTTGTTCAACGTGAGTGCCGGCACCGCATGGGGGAGGCCGGCCTTGAGGGCGGCCTGGCGCGCCGGATTCTGTCCGCCTCCGGCCGAAACGACCTGCCCGAGAATGACCTCATCGATTTCTTCGGGGGCGATTCCCGTCTCCTCGAGCACGCTGCGGATCAGCGCGGCACCGAGATCGGAGGCCGGCAGGTTGGCAAGGCTGCCCTGGAAGGCACCGATGCCGGTCCGTGTTGCTGCCAGTACGGCGACGTCCTTCGTCATTCTCAACTCCTTAAGTCGCCGGCACGCACGGGACGACGCGGGACCTTTCGCCCCGTGCGTGCCGGCGCGGCGTCAGTACATGTGCTGGCCGCCGTTCATCGCGATGTTGCTGCCGGTCATGTAGGCGGCGGCGTCACTTGCGATGAAGGCGACGAGCGCCGCGATTTCGTCGGGTTCACCGAGGCGCCCGACCGGGATGGCGCCGACGATCTTGGCGAGAACATCCTCGGGGACCGCTGTCACCATCTTGGTGGCGAGATAGCCGGGCGAGACCGTGTTGACGGTAATTCCCTTCCTGGCAACTTCCTGAGCCAACGCCTTGGTGAAGCCATGGATACCTGCCTTCGCGGCAGAGTAGTTAGTTTGCCCGAACTGGCCTTTGCTCCCGTTGATCGATGAGATGTTGATGATCCGCCCCCAGCCGCGTTCGAGCATACCGTCGATGAGAGGCTTGGTGACGTTGAACAGCGAGTCGAGATTGACCCGCAGGACCGCGTCCCAGTTTTCCTTCTCGAGCTTGCGGAACGTGGCGTCGCGGGTGATGCCCGCGTTGTTGACGAGAATGTCGACCCGATGGCCGTCGGTGCCGATGCGCTCGGCCATGCGCAGACATGACTTGAAATCGGCGACATTCACGTCGTAGGAAACGAAACTGTAGCCTTTGGCTTTCTCGGCGGATAGCCATTCGCGGGCGGAACCCTCGTCGCGTGCATGGGTCACGAGCACCTTGTGGCCTGCGTCGTGTAGAGCCCGGGCGATTGCCTCGCCCAGGCCTCCCATGCCACCGGTCACCAAAGCAGTCCTTGGTTCAGTCGACATCGTTCACGCGCCAGCGGATTTTTCAGAAGTCTTCACGCCCGGAACAGGCCAGAGGTTGGCCCACTGCTTGAAGATGTCCCGGATCGGTTGCGCCGAACCCACGCCGCCCACAGTCTCGCTGACAGCTTTCTGCCAGGTTTCGATCGCCTCCTGGAGGCCACTGGTGAACGCCGCCTGATTGCTGATCGCCACTTGGGTAAGCTCTTGCGTATCTCCGACACGCTGCTGTAACTGCCGCCAGAACGATTCGCCTGGCAGTGTCGCGAGGCTTTGCCAGTTCTCGGCTTTGCGAAGGCCTTCGATCTCGGCCTTGACCTCGGCGATGCCTTCGGCGCTCGCCTGGGAAGCAACATCGACCCACCGCTTGCCGCCCTCCTGGAGGAGGCGGTTGATCTGAATCTGCAATTCAAGGTTGGCTTTGTGCAATTTAAGGGGCACGACGTCGACACTCATGGAAACCTTCCTTCGGTTTTGATTTGCCCGGGGGCGGGATTTTAGACCATCGCTTCGATCGCCCGGCGGAGTCGCTTGCATCTCGCATCGGCGAAGCCGAAAATGGGATGCTGCGGCGAGGCATGTGGGACGAGCTGCCGCGTGATCTTTTGGCTGGACCTGTATTTGGCTCCCAGCAAACCTGCTTTTTGTCGAGATCGTGACAGAAATCTGCGGCTGGCATGTACCAGTCCGGATGAGGGAATGCCCACAAGCTCCTCCAAACGGGCCAGAGACAGACCTAAGTCTGCAGCGCTAAGGGTAGCGAGCCGGGAACAAAAGTTCTATATTTAATTAAGCCCATAAGACTTGTATTACTCGCCGTAGTTCGGAATATGTTTCAATATTAATCGCCTTGATGCTCATGCATGACTCCAGATTCTAAGAACAACTTTAAACTATAGTTACGATCAATTAGATGCCGTTCTTTATCATCGGTAGATGACGACTCAATCATCAGCTGATGACAGTGCGCGAACCATATGTAAATCGGGTTCGGCTTGTCAATAGCGTTCAAAACAATGACCGCTTGCGCATCGGGCGCCGTCGATCCGGGATCGCGGATCGAGGCGGATCAACGAACATTTCGGCGGAGTTAACAGGGTAATCCGTCGACCCGTTACGTTTGACACCAGCTACGACCTCCTACGAGCTTGATCGCGGCGAGGCGGTTTTGTGCGTGCCTGTCGTGCTTGGTTGCGATTCGTCCAAAGCTTTTGATGCGATTGGAAAAGCGCTCGACGAGATCTCGCTGGCGGTAGCGCGGTGCGAGAGGGCATAGGTGACCTTGCTGTTTGCCTTGAGGGGGAAAACGAAATCAGCAAAGGAGGACATTCAGATCGTCAGAATCGTGGAAACTGAAGACGTCCGTCGGGTTAAATCACCATAGTTTCAGCGGCCCTGCATCAGTTTATCACGAGTTATCGATGCTCCGCGCCAATGGGTCTTCGGCTATTTCTCAGGCTAGCGGGGACCTCTGTTCATCAGCGCCGCCGCCGAGATGATTTCCAGCCTCTTTCTGGCGACCGGGAAGGCTGCTCTCAGGGAATGAAACCTAAGGGGCATTGGTGCGAAGGAGGGACCGACTAACCGCCTCCGAACAACCGATCCTGTTGATTTCGACGCCGGAGCGCGATGCAAATATCAGGTGACATACCCGCAGCATCAGCTATCGTCATCAGTCGTTGACCATTGGGTGTTAGAAATATACCGTGCGGTCAGTCGTTCACTCGCGAGTTGTATCGCCAGTGATATTTGCGCAGATCGCTTCCAGTTCTTAAGTCCCAACACGATCTCGCGCTTAGCAACGTGGATGCAACAAGGAACATTATGTCGCTTGATACCAGAAAATTATCGCTAATCGATCGCTACTGGCGTGCGGCCAATTATTTATCCGTTGGCCAGATTTATCTGATGGACAATCCGTTACTCCGCGAACCGCTGAAAC
Source organism: Shinella sp. NM-101 (assembly GCF_021401195.1). Lineage (NCBI taxonomy): Bacteria > Pseudomonadati > Pseudomonadota > Alphaproteobacteria > Hyphomicrobiales > Rhizobiaceae > Shinella > Shinella sp. NM-101. The sequence continues at coordinate 43,692 of NZ_JACBFT010000016.1, read as the reverse complement.
CGGAGCATGTCAAACCGCGCCTCCTTGGGCATTGGGGAACGACCCCGGGGCTCAACTTCATCTATGCGCATTTGAATCGGATCATCACCGAGCGCGACGCGGACATCCTCTATGTCTGCGGGCCTGGGCACGGTGGCCCCGGCATGGTTGCGAATACCTGGCTGGAAGGCGTCTATTCCGAAACCTATCCCGAGATAGGTGATGATGAGCCCGGAATGAGACGGCTGTTCAAGCAATTCTCATTTCCAGGCGGCGTTCCGAGCCACGTTGCGCCGGAGACGCCAGGCTCGATCCATGAAGGCGGTGAGCTGGGTTATGCGCTGGTTCATGCCTACGGCGCCGCGCTAGACAATCCCGATTTGGTGGTGGCTTGCGTGGTAGGCGACGGCGAGGCAGAAACCGGACCGCTCGCGGCCGCATGGCATTCTAACAAATTTGTCAATCCGGCCCGTGACGGAATGGTTCTGCCCATCCTGCACCTCAACGGCTACAAGATCGCCAACCCCACCGTTCTTGCGCGGCTTTCCGACGACGAGTTGCAGCATCTTTTCATCGGCTACGGCTATGAGCCGTTCTTTGTCGAGGGTAGCGAGCCCGCTGAAATGCACCAGCAGATGGCCGGAGTGTTCGACACTGTCTTCGATCGGCTCGCTGCGATCCGAGGGAAGGCATCCTCGTCATCGGTGCGCCCGCAGTGGCCTATGATCATTCTGCGCAGCCCCAAGGGCTGGACAGGACCTAAGGTCGTGGACGGCAAGATGGTGGAGAACCACTGGCGCTCTCATCAAGTGCCGGTCGCGAATTGCCGCGAGGACGAAGGACACCGCGCTATCCTCGAGGAATGGCTGCGGAGCTACGGCCCGGAGGACTTGTTCGATGAAAGGGGCGCACTGAAGGCAGAGCTCAAGGCCTTGGCACCCAAGGGTCCGCGGCGCATGGGCGCCAATCCGCATGCCAACGGCGGCCTTCTGCGCAAGGAACTGCGTACACCCGACTTCCGCAGCTATGCCGTGGAGGTCGGCCGGCCCGGCGCGGCGGAAGCGCAGGCGACGAAAGTTCTCGGCGATTATCTACGCGACGTCCTACGGCTCAACGATGACGAGCGGAACTTCCGTGTGTTCGGGCCGGACGAGACGGCTTCCAACCGGCTCGGCAGCGTGTTCGAAGCGACGGACCGGGTCTGGATGGCCGAAACGCTCGAAACTGACGATCATCTGTCGCCCGACGGGCGCGTTATGGAAGTACTGTCCGAGCATCTGTGCCAGGGATGGCTTGAAGGCTACCTGCTCACTGGCCGCCATGGGTTCTTCTCTTGCTACGAGGCGTTCATCCACATTGTGGACTCCATGTTCAGCCAGCACGCCAAATGGCTGAAGGTTTCGCGCGAACTGGAATGGCGCAAGCCGATCTCCTCGCTAAACTATCTTCTGACTTCTCATGTATGGCGGCAGGATCATAACGGGTTCAGCCATCAGGATCCCGGCTTCATCGATCTCGTTGCAAACAAAAGCGCCGACATCGTCCGCGTCTATCTGCCCCCGGATGCGAATACCCTGTTGTGGGTCGGCGATCATTGCCTCAAGACGTGGGATCGGGTGAATGTCATTGTCGCTGGCAAACAGCCCGCGCCTCAATGGTTGACCATGACGGAGGCCGAGCAGCACTGCGAGGCGGGCCTTGGAATATGGGACTGGGCTGGAACCGAGGACGGATTGGAGCCAGACATCGTGATGGCCTGCGCCGGCGACGTGCCGACCATGGAAACGCTCGCCGCTGTCGACCTCTTGCGGCAGGCTCTGCCACATCTGCGCATCCGAGTCGTGAACGTCGTGGACCTGATGGCGCTGCAATCGCCGCAACACCACCCGCATGGTATTTCTAACGAGAAGTTCGACAGCATCTTCACACGCGACCGACCGGTGGTCTTTGCGTATCACGGCTATTCTTACCTTATCCATCGCCTTGTCTACAAACGCGCCAACCATCCAAATTTCCATGTGCGCGGCTTTATCGAAGAGGGGACCACGACGACGCCCTTCGATATGGCCGTCCTCAACGAGTTGGACCGGTTTCATCTGGCCATCGAGGCGATCGAGCGTCTTCCCGTCCTGAAGGAGAAGGGAGCGGAGATCGTTGCAGCACTCCAGGAGAAGCTCGTCCTGCACAAGGCGTATGTGTATGAACATGGAGAAGATATGCCCGAAATCCGGGACTGGACGTGGCCTTAACGCTGACGAAATCATCTCAGGAACCGGAGAATGCTGATACTGTTCGGTGCCTTACCTTGCATCGCTTCCAAGCCGGGGCGGATCATTCGTGTAGCCACTTGTGCGGCTTGATGACAGGTCGTCACCTGTCTCGATGACATTCTTCCCCACTCGGATGGGCTAAAACGCTCCTTGTGGGCATGAGGTCGATGTCTCCCCAGCAGGCCCGCTGATCAATTGGTTGGTGCCTGCCTGGAAACGAGACATGGAGAGATCACAGAAGGGACTGCTGAATGAAGGGCGACGGAAATCCCTGCGGTCGCGCCCCGCAGACACCGGATGACTACTCGCTCCGCGTCGCGGAGGAAGTCGTAGACAAACTCGCCAGTGACGCCCAGCGCGGTCTGACAAGAACGGAAGCAGCACGCCGGCTGGCAGAAAATGGTCCCAACGAACTGCGTGCGGTGCCGCCGATTCCTATCTGGCAGCGCCTGCTTTCCCAGTTCCGGGATCCACTCGTGTATCTGCTGCTCGGAGCAATTATTATCGCCCTCGCGGCATGGGCTATTGACGGGCATGCGGGCTGGCCTATCGACGCAGTCGTGATAGCCATGGTGGTCCTGGCGAATGCAGCTCTTGGCTTCGTGCAGGAAACAAGAGCTGCTGATGCCGTGGCCGCGCTGGCGCGAATGACCGCCGTTACCTCCTCCGTTCTGAGGGACGGCGAGCGAATCCGCATTCCCTGCGCCGAGCTTGTGCCGGGCGACATCCTGCTGCTTGAGGAGGGTGACGCCGTCGGAGCCGATGCAAGGTTGCTTAGCGCAGCAAGCCTTCGCGTGCAGGAAGCCTCGCTCACCGGCGAAAGCGAGGCCATCCTCAAGGATGCAGCCATTCTGCATCATCCTGCCCCGCTGGCCGAGCGTTTCTGCATGGTGTTCAAAGGGACCGCGGTGGTTCAGGGAACTGGTCGTGCAATTGTCACCGGAACCGCAATGCGGACCGAAATCGGCACCATTGCGCAGATGCTGGACGCCAGCAAGGAGGAAACGACACCCTTGCAGAAGGAGGTCGCCCGGGTCGGCCGCGCGCTCGGGATTGCCGTTGTCGCCATCGCCATCGTCGTGGTCGCGACAGTGCTTTTGGTTTCCGACATCCACGGCCCTTCCGACGTAATTTCCGTTTTGCTGATGGGCGTTTCGCTGGCCGTCGCCGCAGTCCCGGAAGGCCTCCCCGCCATATTGTCCCTGGTGCTCGCGCTTGGCGTCCAACGCATGGCGGGACGAAAAGCCGTGGTCAAGACGCTCTCGTCGGTCGAGACGCTCGGCTCGGCTTCCGTCATCTGTTCGGACAAGACAGGAACGCTGACCCGATCCGAAATGACGGTCGAGCGCATCGTAACGGCGTCCGGCAGCAGCCGTGTCACTGGCGTCGGGTATGCGCCTGTCGGCAATCTGGAAGTTGAGGGCGGTGGAGGTTTCAAGGGGCCTCTGCGCGCCGAGCAGATCGTGGTTCTGAGCGGCGGCAGTCTGGCTGGCAATGCTGCCCTGCGCCAGGCGGAGAACGGAGTCTGGGAAATTCAGGGCGATCCCACTGAGGCCGCTTTTCTGGTTGCCGAGCGTAAGCTCGAAATTGACGACCGCCGCAGGCGACGCTTCGAACGCATCAACGAAATTCCGTTCAGTTCAGACCGCAAGATGATGTCGACCATCGAGATCGACCATGAGCATGGCAGCGAGCGGATTCTCGTTACCAAGGGAGCACCGGATGTTCTGATGGCTCGTTGTACGCATGTACGGATCGGTATGGATGTCGTTCCATTCGACGCCGGACAGCGCGCGCATGCCGCCGCCGAAGTTGAACGGCTCTCCGACGACGCCTTGCGCACTCTGTCGGTCGCCTATCGGCCGCTGGCCGATGGCGAAGACACGGAGGAGGGCGAAGACCTTGAACATGATCTGATCTTTGTCGGCACGGTCGGGATCATCGATCCGCCTCGGCAAGAAGCGGCCGTCGCCATATCGAAAGCCCGCCGGGCCGGAATACGCGTGATGATGATCACCGGCGACCATCCGCGTACGGCATCGCGCATAGCCGCTTTGCTTGGCATCGTCGATCGCGGCGCGAAGGCTTTGACCGGGGCCGATCTCGACGCAATGGACGATGCCGCGTTCGCGGCGGCAGTTCGCACGATTTCGGTCTATGCCCGCGTCGCTCCCGTGCACAAGCTGCGCATCGTCGATGCTCTGCAGGCCGATGGCAATGTCGTGGCGATGACGGGCGACGGCGTCAACGACGCGCCGGCGTTGAAGGCGGCGGATATCGGCATCGCAATGGGAATCAACGGGACGGAAGTTACCAAGGAAGCGGCCAATATGGTGCTGGCCGACGACAATTTCGCCACGATCGTCGACGCCGTGCAGGAAGGACGCGGAATCTTCGACAATATACGCAAATTCCTGCGCTATCTCTTGTCTTCCAATATGGGCGAGGTGCTGACCGTCTTCCTCGGCGTCATCGGAGCGGGCATGATAGGATTGGCTGACGCCGGCGGTGGCGAACTGGTTCTTCCGCTGCTGGCAACTCAAATCCTTTGGATCAATCTGATCACGGACTCCGGCCCTGCTCTTGCCATGGGTATCGATCCGGAAACGGACGACGTGATGGCGCGACCGCCTCGCAAATCCAACGAGCACGCAATCGACGCGCAAATGTGGCGGAGCGTTATCGCGCTCGGCCTGGTGATGGCGCTGGCAGCGCTTCTGACCATGGATTTCTATCTGCCCGGCGGGCTCATCGAAGGGTCTCAGAGCCTGGAACGAGCACGCACGGCGGGGTTCACCGTGTTGGTTTTCTCCCAACTGTTCAATTGCTTCAGCGCCCGATCAGAATCCAGCAGCGCGTTCAGCTATTTGTTCGCGAACAGGTGGCTTTGGGCGGCGGTCGGCTTGTCTGTTGTCCTGCAGATAGCAGTCGTCAATGTGAGCTTTCTCAACGCCGCGTTCGGAACGGTGCCTTTGTCACTTGATCAATGGTTGCTCTGCCTTGCGATGAGCAGCAGCGTCCTTTGGTTCAGCGAAATCCGGAAGTGGATCACCCGACGTTACAACAAGAAGCGGGACTTCGTTGCCGCCTGAGACAGCCGGTGGCACTAGGGCATCTTCGATAGAGAAACTAATGATCGTAACAGGCTTCGCATGACGCCCCGATAGCTCGCGTTCCACCCCCTGACGGTCCACGGCGAGGAATCCACATGACTATAAGCCCTTGCCGGATATCCAACGGCTCCTTGGGCTCGGCTTCTCACTATCGAAACCGTGCCCGCGGAGCACGACGTGGATCTTCTCAGGTTCGATGCCTGCGGTATGCTTCAAAGATGAGCATGGCTAGGAACGATCATGATGTCACACTGGACCTCATGGAGAATATTGCCTGCCACACTGTCGATAAACAGGTTCAGGATCGTGCTCCTGCTTTCTGTGCCGGCAATCACCAGATCAATATCGTTATCGTCGACATATTCAGCCAGTTGCCCCGCTGGATCGCCCTCCAGCGTGACGACTTGAACCTGGCAAGCTCCGCCTGTCATCAGAGATTGATCCAGGGTGTCTCTGGCTCGTTGGGCGATATCTTTTGAGAACTGGTGACTATAAGCCTCTTTGTTCTCGACCCAGTTCTTGAACGGAGGATCGAATGCATGGAACAGAATAAGGGTTTCAGGTCGGAAGAACCTGACAGTGGTTTCGAGCACGGCAGACGCAGCCGGGGAAACATCTGTCGCTACGACAATCCGGTCGCCTGTATCGACCGACTTCTTTTTCACCACAAGCACGGGCAGTCCGCTCTCTCGCAATAGAGACGTCGTCGTGCTGCCCAATAAGGACCGACCATCGGTTTCGTTGCGCGATATTCCCGTGACGATCAGATCAGCTTTATCCCATAAAGCGATCTCCTTGATCTCGACGAGTGGACGGCCTCGTCTGACGACGACGGCGCTTATGAGCCCATCAATACCTGTAAGCTCTTCACGCAGGCGTATAGCGTTGCGCGAAACGGCGCGCGGAACAGAGCTCATCTCAGGCTGCTCAAGGAAGTCGTCTTCGTCTTCGATCACATGAACCACCGTCAGACGCGCCTGCCACTGAAGAGCCAACTGAATGGCGCGCTCCTGTGACCTGTCGCAACGGGCCGAGAAATCCGTTGCGAAAAGTATATGTCTCGGGGGGCATGTTCTCCATGCCGTCCTCACCTTCAGTTCGCGGAGCGCTCGGTCGTCAGCTATCAATGGGAGGGACGCCCGTAGGCATGCCCTGTTCGGCAGAACGAATGTGCGAAGGCCGAAATATGATATCCGGCCGGTCTTCGACTGAAACGAAGCCCTCCGAGGCGTGGAGCCATTCCTGTATCATCAAGTCGATGACTTCCTTGCGCGGAAGGGCGAGGATCTCCGCCACAGCGTCGACCGCCATGGCAAGGTCGTGGTCGAAGGTGACCTCGCCGGTATTCCATGCGTGAGCGGCAGCAATGAACAAGGCTTCCCGCATTTCCCGCGGCACGACCAGTGCGACCGCCTGGTCAAGCCCAGCTATCGCAGTTTCAGAATCCAGCACATCTCACTCCTCAGTAATGCAGAACACGGCCGTACGCATATATTGTGCGACGCAAACGCAAGAGCGGGCCTGTCGAAACGCCGCCAATGAATACTTGCGATATCAGCTCGCTTGATTGATCGCCTGAAGCGTCACCAACGTGCCTTGCCGCCCTTCCAGAATCCCGCGCGCATCTTCAAGCCGGCCTATTCCAGCAATCCCGCCCGCGTTCGCAAAATCGCACGCCGCTTCGACTTTCGGTCGCATGGACCCGGCCGCGAACACGTCGCTGGTCAACTCGGCAGGCGTTACTTTGCGGATCGGCCGCCTATCGACCGTTCCCCACCCCTCATAAACAGCGTCCACGTCGGTCAGCATCAGGAAAGCGTCGGCCCCGAGCGCCTTGGCGAGAAGCCCGGCTGCTCTGTCCTTGTCGATCACCGCTTCCAGTCCCCGAAGCGTCCCATCGGCTTCGCGCATGACCGGGATACCTCCACCGCCGGCGCAGATGACAGTGACGCCAGCCTCGACAAGGAGCCTGATCGTCTCGATCTGGGTAATATGCTGAGGTAGTGGTGACGGGACGACCCGGCGCCAGCGGCCCTGCGCTTCTTCTACCACAGGCCAGCCATGTGCCTCTTTCGCCTTTAGCGCCTCGTTCTGCGTGTAGACCGGACCTATCGGCTTTTCCGCGCGAGCGAAGGCGGGATCGTCCCGGTCCACCTCTATCTGGGTCAGCAGTGTCGCGATCCTTGAACCCGCAGGCATCGCATTGGTCAGCTCCTGCTCGACCAGATAGCCGATCATGCCGACGCTCTCTGCACCCAGGACATCGAGCGGATAGGGGTCGACGTCTTTGTAGGCCGCCGCCTGTAAGGCGAGGAGACCGACCTGTGGTCCGTTTCCATGGGCGACCACGATGTCATGGTCGCGCGCCAGATCGGCCATCGCTGCGGCCGCCTTGCGAACGTTGGTGCGTTGCGCATCGGCCGTCATTGGCTCGCCGCGCTTGAGGAGCGCATTGCCGCCCAGTGCTATCACGACCCTCATGTCACGACCCCAAGGTTGCGACCAGCAGGGCCTTGATCGTGTGCATTCGGTTTTCCGCCTGGTCGAAGACGATGGACGCTTCGGACTCGAAGACCTCTTCGGTCACTTCCATGCTGTCGATGCCGTATTGCTGGAAGATCTTCTCGCCGACCTCGGTCTCGCGATTGTGGAACGCGGGCAGGCAGTGCATGAATTTCGCATGCGGATTGCCCGTCGCCGCCATGATGCCAGCGGTGACACGATAGGGTGTGAGCAGTTCAATGCGTTCCTTCCAGACCGAGTCCGGCTCCCCCATTGACACCCACACATCGGTGTAGACGAAATCGCAGCCGTTGACGGCCTCGTAAGGATCTTCGGTCAGGGCGATCTTCGCACCGGTCCTGGCTGCGATCTCCTGGCACTGACGCACCAAATGGTCCTCAGGCCAGCAGGCTTTCGGCGCGCCGAGGCGCACATCCATGCCGATCTGCGCGGCGCCTGCCAGCAGCGAGTTGCCCATGTTGTTTCCGGCGTCACCGAGGAAGGCGAAACTTACCTGGGACAGGTGCTTGCGCGTGTATTCCCGCATGGTCAGGAAATCGGCGAGAATCTGCGTCGGATGGAACTCGTCGGTCAGTCCGTTGTAGACCGGAACGCCGGCATAGGCCGCCAAGGTTTCCGCCTGTTCCTGTCCGAAGCCGCGATACTCGATGCCGTCATACATCCGCCCGAGAACGCGGGCGGTATCCTTCATCGACTCCTTCTTGCCGATCTGGGTGCCGGTTGGCCCGAGATAGGTAACGTGGGCGCCCTGGTCATAGGCGGCCACCTCGAAACCCGTGCGTGTGCGCGTCGAATCCTTCTCGAAGATCAGCGCGACGTTCTTGCCTTTCAGGCGTTGCTCCTCGTAGCCGCCATATTTCGCCTGCTTGAGCGAAGCTGACAGTTTGAGCAGGAAACGGATCTCGTCCGGCGTGAAATCGAGCAGCTTCAGGACACTGCGACCTCTCAGGTTAACGGGCATGATAGACCTCCTTTAAACCGGATCCCGGATGAGGGGGCACGTCATGCAATGACCGCCACCCCTGCCGCGGCCGAGTTCGGCGCCCGGCACGGTGATGACCTCTACGCCTGCCTTGCGCAGTTGGGTGTTGGTGTAGGTGTTGCGGTCGTAAGCGACGACGACGCCAGGCTCGAGCGCCACGACGTTGTTGCCGTCATCCCATTGCTCGCGTTCAGCGACATAGGCATCGCCGCCCGTCTCGACCACGCGCAACTGCTTCAGCCCCAGCACCTCGGCCGCGACCTCTACGAGCGGCCGCTCTTCCTTGCGTACATCGATCGTGCCTTCGCGCTCGCCCGGACGAATGGAATAGGGCTCGATCTTGTGGGCGACATCCGCAAACAGCGTCACGAGATCGCGGTCGCAGAAGCTGAAGACGGTGTCGAGGTGCATGGAGGCGCGCTCGATAGGCAGTTTGCAGGCGATCACTCTTTCCGCGCCGCCCTGTGCGAACAGCGACCGCGCGAGCTGACCGACGGCCTGTGGTGTCGTCCGCTCGCCCATGCCCACAAGAACCGTTCCGTTGCCGATCGGCATGACGTCGCCCCCCTCGAGAGTGGCAAGGCCGTGGTCCTTGTCGGGATCGCCCCACCAGACCGGGAAGCCCATGTCGCGGAAATCCGGGTGGAAGCGATAGATGGCGGCGATGTTGACGGTCTCGAGCTTGCGCGCGTTCCAGCGCATCGGATTGAGCGTGACGCCGCCATAGATCCAGCAGGTCGTGTCACGGGTAAAGAGGTGATTGGGAAGCGGCGGCAGGACAAAATCCTCCGGCCGCAGCGTTTCGGCGAGAAGGCCGGCGCTTTTGATCGGTAACTCCGTCTTGCTCAGTCCGCCCAGCAGGATCAGGGAAAGGGCGTCCGCCTCGATCTCCATCAGATGCGCCCTGAGATCATCGGCGAAGCCGACGCCAACCGTGTCGTCATTGACCCGCCGTTCAAGAAGCCATCGGCGAGCCTCGGGAATCTGTAGCGTTTCTACCAGCATCTCGCGCAGAAACACGACCTCGACGCCGCGATGGCGCATGGCGTCCACGAAGGTCAGATGCTCGACGCGGGCCTGCTTGACCCAGATGACGTCGTCGAAGAGCAGTTCGTGGCAATTCGACGGGGTGAGCCGGGCAAGCGCTGCCCCAGGTCGATGGACCAGAACGCGCCGAAGCTTGCCGACCTCGGAATGGACTCCGTAGGCGTGGGGCATGACAATCTCCTTCAGACGATGATGGCGGCGATGCTGAGGCTCGCCATGATGATGACGGTGAGGATCACGAGAAGCGGCCACATGAAGCGCAGCCACCGTTCGTATGGGATGCGACCTATGGCGAGCGCACCCATGACCACGGCGAAGGTCGGATTAATGAGATTCACGATGCCATTCGCCGACTGATAGGCAGTGACCACCAGATCGCGGCCCACGCCGGCAAAATCGGCGACCGGGGCCATGATCGGCATCGACAGGACTGCAAGACCCGACGACGACGGCACGAAGAACGACAGCAGGATCTGAAGCCAGTACATCACGTTGATAAAGGCGACCTTGCCGAGGCCTGCGACCGAACCTTCGGCCCAATGCAGTATGGTGTCGGTAATCTTGCCCTCATCCATGATGACAACGATGCCGCGCGCCAGACCTATGATCAGGGCAACACCGAGAAGGTCGCGTGCTCCGTTAACGAAGGCATCCGTGAAGTTCTTCTCACCCGTTCGCGCAATGACGCCTATGACAATGGCGGAGGCGAGGAAGAGACCGCTCATCTCGCCCATCCACCAGCCGCCCTTGAGCACACCCCAGATCATCACCACGAAGGTGATGCCGAAGACCGCAAGCACGACCTTGTGTACCAGGGTGAAGTCGATCGTCCCCTCGTGATGAGCGCTGAGGAAAAGCTTCTCGTTGTCGGCTTTCATGTCGTAGACGAGCGATTTGCTCGGATCGAGCCGAACCCGTTCCGCATACCGCATGACGTAGGCAACGCAGGCGAGCCAGCTCAGCCCGAGAATGACGACGCGCAAAACCAGCCCTTGCGTGAACGGCACGCCGGCCGCGTCAGAGGCGATAACGGTGGCAAATGCGTTGACCGTGGACCCCAAGACACCAACGCCTGCTCCAAGGAGGATGATGGCGACGGCGGTAACCGCGTCATATCGCGCGGCGATCATAATCGGGATCAGCAGCATATAGAAAGCGAGCGTTTCTTCGGCCATTCCATAGGTGGTGCCGCCGAAGGCAAACAGCGCCATCAGGAACGGGATCATCCACTTTTCCCGTCCCTTGAGCTTGGCCATAGCGCGCTCGATTCCGGCATTTATCGCGCCTGTCGAGGTGACGACCCCGATGAACCCGCCAATCACCAGGACGAAAAGAGCGACATCGATGGCGTTTGCGGTGCCGGCTGCGGGGTCGTAGAACCCGCGGATTGGCGCCATGATGATGTCGACTATCCCCTGCGGCGCCGGCTCAGCGACCGCATAGGTCCCGGCGACGGGCACTTGCTTGTTCAGGGCCGCATTCTGAACACGGTCGTACTGCCCGGCCGGTATGATCCATGTGAGTGCGGCGACTAGAACGATCAAGCCAAAGAGGATGGTGAATGCGGTTGGGAACTGAAAACGTCGTTCCTCCGGTGCTTCAGAAACAGTGCTCATACCCCCTCCCAGGAAATAGTTGACAAGCTAAGCTGGCATCTGACCGCAAGCGAATGCTCCGGAACAGAGAAAGGCTTCTCCATCGAGCCAAAGTGACCATTGCTTATTTTCTAGGCCAGGGAATTGATCTGAGTCAACAGATGATGACTAGTAGAATTCAACGCTATGGCACTTTCCCGAAGGCTGATTCCTGGGCTGTTGTGTTCAACCAAGGCGTCGGTCAACGATCTCGCGCTGCATTGTCTGCTTGCTGACCGAATTCTGGGAAAGGAGCCGCGCTTCGATATCCGGCGCAGTCAGGTAAGGTATACCGGATGCCAAGCGTAGATATCGATCAACATCGGTTTGGGCGAAGACAATATCAAGTCGGTTTGCCGGAGAAGCTCGCACCCGGTATGCCCTCGATGACACATTTCACGGCCCGGAGTTGAAGATCTGTCAAATGTACTCCGGTGACCGCGACCGTCCCGCCGTGCACGTCGATCTTCAGCCTTTCCGGATCAAATCCGAGGTCATTGCGGATACGCGCCGAAGCTGCAAGCCTGATACCTTCGTCTCCACGCGCAATGTGTTCGATACCCGAAAAGGAGGTCGCCTTTAAAAGGTCGCGGCGGCTGACGATCCCGATAACCGCACGGTCGGACGTTACCGGAATACGCTTGATGTTGCGGCTCAGCATCATCTCGGTCACCGTCGCCAAGGAGGTGGTATCAGCTACTGTCACAACTTCCGGGGACATGACATCACCAACGCGCCAGCTGTTGCAATGAATGTAATTTTTAAGATCGTTCTCATCGGTCATCGGATGGTCCTGCCGATCGAGCAAAGACCTTCCGATCTCCTTGCGGGACATCAGATCGCCTTCCGTAATGATCCCAACGAGCTTTCCGTCGCTATCCGTCACCGGCAGACCGCTGACGCCACGCTCCAGCATGACTGAAACAGCGTGACGCACATGAGCATCCACACTGATCGTGGCAACGTCCCGCGTCATGATGTCGGATGTGATCATGTCTAACCCCTTTTCAAAAACCGCAGCGCCAAACTGATCAGGCTGCCTTGCCTGTCATGTCGAGAACCACACGGCCGTCGACGCGGCCGGCTTTCAGCTCCTGAAATATCCGGTTGATGTCCTCAAGCGGCGCCGGCGTGACCTGAGCCTTGATTTTGCCTTCGGCAAAAAAGGCGATGGCCTCGTCAAGATCCCGGCGCGTGCCGACGATTGAGCCCCGCACGGTTATGCGCTTCAGGACGACATCGAAAATAGGGGTCGCGAATTCGCCTGGCGGCAATCCGACCAAAGCAACGGTGCCTTTTCGTCGAACGAGCTGGAGCGCCTGCGAGAACGCCGGAGGCGATACCGCGGTGACGAGCACTCCGTGTGCTCCGCCGCCTGTTGCTTCGAGGGCCTCGGCGATGGCGTCCGGGGACCGCGCGTCAAGCGCCAGATCGGCTCCGGTTCTTCTGGCCAATGTGAGCTTCTCAGACGCCAAATCCAGTGCAACGACCTTCAGTCCCATTGCTTTGGCGTATTGGATGGCTACCTGGCCCAGGCCGCCGATGCCGGAGATTGCGACCCATTGCCCGGGTCGCGCTTCGGTTTCCTTGAGCCCTTTGTAAGTCGTGACCCCGGCGCAGAGAATAGGCGCGACCGCCGCGAAATCAACGTCGTCAGGCAGTCTTGCGGCGAATGCAGCATTGGCAATCGCGTATTCCGCGAAGCCTCCATCGCAGCTGTAGCCCGTATTGTGTTGATGCTTGCAAAGCGTCTCCCAGCCGGTTTCGCAATGTTCGCACCGCATGCAGGCGTCATGGAGCCATGCGATGCCGACGGCATCGCCGATTACAAAGTCCGTGACACCTGGACCGAGTGCCGCGACGGTGCCTGCTACCTCATGGCCGGGAATGAAGGGCAGGGATGGCTTGACCGGCCAGTCGCCGGAGGCGGCATGCAGATCGGTGTGGCACACGCCACAGGCGGCCACTTTCACCAGCAGTTCGCCCGGGCCGGGTACGGGTATCGGAACGTTTTCGATCAACAGTGGCTTTCCGAATTCATGAACAATTGCAGCTTTCATAAGTCCTTGCATGACGACAAACCTCCCGTTCGAATAAATCGCTGCTGTATTTCGATCGATTACCTGGATAAGGCTGCGCGGATCACCGCGGCCTCACTTATTGCAAGAAGGTTCGGAAGCGGCGGAGCGCAAACACAAAGAGCGCCGCGCCGATCAGCACGAGAGCCAGCAGCTGTGGCCAGACCACATCGAGGCCCGCGCCGCGAAACAGGATCGATTGTGCAAGGATCACGAAGTGGGTGTTTGGCGCCGCGAGCATGATGTCCTGAATGATCTGCGGCATGCTTTCGCGCGGTGTGAGGCCGCCCGAAAGGACCTGAAGAGGAAGCAGGACCAGCATCAGCAGCAGGCCGAACTGCGGCATCGAGCCGGCGATGGTGGCAAGGAAAATTCCCATGCATGTGGTGGCGATGAGCTGCAACGCTGCACCCGCCAGAAAAAGGCCGACGGAACCCTGGATCGGCACCTGAAGAACCCCCTGCACGACGAACACGATCGACACGGCGCAGGCAACAAGCACGACCAGCCCCATCGACCATATTTTGCTCAGCATGATCTCTGTCGGCGTCACCGGCATCACGAGAAGATGCTCGATGGTGCCATGCTCGCGTTCACGTATGAGCGCCGCGCCCGTGAGCACGATCGAAAGCATCGTGATCGATGAGATCACATTGGAAATGGCGCCGAACCAACCCTTGTTGAGCTCCTGGTTGAAGCGAGAACGCAGAGCGAGATCCACAGGAACCTCGGTGGTTCCACGGTAGCGGTCGAGATACTCGTTGACTTCGCTGGAAACGATGGACTGGATATAGCCGCCGCCGCTGAAGGCCTGCGACATGCGGGTGGCGTCGACATTGAGCTGGATCGTCGGCGTTCGACCGGCAAGCAGATCACGCTGGAAATTCGGGGGAATGTCGAGGGCGAAGGTGTCGAGCCCCGCATCCATGCGACTGTCCATCTCATGCTGCGATATGATCTTGGGAATGGAAAAATAAGGCGGATAGAACGCGGTCAGGATCCGGGAGGAGACAGGCGACTGGTCCTCGTCGACGACGGCGATGGCTGCCTTGTTGAGCGTCTCGGGCATCGAGGTCGAGGCCGTGTAGATCGACAGGGTGAAGGCATAGAGGATAAGGACGACAAGCATAGGGTCCCGGGCGAGACCGCGTAGCTCCTTGACGCCGAGTTGAAGGATATTGGCCAAGCGCATGGATCACCCCGCCTGTTTCTTGAGGAGCGCCGCGCTGCTGGCGAGAAGAACCGGGACAGCGATCAGGAGCGGGATGAAGGACGCTGCGAGATCGCGGAACTCCAGCGCTTTGGAGAACGTACCGCGGGCGATTGTGACGAAGTAGGTCGCCGGATAGATCTGTCCGATAAATGCGCCGGCCCCCTCTAGGGAGGAGACCGGATCGATCATTCCGGAATACTGGACGGCCGGAATGAGTGTGATCAGCGCGGTCCCGAAGATCGCAGCGATCTGGCTGCTCATGAAGGTGGAAATGAGAAGTCCCAGCCCGGTCGCCGCCGTGACGTAGAGAAGTGCAGCACCGGTCAGCGTCAGGAAGCTGCCTGTCACCGGCACCCGGAACACGAAGATCGCGAAGGCCGTCAACATGAAGAAGTTGAGCATGGCAAGCGCGGTATAGGGTAACTGCTTGCCGAGGAGGAACTCCACCCGAGTGACGGGCGTCACGTAGAAATTGATGATAGAGCCGAGTTCCTTTTCGCGCACGACGCTCAGAACGGCGAGCATGGCGGGGATCATCATCAACAGCATCGGGATGACGGCCGGCACCATGGCCTTGAGGCTCTCGACGCTCGGATTGTAGCGGTATCGAAGGGCGATCTGGAAGGTGCCGGTGGTTGCCGCGTCGCCATAGAGTTCACGTGCCTTCTGGGTGAGCCATGTCTGATGCATGCCTTGCACATAACCCCGCACAGTCTCGGCCCGCGAAGGCATTGCACCGTCGATCCAGGCGCCGATTTCGACCTTGGTGCCCCGCGCGACATCGCGCCCGAAGCCTGGCGGGATCTCCAGTGCGAGGCTGAGTTCGCCATTGCGCATGCGTCGATCGAGGTCGTTGTAATCGACGATCGGCGCCTTCTCCGTGAAATAGCGGGATCCGGCGATCTGGAGTGTGTAGTCGCGGCTGATCGTGGTGTCGTCCCGGTCGAGCACGGCAAAGGACAGGTTCTCGATATCCATGTTGATGCCGAAGCCCACGACGAACATCAAAATGACGCTGCCGAGAATGGCGAGCGTCGCGCGGATCGGATCCCGGCGCAATTCGAGCGATTCCCGCCGCGTATAGGCGAGCATACGGCGTAGGTTGAAAGTCGAGCTGGCGGATGAAGCCGGCGGGGGCGCGGCGGCTTCATCCGCCTCTTCACGCTGCGCGATTGGGGCGGACGCAGGTGAAGTCTTGTCGCCGATAGCCTCCTCCAGATAGGAAATGAAGGCTTCCTCCAGCGTCCCAGCTGAACGCTTTTCGATGATGCCGCGTGGCGTGTCGCTGACAAGCACTTTGCCGGCATGCATGAGTGAAATACGGTCGCAAAGCTCGGCTTCGTTCATGAAATGGGTCGAAACGAAGATCGTCACGCCATCCTTGCGCGACAGGTCGGAGAGGATCTGCCAGAACCCGTCGCGCGCCACCGGATCGACGCCCGATGTTGGTTCGTCCAGGATCAGAATGTCGGGCGCGTGGATCATCGCTACGGCGAGCGACAATCTCTGCCGGATGCCGAGCGGCAACGCATCCGGCAACGTATCCATGATTTCATTGAGGTCGAAGCGCTCGGCCATGTCCGCAATGCGCGCCGGGATTTTATCGGGCGGCAGGCTGAACAGCCTGGCGTGCAGGTCGAGGTTCTGGCGGACCGTAAGCTCGGTGTAGAGCGAGAAAGCCTGGCTCATATAGCCGACCTTCCGTCTGACCTCGATATCTTTCGGATCGACCTCGTGGCCGAACAGCTTTGCGGTTCCCTCGGTCGCCGGCAGGAGGCCGGTAAGCATCTTCATGGTCGTGGTCTTGCCGCAGCCGTTCGAGCCGAGGAAGCCGAAGATTTCGCCGCGCGGAATCTGGAAGCTGACATTGTCGACGGCGGTGAAGTCGCCGAACCGCATGGTCAGGTGTTCGGCTTCGATGGCGAAGTCCGCCCGCCCCTCGTCGGATCGGGGCGGTATGACCACCTCGTGGTGACCGGAACGTCTCTCTTCCGGAAGAAGGGCGACGAACGCGGCATCGAGGTTGGCCGCTCCGGTGCGCGCGAGCAACTCCTGCGGCGTTCCGGTCGCAAGGATCTTGCCGTCATCCATCGCCACCAGCCAGTCGAAGCGCTGCGCCTCCTCCATATAGGCGGTCGCGACAACCACACTCATCGACGGGCGGTCGCGGCGGATATCGTCGATCAGCTCCCAGA
This sequence comes from Shinella sp. NM-101, assembly GCF_021401195.1. Classification (NCBI taxonomy): domain Bacteria; kingdom Pseudomonadati; phylum Pseudomonadota; class Alphaproteobacteria; order Hyphomicrobiales; family Rhizobiaceae; genus Shinella; species Shinella sp. NM-101. The sequence goes on along the minus strand of NZ_JACBFT010000016.1, from coordinate 26,658 downwards.
ATTGCCTGCGTGACAGGGGATCAACGCCTGTGGTCGGTTCGTCGAGGATCAGCAGATCCGGGTCATGGATCAGGGCGCAGCAAAGTCCAACCTTCTGCTTCATTCCGCCCGACAATTTACCGGCAGGGCGATCGGGGAAGGGGGCTAACCCGGTGCGCCGGAGCAGGTCGCCGATGCGGATCTCACGCTCACGCTTGTCCTGGCCGAACAGGCGCGCAAAGAACTCGATATTCTCGAACACCGACAGCGTCGGGTAGAGGTTTTTTCCGAGGCCCTGGGGCATGTAAGCGATCTGCGGGCAGGTCCGGTCGCGGTGCTTCTTGTCGGCGATGTCGCCGCCCAGCACCTCGATATGGCCGTCCTGAACCTTGTGCGCGCCCGCAATCAGGCTGAGCAGACTGGATTTTCCGACGCCGTCGGGACCTATCAGCCCGACCATGATGCCGGCGGGAATGTTGAGGCTGACAGCATCAAGCGCGCGAGTCTTGCCGTAAGACAGGCTGACATCCCTGATTTTGACGACGGCGGAAGGAGATCCCTGCGCGTCGTTCTCTCCCGGCGATAAACTGCTCATTTCACCAGGGCCTCGGTGAAATGTGCAGGCCATTCGGCATCCTGCGCAATGCGGACATAGGCCATACCGGGGAGCCCAGTCTTGACGTACTGAATATGCTCGCGCAGCAGTTCAGGCGATATTTTCGCCCTGATGCGGAACATCAGTTTTTGCCGCTCCTCCTCGGTCTCGACGGTCTTGGGTGTGAATTGTGCGACGTCCGCCACGAAGCTTGCCGTAGCGGGGATGACGTATTGAGGGGCGGCGTCGAGAACCAGACGAACCTCGGATCCCATCTGAATGCGGCCCGCCTGTTCGGTCGGCAGGAAGAAGGTCATGTAAACGTCGCTGAGATCGACGATATTGAGGACGCGGCCACCAGACGACAGCACTTCGCCAGGCTGGGCAACGCGGTACTGTACGCGCCCTTCGCGGGGTGATCTCAGCGTGCTGTCATTGATATCCGCAACGATGCTTTCGATGGCCGCCTGCGCAGCCACGACGGAGGCCTCCGCATCGATGATCTGGGCCTTGGCGGCGCCGATGGCGGCCTCGGACGCGGAAAGCGACGCCTTCGCAGCCGCGACAGCTGCCCGTGCTCTCTGTGCCGATGCCCGGTCATCGTCAAGTGTTTGCAGGGATGTCGTATTGGTTCTGATCAGTTGCTCGGTGCGTGCGAGTTTGCGCTCTGCGGCATCCTGTTCAGCTTCGCGCTGGCCGATCACCGCTGCGGCAGCTTCCCGCTCCGCCTCGCGCTGGGACTGAAGGCTTCTCGCGGTGTCGACGCTGATGATAGCGCGCTGCAACGAGGCTTCGGCCTGCTTCCGCTGCGCTTCCAGTTGCTGGGTATCCATGATGGCCAGCACCTGGCCGGCGCTGACGAACGCGCCTTCGTCGACCAAAATCTCCTTGATGCGTCCGGGGGTCTTCGTGGAAATGTCGATTTCGGTGGCCTCGATCCTACCGTTTCCGCCGGCGATCCCGGCCGGAAGCCCGGATCCGTCATAAATGCGCAAGCCGTAATAAGCGCCGGCGACGCCGGCAAGGACGACGATCGCGACAATCCAGTTCTTGAGAGATTTCATGCGCGGACCTCCCCTCGCGGAGCGGCCGCACGAGCGTACCGCGGATGGCTATGGAGATTATCTGAGGTCATCATGCGAAATGTCATTGCCATGGAAAAGAGCCTGTGTTGGTCACGGAAAGCCGCGCTCGGGCAAATACGAGACGGTCCCGCTTCCCTCCCCGGTTGCGAACGAGTGGTTGATTGCGCGCGATAATCGAGAGAGCGAGGAAGTCGGGCGAGAATGAGTCGTCGCAGCGATCTGCTGCCTTCGCACGGCTTGCAACTAATCTGCCTTGTGGTCTCGAGATTCAAACCTAATAGAAAGCTCGCCGTAGACGGGTTTTTTTGCACGTTCTTCATGGTTCACCAGAGTGTTTGCGTGAAGAACTGCTATTTGCCCCAGCCTCATCAACGCTTGTCTTGAAATCGCGAGCATATCATCACTCGATGACTAAAATGTCAACGGTGGACGCCGATTTGTCTTGAGCGGATGGTTCGGGCGTAGGATTGCGAGCGCCGCCGCCGCGGCGGCGAGGGATGGCCAGGTGACTGGTGGCTCAACCTGATGCCAGATCGCCAGCATCGTCCAGATCGATACCGACACGACGACGAGGACCAGCAAGGCGCCGCCGACACGCGAGCGTGAGCGGCTGTCGGTCGGGAGGGCGAGGCCCGGCCTAATGCGGTCGTGCATTCCCGTCTCCATGGCACGCGCCCTCCCAAAAGGTGGCAAAAGAAACTCAAGCGGGTGACTGTGGTCGCCGTCTCAGCGCAAAGGCAAAAATGATCATGGCCAAGCCGTTGAAAAGGAGATCGAACGCCAGCAGCGCCCCGATCAGCCACAGGCTGTTGACAGGCCATCCGGCAATAACGATCGCCCCGGCGACGAATGCAATAATACCCGCCAGCACGAGCCAGCCCCATCCTTGCGCGGGTCGCAACGCAAAGCCGGTAACGATACGCATAGCGCCCGCCGTGATGATGCTCAGAGAAAAAAGCAGCGTCAGGATCGTCGAGGCGAAAAGCGGGTTGGCAAATGCGAACAGACCGGCGACGATGTAAAAGGCACCGATCAGCAGCCAGCCGGCGAACTGTCTCCAACCTTTGACGTTGAAGGCGCAGATGACCTGCACGGAGCCTCCGACGAGCATCATCGCACCGACGAAGAAAACTGACGCCACAGTGGCCATAAGGACATTGGCGAGAGCCAGTACTCCAACTGCCGCAAGGGCGATGCCTGCGCCGACCAGCACCCCCATCTCGATCGCAGACGTTCGAGATCGTCCCGAGTGAGCTTTAATGAGTTCAATGCTGCCATGCAGCTCTCCTTATGTCTGTGCAGCGCAGAGCGATTCGCGGTCGCCGCACCCCACCCTAAAACCCTAGATGCAAACCGGTTGAGATTCCCCGCTAAACAGAGTAAACGACACCGTATCGTTTAACAAGCCAACTCGTCAAGGAACGCCAACTGAAGGAGTGTTCCGTCTCCGGGGGCATTCCCTGCCAATCCCTGTGACGTCAGAAAGGGCCGACTTTGCCCGCAAGCCCCTCCGTTCATAAGGCAACGTTGCAGAAAGCGCTTCAATGACGCGGACCGACAAGATCAATCACGCGCGTGTGGCGAGCCACCACGGCGGACGGCCGACACCGGCGGAGTCTGAACGCATATCGGCCCGGATCATGGCGGCTGCGCGCAAGCTGTTCCTGCGAGACGGGTTTGCGCAGACGAGCATGGACGCGATCGCCGCGGAAATTGGAATTTCCAAGCGGACTCTTTATTCGCGCCATCCAGGCAAGGCCGCACTTTTCGAAGCGATTGTCCTCGATGTTGTAAACACGGGCCTATCGAATATCGTCACGGAGCAGTTGTCGGGCAAGACTCCGCGGGACAAGCTGCTGGCTTTGTCGTTGCGCATTCTAGAAGTAGCGACTGATCCGCTCATCATTTCCCTGGAAAGAGTTGTTGTTGGCGAGTCGTGGCAGTTTCCGAAGTTGGCGAGTCTCGTCGGCCAGTATGGAATGCCGCCGATCCGCGAGGAGGTAATGGCCGTGCTGCGCGACCACGGTGCAAGTGAACCCGGTCTGGCCCGTGATGCGGAGATATTCCTGTCCATCACGATGATACCGCAACTGCGGCAGGCCGTTCTTCAGCGGACGCCGCCGGGGATCGCGGGGATAGACCGGGCCGCCCTTGAACGCACCATCGATATCTTCGTCCGAGGAATTGAGATGGAACTATGAGTGGCATCCACACGATCGGAAAACGCCGCGCAATAACACGCTGGCTGCCTGTTTCGGACTGTGCTTCCCGATCTCAGGACACAATGGTTCCGAGCAGAGCCACGGTTGAAGGCGTCACGCAGGTGGGTGCGCTGGGGGCGGCGACGAGACACGCGAGCATCGATGCCGACGTTGGTCTGGGGGACCACCTCGGGGCGGGGGCGATGCAAGCAGCGCAGACCGTCGGCGTAGCGGCGAGCGTGGCCGTCAGTGCGCCGATCACTGTTTTCGAATCGACTATGCGGCGCAGCATCGGCGAGCAGGTCGAAAGACTTGGCCGCGCGGCAGGTAACGCGCTCGGATCGGCAGTAAGCCGATGACCCGAGCCTCTTCTGCAAACGCATGGAATCGAAAGGCCACCACTGGAATGGGTTGTCTGCGCACGCTTAGGGATGGTCCCGCCAGAAATCAATCAATGGAAGTCCGCCGAAAAAGATGATTCAAGTTAGCCCCTTTCTATCTTTCACGATTGCGGTCCTGCTCCTCATCGTGGGCAAGATCTTGACGATGAACATCGCGGTGCTGCGAAAGTACTCGATACCGGAGCCTGTTGTCGGCGGCATTTTGTGCGCCTTGCTAGTGGCTTTGGCCTACTGGATTGCGGGCTGGAGAATCCAGTTCGAACTCGGCGTGCGTGACCACCTGCTGCTGCTGTTCTTCGCCAGCATCGGTCTGAAGTCGGATACGGCCACCCTTTTGCAGGGCGGCAGGCCGCTCATCGTGCTGCTCGCGCTCGCAACCGCGTTCATGCTCATCCAGAACGTCACGGGGATGGGGATCGCCGCATTGTTCGGGCTCGATCCGAAGGCCGGCCTGATGGTCGGGTCCGTCTCGCTGACGGGCGGGGTCGGCACCACGGTCGCCTGGGCGCCGATCTTCGTCGGGGACCTCGGGATCGCCAACGCGATGGAGCTCGGCATCGCCAGCAACACGGTCGGGCTGATCGCGGCATGTGTGATCGGCGGCCCCATGGCCGCCCTGCTGATCCGCCGCAATGGAATCGTCACCTCGGGCGACGCAGATATCGACGTCGGCGCCGCCCATGAGGAGCCGGAGCCGAAGATGGACTATTTCTGCCTGCTCTGGGCGATCCTGGCGCTCAATGTCGCGGTCATGCTCGGCATGGCGCTCGACTCCCTGATCGCGCTGACGGGCTTCAGACTCCCGACCTTCGTCAGTTGCCTGCTGGCCGGCATTGCAATCCGCAATCTGATGCCGCTGGCAGCCGGGGCGGCCATCACCCGCATCTGGCCCGGCGTGCGACAAGGATTGTCGCTTCTGTCCGACCTCTCTCTCGGCCTGTTCCTGACGATGGCGCTGATGGGCCTGCAACTGTGGCAGTTGAGCGGCGTCTTCACCTTTGTCGTCGCCGCGCTCGCGGTGCAGATCGCGCTCACGATCGTCTACACGGTTTTCATCGTCTTTCCCGCCATGGGGCGTGACTACGAAGCGGCCGTGATATCTGCCAGCTTCGGAGGCATCACGCTCGGATCCACTGCCACTGCCATCGCCAACATGACGGCCGTCACCCAGCAATATGGCGCGGCGCACAGGGCCTTCATCGTCGTGCCGCTCGTCTGCGGCTTCTTCATCGACCTCGTCAATGCGGTCGTGATCGCCATATTCGCAGGATAGCGCCGGCTACGTTTCGTCCGAACCCCAAGAGAAAAAAATGGATGATAAGAACCAACATGACCTGCCGACAGGCTCTTCTGAGGACAGGCCCGCCGACCGTGCCCCCGAAGCGTTGGCTGACGCTCCGGTCGAGGCGGGGCCGACCAGGACGGGAGTCCGGGTCGGCGTGCTCGTTATCGGGCTCATGGTCGCCTTCGTAGCCTGGTACGCCGTTTCCGACAAGCTCGCCCCCTATACCGACCGCGGCACGGTCAGCGGCTACATTGCCCGACTAGCGCCCCGTGTTTCAGGCCCGGTAATCAGCGTCCACGTTGAGGACAATACGATTGTCCAGGAGGGCGATCTTCTTTACGTGGTCGACCCGCGCCCGTTCGAGATCGCGGTCCAGCAGGCGGAAGTCGAACTCGAACAGGCGACCCAGTCAATCAACGCCTCGTCGGCGGCGCTGATCGCTGCACAGGCCAAGGTGTCGCAGGCCAGGGCCAAATTCGAAAACGCCAAGACCTCGAACGCCAGGACGCAAAGCCTTGTCCAGCGTGGTGTTGCCGCGCGGAAGCAGGAGGAAGCATCTCGCGCGGAACTCGAGGTCGCGCAGGCGGAGGTCGATGCGGCGGAGGCTGATCTGTCTAGCGCGGAAGCCGAGTTGGGGGCGGCGGGCGCCAGCAATCCGCGCATCAAGGCCGCTCGACTCAAGCTGGAAAGGGCGCAGCTCGACCTGATCTACACACGGGTCGTGGCACCGACGCTCGGCGTGGTCACGAATCTCGATCTAGCAGTCGGCCAGTACGTGAGCGCGGGTTCGGCCGCTCTCACCTTCATCGACGGAAGGGGAGCCTGGATCACGGCCGATATGCGCGAGAACCAGCTCGCCAATATCGAGCCGGGCAACAAGGTGGGCCTGCTTTTCGATGCCTTGCCGGGGCAGATTTTTACCGGGACCGTACACAGCGTCGGCTGGGGCATCGATACCGGACGGACCGCATCCAGCGGTCTGGTGCAGAACGAGCCGGAAACGCGCTGGTTCGAGCCGGCCCGCCGGTTTCCCGTGCGCATTGAACTCGATCGAGCGCTTTCGGAATGGCCTCGCACCGTCAGGGTGGGCGCGAAGGCCACCGTCGTGGTCTACGCCGCAGGCGAAAGCAATCCGTCAGCGTGGATCGCAATGGCCCTGCACCGCGCCCAGTCGCTTCTGTCCTATCTGTATTGAGGTGGGGCCATGTATGTTTCGCCCCGGCCGAGCTTTCGCGACGACCCAAATTTTCCTTTGCGCATGGCGCTGCTTGCGGTGATCTCGGTGGGCGCGATACCCTTTGTCATGCCCTCTATGCCGGCGCTGATGGCGGCCCTGCCGTTTGGCCTGATGGCCGGCATGCGCAAGGCCTTCGATCCGAAGAAAGCCATAGGAGGTCCTCTGGCGCTCATCATGATGATTTGGTTGGCAAGCGGCGTGCTCACCCTTCTCATGTCTTGGCCGGTGGCGTTCCTGATCGCGGTCGGCAGCCTCTATTTCGTCGCGTTCTATCTCATCCAGAGCACCGGCAACCCGATGGGGATGCTGATCCTGGTGTCCGTTGGCCTCGCCTCTATCCTGGGTATGAACTCCATCACTGCGCTCGACGCCCTAAGTGATTCGGTGGTCGAGGCGGGCATCCTCGCATTGATCGCGATTCCGGTCCTTTACCTCCTCATTCCGCCGGCTACCCAGGAGAAAATGATCGACGAATATACGCCCGCACCGGGCAATCACGTGCGATCGGCGCTCATCCGGGCGGTCGTCCTGCTCGGGCTCAGCTTCTGGCTCTACAGCTTCATCGATATGTCCAACATGATGATGGCGATCGCCGCGATATTCGTGCTGTGTTTCCCGACACGCGAGCAGTTGTTTGCAGAGGCCCGGGAACGGATCTTTGCGACGGTGCTAGGTGCATCCGCAGCGGGTGTCGCCCTGTTCCTGATGACCCTGAACGCCCATTTCTTCATGCTGGTCGGTCTGGTCTTTCTCACGGTGCTATATTTCGCCACCATGATGATGATCGGCCGCCATCCTCCGATGGTCTACCAGTTCAGCGCATCGGCCGCTCTGTCACTGATCGTTGGTGCCCTTACCACGCAGGAACCTTCCTATGCAGCGTTAACCCGCCTGGCACTGACCTTCGTCGGAACCGCAGTCGCAGCGCTGATGACGGCGACGCTCGAAAGCATGGCCAATGCGTGGGAACGACCAACCCTGCGGCGCTGAACGAAAGCAAGGGTTTGAACATTTTAAATGACTCGCGATCAAGCGCTCCTCTCTCAAGGTAATTTGGCGCGATTACTCCGAGTTTGTGAAAAAACGCGAAACGAAGAGCACATCACAGCGTCGGTCATCGGCTGTTGACTGCCTTTCGTTGCGCCGATAGACTGGACAACCGTTTATTTGGAGAAATTATGCCCAACCGAATGATCCGGCCCGTCCCGGAAGACACCACCCGTGAGCGCATCCTGAAAGCCGCGATACTTCGCTTCTCCACCCACTCCTATGAGGAAACCGGGTTGCGAGACATTGCCGCCGATGTCGGTGTCGACATGGCCTATGTTCATCGTTCCTTCGGTTCGAAGGAAGAGCTGTTCCGGGCAGCAGTCAAGGCGATACTTCAACCGGAGGCCTGGCTCGTCGGCGAGGCGAGCGAGTTGCATATGACGCTCGCGCAAGACATCCTCGCTGAGAAGGGCGCCAACGAAATCCGGCCTTTTGACATCCTCGCGCGATCTTTTTCCAGTCCAGAGGCATCGCGTGTTTTTCGTGAGCTCATCGACGACGGGTTCGTCAAGCCGTTCGCTTCCAAATGCCCGCTCATGTCCGAGCGGCGCGCGTCAATGGTCGCCGCGTTTCTGGCCGGGGTCAGTATTCTTCGTGACGTCATCGGCACACCAGCCCTCCAGAAGAGCGGAAGTGATCGTGAACTGATGGCTCTGGTCTCCCAGATTGTCGAGTTCATCATGAACGAAGACAAGGAATGCCAGACCATGAGGGCCACCGTGCCGATCAGTCGGGAGACATAATGAATGATTTGAGCAGGTCAGGAATGAGGGCGGCAGATGTCCCTCACGATACTCTCGGCACGGAGGCCTTCCGCGCCATTGATCGGATGCGCGAAGCCTGGAGCGCGCGGATCACCGGCGGGCTTTCGCCCGCGGCGCTGGCGCTAGCATTGTTCGACTGGTCGATTCATCTGGCCTCGGCGCCGGGGAAGCGTCTGGAGCTTATCGACAAGGGGGTGCGGAAAAGCGCCCGGCTGTCGGGCTATCTCTGCGCCGCCAGTCTCGGTGACGACACTCCATCCTGCATCGAGTCCTTGCCGGGCGACTACCGCTTCACCGGGGAGGCGTGGAAGGGACTCCCCTTTGCGGCCTATGCCCAGGCGTTCCTGCTCGCCCAGCAGTGGTGGCACAATGCGACGCGGGAGGTGCCGGGCGTCGCTCCTCACCACGAGGACGTGGTCTCCTTCGCCGCGCGGCAAGTGCTCGACATGTTCTCGCCCTCCAACAACCCGTTCACTAATCCCGAGGTGATCAACAAAACCATCACCACTGGAGGGGCAAACTTCCTCTCGGGGTTCCAGAACTGGTTCGAAGATGTGAACAGGCTTGCAGGCGGCCGCCCGCCCGTCGGTGCGGAAGGGTTCGCACCGGGCCGGGATGTCGCGATCACTCCCGGCAAGGTCATCTTCCGAAACCATCTGATCGAACTGATCCAGTACAGCCCCACGACCAACACCGTGGTGGCGGAGCCGGTGCTGATCGTGCCGGCCTGGATCATGAAATACTACATCCTTGACCTGTCGCCGGAGAACTCCCTGGTACGCTATCTGGTCGGGCAGGGGCACACGGTGTTTGCCGTTTCCTGGCGAAACCCTGGGGCAGACGATCGCGATCTGACGCTGGACGATTATCGCCGTTTGGGTGTCATGGCCGCGCTCGACGTGATCGCCGCCATCGTTCCCGACAGCAAGATCCACGCCACTGGCTATTGTCTAGGCGGTACGCTTCTCGCGATGGCGGCGGCTGCGATGGGGCGCGCCGGCGACGGGAGGCTGGCAACGCTCACCCTTTTCGCAGCCCAGACGGATTTTTCCGAACCCGGCGAACTGGCGCTGTTCATCGATCCGAGCCAGATGCATTTTCTTGAAAGCATGATGTGGGATCGGGGCTATCTGTCGGCGAGCCAGATGGCCGGCGCCTTTCAAATCCTGAAGAGCAATGACCTCGTCTGGTCGCGACTGGTCCACGACTATCTCATGGGCGAACGCACGCCGATGAACGACCTTATGGCCTGGAATGCCGATTCCACGCGCATGCCTTACCGCATGCATGCCGAATACCTCCAGCGTCTCTACCTGGACAACGAGCTTGCATCCGGCCGCTTCATCATCGATGGCCGTCCGGCGGCGCTGCAGAATATCCGCGTGCCGATGTTCGTCGTGGGAACGGAACGCGATCATGTCGCGCCATGGAGATCGGTCTACAAGATCCACCAGCTAGCCGATACCGATGTTACCTTCGTTCTCGCCAGCGGCGGGCACAACGCAGGCATTGTCAGCGAGCCGGGCCATCGCGGTCGCCGCTATCGCATCGCGACCAGGCTGGCAGCCGACATCTGCCTCGGACCCGACGAATGGGCAGCAGAGGCAGAGGAGAGGGGCGGTTCCTGGTGGGAGGCGTGGCTGCCGTGGCTGGCTACACATTCAGGCAAGGTTCGTGTAGCCCCGCCTCAGCTTGGTGCCGCCGAGAGGGGTTTTCCTGCCATTGCAGAAGCGCCCGGTGCCTACGTGTTCCAGAAGTGAGAGTGCGATGGCGGAAAAATTACTGACAAATCATACCTTCGCCGATTTACAGGTCGGCGATACCGCAAGCCTCACACGGGTGGCAGGTGATACCGACATCGATCTGCTGGCAGCGATGCTCGGCAAAAGGCCGGCAGTTGGTGACGGGGCAGCGGAGGCAACGACGTTCTTCAACGATATCGTTGCCAACGGGCTTTGGACAGGCGCGCTGGTCTCTCTGGTGATCGGCACAAGGCTTCCGGGGCCAGGGACGATCTATCTGGGACAGGATTTCCGTTTCGTGAAGCCGGTCGCCGCCGGCGACACGATCACGGCAACCGTGCGGGTGGTGCAGAAAAACCCGGACAATCGCACTGTTGCACTGGAGACGATCTGCGCAAATCAGAAAGCGGAACTTGTCCTGACCGGTAAGGCCATGGTGATCGCGCCCGACAAGTCGGTCGAATGGACCGCAACACCCTCCTCCGTCGCATTGCAGGATACAGGGCGAGCAAGCCGATATGAGGCTTTTGTTGCCGAAGCTCGTAGTCTCCCCCCGGTTCGGGCCGCCATTGTACACCCGTGCTCCGCCGGAGCAATCCTGGCTGCGGTCGAGGTCCGCCAACAGGGCCTGTTCGACCCGCTGCTGGTCGGGCCGGAGGCGAAGATTCGCGCAGCCGCCGAAGCCTCAGGGATCGATCTCGGCGACATGGCGATCGAGGACGTTGCGCACAGCCATGCGGCAGCCGCGCGCGCCGTGGAACTCGCGGTCGGCGGTACGGTTTCGGTTCTGGTCAAGGGCAGCCTGCATACCGACGAGCTTCTGGGCGCCGTCCTCGCCACCGGGTCCGGTCTCAGAACGGAGCGGCGCGTCAGCCACGTCTTCGCCTTCGACGTCCCGGCCTATGGCAAGCCGCTGATCGTCACCGACGCTGCGATCAACATCCAGCCGACGCTCGACCAGAAACGCGACATCTGCCAGAACGCTATCGACCTTCTTCTAGCTCTTGGCGTCAAAGAGCCGCGCGTGGCGGTGCTCGCAGCAGTCGAGACCGTCAACGCGAAGATGCCATCCACCCTTGACGCCGCGGCGCTGACCGTCATGGCGGCGCGTGGCCAGATCATCGGTGGACGTGTCGATGGCCCGCTTGCCTTCGACAATGCCATCGATCTCGATGCGGCGAAGACGAAGGGCATTGTCTCTCCCGTCGCGGGCGAGGCCGACATCCTGCTCGTGCCGGACCTTGAGGCTGGCAACATGCTCGCCAAGCAACTGATTTATTTCGCGGGGGCGACCGCGGCCGGCATCGTGCTCGGCGCGCGCGTGCCGATCGTGCTGACCAGCCGCTCCGATCCGCTTTCGGCGCGCATCGCCTCGGCAACGCTCGCAAGACTGCTCGTCGCCCGCAATCAGGTACCCGGAACGGGGGCCATCTCATGAGCCAGCAACTGCTTGTCACCTTCAATGCCGGCTCCTCCACGGTCAAGATCGGCCTGTTCGCCGTTGAAGGCGGTGGCCTCACGCGAATCGGCAAGGGAATGATCGATTTCCGCAAGGCCCCGTTGCGCTTCGAGCTTTCCGAAGGCCCGGATCGCTTCGATGTTGAGCTGGAAGCCAAAGCGGAGGAAGAACTGGACGAGGTCTTGCGCGAAGCGTTCGACCGGCTGTCCTGGCACTATGATTTATCCGGCATCGCCGCTATCGGCCACCGCGTTGTGCACGGCGGTGACCTGTTTGACGGACCGGTGCTCATCAACGATCAGGCGATGTCGCAGATGGAAGCGCTGATACCGCTTGCGCCGCTTCATCAGCCCCAGGCGCTGCGCCTTGTCCGGGCGATCGCGCGCCTTCGGCCAGAAATCAGGCAGACCGCCTCCTTCGACACGGCTTTCCACCGCTCGCATGCCGACGTCGTCCGCCGCTTCGCCCTGCCGCGGCAGCTCTACGAAGAGGGTATCAAACGCTATGGCTTCCACGGCCTTTCTTATCGATCGATTGCCAACCAGCTTATCAGCAAATGGCCGGAGCAGGCGGCGGGCAAGGTCATCGTCGCCCATCTCGGTTCCGGCGCCAGTCTTTGCGCGATGCACAACTGCGTCAGCCGCGACACCAGCATGGGTTTCTCAACGCTGGACGGCGTACCGATGGCGACGCGCTGCGGGGCGCTCGACGCCGGCGTGGTCATACACCTCTTAAAGGCCGGGCGAGATCCTGGCGAAATCGAGGATCTCCTCTATCACCGTTCGGGTCTGCTGGGCGCTTCCGGCATCAGCGCCGACAGCCGCGTGCTTCTGGAGAGTGATGAGCAGCAAGCCAAGGAAGCAATCGAGCTGTTCACCTTCAGGGTCGCCGGTGAGATTGCCCGGCTTGCCTCGACGCTGGGCGGCCTCGACACTCTCGTATTCACCGCCGGGATCGGCGAGCATCAGCCGACGATCAGAGCTGATATCTGCACCCGGCTGATGTGGCTCGGCATTGATCTCGATCCTGGAGCGAACGCCGGGAGCGGTCCCGTCATCAGCAGTCCTGCCAGTCGTCTTACCGTCCTTGTCATCCCGACCGATGAGGAGCAGGTGATCGCCACTGACGCCTTGAGAATCTCGGGAGGCTGAGCGATGGCTGCGATCGTTGATATATTCGGAAGACGTGGCCTCGTCGTCGGCATCGCCAACGATTCCTCCATCGCAGCCGGCTGTGCAACCGCGTTCAAGGCTGCCGGCGCCGATCTGGCGGTCACCTATCTCAACGATAAGGCTGTCCCGTTCGTACGCCCGGTCGCCGATGCCCTGGGCGCGTCGCTGTTCATGCCCTGTGACGTTCGCATTGATGGGCAGCTCGAGGCGGTTTTCGACACCATAGCAAATGAATGGGGCCGCCTCGATTTCTTGCTTCATTCGATCGCCTTCGCGCCACGACAGGACTTGCAGACGAGCATCGTCAACTGCTCCGCTGACGGTTTCGCGCAGGCCATGGATATATCGTGCCATTCCTTTATCCGAATGGCGCGGCTCGCCGCCCCGCTGATGAAGGAAGGCGGATCCTTGATAACCGTCAGCTTTTTCGGGGCTGAGCGCGTCGTCGACAACTACAATCTGATGGGACCGGTGAAGGCGGCCCTGGAAGCAAGCGTACGCTACCTGGCCGCCGATCTCGCAGCGCGGGACATCCGCGTCCATTGCCTGTCCACCGGGCCGATCGCCACCAGGGCAGCTTCCGGAATCGAGCGTTTCGATGAGCTCATCGACACGGTGCGTGAGAGAACACCATCGCGACGCCTCGTGAGCATCGCTGAGGTTGGGCGTATCGCCGCATTCCTGGCAAGCGAGGCGGCAACGCCTCTGTCGGGGTCGGTGGTATACGCCGACAACGGTTTCCACATCACGGCCTAGCCAGAAGGCGGGCTGATGCAAACTAAGTCGGGGTCGCCGCTCGCGCGGCGACAGGGTGAACTCTGTCATATCGAGAGCGCGATGCTTCGAATGCATAAGTAAGAAATCGGTTCAGTCAATGCGTGAATTCAGTCTACGCCTTACGCTACTTCTTCTCACAAGCCTGCTTGCAGCCTGTGCCGGCCGCCCCGGCCCGGAACTGCTCGCCCAGAGGGCCGAAGCCGTTCCGGGGGCCAAGCTCACGACGGTTTATGTGGCGACCACGCGCAAGCGTGATGAGAACGGTATCTACACGTCGGGTCGTAGCCGCGAGGTTAGCTATATCCGCTACAGGGTCTCCATCCCGCCAGGTCACAAGACGGGCAATGTCGAATGGCCGAAATCGAAGCCGAACCCGAAGACGGATTTTGTCACCGTCGACCAGCACATTCTCGACGCGGCGACATTCGAGGCGGAAGTCACGCGTAAACACAACGGCAAACCGCCGAGTGTCGGCGTGTTCGTGCATGGCTACAACACCAATTTCACCGAGGCCGTGTATCGCATAGCCCAGATGACAGCTGACGCCGGCGTCGATGCCGCCCCGATCCTGTTTGCCTGGCCGTCCGAAGGCGCTTTGAGCGGCTACGTCGCCGACAAGGACGCGGTGACGTTCTCGCGGGACCAGTTGGCGGATCTGCTCAGCACCCTGGCGCGCAAACAGACCCAGGGTCCCATCACGCTCGTCGGCCACAGCATGGGGGGATGGCTGACGACGGAAGCCGTGCGCCAACTGCGGCTTACCGGCAAGGACGCGGCGATCCGTCGACTGCAGGTCGTGCTTGCGGCGCCCGATATCGATGTCGACGTGTTCCAGGCACAGCTTGCGACGATCGGGACACTGAACCCGCCGATGACAATCCTTGTTTCCAAGGATGACAGGGCGCTGAAGGTCTCGGAATTTCTATCCACAGAACGTCAGCGCCTGGGCAGGATTGACGTGACGGATCCGAAAATCGAGGAGGCGGCGCGCAGGGCGAATGTGCAGGTGATCGATATATCGGATATCGAGGCCTCAGACAGCTTCCGCCACAATCGTTTCGTCGGTCTCGCTGCCTACTATCCGAAGCTTTCGGGCCGGGATGGAACGAGCGACCCCCGAAATCTCAGGCAAGCCGGAGCGTTTGTATTCAATTCGGCTGGCGCGGTCCTTTCCAGCCCGTTTGTCCTTGCCGGCAAGATCGTCGGCGGAAACTGACACGACGCGAAGCAGCTTTCTTCACGCAACTATCGCAGGAGAATACTTATGATATTCAATTACACCGCAAGCCTCGACGCCGCCGACCTGCAACTGTTGCGATCGCGATGGCGATGGCTGCTGGTCGCCGGCATCGTGCTCGTGTTGATAGCTCTTGTCGCCCTCTCCAACCTGTTGCTGGCCACGGTCGTTTCCGTCCTCTTTGTCGGTGTCACGATGCTACTGGCGGGTGCGGCGCATATCGTCTTCGCATTTCAGATGAAGCGATGGGGCCAAACTGTCGGTTTGCTCGTTGTCGGTGTGCTTTATGTCGCGGCCGGTGTGATGACATTCTGGAACCCGGTCCTGGCATCCACTTTCCTGACACTACTGATGGCTCTCAGCATGCTCGTCGCAGGCATTGTCAGGACTGCCGCCGGTCTGGCGATCCGCCCGGCTTCCGGTTGGCTATGGCTCGCGGCGGCCGGCGCCGCGACGGTGCTTGTTGCACTTGTCATCCTTGCGGGCTGGCCGGTCAACAGTTTGTGGATCATCGGCGCACTGCTGGCGATCGACGTCATGGTGACCGGCTGTGCCCTGAGCGCATTGGCGCTCGCGCTGCGACGGTCCCTCAGGATCGACCGCAATCACGAATAAGAACCGGAGGTTGGAAACGACAATGAAGCAAACAACACCGTTCACCGTGGAGGTCCGAAAGAAACGCCGGATGCAACAGCACGAACTCTCTCCAAGCCGCGCCCTGAAAAAGACAGACGAGACCAGATCCGCGCCGGAAGGGGAAAACACAGCCCCGAATGAAATCACGCCTCAGAACGACCCTGCGGCCCACCGTCCCCGCACACGGTAAGGCTGAACGCTGGCCCGCCGGACTCCCTGACACAATCGTGAGGCACAAGAAAAAGGATTTTCGCCCTCTCAATCATCAGCTGTTGACTCACGGAGTATGTTCATTAGGGTAAAGCTGATGTTTGGTGACGAGGGGGGGAATGAAGACGCCAAAAGATATTGTCGTTTATATCGATACAGCCGATGTTTCTGTTTGTCGGGTTTATATTGATTATGCTGTCTCACTCGCAAGCGCATGGGATGCGCATGTCGTTGTGGCCTTCGTGCCGGAAGATTTAATCGCCACTCCCTCCCATGGCTTCGCCCGAGGGCAGGCGATCAACAGCATGATAACCTCCTTCGAAGGGCGCCGGCATGACGCCGAAGAGCAGCTGCGGGGGCTCCTTTCGGATGTAGCGTCCGCTACCGGCGTGAATTGCGAGCTTCGCATATGTTCCGGTGAAACGGGCGAGGCGCTGATGCTGCACGCCCGCCACGCAGCCTTGGCGATCGTCGGAACGGGGCGTGACCCGGACCGCGCTGAGACGGCTCTCACCGTCTCGGAGGATATCATCTTCGCCTCCGGTCGCCCTTCGATCCTTTTGCCCACATTCTGGCAAAGCGATGGCGCCGTGCCCGAGACGATCGTGGTTGGATGGAATGCCAGCCGGGAAGCGGCCCGCGCCATTGCCGATTCGATGGCGTTCCTGGCCACCGCTCGCGCCGTCCACGTCGTCGTTGTTCCCGAGCCCAAGGTCGCGCGGCTTCTGGGGGAGGACCCCGGAAGCGATATCTCTCTCCATCTCGCGCGCCATGGGATCAGGGTGACGCTTGACCGCCTGGAAGGCAGCAATGCCGGTGATCTGATCCTGTCGCGCGCGGAAGAGGTTGGCGCCGACCTGGTGGTCATGGGCGCCTATGGGCAGTCCCGGATCACCGAGTTCGTTTTCGGCAGCGCAACACGCACCATTCTGGCCAATCCGAAAATCCCGATCTTTCTTTCGCGATAAGACGTGATCGTCCAACAGGGTGGGTGGGCCCCGCAGGCCGTCGGCAAAAAGAGATTACAACACAGGAGAAGAAAACATGTCCGATCTGGTCGTCGTCGGTTTCGATACGGTTGATGAAGCCGACAAGGTGCTTCTCAAGCTCGCTGCTCTCAGAAAAGAATATCTGGTCGATCTGGAAGATGCCGTCGTCGTCGTTCGTGACGGCGAAGGCAAGGTCCATCTCAAGCAGAGCCTTAACCTGGCGGCTCTCGGCGCCACATCGGGCCTTCTCTCGGGAACGATCTGGGGCGGCCTTGTGGGCCTGCTCTTTCTCAATCCGCTTGCCGGCATCGCCATTGGCGGCCTGACGGGAGCGGGTGTCGGCGCCTTGTCCGGCTCCCTTGCCGACTATGGCATCGACGATACGTTCATCAAGTCTCTGGGCGAGACCATTCCAAGCAATTCGTCTGCGCTGTTCGTTCTTGTCCGCAAGGTCCAGCCGGAAAAGGTGCTGGCGGAGTTCGAAGGCCTGCGTGGTCGAGTTCTCAAGACGTCCCTGTCGCCAGAGCAGGAAGAGAAGCTGAGGATCGCCTTGTCCGAAAATGTAACCGGGTCAGGCAACGCCTAGGTGGCCACGCCCGGTTGATGTCCGATCGGGAAGGGAAACGTCCAGCATCGCTTACGTGGGAGGGGTATTTTTTGCAGGTACATATCAGGGGCGGGATCGATCTTCGATGGGAAGGCAAGCCGATAGACACGATTGAAGATGCGGTCGTGGCTCGCTCGGTTGCGCTTATGGGAGAAGATTACCCGCGCCTGCGCCCGGTTATCGATGTCGCGATCGGACAAGCCGTGCGAGCCGGCGAGCGGCTGTTTACGGATCGTCACCGCCCTCATCTGACGTTTACAGCCCCTGTTGCTGGAACAATCCGCGCAATCTCGCGCGGCGCGCGTAGAAGCCTCGATTCCATTATTATCGACGTCGAGGACGAAGCCGCCGTCGAATTCGACAGGCCCTCACGGCCAGATCGCATGACCATGCAGTCGCTCCTGCTCCAAAGCGGTTGCTGGCAGTCATTTCGCACCCGGCCATTCGGTCGGCTCGCCGATCCCCGGCAGGCTCCTGATGCGATTTTCGTAACAGCCACCGATACCGCGCCGCTCGCAGGTGATCCGGCCCCCGTCATAAGGCGCTTCGAATCATGGTTTCGTCTCGGCGCGGAGGCGCTGCGTCACCTGACCGACGGTCCCGTTTACGTCTGTCACGGGGCCGATGCCTCCCCGGCCGTTCCCGAAGCCGTCAAGGCTGTCTGTTTCGCGGGCAGGCATCCGGCGGGTCTGGTTGGAACCCATATCCATCATCTCAATCCTGTCGGTGTAAACAGGATGGTTTGGCACATCGGCTATCAGGACGTAATCGCGCTGGGATGCCTGCTCGATACGGGCCGGATATGGACACGGCGCGTCGTTGCGCTGACCGGACCGGGGACGTGCAGTCCGCGCCTCGTTGTCGCTCCCGCAGGCGCGAATCTGAAAGATCTTTTCGGCGCCTCGCTCACCGGTCCCTCGGTTCAGTTGCTTTCGGGCTCTCCGCTCGGCGGAACGGTCGAGCATTTCCTGCGGCGTTATGACGTGCAGGCCACCGCCATCCCACACAGGCATCCGCTCCGGCGCTCCTTTCTCATGCGCTACCTGACCTCATTCAACGAGCAATTTCCGGCGCCGCTCATTCCCAATGCCGTTCATGAACGGGCCGCGCCTTGCGGGATCCTGCCCGCGCCGTTCCTGCGCGCCATCAGCACGGGCGATGTGGAAACCGCCGCGAAACTTGGTGCGCTGGAACTTGTGGAAGAGGATCTGGCGCTCCTGAGCCATGTCGACGGGTCGGGCACGGATTATGGCGCCCTGTTGCGTGCGACGCTCGATGAGTTGGAGGAAGCGATATGATCGCCTTCTTCCATGACCTGCAGGCGGGCCGCGTCGGCCGCACCTTGTTGTCCGACAGCGCCACGCCCGCGCTGCTCGGCGTGATCGTCCCGGTCGTGTCCGCGCTTGTCGCAGATACGGAACAGTTCGCAGCGCGGCTGCTGATCTCTGTCAGCCTGACCCTTGCGTGGCAGCATGTCTTCACACGTGTCCGGGGTCTCAGGCCGGGACTTGACGGTATTGTCGCCGCCACGCTGATCGCCCTTCTTGTCCCGGCCGATGCGCCGCTCTGGCAGCTCGCTTTGGGCGTCAGCTTCGGCGTGGTGATCGCCGAACAGGTGTTCGGTGGGCGCGGGCGCAATTTCGTGCATCCTGCCGTCGCCGCCCTTGCCTTCGTGATGTTCTCCTTCACTGAAATCGACTATCGAGCCGGGCCAAACATTCCTCTGGCGGCATTGCTTCCGGCTTTGGTTCTCCTGCTCCTCAGCGGCCAGGCGTCATGGCGATTGCTGCTTGCGGCCTACTGCACGATGGCCCTCATGGTTTGGGCGCAGGGAAGCGATCCGTCGGTCAACCTGCTTTCGGGTGCGATCGGCTGCGCGATCCTCTTTCTGGCGGCAGATCCTGTATGTTCCTGCACGACAA
This sequence comes from Shinella sp. NM-101, assembly GCF_021401195.1. Taxonomy (NCBI): domain Bacteria; kingdom Pseudomonadati; phylum Pseudomonadota; class Alphaproteobacteria; order Hyphomicrobiales; family Rhizobiaceae; genus Shinella; species Shinella sp. NM-101. The sequence goes on along the minus strand of NZ_JACBFT010000016.1, from coordinate 7,310 downwards.
ATCCAGGTCGTTTTGCACAGGGCATTCTGACCGGCGTGCTCATCGGCCTGTTCTCGCAGGCCGGATCGACTTTTGGAGCCGCGATCTTCGCGATCCTGATGAGCAGCATTTTCGCACCATTGATCGATTACGTGGTCGTGGCGATCCATGTAAGGCGGAGGGCAAGGCGACATGGCTGACGCTCGTCCTCCCAGCCCGCGCCCGGGCATGTGGCGCCGCTTTCTGAACCGTCCGAACACCGATGGCGTCAAGACGATCGGCATGTCGCTTCTGGTGGCCATTGGCTGCGGCTTTACCGTCTCCATCGCAGCGGTCGTCCTGCGGCCGATCCAGCAGGCCAATATCGTCGCCCAGCAACAGGGCCGCATGGTGCAGATGCTGGAAAACGTTCCGGGCATCGGGGAGATATTGAAGGAATCTGGCGCAAGCGGCGTCGAAACGCTCGTCATCGACCTCGCAAGCGGAACGGTCGCCGCCGATGTCGATCCGGGAAGCTTCGATCAGCGAGCGGCGGCGGCGGACGCAGAGCGAAGTTCGGCCCTGCCGCGCGCTGACGACCTCGCTGGTCTCAGCCGCCGCGAAAACCACGCGCTTGTCTATCTTCTGCGCCGCGGCGAGGAACTGGCGCTCGTTGTGCTTCCGGTCCGCGGCGCCGGCTACCAGTCGACCATCCGGGCCTATCTGGCGCTGGAGGCCGATCTCGACACCGTTGCCGCCTTCACGGTTTATGAGCAGGGTGAGACGCCCGGCCTCGGCGCCCGCGTCGCCGAGGACGGTTGGCAGGCGCAATGGGCAGGCAAGCGCATCTTCGACGATGGCGATTTCGCCATTTCCGTGGTGCGCGGCAATGCCAGCGGCCCCAATGAAGTCGACGGCATCTCCGGCGCCAGCGTCACGAGCTATGCGATCTCGGACATGCTCGAATTCTGGATGGGCGAGCACGGCTTCGGGCCGTTTCTCGACAGGCTGAAGAAAGGCGAGATCGAATGACTATCCCTTTCCGCAACCTGACAGATCCGCTCATCGACAAGAACCCCGTCACCGTCCATATCCTCGGCATCTGCTCGGCACTGGCGGTCACGACATCGATGTCCACCGCTCTCACCATGTCGATCGCCCTGACCGTCGTGCTCGGCCTGTCGGCAGGCGTCATCAGCGCCATCCGCCGACACATCCCGTCCTCCGTGCGCATCATCCTGCAGATCACCATCATCGCCTCGCTGGTCATCGTCGCCGACCAGATGTTGCAGGCTTTTGCCTATGAGATGAGCCAGCGGCTGACGGTGTTTGTCTCGTTGATTGCCACGAACTGCATCGTGCTCGGGCGCACCGAAGCCTATGCGCTGCACAATCCGGTCGTTCCCAGCATCGTGGATGGCGTCGGCAATGCACTCGGCTACAGCCTGGTGCTGCTCACTGTCGCCGCCATCCGCGAGTTGTTCGGCGCCGGAAGCCTGTTCGGCGTCGGCCTGCTGCCACTCGTGGCCGACGGTGGCTGGTACCAGCCACTCCGTCTTATGCTGCTCGCGCCGAGCGCATTCATCATCCTTGGCCTTCTGGTCTGGGCTGTTCGCAGCCTGCGCCGGGGCCAGAGGGAAGCGCCTGAATTCGAGTTGCGCGAGCAGCAAAGGACGACTGAGACATGATCGAACTGTTCCAGCGCTCCATTTTCGAAGAAAACCTCGCGCTGTCCTTCTTCCTCGGCATGTGCACCTTCCTCGCCGTCTCCAAGCGCGTGGAAACAGCCTTCGGCGTGGGTGTTGCGATGATCGTCGTGCAATCGCTCAGCGTGCCGGTGAACTACCTGCTGCACGCCTATATCCTGAGTGCCGGGGCGCTCGCGTGGATGGGGCTGCCGGATGTCGATCTCGGTTTCATGCGGCTGATCACCTTCATCGGCATCGTCGCGGCGATGGTGCAGATCATCGAGATGCTGCTCGATCGTTACGTGCCCGCCCTCTACGGCGCGCTTGGCATCTACCTGCCGCTGCTCGCCATCAACTGCGCCATTATCGGCGGCAGTCTGTTCATGGTCGAGCGGCAATATGATCTCACTGAAAGCACGGTCTATGGGATCGGCACCGGGATCGGCTGGGCGCTGGCCATCGTCGCGCTCGCGGCGATCCGCGAGAGGCTGCGCTATGCCAATGTCCCCGAAGGATTGCAGGGCCTCGGCATTGCTTTCATCGTCACCGGTCTCCTGTCCATGGCGTTCTCCGCCTTTGTGGGAGTGCGCGTGCTATGACGGAGATCCTGCTCGGCATCGGCTTCATTTCCTTGCTGCTCGTCGCGCTGGCAGCCGTTGTCCATAAGGTTCGGGAGTATCTGCTGCCGTCGCGACCCGTGGCGGTCACCGTTAACGGCGGGCGTGAGATTGGCGCTCTGGCGAATTTCAAGCTTCTCGATATTTTGAATTCCAACGGCATCGCCGTGCCCTCGGGCTGCGCCGGCGCGGGAACGTGCGGCCTGTGCCGCGTCAGCGGCGTCACGGGTACGGGAGAGCCGTTGCCGACGGAACGCGCCCGGCTTTCTCCTGCCGACGTTCGGGCTGGAATGCGGCTCGCCTGCCAGATCGTGGTGCGAAACGACCTCGCCGTCACCGTCCCGGACGAGGTGCTCGGCATCACCACGATGAACTGCCGCGTGGCATCGTCGCGCAGTGTCACGCCTTTGATCAAGGAAATCGTGCTCGCCTTGCCGGAGGGCGCGGAATTCGACTTTCGTGCGGGCAATTTCGTGCAGGTCACCGCACCGGCCTATCGTCTCGACTTCTCCGGCATCGCGCTTGAACCGCAGCATGCCGCCGAATGGAAAAAACTCGGAATTGACAAGCTCTCGTCGCAAAGCCCTCAGCCCGTCTCTCGCGCCTATTCGGTTGCCAGCCGACCCAAGGATGTCGGCATGATCGTGCTCAACATCCGTCTGGCCACGCCACCGCCAGCCAAACCGCATGCACCTCCCGGCATCGTCTCGTCATGGCTGTTCGGTCTGCGCGAGGGCGACCCGATCGAAGTGGCGGGCCCGTATGGTCACTTCGGGGCGCAGGATACCGGGCGCGAGATGGTGTTTATCGGCGGCGGCGTCGGCATGGCGCCCTTGCGCGCCATCATAACGGACATGCTCGAGCGTCAGGGAAGCCGCCGCAAGATCAGCTTCTGGTACGGCGCGCGAAGCCGTGGCGAACTGTTCTACGCCGACGAATTCGACGAGCTTGCCCGGCGTCATGAGAACTTCCGCTGGGTGCCAGCCCTCTCCGAACCAGCCAGAAACGACCCCTGGGACGGTGAGTTAGGCTTTGTCCATGATGTCGTCTTCCGCGCCTATCTGAAGGATCACCCGGCGCCGGAGGACTGCGAATATTATCTGTGCGGCCCTCCGCTCATGATCGAGGCCATCTACGCGATGCTCGATGAATGCGGTGTGGAGAGCGAGAGCATCTTCAATGACGATTTCGGGATCTAGGAGCATGACGACAAGGCGCGAGATCGTATTTGGACTGGGAGCCCTGGCCGGACTGATGTCCTTGCCGTCTTTGGCCCGAGCCGGTGCCGATGATCTCACGCGCATCTCCGGGCGCGCTTTCGGCACACGATGGCAGGTCACCGTTCCGGCCGATGCCGATGCCCGCAAGATTGGCGCGGATCTCCGGCACTTACTGGCCGGGATCGATCATTCGATGAGCCCGTTTCGTGCGGGTTCGGAGCTTTCGCGCTTCAACAGCCGTTCGGAAATCACACCGTTCGCAGCCTCCGAGCCGCTTCGGACGGTTGCTAGCAAGGCACTCGAGATTGCGCGATTGACCGGCGGCGCGTTCGATCCGGCCGTCGGGCCCGCTGTCCATCGTTACGGTTTCGGGCCGATCGCTGCCGGGCGGTCCGGTCGCTACACCGCTTTTGCCGTCAGTGCCGAAGGCCTCTCCAAAGCAGAGCCGGAACTTTCGCTCGATCTGTGCGGCATAGCCAAGGGCTACGCCGTCGACCGGCTTGCAGGACACCTGAGAGATCAAGGGCTGCCGAGTTTCCTGATCGAGGTGGGTGGCGAAGTCTATGGTTTCGGTGCGCGCCCTGACGGCCGTCCATGGCGCGTCGGCATTGCGGACCCGCTTCGCACCGGTGTCCACACGACGCTTCCCCTGACAGGCGTGGCGATGGCGACCTCGGGCGATGCGATCAATGCCTATGAGATCGCGGGCCGCCGCTACAGTCATACGATCGATCCCGCAACCGGAGAGCCGGTTCGCAACAGCGTCGCCTCGGTTTCCGTTCTGGCCCCGACAGCGCTGGAGGCCGACGCGTTTGCGACCGCCCTTCTGGTAATGGGTCCTGAAGGCGGCCTTGCATTCGCCTCCGCCAACCGTCTGCCCGCGCTTTATCTGCTTCGCGAGGCGGGAGGTCTTAAGGCCAGAGCCAACAGGTTGTTCATCGACCAGGGGAGGGCATAAAGCCATGCAGACCATTTTCGCCGCTGTTCTTCTGACCGGGCTTGCCATGCTCGCGCTGGCCGCCGGCCTTTTTGCCGGCCGCGCACCGCTCAAGGGATCGTGCGGCGGCGCGGCCTGCGGCGGCAAATGCCATGCTTGCGAACGATCCGAAGGAAGCGGGACATGAAACTCGACACGGTCGCCGATCATATGCGCACGGACCTGATCACGCTAACGCCGGACATGGAGATAGTACGGGCCGTGTCCGTGCTCATGCAAAACGGCGTGTCGGGTGCATGCGTCATCGACGGCGCCGGCGATCTCGTCGGCGTTCTGTCCAAACGCGATTGCCTGAAGGCCGCACTCAACGCCTCCTACTACAAACAATGGGGTGGCAGTGTCGCCGACTATATGAGCACCGAACTCGAGACGCTCGATGCGGGTATCGACATCGTCGAAGCGTGTGAGCGCTTTGTCGCAAGCTCGTACCGGCGGTTCCCCGTCACCCGCCATGGCCGACTTGTCGGCCAGATCAGCCGTACCGACGTCCTCAACGCCCTTTCACGGCAGTGGACATAACAAAGCCCCGGAAAAGAAAAGGACCGATATCATGACACGACAGCTCTCCAGAAGATTGTTTCTCGCAGGAACCAGTGCGGCAGCGTCCGCAGGTATCGTCGGGACAGCCAATGCGCAGGTGGCCTCCGGCGGCGCTGCAACCGTCTCCGTGCAGGAAGCCCTGAAACAGCGCCGCTCTACCAAGCGCTTCGGGCGTGGTGACGTTGCGCGCGAAAAGGTGCTCGAAGCACTGTGGGCGGCCAATGGTGTCAACCGCGCGGACGGTGATGGACGCACAGCGCCCGCCTGGCACGGTGCGAAGAACGTCGATATCTACGTCGCGCTGGAAGATGGCGTCAGTCTCTACGACCCCGTGGCAAACGCTCTCAACAAAGTGGCCGATACAGATATTCGCGCGGATGTCAGCCCCACGGCTTTCGTACGCAGGGCGCCCGTGGTGCTGATCTATGTCTCTGATGCCGAGAAACTTGCCGCTGCCGCCGGTGACCTGGCCAAGTCTGCGCCCGAAGAACTGGTTATCGCCGCACGCGTCAACTCAGCCATCATGGCCCAGAACGTCTATCTGTTCTGCGCTGCCGAAGGGCTCGGCACATGCCTCCTCGGTACGGTGGACCGCGAAGCTATTAAAACAGCGCTGAAGTTCCCGGATCATCTTTCGGTGACATATATCCAGCCCTTAGGCGAAATCGGCTGATCCGGAGCGTGGTCATAGAGCGGCATGCAGGCCTTGCCGCATATCCGGTGCTTCTGCAGAGACACAAGCCTTGACGGCCGCAATTCTCTGGTGCGCGCTTGGCCTCCTCGCTTTGGTCGGCGGAGCGGATATACTGGTGCGCAGCGGGTCGACGCTCGCGCGCCGGCTGAGCATATCCCCGCTCGTCATCGGGCTCACATTTGTTGCGATCGGGACAAGCACACCTGAGCTGGCGGTGGGCATCAATGCCGCGTTGACGGGAGAAGGAGGGTTGGTCGTCGGGAACATCGCCGGCACCAACACCTTCGGTCTGCTGTTCATCCTTGGACTATGTGCTATCGCTCGGCCCGTTGTTTTGGAACCGGTCTCCGTTGGGCTTGAACTCCCTGCAATGATAGCCGCCGCACTGGCGTTCTGGGTGTTTGCAGCTGATGGTTATCTGTCGAGAGCCGAGGGCCTTGTGTTCCTGCTTGGTGGTATCGGCTATATCGTCCTGGTCGTTCGAAGCGCGCGCTTAAGAAGTTCGCCACCCGACAAAGAGTTGCCAGTCCTGCCACGCCCGATGCGCGACGCTCCGCGGAGCGGATGGTTGAACGTCGCCGTCATGATTGGTGGTATTGCGGTCATCACAATAGGCGCGGATTGGCTCGTATGGGGATCCTCCGATCTTGCTCGCAGGTTGGAGGTCTCCGAAGCTCTTATCGGACTGACCATAGTTGCAATCGGCACATCGAGCCCTGAACTGATCACGACAATCGTCTCGACCGTACGCAATGAGCGCGAGATCGCGGTAGGCAATCTTTTGGGCAGCAGTGTCTATAATATTGCAGTCATTCTTGGGCTGACGATGCTGGTTCCGAGCGAAGCGATCACCGTGGAAAGAACGCTCATCGCCGTCGACATTCCTGTTATGGCTGCGGCAACTGTGCTTTGCGTTCCAGCCTTCCTCACGGGCAGAACTCTGTCGCGGGCCGAAGGGGCAGCATTTGTCGGTTGCTACATAGCTTACTTCGCCTACCTTATGCTCGCTCGGACTTAACTCTGGCGCAGGCAGGGTAATGAAACTGGACGCATCGATTTGCTCCGCGAAGGTTGTCGCTTCCGTTCGAAAAATTGACGGATACAGCGCGCAATAGGTCACCCACGAGTAGGTTATGCAGCTGTTTCGAAGAGCAAGTTATGATGGCTGCCCGTCCCCGCAACCATCTTTACTTGCTCGGGCAGCAAGTAAAGATTAGATCCTGCCCCCGCAACCAGAATTTACGATATTTATCAAATAGAAAGCCCTCTCCCGCGAGAGGGCTTTCTTGCGTTTGGAGCCTAGCACAAGGGCAGCGTTGACCTTGCCCCTGACCTTGTGACCTTTGCCCCGCTAGAATGACTCTGCCCCGTTGGAATAATCCATTTTGAAGTAAGCTCTGGCCCATTGAGAGGACCAGGGAATGAAGCGCCACCGTTTCACAGGCGACAGATCATCGGGATTCTGAAGGAGCACGGTAAGCGGTGTTTTGCACCCACCTTCCGGATCACGGCGTGATTGACGATGTTGAGCCGAATGAGGGCTTGGACATATGTCGATTTCAGAGCTTACGCTTACATCCAGCGATAAAGAGCCGG
>NZ_JACBFT010000015.1:0-126560 GCF_021401195.1 Shinella sp. NM-101 | reverse complement strand
AAAGCCGAAGATCGTCGCCATCGTCGCGACCATGCGAAAGCTCCTCACCATCCTCAACGCCATCATCCGGGACGGAAAACCATGGCAAAGCGCTTGACTGACAAGACAGTCGCTCTCCCCGTGAGCGGGGCGAAGGGCTATGCCGACCCGATTTCCTGAAATATCAACGCTGGCGAGGGGATGGGACGGTGCCCCATCTCCCTTCTCCCCGCTTGCGGGGAGAAGGTGCCGGCAGGCGGATGAGGGGCGACGCTCAGCCTCTCAGCATCAGATCCATGTTCTGCACCGCCGCGCCTGAGGCGCCCTTGCCGAGATTGTCGAGCAGGGCGACCAAATTGACATGCGGCGCGCCGGCGGTGCCGAAAACGTAGAGCTTCATGCGGTCCGTATCGGCAAGCGCGACGGCATCGACGCGGGGGAGCGCCGCGCTCTCCTTGAGGTCCACCACCTCGACGATGTCCTGCCCGGCATAGTGATCGGCGAGCGCCTCGTGGATCGAGCCGAGCGAGGCGTGGCCATTGAGGTCGGCGAGGTAGAGCGGCACCTGCACAATCATGCCCTGCGCGAACTTGCCGACGGAGGGCGCGAAGAGCGGCGCCCGGGAAAGGAGGCCATGCACCTGCATTTCCGGTACATGCTTGTGCTTGAGCGGCAGGCCGTAGAGGAAGTGCGGCGAGTCGATATGCTCCGGGTGGTCGGCATTCTCCATCTGCGCGATCAGCTGCTTGCCGCCGCCCGTATAGCCGGAGACCGCATTGACCGTGACCGGATAGTCCTCCGGCAGGATGCCGGCGAGGCGCAGCGGGCGGATGAGCCCGATGGCGCCGGTCGGATAGCAGCCGGGATTGGCGACGTAGCGGGCGCCGGCGATCTTCGCCGGCTGCGCGCGGTCCATCTCGGCAAAGCCGTAGGCCCAGTCCGGATTGACGCGGTGCGCGGTCGAGGTGTCGATGATGCGCACCTGATTGTTGCCGGACACCATGGCCACGGCTTCCTTCGCCGCATCGTCCGGCAGGCAGAGGATCGCGACGTCGGCGCTGTTCAGCAGGTCTTCGCGCAGCTGCGCATTGCGCCGCTCCGCCTCGGGAATGGAAAGCAGCTCGACATCGCTGCGGCCGGCCATGCGCGTGCGGATCTGAAGGCCCGTCGTGCCGTGTTCGCCATCGATGAAGATCTTCGGTTTCATCTGCAATCCAATCCTGTCAAGCCGCGTTCGCCGCCGATATACCCCCTTGATCCGTCGCATTCAATGCCGCGTCTTCAGCGGCGCTCCGCCAGCGTCTCGGCGTGCAGGCCCAGCATGTACATGGCGATGTTGGAGGCGGCGATGGCGGTGATGTCCGCGTGGTCGTAGGCGGGCGCCACCTCGACCACATCCGAGCCGAGGATGTTCAGCGCGCCGAGCTTGCGCAGCACGGAGAGGATGCGCGCGCTCGACGGGCCGCCGGAGACGGGAGTGCCGGTGCCGGGCGCGAAGGCCGGGTCGAGGCAATCGATGTCGAAGGTGAGGTAGGTCGCCCGGTCTCCGATATGGTGGATGATCGCATCGGCGATTTCCGCGGCGCTCATTTCCTCGACGTCGTAGCCATAGAGGATGCGGATGCCGCAATCCTCCGGCGCATGGGTGCGGATGCCGATCTGGATCGAGCTTTCGGCATCGATCAGCCCCTCGCGCACGGCGGTGCCGACGAATGAGCCGTGGTCGATCCGGCCCTTCTCGTCCGGCCAGGTATCCTGGTGGGCATCGAACTGGACGAGGGAGAGGGGACCGTATTTCGCCGCATGGGCGCGCAGCAGCGGCAGCGTGATGAAGTGGTCGCCGCCGAGCGTCAGCATGTAGGCGCCGGATTTCAGGATCTTCCTCGCCTCGCGCTCGATGGTTGCCGGTGTCTTCTGGTGGTTGCCGTAGTCGAGCATGCAGTCGCCATAGTCGATGACGGCCATGTCCTCGAAGAGGTCGCGCTCGAAGGGATATTGCGGATCGTTGTCCATGATCGCCGAGGCGCGGCGGATGGCCTGCGGCCCGAAGCGCGTGCCGGGACGGTTGGAGGTGGCGGCATCGAAGGGGATGCCCCAGACGACGGCGTCCACGTCCTTCAGCACCTTCGTATAGCGGCGGCGCATGAAGGAGAGGACGCCCGCATGGGTCGGGTCCGAGGCCGCGCTCTTCAGCGCCTTGCCCGTGATGGCGTGGTCGATCGTCTTGTTGGCCATGAAAGTCCCTCCGAAGTCTGGCGGGACGTTCGCCAATCGGCGCCTTCAAGGCAAGAGGACTCTGTGGATTTTTGCGTCCCTGAAAACGAAAAGGCCGGGGCGAACCCCGGCCTTTCCTGAAGAGTTCGTCTTCCGAGCGATCAACGCTTGGAGAACTGGAACGAACGGCGGGCCTTGGCCTTGCCGTACTTCTTGCGTTCGACGACGCGCGAGTCGCGGGTCAGGAAGCCGCCCTTCTTGAGGACCGTGCGCAGGCCCGGCTCGAAGTAGGTCAGCGCCTTGGAGATGCCGTGGCGAACGGCACCGGCCTGGCCGGAAAGGCCGCCGCCGGCGACGGTCGCGTCGATGTCGAACTGGCCGTCACGGGCAGCTGCGACGATCGGCTGCTGCAGGATCATCTGCAGGACCGGGCGGGCGAAGTAGGCTTCGAACGACTTGCCGTTGATGGTGATCTTGCCGGAACCCGGCTTGACCCATACACGGGCAACGGCGTCCTTGCGCTTGCCGGTTGCGTAGGAACGGCCCTGGGCGTCAACCTTCTTGACGTGAACCGGGGCGGAGGCAGCGGGAGCTGCGGCAGCAACGCCGAGGTCCTTGAGCGAGGAGAGGTCGGCCATTATCAGGCGCTCCTTGTGTTCTTGCTGTTCAGCTTGGCGACGTCGAGGGCGACGGGCTGCTGGGCTTCGTGCGGATGGTTGGAGCCGGCGTAGACGCGCAGGTTCTTCATCTGGCGACGGCCGAGCGGGCCGCGCGGAACCATGCGCTCGACAGCCTTCTCGAGGACGCGCTCCGGGAAGCGGCCTTCGATGATCTGGCGAGCCGTGCGCTCCTTGATGCCGCCCGGGTAACCGGTATGCCAGTAGTACTTCTTGTCGGAGTACTTCTTGCCGGTGAAGACGACCTTGTCGGCATTGATGACGATGACGTTGTCGCCGTCGTCGACGTGGGGCGTGAAGGTTGCCTTGTGCTTGCCGCGCAGGCGGTTAGCGATGAGGGTAGCGAGGCGACCGACAACGAGGCCTTCGGCGTCGATGAGGATCCACTTCTTCTCTACCTCGGCGGGCTTCTGTACGAAGGTTGCCATGGGAGGTGCTCTTTCTTTGAGATCCCGAGGCCTTGCGGCGACGGGCGTTTCTTGTTGCTTGGTTTGGCCCCTTGCGGATGCCAAAAATTGAACGCGGCCCGTGGGGACCGCGATCTGGAGCGGCTTATAAGCGAGAGCCGATGGGACGTCAAGGGAAGCGATCCGGGAGACGCCAGAGATATTCTAATGAAAACAATGGCTTATTTGTGCGGTATATAGATACCACAAATTATCGCGGCGGAATCGAATAGGTGGCGGTGGCATGGGCCACCAGATCGTCGGCGTCCTCATCGAAAATCAATGCTTCCATGACCGCCAGCCGCTTGCCGAGCTTGAGAAGCCGGCAGGTGCAGGTGAGGGGGCCGGGCTTCGGCTTGCGCAGGAAGTTGATGTTGAGACTGGTGGTGACCGCGAGCGCCACCGGGCCGATATGGGCGAGCACGGCGCAATAGGCGCCGACATCGGCAAGCGCGAAGAGCGTGGGGCCGGAGACCGTGCCGCCGGGGCGCAGATGCCGCTCGTTCGGCATGAGGCGCATGACGACCGAGCCGGGGGAGACGCCCACCACCTCGAACACCTTGCCGTCCGTGTGAAGCTGCGGAAAATCGGTTTCGAGGAAGCGGTTCAGCGCCTCGGGATCCATGACGGGCTTCAATTCCATGGCATTCGTCTCCTGTCGCCTGCTTTGAAGACCGATTTTCCGGCCGCTGCAAGCCCTCTCAAAGTCTATGTGCGCGCGCTTGAAACCGGCTGCCGCGCGGCGTAGGACCGGAGGCGGAAACATGAAGGAGGCGATCATGGCGGATGTGGTGTCGTTCAGGAAAGAGGAGCCGGCGGGCCTGGTGCGCGTCGAGCGCGCGGAGCCCGTTCTTCGGATCACGCTCAGCAATCCACCTGCCAATGCCCTGTCCATCGCCGTCATGGAAGCGCTCGGCGCGGCGCTGGATGCCGTTGCCGCCGATGACGCCATCCGCGTCGTCGTGCTCGCCTCGACGGGAAAGGTCTTTTCCGCCGGCCACGACCTCAAGGAGATGACCGCCCGCCGCGAGGATGCCGACGGAGGCCGCGCCTTCTTCGAGAAGACCATGCGCATGGCGGCGGACATCATGCTGAAGATCGCCGCGCTGCCGCAGCCGGTCGTCGCGGAGATCGACGGGCTCGCGACGGCGGCCGGCTGCCAGCTCGTTGCGAGCTGCGACCTCGCCATCTGCACAGACACCTCCACCTTCTGCACGCCGGGCGTCAATATCGGCCTGTTCTGCTCGACGCCGATGGTCGCCGTCACCCGCGCCGCCCATCCCAAGCAGGCGATGGAGATGCTGCTGACCGGCGAGACGATCGACGCCTCCACCGCCAAGGACTTCGGCCTCGTCAACCGCATCGTGCCGCAGCAGTATCTCCGCCAGGTCGTCGACAAATACGCCGCCGTCATCGCCGCCAAGTCGCCGCAGGCGCTGCGTATCGGCAAGGCCGCCTTCCGCGCGCAAGCCGGATTGCCGGTGGCGGACGCCTACGGCGTCGCGGTGGCGGCGATGGTCGACAACATGCTTGCCGACGACGCCAAGGAGGGCATCGGCGCCTTCCTCGGCAAGCGCATGCCGGAATGGGATCGCAGGTAGCCTCAAGCCAGCTTGAGCACCAGCACGCCCGTCGCGATCACGCCGCCCGCGACGTAGCGCCAGACGCTTGCCTTCTCCTTGAGGATGAAGACGGAGATGAGGAGGGCGAAGAGGATGGCGGTTTCGCGCAGCGCCGCCACGGTGGCGACGGGCGCCCTGGTCATCGCCCAGAGGGCAAGGCCGTAGGACGCGATGGAGCCGCCGCCGCCGAGAAGCCCGCGCGCCCAGTTGCGCCGCACATGCTTCCAGACCGGCGCGGCGCCCCGCTTGCGGATCGCCCAGGCAAAGAGCAGGACGGGCGGCAGCAGGGACATCCAGAGCGTGTAGGAAATGGCGTTGCCGGAGACGCGAGCGCCGGCACCGTCGACGAAGGTGTAGGTGGCGATGACGGCCGCATTGGCGAGCGCGTAGCCGATGGCGCGGCGACTGCCGTGGCGCGATTCGAAGGCGAGCGTGAGCACGCCCGCCGAGATGACCAGCACGCCGGCCATGGCGATTGGCGTCAGGTGCTCGCCGAGCACGAGGCCGCTGGTCGTGGCGACCAGCAGGGGAGCGGCCCCGCGCATCAGCGGATAGACGAGGCCGATGTCGCCCGCCCGGTAGGCCGCGGCCACGAGCTGGAAATAGGCGAATTGCAGGACGGCCGAGATCAGGATGAACGGCCAGGCCTCCGGTTGCGGCAGCGGCACCAGCGGCAGGAAGGCAAGCCCCACAATGCCGCCGCCGAGCGAAACCATCGAGGCGTCGAGCGACTTGTCCGTGCCGGATTTGACGAGCGCATTCCAGGTCGCGTGCAGGACCGCGCCGAACAGCACGAGAAAGAGAACGTCTAGCGGCAATGTGGGACCTCGAAGGGGCGGACATGCGAGGAGGGGAGAGCCCTTTCATCTGCGCAAAAGAGGCGATTTGCAATCGGCAATTTCCGGATTGCGCTGCGCCGGTGCCCGAAATCCGCAAAACCTGTGCCGTATCGGCACGCAGCCTGCCGCCGGACGCCCAAAGGCCCGACCGGCTTCTTTACGGTTTCGCCCTACAATGCAGCCGGGACGACGGGAGAAACGGTTGCGAACGCCGGAGGAGGGCGCGATGAACCACGATCACTATCCCGAGAGCTACATCCGCGACATCCTGAAATCCGTGCGCACGATCGCCGTGCTCGGCGCCTCGCCGAACGATGCGCGTCCGAGCCATGGCGTGATGGGCTTCCTGCTCGGCAAGGGCTATCGCGTCATTCCGGTCAACCCGGGCCATGCCGGCAAGACCATTCTCGGCCAGACCGTCCATGCCCGCCTCGCCGACATTCCCGAACCGGTCGACATGGTCGACGTCTTCCGTGCGGCCAGCCAGCTTCATGCCGTGGTCGACGAGGTGCTGGCGCTTCGTCCCCCACCGTCGGTGCTGTGGGGCCAGTTCACCGTGCGCGACGACGCGGCCGCCGCCCGGGCGGAGGCGGCCGGCATCAGGGTCGTCATGGACCGCTGCCCCGTCACCGAATATCCGGTGCTGATGCTCAGGGCGTCTTGACCCCCGCGATATTGACTTCACGTTGCGTTACCCCAATTCTCCACGCAGAAACGGGAAGCGCCATGAATCACGATACCTATCCGGACTATTACATCGCCGACATCCTGCGCTCGACCAGGGTGATAGCGCTCGTCGGCGCGTCGCCCAATCCGGAGCGTCCGAGCTACCGGGTCATGGCCTTCCTGCTGCGCAAGGGGTATCGCGTCATCCCGGTCAATCCCGGCCAGGCCGGCAAGGAGATCCTCGGCCAGCCGGTCGTCGCCCGCCTTGCCGACATCGTCGAGCCGATCGACATGGTGGACGTCTTCCGCGCGGCCGATGCGTTGCCCTCGGTCGTGGAGGAGGTGCTGGCGCTCTCCCCGCTGCCGAAGGCGATCTGGGGCCAGCTCTCGGTGCGCCACGACGAGGCTGCTGCGGCGGCGGAGGCCGCGGGCATCAAGGTGGTGATGGATCGCTGCCCGGCAATCGAATATCCGCGCCTCGTGGCCTGAAGTTTCCTTTGCGCATCCGCGCCTTTGCCGGAAAATCTTTCTTTGACCGGGCTTTAACTCTCTGAAATAGTCGCGCCGACTTTAGCCAGGGAGGCCGTTTCATGACCAAGAACAAGCCCGGATTTTCCACGCTCGCCGTCCATGCCGGCGCCCAGCCGGACCCGACCACCGGCGCGCGCGCGACGCCGATCTACCAGACCACCAGCTTCGTCTTCAACGATGCGGACCACGCCGCCTCGCTCTTCGGCCTCCAGGCCTTCGGCAACATCTACACCCGCATCATGAACCCGACGCAGGCCGTGCTCGAAGAGCGCGTCGCCGCGCTCGAAGGCGGCACGGCCGCGCTCGCCGTCGCCTCCGGCCATGCGGCCCAGCTCCTCATCTTCCACACGATCATGCGCCCCGGCGATAATTTCATCGCCGCGCGCCGGCTCTACGGCGGCTCGATCAACCAGTTCGGCCATGCCTTCAAGTCGTTCGACTGGCATGTGCGCTGGGCCGACACGGGCGATCTGTCGAGCTTCGAAAGCCAGATCGACGACAAGACCAAGGCGATCTTCATCGAGAGCCTCGCCAATCCCGGCGGCACCTTCGTCGACATCGCCGGCATCGCCGAGATCGCCCACCGCCACGGCCTGCCGCTCATCGTCGACAACACGATGGCGACGCCCTACCTGGTGCGCCCGCTGGAGCACGGCGCCGACATCGTCGTCCACTCGCTGACCAAGTTCATGGGCGGCCACGGCAATTCCATGGGCGGCGTCATCGTCGACGGCGGCACCTTCGACTGGTCGGCCTCCGGCAAGTACCCGGCGCTATCCGAACCCCGCCCGGAATATGCCGGCCTGGTGCTGCACGCCACCTTCGGCAACTTCGCCTTCGCCATCGCCTGCCGCGTGATCGGCCTGCGCGACTTCGGCCCGGCCATCTCGCCCTTCAACGCCTTCCAGATCCTGACCGGCATCGAGACGCTGCCGCTGCGCATGCAGCGCCATTGCGACAACGCGCTTGCCGTCGCAAGGTGGCTGAAGGGCAATGACAAGGTCGCCTGGGTCAATTATGCGGGCCTCGACGACGACCCGAACCATGCCCTCCAGCAGCGCTATTCGCCGAAGGGCGCGGGCGCCGTTTTCACCTTCGGCCTCAAGGGCGGCTACGAGGCCGGCAAGCGCTTCGTCGAAGGACTGGAGATGCTGTCGCACCTTGCCAATATCGGCGACACGCGCTCGCTGGTCATCCATCCGGCCTCCACCACCCACCGCCAGCTCAGCGAGGAGCAGCAGGTCGCCGCCGGTGCCGGCCCCGACGTGGTGCGCCTGTCCATCGGCATCGAGGATGCCGCGGACATCATCGCCGATATCGAACAGGCCCTCGCCAAGGCCTGATGCCGGCCGGGCGGTCCTTGCGGGCCGCCCTTTTCTTGTCAGCGGGTGGACAAAGCATGAGCAAGGCGCAACGTTTCGACACGTCCGGCATCGAAGCCGAGGAGGGCCGCCCGGCAGCCGACCGGCTGATCTCGGGCGATCCTGTCTTCACGAGCTGGAACATCGAGGAGGCCGAGGGCGGTATCTATTCGGGCATCTGGCAGTCGACGCCCGGCAAGTGGCGCATCCGCTACGACGAGTGGGAGTACTTCCACATCCTCGAAGGCCACTCGATCGTGACGTCAGACGACGGCGAGGTCTTCGACCTCAGGCCCGGCGACCGCCTGATCCTCAGGCCGGGCTTCAACGGAACCTGGGAAGTCGTTGAAACGACTCGCAAGGATTACGTCATCCGGCTGTAGTCACCAGGCAAGCTCCAGCGCCTCCAGCCCGTGGAAATGATAGACGTCCTTCACCACGGGCGTCTTCGCGATCCGCAGCCCCGGCAGGCGTTGGAAGAGGATCGGCAGGGCGATGTTCAGCTCCAGCCGGGCGAGCGGCGCACCGATGCAGAAATGGATGCCCGCGCCGAACGAAAGGTTCGCGCCCTCGTCGCGATCCGGCCTGAAGACGAGCGGGTCGCTGAACTTCCTCGGGTCGAGATTGGCGGCGGCGAGGATCATCGCCACCTTGTCGCCGCGGCGGAAACGGATGCCGTCGAGCTCCACGTCCTCCAGCGCATAGCGCTGGAAGATGTGCACCGGCGCGGAGATGCGCAGGCATTCCTCCACCGTGCGCTCCGTCGCCTTCCCGTCGGCAAAGAGCACGGCCGGATCGGCGCCGTTCTCCAGGATCGTCCGCACGGCATTGCCGATCTGGTGCACGGTTGCCTCGTGGCCGGCATTGAGCAGCACGATGGTCGTCGAGATCAGCTCGTCCTCGGTGAGAAGCTGGCCTTTGTGCTCGGTGTGCACCATGTGCGAAAGCAGGTCGTCGCGCGGCTCGGCCCGGCGCTCGGCGATGACGCCGCGCACATAGGCCGCGAATTCCTGCGCGGCCTTGTCTGCCGCAAGCTCGTCCTCACGCGTGCGGCCGAACATGTACATGCGCACATAAGCATGCGACCACTTCAAAAGCTGCGGCCCCATCTCGTCCGGTATGCCGATCATCCGGGCGATCATCGTCACCGGCAGGATGTCGGCGAAGGCGGAGAGCAGTTCGACGCGCCCGTCCTTCTCGAAACGGTCAATGGCCTGGTGGCACAGTTCCGTGATCTCGGGCGTCAGCCGCTCGATCATGCGCGAGACGAAGGCGCGGTTGACGAGGGTGCGCAGCCGCGTGTGCTCCGGCGGCTCCAGTTCCAGCAGCGACCAGGCCTCCGCCGCATCGAAATGCCGGACGTGATCCTGCGGCTCCGGCAGGCCGAGCTCCTCGCGCGTCGCCACATGCAGGATCTGCCTGCCGAAACGGCGGTCGCGCAGAAGACCGTTCACATGGTCGTAGCCGGTGAAATACCATTGCTTCTGCTCTTCCCACCAGAAGGTGGGACAATGCGCATGCAGCGCGGCATAGACCGGGTTCGGGTCGCGGTAGAAATCCGGGTTGCGGCCGTCGAGGCAAACGCGGCGGCTGGCGGGGTCGATGGAGAGGAAGGGCAGGTGTGTTGTGGTCATGGCCAAATGCCCTAATGGATTTCACCGGTCCATGAAAGCACGGTGTTGCGTGTTCGACATCCTCCTCACTTGCCGATCGCCACGCCCTCCCGCCGCGGGTCGGCGGCGCCCTTGAGGCCTTCGGCGGTCAGTTCGATGGCGTGCAGGCCGGAGTTCATCTCGCCGGCCTTCACCTCGTAGCCGAGCGCCTTCAGCGGTTCTGCGAGCTTCTCCGCGTCCGTGCCCGCTTCGACGTCGTAGGGACCGAAGCGGTTGATGAGATGCGGCATGGCGACGATGCCGCCGACATCCATGCCCCAGTCGACATAGGCGATCAGCGCCTGCGCGACATAGCCGATGATCTGGCTGCCGCCGGGCGAGCCGATCGCCAGAAGCGGCTTGCCGTCCTTCAGGACGATGGTCGGCGACATGGAGGAGCGCGGACGCTTGCCCGGCTCGACGCGGTTGGCGACGGGCCGGCCCTCGTCGTGAGTCTCGAAGGAGAAGTCCGTCAGCTCGTTGTTGAGCAGGAAGCCGCCGGTCATCAGGCGCGAGCCGAAGCCGTTCTCGATGGTCGTCGTCATGGAGACGACGTTGCCGTCCTTGTCGACGATGACGAAATGGCTGGTGGAGGGCAGCTCGATGGCGGAATCCCGGCCGAAGTTGAAGGCGTGGTCCCATTCCGGCGTGCCGGCGGTCACGGCATCCTCGCCGAGCGCCTTGTCGCCGTCGAGCAGCTTCGCGCGTTCGCCGAGATAGGCCTTGTCGACGAGGCCCTTGATCGGGGCGGGTACGAAATCGGTGTCGGCAAGGTAGCGCCCGCGGTCGGCGAAGGCGAGGCGCTGGGCATCGCCGATCAGCCGCCAGCTTTGCGGATTGTCCTTGCCAAGCGCCTTGAGGTCGAAGTTCTCCAGCATGCCGAGCATCTGGCCGACGGCGAGCGCGCCGGAGGAGGGCGGTCCCATGCCGCAGACGTCGAGGGCGCGGTAAAGGATGCAGACGGGCGGGCGCTCCTTCACCCGGTAGGTGGCAAGGTCGGGCAGCGAGAGCACGCCGCTGTTCTTTCCCGACATGCGCACCGTATCGACGATCGCTTCCGCGATGGGGCCGCTGTAGAAGGCCGCCGCCCCGCCGCCGGCGATGGCGGACAGCGTATCGGCATAGGCGGGGTTCTTCAGCACGGCGCCGGCTTTCAGCGGCGCGCCGTCGGCGTCGAAGAAATAGGAGGCCGTCGCCTCGAAGGTCTTCAGCCGGCCGCCCTCCGCCGCGATGAGGCCGGCAAGGCGCGGGGAGACGGCAAAGCCGTCGCGCGCAAGCTTTTGCGCCGGCGCGAAGAGGTCCTTCCACGGCTTGCGGCCCCAGCGGTTGTGCGCCTCCTGCAGCAGCATGACCGTGCCGGGCGTGCCGACCGAGCGGCCGCCGACGACAGCATCGAAGAATTCCAGCGGCTGGCCCTCGTCGTCGAGGAAGAGCTTCGGCGTCGCCTCCATCGGCGCGGTCTCGCGCCCGTCGAGCGTGACGATGCGCTTCGCGCCGGCATCGTAATAGACGAGGAAGGCGCCTCCGCCGAGGCCGGAGGACTGCGGCTCCACGAGGCCGAGCACCGTCTGGACCGCGACCATCGCGTCGATCGCGCTGCCGCCCCCGGCAAGGACCCGCTCGCCGGCCTCCGCCGCGAGCGGATGGGCGGCCGCGACCATGTGCTCCTTCGCCGTCACGATCTTCGCGGCGGCAAGCCCGGTCGCCCGTTCGGGGGCGACCGTGTCCGATGCCTGCTGGGCAACGGCGCCCGTCGCCGTCATGAGAAGCAGCGAAAGGGCTGCGATCGATCGTATCGTCATGGCTGCCTCCGTCCGGCAGGGAGCGATGGGTCGCGGGCGGGAGGGATGGCCGGATTCATCCTTCCTTCACCTTGCCTCCGGTTCGGGTGTGGAAATCACGGGGTCCACCTCGCGCCGGTTAACCGCATTCTGGCATAGAGCGCCGCAAAACGCTTGGCCGTCTTGAAGTCAGCCACCCTGACACTCTATGTAGGGAAGATGAAACTTGCTGATTCCCAACGTCTGCGAAGGGTTTCAGGGCCACTTGAGAAGAAGGATTGACATGAGAAATCCCGTAGATACCGCCATGGCTCTGGTGCCGATGGTCGTCGAGCAGACCAACCGCGGCGAACGTTCCTACGACATCTATTCGCGCCTCCTCAAGGAGCGCATCATCTTCCTGACGGGTCCCGTCGAGGATCATATCGCCACGCTCGTCTGCGCGCAGCTTCTCTTCCTCGAGGCCGAGAACCCGAAGAAGGAGATCGCGCTCTACATCAATTCGCCGGGCGGCGTCGTGACCTCGGGCATGGCGATCTACGATACGATGCAGTTCATCAGGCCCGCCGTGTCGACGCTGTGCATCGGCCAGGCCGCGTCCATGGGCTCGTTGCTGCTCGCCGCCGGCCACAAGGACATGCGCTTTGCCACGCCGAACGCCCGCATCATGGTGCACCAGCCCTCCGGCGGTTTCTCCGGCCAGGCGTCCGACATCGAGCGTCACGCCAGGGACATCCTTAAGATGAAGCGCAAGCTGAACGAGGTCTACGTCAAGCACTGCGGCCGCACCTACGAGGAAGTGGAACAGACGCTCGACCGCGACCATTTCATGAGCGCGGACGAGGCGAAGGACTGGGGCCTTGTCGACCGCGTCATCACGAGCCGCGAGGCGATCGAAGGCGTCGAGAACGCGTAAGGACGACGTTTTGTGTGCGGATGAGGCATATTGTGACACATTTGTAATGGTCACGGGGCTTTATCCGCACCATAAAGCCGTTAATATTGGCCGTTAATGCTATGTTGATTTGTGACGGCCTAGCATTTGGTAAATTCGGTGGGGGATTCGTTGCCACCGGTTCGGGGGTCGCCCCTTTTCCGGTCAGTACCCCTGGAGCCCTTCAAGGCAGCACGAGCGGTGCCGGCAAGGGTGGTTTGAGTGGTCCGGCCATCTTCCCGAAGATGAACGGCGTGCTGGAAGGAAAGTGATATGAGCAAGGTCAGCGGCAGCAACGGCGGCGACTCCAAGAATACCCTTTACTGCTCCTTCTGCGGCAAGAGCCAGCACGAGGTCCGCAAGCTGATTGCCGGACCGACCGTGTTCATCTGCGATGAATGCGTCGAACTGTGCATGGACATCATCCGCGAGGAGAACAAGACCTCGATGGTGAAATCCCGCGACGGCGTCCCCACGCCCCAGGATATCATCAAGGTCCTCGACGAGTATGTCATCGGCCAGCAGCAGGCCAAGCGCATCCTCTCGGTCGCGGTACACAACCACTACAAGCGCCTGGCGCATGCCGCCAAGGGCTCGGACGTGGAACTGGCGAAGTCGAACATCATGCTGGTCGGCCCGACGGGTTGCGGCAAGACCTACCTCGCCCAGACGCTTGCCCGCATCATCGACGTGCCCTTCACCATGGCCGACGCCACGACGCTGACCGAGGCCGGTTACGTCGGCGAGGACGTGGAGAACATCATCCTGAAGCTCCTGCAGGCGGCCGACTACAATGTCGAGCGCGCGCAGCGCGGCATCGTCTATATCGACGAGGTCGACAAGATCTCGCGCAAGTCCGACAATCCGTCCATCACCCGTGACGTGTCAGGCGAGGGCGTGCAGCAGGCGCTTCTGAAGATCATGGAAGGCACGGTCGCCTCGGTTCCCCCGCAGGGCGGCCGCAAGCATCCGCAGCAGGAATTCCTGCAGGTCGACACGACGAACATCCTGTTCATCTGCGGCGGCGCCTTCGCCGGCCTCGACAAGATCATCTCCGCCCGCGGCGAGAAGACCTCCATCGGCTTCGGCGCGACGGTTCGCTCGCCGGAAGACCGCCGCGTCGGCGAAGTCCTGCGCGAGCTGGAGCCGGAGGACCTGGTGAAGTTCGGCCTCATCCCGGAATTCATCGGCCGTCTGCCCGTCCTGGCGACGCTGGAGGATCTCGACGAGGATGCGCTGATCCAGATCCTGTCCGAGCCGAAGAACGCGCTGATCAAGCAGTACCAGCGCCTGTTCGAGATGGAAGACGTGGAACTGACCTTCCACGAGGATGCGCTGCGCGAGATCGCCCGCAAGGCCATCGTCCGCAAGACCGGCGCGCGCGGCCTCCGCTCGATCATGGAGAAGATCCTGCTCGACACGATGTTCGAACTGCCGACGCTGGAAGGCGTCCGCGAGGTCGTCATCTCCGACGAGGTGGTCAAGGGTTCGGCCCGTCCGCTCTACATCTACTCGGAGCGCTCCGACGAGAAGGCCAACGTTTCGGCCTGAAGAAAGTCCCTCCCCGAAAGGGGAGGGTCCCGCCCTCATTCGATGATGGTCACGCGGTCCACGTCGAAGTCGGTTTCCTTGACGCGATGGGTGTCGACCTCGCCCTGCAACCGCACGCGGGTGGTCTCCGAGACAGGCTGGGCGGGAAAGTCGTCATCGTCGATCTCGACCCGGATTTCGCCTGTGTCGTCCGCGAAGAGGTATTCCTCGTCCGCCAGCTTGCGGACGATCCTGCCCTCGATCGTCGCTTTCATATCGTCCTTGGCATCGGCCTTTATGGCTTCGACGGTCATGGCCGGATATTTCGTATCGCCGCCCTGCTGCACGTCGGAAGGGCCGGTGAACTGCGCCAGGGCGGCGCCGGCGGGAAGAACGAGAAGGGTTGCGAGGGTGGCGAAGACGGATTTCGACATTTGCGACTCCTGGGTTTACCGGCAATCGGGCATAATGCCGGGCCGGGCCGTTCGGGTCCATGGCCTTCATGGTTCTGCCGCACATCGGCCGTTGCGTAACGCCGCGCGTCGCGCGAATATGGAAGACTTCGATTCTGTTTTGCGTATGCTCCGGCGATGGGTGCCGGGGGAAGGCCGCAAGTTCCGCGACAGCGCGGAAGACTACACTTCCCTTGATGGTTCGTCTGGTCCGGCGTGGGGTGGGGCACCCCGCAGCCGGGCTTGAAAAAGCGTTGAACGCACTCCACTTGTGGATGGAAAAGATCGCCGGCCCGACGCTTCCCGAGCGCCGATGGGACCGGTTCCCGGAAACGGGACGTTTGAAAGGAAATGACATGACGAAAAAGACGTCTGCGTCGCACGACTCCACGGCCTTCCCGGTCCTGCCCCTGCGCGACATCGTGGTGTTCCCGCACATGATCGTGCCGCTCTTCGTCGGTCGCGAGAAGTCGATCCGCGCGCTGGAAGAGGTCATGGGCACCGACAAGCAGATCATGCTTGCCACCCAGATCAACGCTTCCGACGACGATCCGGAGACCGACGCCATCTACCGCATCGGCACCGTCGCCAATGTTCTCCAGCTCCTGAAGCTCCCCGATGGCACCGTGAAGGTTCTGGTCGAGGGCCGCGCGCGCGCCGAGATCGACGGTTACACGGACCGCGAGGAGTTCTACGAGGCGATGGCCCACGTGCTGGCCGAGCCGGACGAGGACCCGGTGGAGATCGAGGCGCTGTCGCGCTCGGTCGTCTCCGAGTTCGAGAACTATGTGAAGCTCAACAAGAAGATTTCGCCCGAAGTCGTCGGCGCCGCGAGCCAGATCGAGGACTACTCGAAGCTCGCCGACACCGTCGCCTCGCACCTGTCCATCAAGATCGTCGAGAAGCAGGAAATGCTCGAGACGACCAGCGTCAAGCTGCGCCTCGAAAAGGCGCTCGGCTTCATGGAAGGCGAGATCTCGGTCCTGCAGGTCGAAAAGCGCATCCGCTCGCGCGTCAAGCGCCAGATGGAGAAGACCCAGCGCGAATACTACCTCAACGAACAGATGAAGGCGATCCAGAAGGAGCTCGGCGACGGCGAGGACGGCCGCGACGAGATGGCAGAGCTGGAAGAGAAGATCGCCAAGGTCAAGCTCTCCAAGGAGGCCCGCGAGAAGGCGGATGCCGAATTGAAGAAGCTGCGCCAGATGAGCCCGATGTCGGCGGAAGCCACCGTCGTGCGCAACTATCTCGACTGGCTGACGGGCATTCCGTGGGGCAAGAAGTCGAAGATCAAGACCGACCTAAACGCCGCCGAGAAGATCCTCGACGAGGATCATTTCGGCCTCGACAAGGTCAAGGAGCGCATCGTCGAATACCTCGCCGTACAGGCCCGCTCGACCAAGATCAAGGGTCCGATCCTGTGCCTCGTCGGCCCTCCGGGCGTCGGCAAGACCTCGCTCGCGAAATCGATCGCCAAGGCGACCGGCCGCGAATATATCCGCATGGCGCTCGGCGGCGTGCGTGACGAGGCCGAGATCCGCGGCCACCGCCGCACCTATATCGGCTCGATGCCCGGCAAGGTCATCCAGTCGATGAAGAAGGCGAAGAAGTCCAACCCGCTCTTCCTGCTCGACGAGATCGACAAGATGGGCATGGACTTCCGCGGCGACCCGTCCTCGGCTTTGCTCGAGGTGCTGGACCCGGAACAGAACTCGACCTTCATGGACCACTACCTGGAAGTCGAATACGACCTGTCCAACGTCATGTTCGTGACGACGGCGAACACGCTGAACATTCCCGCGCCCCTGATGGACCGCATGGAAGTGATCCGCATTGCCGGCTACACGGAAGAAGAGAAGCTGGAAATCGCCAAAAGGCACCTGCTGCCCAAGGCGATCCGCGACCACGCGCTGCAGCCGAAGGAATTCTCGGTCACCGACGGCGCGCTGATGGCGGTCATCCAGCAGTACACCCGCGAGGCGGGCGTCAGAAACTTCGAGCGTGAACTGATGAAGCTCGCCCGCAAGGCGGTCACCGAGATCATCAAGGGCAAGGCGACGAAGGTCGAGGTCACGGCGGAGAACATCCACGACTTCCTCGGCGTTCCGCGCTTCCGCCACGGCGAAGCCGAGCGCGAGGACCAGGTGGGCGTCGTCACGGGCCTTGCCTGGACGGAAGTCGGCGGCGAGCTGCTCACCATCGAAGGCGTCAGCCTGCCGGGTGGCAAGGGCCGCATGACGGTCACCGGCAACCTGAAGGATGTGATGAAGGAATCGATCTCGGCGGCGGCCTCCTATGTCCGCTCGCGCGCCGTCGATTTCGGCATCGAGCCGCCGCGCTTCGACAAGACGGACATCCACGTGCACGTTCCGGAAGGCGCAACGCCCAAGGACGGCCCGTCGGCCGGCATCGCCATGGCGACCGCCATCGTGTCCATCATGACCGGCATCCCGGTCTCGAAGGACATCGCGATGACGGGCGAGGTGACGCTGCGCGGCCGGGTGCTGCCGATCGGCGGCCTCAAGGAAAAGCTGCTCGCGGCGCTTCGCGGCGGCATCAAGAAGGTGCTGATCCCGGAAGAGAACGCCAAGGACCTGGCGGACATTCCGGATAACGTGAAGAACAACATGGAGATCGTTCCCGTCTCCCGCATGGGCGAGGTGATCGAACATGCGCTGATCCGCAAGCCCGAGCCGATCGAGTGGGATGCCACGGTCGCGGCAGCCAGCGTTTCCGCTGTCGAATCGACCGACGAAGGCACCGGCGCCGTGGCGCATTGAGCCCGCGCGCGGGGCCGGTTCCCGGCTCCGCGAATGGAAAAAACATGAAAGACCGGCCCCTCGGCCGGTCTTTTTCGTCGAAAATCGTGTGTAAACCCCGGATTCTCAGGGGATTGCGACGAAATATTCTTGCGGGGCGAGGGGCGATGCGTATTCTGCCCCCGACTTGTATGAGTCGTTTCAAACCGTAAGAAAGGGGTGGAAACATGAACAAGAATGAACTCGTATCCGCAGTGGCTGAAAAGTCTGGCCTGTCCAAGACGGATGCTGCTTCCGCGGTTGACGCCGTTTTCGAGACCATCCAGGGCGAACTCAAGAACGGCGGCGACGTTCGTCTCGTCGGTTTCGGCAATTTCTCCGTCTCGCGCCGTGAAGCTTCGAAGGGCCGCAACCTTTCGACCGGCGCCGAAATCGAGATCCCGGCACGCAACGTACCGAAGTTCTCGGCAGGCAAGGGCCTGAAGGACGCCGTCAACGGCTGATCCTCTGCTCGGGCAGAGCGGTTATCCACTCCGCCGCCAAACCTGAAAATCAGGATCGGGGTCCGGTTTGTCCGGGCCCCCTTTTATTTGCGGGGATGGGTGCGCGCCTGCGGCCGGATTGTCATCGGCCTGTAACAGGCAGGACGCAGAACCGCCGGGTTCCTTTCAACCGGAGTCCGGAGGATTTCATGAAGACCCGTTCGCTCACCGCCGCGCTCGCGGCGGTCCTCGCCGCATCGGTGGCCCCGGCCGCCGGCGCCGAGCCCGTGTTCAATCGCATCGCGTCCTTCGCCGTCGCCGACAATCTGCCCGAGGGCGTGGACACGGCGACGCCGACCTCGTCCGAAATCGTCGCCGCCTCCGAGGACGGCAACACGCTCGTCTATTCCGACAGCCCGAACAAGGCGATCGGCTTGATCGACATCACCGATGCGAAGGCCCCGAAGGCCGGCGGCTCTGTCGCCCTGGAGGGCGAGCCGACATCCGTGGCCATCGCGGCCGGCAAGGCGCTGGTCGCCATCAACACGCGCGAAAGCTTCGTCAAGCCGTCGGGCGTCCTTGCCCAGGTCGATCTGGCCGGAAAGAAGGTCGAGGCGACCTGCGACCTCGGCGGCCAGCCGGACTCCATCGCCCTCAACAAGGACAAGACGCTCGCCGCCATCGCCATCGAGAACGAGCGCGACGAGGAGGTCAACGACGGCGCGCTCCCGCAGATGCCGGCCGGCGACCTCGTGCTGCTCTCGCTCAAGGACGGCGTCGTCGATTGCGGCTCGATCAGGCATGTGGCCCTGACCGGCCTTGCCGACATTGCCGGAGAGGACCCGGAACCCGAATTCGTCTCCTTCAACGGCCTCGACGAGGTTGCCGTCACGCTGCAGGAGAACAACCACATCGTCATCGTCGACGGCAGGACCGGCGCGGTGAAGAGCCACTTCTCCGCCGGCACCGTCAGCCTCGAAGGGATCGACACGAAGAAGGACGGCGCGCTGAAATTCACCGGCAAGATGGAGGACGTTGCCCGCGAACCCGACGCCGTGAAGTGGCTGGACGACAACCGCCTCGTCATTGCCAACGAAGGCGACTGGAAGGGCGGCGCCCGCGGCTTCACCATCTTCGACAAGGAGGGCAAGGTCCTCTACGAGAACGGCGCGGCCTTCGAGCGCGAGATCGCGAAGATCGGCCATTATCCCGACAAGCGCAACAAGAAGGGCGTCGAGCCGGAAGGCCTGGAAGCCGCGAAATTCGGCGAGGACAACCTGTTCTTCGTGCTGGCCGAGCGCGCCTCCATCGTCGGCGTCTACAAGGATACGGGCGCGGAGCCAGAGCTTCTCCAGCTCCTGCCGTCCGGCATCGGCCCGGAAGGCGCGGTCGCCATCCCGCAACGCAACCTCCTCGTGACGGCCAACGAGACCGATCTCGTCGAGGACGGCGGCGCGCGCTCGCATGTCATGATCTACGAGCGGGCGGAAGGCGAGGCGGCCTATCCGCAGCTCGTCTCCACCGAGAAGGACGGCGAACTGATCGGCTTCGGCGCATTGTCGGGCCTCGCACCGATGAAGGACAAGCCCGGCATGCTCTACGCCGTGAACGATTCCTTCTATGCGTCGCAGCCGACGATCTTCACGATCGACGCGACGGCCAAGCCGGCGAAGATCGTCGACGCCCTGCGCATCACGCGCAACGGCGCCCCCGCCCAGAAGCTCGACAGCGAGGGCCTGACACCGGACGGCGAGGGTGGTTTCTGGCTCGCCAACGAGGGCAACGCCGACAAGCTCTATGCCCACGCCATCATCCATGTGAACGGCAAGGGCGAGATCGACAAGGAGATCGCCATTCCCGCCGAGTTGCGCGCCGGAGAGACGCGCTTCGGTTTCGAAGGCATCACCAGCATCGGCGAAGGCGACGACAAGGTGCTCTGGATGGCCGTGCAGCGCGAATGGGGTGACGACGAGAAGGGCTTCGTGAAGCTCGTCTCCTACAAGCCGTCCTCCGAGGAGTGGGGCGCTGTCCGCTATCCGCTAGAGAAGACGGAGAGCGGCTGGGTCGGCCTCTCGGAGATCACGGTGAGCGGCGACCACGCCTATATCATCGAGCGGGACAACCTGATCGGCGATGCCGCCAGGCTGAAGAAGCTCTACCGCGTCGCGCTGGCCGACCTGAAGCCGGCAAAGCTTGGCGGGGAACTCCCGGTCGTGAAGAAGCAGGAGGTCCGCGACTTCATCCCCGACCTCAAGGCCACGAACGGCTACGTCGTCGACAAGGTGGAAGGCTTTGCCATCGATGCCGCCGGCAACGGCTATGTCGTGACCGACAATGACGGCGTCGACGGCTCCTCCGGCGAGACGCTGTTCTTCGGCATCGGCCCGCTCAACGCGATGTAAACGCGCGGCCGGCGCCCTCTCTTTGTTTGGGAGGGCGTTGGTCTCCAAAGGCCACAAACGAAAAGGCCGGGATGCTGCGATCCCGGCCTTTTCCGTTTTCCTGCCGTCCGGTCTAGCCGACGGCCTGCAGGGAGGGAACCGGCGCCGCCTGGGCACCGCCTTCGGTCTTGTCTCTTTCCCGTTGCAACTCTTCGGTCTTCTCGCTGAGACAGCGGATGATTTCCTTCAAGTGCTGCTTCTGCTCTTCCGTCAGCACGTTGAAGATCGCCTCGATCGTCTTGTGCTGCGGCTGCTGGGCGGCCGAAATGACGGTGCGGCCCATATCCGTGATCGAAACGATCTTGGCGCGGCGGTCCTTCGGGTCGGGCTCGCGCTTGACGAGCTTGTCACGTTCGAGACCGTCGATGGCTTCCGTCACCGTACGGGGGGCGAAACCAAGAGCGCAGGCGATGTCCGTCGACCGCTGCGGGCCCTGGCATTCCAGAAGAAGCAGGAACTTGCTGCGGGCGAGCGAAACGCCTTCGTCCATCATGCACTCATTCACCAGGCGACTCACCTGATGGTAGAGTTTGAACATGCCTTGGGAGATTTCTATCGTGCTATTCATGAGGTGAAATATAGGTATTATGAGGGACCATGTCAAATGATCGCGAAGATTTTCGCTCTATTTGATCATAGATATTGAACGATGCCTGTAAATGCGAACGGTCAGGCGGTGGGCGCTTTTCCTTGCCTCTTCTCCGGCTTTTTCGGGGAGGGTCGATTTCTTTCCTGCATAACGCGCTGCGCGTTGCTGCAAGCATTGACCCGGAGGGTGGCGGGCGCGATTGTCCGGCCATGCCTTTCCGCTTCATCCACACCGCCGACCTGCATCTCGATTCTCCGCTGACGTCCCTCGCATTGCGCAATGCCGACCTTGGCGACCTCGTGCGCGGGGCGACGCGCAAGGCGCTGGAGCGCATCGTCGACCTTGCCATGACCGAGGCGGTGGATGCCGTGATCATCGCCGGCGACCTCTATGACGGCTCGCAGACCTCCATGGCGACCGCGCTCTTCCTGATGGGGCAGATGCGGCGGCTGGAGGCGGCCGGCATCCGCGTCTTCATCATCCGCGGCAATCACGATGCGCAGTCGCAGATCACCCGCGAGCTGACCTTTCCGCCGAACGTGCACGTCTTCGACGGCCGCGGCAAACCGGTGCGGGCGGGCGTGCTGTCGAACGGCCGCGAGATCCACGTCCATGGCGTCAGCTTCGCCAACCCGCACGCACCCGCCTCGCTCCTGCCCACCTACCGCGTGCCCGTGCCGGATGCGGTCAATATCGGCCTCATGCACACCAGCCTTGCCGGCGCGAGCCGCCACGATCCCTATGCGCCCGTCGGCATCGCCGACCTTGCCGCGCACGGTTTCGACTATTGGGCGCTCGGCCATATCCACCAGCGGCGGGTGCATCTGGAAAGGCCCTGGATCGTCATGCCCGGCAACCCGCAGGGCCGCGACATCAACGAGGGCGGGCCGAAGGGCGTGATGCTCGCCACCGTCGCCGAAGACGGCACGATCGCCTGCGAGGAGCGCACCGTCGCCGTCGCCGTCTTCGAGCGGCTGCCGCTCGATCTCTCGGGCATCGACGACTGGCGCGCCATGCTCGACCGTGCCGAAAGCGTGCTTTCGGCGGCGCGCGCGGCTGCCGGCGGCGCCCATCTTGTCGCGCGGCTTGTCGTGACGGGCGCAACGCCGCTCGCCTGGCGCCTGCGCCGCGACGAGGACCTTCTGCTCGCCGAATTGCAGAACCTTGCCGCCTCCCTCGGCGAATGCTGGATCGAGGCGGTGGAGCTTGCCGTTTCCGCGCCGGCTGCGGCGGCGGGGGCCGATGCCGGGCCGGTCACGGAACTGGCGCGGCTGATGCGCGAGGACGTCGTGGAAAACCATGCCTACCGCGAGGAATTGCGCGAGGCGCTCGGCGATCTCCTGCGCCAGCTTCCCAGGGAAGCGCGCAGCCTGCTGGCCGCAGACGAGGCGGCGGAGGAGACGCTGCTTTCCGAACTCGCCATGCAGGGCTCCGATACCGTGCTCGCCCGCCTCGGCGGAACGGGCGAGGGGGCCTGATACATGCGCCTCGACCGACTGGACCTCGTCCGCTACGGCAAGTTCACCGACCGCAGCCTCGATTTCGGCGTGGCGCAGCCGGGCAGGCCCGATTTCCACCTCGTCCACGGCCCCAACGAGGCCGGCAAGTCGACGCTGTTTTCCGCCTATCTCGACCTGCTCTTCGGCATCGAGAAGTCGAGCGCCTACGGCTTCCTCCATCCCTACGCGCTGATGCGCGTTGGCGGGCGGCTGTCCCTCGGCCCGGAACGGCACGAGGCCTACCGCCTCAAGCGCAACCAGGGCTCGCTCGTCACGGCGGACGACAGGACGCTGCCGGACGCGCTCTTCGCGTCGGTCCTCGGCGGCATGGATCGCAATGCCTATCGCACCATGTTCTCGCTCGACGACGAGAGCATCGAGAAGGGCGGCGAGGACATCCTCAAGAGCGAGGGCGAGCTCGGCGCGATGCTGTTTTCCGCCAGTTCCGGCCTCTCCGACATGGCGACGGGCCTTGCCGCGCTGAAGGCCGAGGCGGATGAATTCTACCGTCCCGCGGGCCGCAAGCACGGCCTGTCGATCCTGAAGGCGGAAATCGAGGCCCTCGCCGCCGAGCGCAAGGCGCTGGACGTCGCCGCCCGCGACTACGGTCTTCTGGTCCGCGAGCGCGATGCCGCCGCCGAGCGCCACGAAGAGGCGGCCGCCGCCCGCGCCGAGGCCCGTTCCGCGCTCGCCGAGGCCGAGCGCAGCCTTTCCGCGCTGCCGTCTCTGCGCCGCCTGCGGGCCCTCCGCACCGAACTCGGCGCCTTCGAACTCGGCGATTCCCCGCCTGCGGCCTGGCGCGCCCTTCTCGGCGAGCTCGCCCGGCAGGAGGCGGAGATCGGCGCACGCGGCACGCGGGTGGTCATGGAGCGCGAGCGGCATGCCGAGGAGCGCGCCGCACTCGCCGAGGACGACGCCGTGCTTTCGGCCGAGCCGGATATTGCGGCGCTTTCGGGCTCCGCGCTGGAAGCACGCTTCCGCACCGCAGCCATGGACCTTTCGGGCCGCGAGGCCGACCGCGACCGGCTGGCCGCGACGATAGCAGCCGGCCTGGCAACGCTCGGCCTTCCGGTGGAGACCGATCCGGCGGAGATACTGCTGCCGGAGGGCCTTGCCGACCGGCTCACCGCGCTCCTGTCGCGGCGGGCGGCGCTGGCCGAGCGCTCCGCCGCGACCATCCGGGAACGGATCGAAGCGGAAAAGGCGCTGGCGGCGACGGACACGAGGGTCGGCGAGGCCCCGGACGCGGAGGCGGAAGAGAACGCCCGGTCCGCGCTCGGCGCGATCCTGCGCGCCACTCGCTCCGGCGACCTTCCCGCCCGCCTGCGCGAAGCCCGGCGCCTTCTCGTGCTGGCCCGGCAGGAAGCCGATGGAGCAACGGCAAGGCTGGCACCGTGGACGGGCGCGACGGCGGCGCTCGTGGCCATGGCCGTTCCGGCGCCCGACGAGCTGGAGAGCCTGCGCAAGCGATACGATGCA
This sequence comes from Shinella sp. NM-101, assembly GCF_021401195.1. Classification (NCBI taxonomy): domain Bacteria; kingdom Pseudomonadati; phylum Pseudomonadota; class Alphaproteobacteria; order Hyphomicrobiales; family Rhizobiaceae; genus Shinella; species Shinella sp. NM-101. Next base: position 102,627 of record NZ_JACBFT010000015.1, on the reverse strand, counting down.
TCGGCCGAGGCCCTCCACCGCCAGCGCGAGCAGGTTGCGGCGCAGGAAACGGACGTCGCCGCCGCGAAGGCAACGCTCGATGCGCTCCGGACGACGACGGGCGCGGCCGGCGAGGAGCAGGCGGCATCCTTGCGCGCCGTGCGTGACGCGGCCTGGCAGGATCATCGGAGCACGTTGGACGAAAAATCCGCCTCCCTCTTCGAGAACGCCATGCGCGAGGACGACCGCGCGACCGATGCGCGGCTGCGCAATGCAGACCGGCTTTCGGAAATCCGCATCCTCGAGCGGACGGTCGCCGAGGGCTCGGCGCGCCTTCAAGCCCTCTGCGGCGACACGGTGCGGCTGGAACAGGCGAAGGCGGGCATCGAAACGCAGGTATCCGTCATCGCCGCGCGCCTCGGGCTTCCCGCGGAAACGCCGCTGGCGGAGATCGCTTCCTGGCTCGAACGGCGCTCCGCGGCGCTGGAAAAATCTGCCCTGCTTGCCCGGCAGGAGACCGAGGCGGCCCTCGTCGAACAGGATGCGCGGGACGTGCTGGCGCGGCTGTCGTCTCTCGTTCCCTTCGGCCTTGCCGAGGGGGCGACCCTCGACGAGGCGCTTTTCCTCGCGGAGGACCGGCTGGAGGCACTGAAGACCGCCCACGCCGAGCGGCTTGCCGCGGCCGAGCATCTGGCCCGCGCGAAACGCGATGCAGAGACGCGCGCCAGGGCGGCCGAGGATGCCGCATCGGCGCTCGCCGCATGGCATGCGGACTGGCAGGATGCGATCGCCGGCACCTGGCTTGCGGCCGGCGATGCACCGGGCGAGCCCGAACGGCTCGCGGCCCTGCTGCCGGCCCTCCAGACGCTCGCCGGCAATGTCGAGCGCCGGCGCGAGCTGGACCACCGCATCGATGCCATGCACCGCGACCAGCGGGATTACGCCGGCCACGCCCGCCGTCTCGCCGAACGCCTTGCCGAACCCTTCGATGCGGATGATCCGCTTTCCACCGTCGCGGCCCTTGCCGGCCGCCTTGCCGCGGCCCGCTCGGTCCGCGAACGCTGCGCGGCCATCGACAAGGCCCTCGTGCGGCTCGACGAGGAGGAAAGGGAGCTGGCGGAACGACGCGCGGTCCTTGCCGCGCGGCAGTCGGAAATCTTCGCCTTCCTCGGTTGCGACACGCTCGCGGAAGCCGAAATCCTGCTGGACGCCTACCGCAGGCGGGACGACGTGCTCTCCCGTGTCGGGGAGGCGGCGCGCGATCTCGTGCAGCAGATGCGGGCGGAGACGGTCGAGGAGGCCGAGGCGTTGCTTGCGGCGGTCGACGAGGACCAGCTTGCCGCGGAAAAGGGCGACCTCTCGGCACGTCTCGACGAGCTCGACCGTTCGGTGCAGGAACAGCACCTGGCAAGGGCGAGGGCCGAGGAGGCGCTGTCGCGGATCGCCGGCAGCGACGAGGCGGCGGCGCTGGAGGAGCGGCGGCGCACGGCGCTGGTCGAGCTTGCGGAGCGGTCGCGGCGCTATCTTTCGACGCGCGCCGGCATCCTGGCGGCCGAGCAGGCCCTGCGGCTCTACCGTGAGCGCCACCGCAGCGCGATGATGGAGCGCGCCTCGCGGACCTTCCGCGACATCACCGGCGGGGAATATGCCGGCCTGTCGACGGTGCTGGAAAAGGATGGCGAGTTCCTCGTCGTCAACGCCGCCTCCGGCGGCTCGAAGCTTGCGAGGGACCTTTCCAAGGGAACGCGCTTCCAGCTCTACCTCGCGCTGCGCGTCGCGGGTTATCACGAGATCGCCGCAAGCCGCGAGATCGTGCCCTTCATCGCCGACGACATCATGGAGACCTTCGACGACCGCCGGGCGCTGAACGCGCTTCGCGTCATGGGCGAGATGGCACGCGGCGGGCAGGTGATCTACCTGACGCACCACCAGCACCTGAAAGCGCTCGCACGGCAGGCATGCCCGGACGTGACGATCCATGAATTGTGACGGGCGGACGGCCGATGCCGGCCAGGCTTTGACGCCCTGAACTTGACTTGCGGGGGGTTAAGTGTTTCTTGGCGCACCATCGGCACCGCCCGCATGAACTGCTTCGCGCGGCGCGCCGCTCTGGCAATTCCGGAAACGCTCCGGGCAAACGGACAGGCATGAACATCAGGACCGGCAAAGAGACGGCGATCTGGGAGCGGGGCTTTGCGCCCGTCGGCTTCCTCGTGCTGCTCGTTACGCTGTTCCTCTCGCAGTTCGCGCTGCCGGGCGATACGGGCGCGGCGGGCCATCCGCAGCGCACGGCCGCCGAAGGCGGCGTCGCCCCGTCGCCGCTTTCCGCCGCGGGCGACGAGCTCTGGTTTCCGGCCGGCAGCCATGCGGAGCGGCGAATTGCCAAGGCCAAGACCGGCCTGCCGGAAGGCGATGCCGGCGGCAAGGCGCTCGTTGCGGGCGCGGGCGCGCTGCTCTATCCCTTCGAAACGGCCTCGTGCGAGGCTTTTCCCGCCGCTGGCGATGCGGCGACGGCCTCTGCCGGCCATGCCGCGTTCCGCAGCCGCGCGCCTCCGGCTTCCGCCGCCTAGGCCCTGTGGCGTCTGCGACGCCGCGCCATTCGATTGAAATCCCGATCCCAGCGGACGGCGCCGACTTCACCCGTCGCGTCCGTCCGGCAGTTGAAGTGGAACGACCCCATGAAAACCTCCAAATGGGCATTGTTTGTCTCCGCCGCCATCATCCTCTTCGGGATGCTCGCGGCCGTGCCCAACGTGCTGACGCCTGAGCAGCAGGCGAAATACGGGCGCTACCTGCCCGCCAATCCCGTGACCCTCGGCCTCGACCTCAAGGGCGGCTCGCACCTCGTGCTGGAGGTGGATTCGGCCGCGCTCCGCAAGGCGCGCATGGACGCGCTCCTCAACGACGCGCGCGCCATCCTGCGCACCGCCGGCGAGCGCGCCTCCGCCGCCCGCCTCAACGGCACGACGCTGACGATCACGCCGTCCGACCAGGCGGCGCTCGACAAGGTGCTGCCGGAAGTGCGCAAGCTCGCCACGCCCACCTCCACGCTCGGTTTCGGCGCCGGTTCCTCCGACATCGACGTCGCCACCAGCGGCAACACGATCAACGTGACCCTGACGGAAGCCGGCATCAGCGAGCGCATGTCGGCCGCCGTCGAGCAGAGCCTCGAGATCATCCGCCGCCGCGTCGACCAGGTCGGCGTTGCCGAACCGCTCATCCAGCGCGTCGGCGGCGACCGCATCCTCGTCCAGCTTCCCGGCCTGCAGGACCCGACGCGCCTGCGCCAGCTCCTCGGCTCGACCGCGCAGATGAGCTTCCACATGGTCGACCAGACCGTGGACCCGAACGGCGTCGCCCCGCGCGGCGTGCTGATCCTGCCGGGCGCGAACGACAACAACAAATATGCCGTGGAAGAGCGCGTCGCCATCTCCGGCGACCGCCTGTCGGACGCCAAGGCCGGCTTCGACCAGCGCACGAACGAGCCGATCGTCTCGTTCAGCTTCGATTCCACCGGCGCGCGCCAGTTCGCCGAGATCACGCAGGCCAATGTCGGCAAGCCCTTCGCCATCGTCCTCGACGGCAAGGTGCTGACGGCGCCGGTCATCCGCGAGCCGATCATCGGCGGCCAGGGCCAGATCTCGGGCAACTTCAACCCGCAGGAAGCGACCGTCCTGTCGGCGCTGCTGCGCTCGGGTGCCCTGCCGGCGCCGCTCACCATCATCGAGGAGCGCACCGTCGGCCCGAACCTCGGCTCGGACTCGATCCGAATGGGCCTTTATACGGGCTTCGCCGGCCTTCTCGCCGTCGTCATCCTCATGCAGGTGCTTTACGGCTCCTGGGGCCTCATCGCCAATCTCGGCCTCGTGCTGCACACGATCCTGACGATCGGCACGCTGGGCCTGCTCGGCTCGACGCTGACGCTGCCCGGCATCGCCGGCATCATCCTCGGCATCGGCATGGCGGTGGACGCCAACATCCTGATCAACGCGCGTATCCGTGAAGAGACGGCGGGCGGGGCAGGGGCCATGAAGGCGCTCGACGTCGGCTTCAACAAGGCCTACGCCACCATCGTCGACGGCAACATGACGACCATGGTCGGCATGATCCTGCTCTTCATGTTCGGCTCGGGCCCGGTGCGCGGCTTCGCCATCACCATGATCATCGGCCTTGCGATCTCGATGTTCACCTCGATCACCTTCGTTCGCTTCCTGATGCGCGAGGCGGTGATCGTCCGCAAGATGAAGAAGATCGAGATCCATTCGATCTTCGGCAAGACCTGGAGCATGCCGACCTTCTCCTTCATGCGCGGCCGCTACATCGCGATCGCCATGTCGGCCTTCATCTCCACGAGCTCGATCATCCTGTTCTTCACGCCGGGCCTCAACTACGGCATCGACTTCGTCGGCGGCATCCAGGTCGAGGCGACGTCCAAGACGCCCATCGACCTTGCGACGCTGCGCAAGAAGATGGAGGATCTCAACCTCGGCGAAGTGGCGCTGCAGGAATTCGGCCAGGGCACGTCCGTCCTCGTGCGCGTCCAGCGCCAGCCGGGCGGCGAGGCCGAGCAGACCGCCGCGCTTCAGGAGATCCGCAACGGCGTCGCGGAGATGATCCCGGACGCCAATTTCGAGCGCACGGAAGTGGTCGGCCCGACGGTCAGCACCGAGCTGGCCCGCTCCGGCTTCCTCGCCGTCGGCCTCGGCATGGTGGCGATCCTGCTCTACATCTGGTGGCGCTTCGAATGGCACTTCGCGGTGGGCGCCATCGTGACGCTGATCCTCGACATCACCAAGATGATCGGCTTCTTCTCGCTCCTGCAGATCGACTTCAACCTCACGGCCATCGCCGCCGTGCTGACGCTGATCGGCTACTCGGTCAACGACAAGGTGGTGGTGTACGACCGAATGCGCGAGAACCTTCGCAAGTACAAGTCGATGCCGTTCTCCGACCTGATCGACCTGTCGATCAACCAGGTGGTCATGCGATGCATCTTCACCTCGGTCGCCGTTGCCGCGTCCCTGCTGCCGATGGCCATCTGGGGCGGCGACACGGTCAAGCCCTTCGCCTGGCCGATGCTGTTCGGCGTCGTCGTCGCGACGACCTCGTCGATCTATATCGGCGGTCCGATCCTGCTCTTCCTCAGCCGCTGGTGGCGGGATCGCGACAGCGCCCGCGCCGCCGGCTCGGCCGGCACGCCGGCCGCGGAAGCGTAAAATGGAACGGGCGCCCACTGGGCGCCCGTTTCGTTTCAGGGGAAGCGCGCGGGGCTGAAGGTCCCGGCCCCGATGCCCTCGCGGGCGAGCGGCTCCGGCACCGGGCTTTCCGTGAGGAGCGCGGCGGCGAGGCTGCCGAGGGCGGGCGAGGTGAGGATGCCGTAGCCGCCCTGGCCGGCGAGCCAGAAGAAGGACGGCTCGTCCGTCGCCGGCCCGACGACGGGCAGGCGGTCGGCGGAGAAGCTGCGCATGCCGGCCCAACTGCGGAAGACGCGGCGCACGCTGAGTGTCGTCGCCTCCTCGACATAATGGGCGGCATAGGCGACGTCGATTTCCTCCGGCTGCACGTCGGCGGGCTCGCAGGGCGTGGCGTCGGCCGGCGAGGCGAGCAGGCGGCCGCCCTCCGGCTTGAAATAGAAGCTGTCCTCGATCTCGTTCATTTCCGGCAGGCTGCCCGCATCCACGCCCTCCGGCAGGTCGACCGTGACGGCGGTGCGCCGGTGCGGCACGATGCCGAGGGGCCTGACGCCGGACAGGCTGGCGACCGTATCCCCCCAGCCGCCCGCCGCATTGACCAGCACGCCGGCGCAAAGGGTTTCGCCACCAGCCTCGATCAGCCACTGGCCGTCCTCCCGGCGGGCGCCGGTGAAGGGGCGCCTTTCGAGGACCTGCGCGCCGTTGTGCCGGGCATGGCGTGCATAGGCCTGCAGGAGCGCGTCCACCTCGATGTCCCAGTAATCGGGGTCGAAATAGGCGGCCGCGACATAGGCCGGGTTCATGATGGGTGCGCGGGCAAGAAGCGCGGCCTCGTCCAGCCATTCGACGGCGACGCCGAGCGCCTTCGTCTGCTCAAAGCGTTCGCGCACCAGCGCCGCCTTGTCATCGGCCCCGAACATGATGCTGCCACGCGCAACGAGAAGCGGCACGGCGGCGAAACCTTCCGGCGGGTTCGACATGAAGGCATGGCTGGCGCGGGCCAGCGCGTTCACGAGGGGGGCGTTGTCGCGCAGGGTGAATTCGGCGGCCGAGCGGCCGGTGCTGTGGTAGCCGAGCGCTTCCTCCCGCTCCAGCACCACGACGGAGCGGTGCGGGCTGAGGAAATAGGCGAGCGACAGGCCGGCAATGCCGCCGCCGATGATCGCGATGTCGAAAGTCTGCATGGCCGCCTCCGTCTGTCAGGAGAGAAAGGCCTACGAAAGCTGCCGATATTCTTCAAATTTATAGTGCTGAAGGTGGGTATCATCAGGATTGATGCGGTTCGCCCCAGCGCCAGGCAGGCACGCCAGCGATATGGGCGAGGAAGGCGCGTTCGGCCGGGTTGAGCGCGGAGCCGGGATTGGTGATGCGGAAGGTCTCCGTTACCGGCAGGTCGTCATAGGGCGGCAATTGCCAGAGCTCGCCGGCGGCCAGCGCCGGCCCGGTGAGATGCGCCGGCAGCATGCCGATGCCGGCATTGGCGACGACGAGGCGCAGCACCTCCTCGACGTTGAAGGCCAGCGCGCGCACCTGCTGGCCGAAGGAGCCGACGGCGCGCACGGCCGTCACCGGCCCCATATGCGGGCCGCCGAGCACGTCGGCGAGGAAGCTCACATACGGTTCGCCCCGCAGGTCCTCCAGCCGCGCGTCGCGCCTGCCGAACAGCCGGTGCCCGCGGCCGCAATAGAGCGCATAGCGCTCGTAGCAGAAGGGCACCTTGTCCAGCCCCTCGGGAATGATGCCGTCCGAAAGGCCGAGCGTCGCCACGCCCCGCTCGACCGAGCGGATGACGTCCGTCGTCGTCTCGACCGTCACGCCGACGGTGACGCGCGGATGCAGCCGGAAGAAATCGGCGATCGCCCGGTCCCATTCCGGGTTCATGGCGTGGCTGACGGCGTGGATGGTGATGTGCCCGGCAATGTCCTCGCCGGAGGGCTCCATCGCCTCCGGCAGGCGCACGATGGCGGTGAAGATGTCGCGGCAGAGCGCATGCAGCCGCTCGCCGGCCTCCGTCAGCTCGAAGCGGCCGGGGCTGCGGTCGATCAGCCGGTGGCCGACCGATTGCTCCAGCCGTTTCAGCGCCATGCTGACGGCCGGCTGTTGCAGCAGCAGCCGGTTCGCCGCCCGCGTGATCGAGCCTTCCTCCACCACGACGACGAAGGTGCGCAGGAGGTTCCAGTCGAGATTGTGGGCGAAGCGTTCGAGGCGGTTGATCGGCATGTCCCTAGCTAGGACGGCGGGGCGGGGGAAGGCAAGGGCTCTTGCCCTGTGCGGCCGGGCTGCCCCTCATCCCGCTGCCGCGACCTTCGCCCCGCAATCGGGGAGAAGGGGGATGGTGCACTGCTTTCCCAAGCAACTCCGGCAGAGAGGAAGGAAAGCGGTTCCGCTTGTTTCCTTCTCCCCGCTTGCGGGGAGAAGGTGGCCGGCAGGCCGGATGAGGGGCGCGCTACGCCCCCACGCTCACTTCATCGTATAGATATCGATCGAGAAGTACTTGTCGTTGATCTTCTGATACGTCCCGTCCTCGCGGATGGCCTTCAGCGCGGCATTCAGCTTCTCGCGCAGGTCGTTGTCGTCCTGTCGCACGGCGATGCCGACGCCTTCGCCGACGAATTTCGGATCGGTGATGGGCTTGCCGATCAGTTCGCAGCAGGCCTTGCCGTCGTCGTTCTTGGTGACCCAGTCGAGCAGCGGGATCATGTCGCCGACCTGAAGGTCGAGGCGGCCGTTGGCCATGTCGAGGTTCACCTCGTCCTGCGTCGGGTAGAGCTTGATGTCGGCGTCGGGATAGACGGCGGCGGCGTAGTCCGCCTGCGTGGTGCCGGACTGGGCGCCGATGGTCTTGCCCTTCATGCCCTCATTGGTGAAATCAGTGATGCCGGAATTCTTCGGTGCGGCATGGGTCATGGCGGCGAGATAGTAGGGGTCGGTGAAGGCGACCTGCTTCTTGCGCTCCTCGGTGATGAACATCGAGGCGATGATCATGTCGTATTTCTTGGCGATGAGGCCCGGAATGATGCCGTCCCAGTCCTGGCCGACGACATCGCATTCGACCTTCATCTTCTCGCAGAGCGCAAGGCCGATCTCCACGTCGAAGCCGCCGAGATTGCCGGCCGAATCCTGGAAGTTGAAGGGCGGGTAGGCGCCCTCCGTGCCGATCTTCAGCGTCTCGGCGGATGCGGCGGCCGAAAGCAGGGTGGAGCTTGCGAGAGCCAGCGCAAGAAGCATTCTTTTCATGGTTGTTCCCCAGTTGTGATTGCGAGCAATGGGGAACGGTAGCGCGGGGCCGTGCATAAACGAAATAGATAGCCATGATGTCAGCTATCATTTCAGTTTATGCGCTTTGCCGGGTTTACCAGCGATGATGGACATGCGGCGCGACGAGGCGCTCATAGACCTCGCGCGTCGCTTCCATCACGTTTTCCGGGATGGGCGGCAGGCTCGCGGCGGCGGCATTGGCCTTCGCCTGCCCGGCGTTGCGTGCGCCCGGAATGACGACGCTGACGGCATCCGCCATCAGGATCCAGCGCAGCGCGAAGGCCGCCATGGTCTCGCCCGCCGGCACCAGCGCACGGATCTCCTCGACGGCCTGCAACCCCGTCTCGAACGGCACGCCCGCGAAGGTCTCGCCCACGTCGAAGGCGTCGCCATGGCGATTGAAATTGCGGTGGTCGTCGGCGGCAAAGGCGGTGTCCCGCGTGATCTTGCCGGAGAGCAGGCCGCTTGCCAGCGGCACGCGGGCGATGACTGCGACCTTGCGGCGCGCGGCTTCCTGGAAGAAGAGCCGCGCCGGGCGCTGGCGGAAGATGTTGTAGATGATCTGCACGCTGACGACGCCGGGATATTCGATAGCCTTCAGCGCTTCCTCGACCTTCTCGACGCTGACGCCGTAATCGGCGATCTTGCCGGCGGCCTTGATCTCCTCCAGCGCCTGGAACACCTCGGGGCGGTAGTAGACCTCGGTCGGCGGGCAATGCAACTGCACGAGGTCGAGGCGCTCGACGCCGAGATTCTTCAGGCTCCGGTCGATGAAGCCTTCGAGGTTCTCTTTGTTGTAGCCATCGGCGACATGCGGCGAGAGCCGGCGGCCGGCCTTGGTCGCCACCATCGGGCGCGCGCCGCCGCGTTCCTTCAGCACGTCGGCGATGATCTTCTCCGAACGGCCGTCGCCATAGACGTCGGCAGTGTCGATGAAGGTCATGCCGGCGTCGAGCGCGGCGTGAAGGGCGGCGCGGCCGTCTGCCTCGCTGACGTCACCCCAGGCGCCGCCGATCTGCCAGGCGCCGAAACCGATATCCGTGGTGGTGAAGCCCGTGCGGCCGAATGTGCGATGTCTCATGAAAATGTCTCCCGGCAAATTGATTGCGCCGGGAGGTAGCACTCAGAAGGCAGGCCGACAAGGAAATCGCTTCCGCCAATGGCTTAGGCGGGAGTGATTTCTACCAGATAGAAGGCGGCGCGGTTTCCTGCCGACACGACCTCGACCGTCTCGGAACCGTCGAGCACGAGCGCGTCGAGCGGCTGGAGCCCGGCGAGCCCATCCGGCGTGGAAACGCCGAGCGGGTCGAGCGCCAGCAGCAGGCGCCCGCCCGGGGAGGCCGGAAGCGCCTTCGTATCTTCGACGACGTGGCGGACGAGCGTGTGCCGGAAGGCGCCGCGCCGCGTCATCACGTTGAGGTCGGTGATCGGCCCGCCGGGAAGACGCGCCGAGGTCGGTGCATCGGCCGGGAAGGCGAGCGGCGTGGATTGCGGCGTCAGCAGCCTTTCGCCGAGCCCTTCGATGGAAAGTTCCATGCCGTCGCCCGAGAGCACCGCCAGCGTGCGGTCGATACCGGGGAAGACGGAGAAGGGACCGTCGCTCGCAACCGTTGCCATGCTGACGCGCCAGCCGAAATCCGAAAGGCCCGCGCCTTCCGGATGGACGATCACCTCGACCGTCTCGCCGCCGCCGTTCTTCCACGGCATGCGGCGATGGTCGCTATTGCGCAGCAACCGGCTCATCAGTTGCCGAGGATGCCGGGCAGCCGCAGGCCCTTTTCCTTCGCGCATTCGATGGCGATGTCGTAGCCCGCATCGGCATGGCGCATGACGCCGGTCGCCGGGTCGTTCCAGAGCACGCGGCCGATGCGCTCGGCGGCCTCGTCCGTGCCGTCGCAGCAGATGACGACGCCCGAATGCTGCGAGAAGCCCATGCCGACGCCGCCGCCGTGATGGAGCGAGACCCAGGTCGCACCCGAGGCGGTGTTGAGCAGGGCATTGAGCAGCGGCCAGTCGGACACGGCGTCCGAACCGTCCTTCATCGCTTCCGTCTCGCGGTTCGGCGAGGCGACGGAGCCCGAATCGAGGTGGTCGCGGCCGATGACGACCGGGGCCTTCAGCTCGCCGTTCTTCACCATCTCGTTGAAGGCGAGGCCGAGGCGATGGCGATCGCCGAGGCCGACCCAGCAGATGCGCGCCGGCAGGCCCTGGAAGGAGATGCGCTCGCGCGCCATGTCCAGCCAGTTGTGCAGGTGCTTGTTGTCGGGCAAGAGCTCCTTCACCTTGGCGTCGGTCTTGTAGATGTCTTCCGGGTCGCCCGAAAGAGCGGCCCAGCGGAAGGGACCGATGCCCTTGCAGAACAGCGGGCGGATATAGGCCGGCACGAAGCCCGGGAAGGCGAATGCGTTTTCCAGGCCCTCGTCCTTGGCGACCTGGCGGATGTTGTTGCCGTAATCGAAGGTCGGGATGCCCATGTCCTGGAAGGCGATCATCGCCTCGACATGCTCGCGCATGGAGGCGCGGGCGGCCTTCTCGACTGCCTTCGGGTCGCTCTCGCGTTTGGCCTTCCATTCGGCCATCGTCCAGCCCTTCGGCAGGTAGCCGTTGATCGGGTCGTGGGCGGAGGTCTGGTCGGTGACCATGTCGGGGCGGATGCCGCGGCGGACCATTTCGGGCAGGATCTCGGCGCAGTTGCCGAGAAGGCCGACGGACTTGGCTTCGCCCGCCTTCGTCCAGCGGTCGATCATCTCCATGGCTTCATCGAGCGTTTCGGCCTTGGCGTCGACATAGCGGGTGCGCAGGCGGAAATCGATGGAGTCAGGGTTGCACTCGACCGCAAGGCAGGAGGCGCCGGCCATGACGGCAGCGAGCGGCTGGGCGCCGCCCATGCCGCCGAGGCCGCCGGTCAACACCCACTTGCCCTTGAGGTCGCCGTTATAGTGCTGGCGGCCGGCTTCCACGAAAGTCTCGTAGGTGCCCTGCACGATGCCCTGCGAGCCGATATAGATCCACGAGCCGGCCGTCATCTGGCCGTACATGGCAAGGCCCTTCTTATCCAGCTCGTTGAAATGATCCCAGGTGGCCCAGTGCGGCACGAGGTTGGAATTGGCGATGAGGACGCGCGGGGCGTCCTTGTGCGTGCGAAAGATGCCGACCGGCTTGCCAGACTGCACGATCAGCGTCTCGTTGTCCTCCAGGTCGCGCAGCGAGGCGACAATCCTGTCGAAATCCGTCCAGGTGCGGGCGGCGCGGCCGATGCCGCCATAGACGACCAGCTCGTGCGGGTTTTCCGCGACATTGGGGTCGAGATTGTTCATCAGCATGCGCAGCGGCGCTTCGGTCAGCCAGCTCTTGGCGGTGCGCTCGGTGCCGGTGGCGGCGCGCACCTCGCGGATATTGTGGCGGGGATTGTCGGTCATGGCTGTTCTCCCGGATCAGCGTGTGAGGGTGGAGGCAAGCGCCTCGATACGATGCAGGATGTCTTTCAGATGGACGCGGAGCCGTGCGGCCTTTTCCGCATCCAGGGCGAAGGGCGGCGCCTCGGTGGAAAGATGGCTCGACTGTGCGAGCTCCATCTGGATGGCATGCACGCCGGTTTCCGGCCTGCCATAGTGTCGGGTGGTCCAGCCACCCTTGAAGCGGCCATTGAGGATGCTGGTGTAGCCATCGGCCTTGGCGCAGACCTCGAACGTCGCCGTCTCGATTGCCTTCGCGCAGGTGCGGCCCATGTCGGTGCCGACGTTGAAATCCGGCAGCCTGCCCCCGAAGAGGAAGGGGATCCGCGAGCGGATCGAGTGGCAATCGTAGAGGATCGCCACGCCATGGATCGCCTTCACCCGCTCGATCTCGGCCGCAAGGGCCGCGTGGTAGGGCGCATGGAAATTGGCGAGCCGGTGGGCGATGTCCGCCTCGGTCGGGGCCTCGCCCTCCTTCCAGATCGGCTTGCCGTCGAAATCCGTTTCCGGAACGAGGCCCGTCGTGTTCTGGCCGGGATAGAGGCTGACGCCGGCCGGATCCCGGTTGGCGTCGATGACATAGCGGTGGAACGTGGCGCGCACCGTCGTCACGTCGGGCAGCAGGCCGTCATAGAGACGCTCGATATGCCAGTCCGTATCCGCGAGGATGCGGCCGTTGTCGTTCAGGCGCTCCCATATATCGGCTGGAACCTCCGTGCCGGTATGCGGGAAGGCGAGAATGACGGGCGAGGTGCCCTGATGGGTTTCGAAGAGCGCCATGTCAGGCCTCCAGCACCGGCAGGATACCCTTGGTGACCGAGGCGGCCAGCGCGCCCGAGGAGACGAACGACCCGGCGGCGGCGAGGTCCGGCGCCATGTAGCGGTCTTCCTCCAGCGTCGGCACGACGGTGCGCAGCGCGGCGACGACCTTCTGCAGCTCCGGGCTGGTGACGAGCGGGGCGCGGAACTCGATGCCCTGCGCGGCCGTCAGCGCCTCGATGCCGATGATGGCGGCAAGGTTCTCCGTCATGCGCAGCAGGCGGCGGGCGCCGTGGCAGGCCATGGAGACATGGTCCTCCTGGTTGGCGGAGGTCGGGGTCGAATCGACCGAGGCCGGGTGCGCCATCTGCTTGTTCTCGCTCATCAGCGCGGCCGAGGTGACTTCCGCGATCATCAGGCCCGAATTGAGCCCCGGCTTTTTCGCGAGAAAGGCCGGCAGGCCGAAGGAGAGGGCGGGGTCGACCAGCAGCGCGATGCGGCGCTGGGCGATGGCACCGATCTCGCAGGTCGCGATGGCGATCTGGTCGGCGGCGAAGGCGACCGGTTCGGCATGGAAGTTGCCGCCGGAAACGACGCTGTTGTCCGAAAGGACGAGCGGGTTGTCGGTCACGGCATTGGCTTCGATTTCGAGCGTGCGGGCGGCCGAGCGCAGGAGATCGAGGCAGGCGCCGTCGACCTGCGGCTGGCAACGGATGCAATAGGGGTCCTGCACCCGCTCGTCGCCGGTGATGTGGCTTTCGCGGATGACGGAGCCGGCCAGCAGCGCGCGGAGCGCGGCGGCGGCGTCGATCTGGCCCTTGTGGCCGCGCAGCGTGTGGATGTCCGGATGGAACGGCGCGGAGGAGCCCATGGCGGCGTCGGTGGAGAGCGCGCCGGTGACGAGCGCGGCCTGCGCGGCGCGGTGGGCGCGGAAGAGGCCGGCCAGCGCAAGGCCGGTGGAGACCTGCGTGCCGTTGATCAGCGCAAGGCCTTCCTTGGCGGCGAGAACGACCGGCTTCAGGCCGGCCTTTTCCAGCGCCTTGCCGCCCGGCAGGCGCTCGCCGACATAAATGGCTTCGCCCTCGCCGATCATCACGGCCGTCATGTGGGCGAGCGGGGCGAGGTCGCCCGAGGCGCCGACGGAACCCTGTTCCGGGATGACCGGGATGACGCCCCTGGCCTGCATGGCTTCCAGAAGACGGACGATCTCGATGCGCACGCCGGAGGCGCCGCGGCCGAGCGAGATGAGCTTCAGCGCCATGATGAGGCGCACGATGTTCTCGGCAAGCGGCTTGCCGACGCCGCAGCAGTGCGACAGGATCAGGTTGCGCTGGAGCGTCGCGACGTCCGCCGGGGCGATCTTGATGGAGGCGAGTTTGCCGAAGCCGGTATTGATGCCGTAGACCGGTTCGTCGCCGGCGGCGATTTCCGCGATGCGCGCGGCGGCCTTCTCGATGCCGGCGTCGAAGGATGCGTCGAGCCGGGTGGCCTCGCCGGTCCAGTAGATGGTTTCAAGGGTTTTCAGGGGCACGGAGCCCGGGTGAAGCGTGATCGTCATGTTCATTCCCCATGCAGCAAAGGCTGCGACTTGACTTGATTCAGTGTCCGCTGCGGATACGGGCATGCATGGGATTGAAGCCCATGCGGTAGACCAGTTCCGCCGGCCGGCCGATGTCCCAGAGGACGAAATCGGCCCATTTCCCGGCCTCCAGCGTCCCCACTTCGTCGACAAGGCCAAGCGCCCGGGCGGCTTCGCGCGTCACGCCGGCAATGCATTCTTCGACGGTCATGCCGAAGAGGGTCGCGGCCATGTTCATGGTGAGGAGAAGGGAGGTGAGCGGCGAGGTGCCGGGATTGGCATCGGTGGCGACGGCCATCTTCACGCCGTGCTTGCGGAAGAGGTCGACCGGCGGCTTCTTCGTCTCGCGGATGAAGTAGAAGGCACCCGGCAGGATGACGGCGACGGTGCCGGCCTTCGCCATCGCGGCCGCGCCCGCATAGTCGGTATATTCGAGGTGATCGGCGGAAAGCGCACTATGGCGGGCGGCAAGCTCGGCGCCGTGCAGGTTGGAAAGCTGGTCGGCATGCAGCTTGACCGGCAGGCCATGCGCCTTCGCGGCCTCGAAGACCTCGGCCATCTCGGCCTTGGAGAAGGCGATGCCCTCGCAGAAGCCGTCCACGGCGTCGGCAAGCCCTTCGGCCGCGACGGCCGGCAGCATCTCGTTCACGACCTTCCCGATATAAGCCGTCTTGTCGCCGTTCATCTCGGGCGGCAGCGCATGGGCGCCGAGGAAGGTGGTGCGCACGGTGACGTCGCGCTCCTCCGCGATGCGGCGCGCGGCGCGCAGCGACTTCAGTTCGTTTTCCGTATCGAGGCCGTAGCCGGACTTGATCTCTACCGTCGTCACGCCCTCGGCGATCAGCGCGTCGAGGCGGGGCAGGGTCTCCCGCACCAGATCGTCCTCGCTCGCCGCACGCAGCGCCTTCACCGAGGAGACGATGCCGCCGCCGGCCCGCGCGATTTCCTCATAGGAAGCGCCGGCAAGGCGAAGCTCGAATTCATGGGCGCGGTCGCCGGCATGCACGAGATGGGTATGGCAATCGATGAGGCCCGGCGTGATCCAGCGCCCTTCGCAATCCACGATCTCGGCACCGGCGAATTCTACGGGAAGCTCGGCTTCCGGCCCGGCAAAGGCGATGCGGCCGTCGCGGACGGCGATCGCGCCGTCTTCCACGATGCCGAGGCCCGGCAGGCTTTCCTCAAGCGTCGCAAGCCGGGCGTTGCGCCAGACCCGAGGGCTGTCCTTTTCCTGTACCGTCATGGTGATTGCCTCTTCCCTGTGGTGGATATAATGTATATACATAATAACCGAGGGCGCAAGAGCCAATTTCGGGCTTCGCGCCGAGGCAAATCGCAAGAGGGAGGGATGGCCATGGCCGTCATTCATGCAAGGCAGGCGCTGCTGGCGGGCGGCTGGGCGAACGACGTCCGTATAAGCATCGAGGACGGCCGGATCGCCGCCGTGGAAAAAAATGCCGCCGCAGCCCCCGGTGACGAGCGCCACGACACCCTTGTCGCCGGCATGCCGAACCTGCACAGCCACGCCTTCCAGCGCGGCATGGCGGGCCTTGCCGAAACGCGGGGCCCCGGCAGCGACAGCTTCTGGAGCTGGCGCAACGTCATGTACCGCTTCGCGCTGTCCATGACGCCCGACGATGTCGAGGCCGTCGCAGCCCAGCTCTATGTCGAAATGCTGGAGGCCGGCTTCACCCGCGTCGGCGAGTTCCATTACCTGCATCACGACAAGGACGGCGGGCACTATGGCGATATCGCCGAAATGGCCGCCCGGATCGCTGCGGCTGCCTCCGAGACGGGCATCGCCCTGACGTTGCTTCCCGTCTTCTACGCCCATGCCGGCTTCGGCGGCACCACGCCGGGCGAGGGCCAGCGCCGCTTCATCAACGACCGCGATTCCTACGCCGCCCTGGTGGAACGCTGCCGCGCCCTGACGGATGCGCTGCCGGACGGCGTCACCGGCGTCGCCCCGCACAGCCTGCGCGCCGTCACGCCGGAAGAGCTGACAGCCGTCGTCGCCATGGCCGGCGACAGGCCGATCCATATTCATATCGCCGAGCAGGTGAAGGAAGTGGAGGACAGCATCGCCTGGTCCGGCCACCGCCCGGTGGAATGGTTGCTCGACAACCAGAAGGTCGACGGCCGCTGGTGCTTCATCCACGCCACCCACATGACGGAGGCCGAGACGCGGGACATGGCGAAGGCCGGCGCCATCGCCGGCCTCTGCCCGGTGACGGAAGCCAATCTCGGCGACGGCACCTTCCCGGCGCCCAATTTTCTCGCCGCCGGCGGCCGCTACGGCGTCGGCTCCGATTCGAACGTGCTGATCGGCCTGCCGGACGAACTGCGCCAGCTCGAATATTCCCAGCGCCTCCTCCATCGCGCCCGTAACGTGCTCGCCGCGCCCGGCGGCTCGACGGGCCGCGCGCTCTTCGAAGGCGCGCTGGCCGGCGGCGCGGCGGCACTCGGCGCCGGGTCGGGCATTGCCGTGGGCAACGCGGCCGATTTCGTCAGCCTCAAGGCCCGCCACGGCCTTAACCTTGCCGGCGACGGCCTGCTCGACGGCTGGATCTTCGCCAACGGCGCCGAGGTCGATTGCGTCTGGGTGAACGGCCGCAGGCAGGTCGAGGGCGGCCGCCATGTCGCCCGCGAGGCGGTCGGCCGCCGCTTCACCGCGGCCATGCAGGCGCTTGCCATGGCCTGAGGGCGTATTGAAAGCCGTCCGGGCCTTTCCTATGACTTTCCCAGGACCGGGCGAATCCGCGCCCGGAGCGGAGGCGACCATTTCCATCGACGGGGACAGAACAGAGGTCGAGGCCAAGGAGCCTTCGCTGCACCGGCGCATCCTCGAGGATGTCGAAGGCAAGATCCTGTCGGGCGAATGGCCGCCCGGCCACCGCATTCCCTTCGAGCACGAGCTGACCGAGCAGTATCAATGCTCGCGCATGACCGTGAACAAGGCGATCACCGATCTCGTCAAGCGCGGCCTCATCGAGCGCCGCCGCAAGTCCGGCAGCTACGTCACCCATCCGCACGCCCAGTCCGCCGTCCTCGAAATCCACGATATCCGCCTGGAGGTCGAATCGCTCGGGCTTCCCTATCGCTACGAGTGCCGCACCCGCCTCGACCGCGCGGCCAAGGCCGCCGACCGCCGCCTGATGGAGCTTCCCGAATCGGCCCGGCTGACGGAAATCTCGGCGCTTCACTTCGCCGGTGCGCAGCCCTTCTGCCTGGAAGACCGCCTCATCAGCCTAGAAGCCGTGCCCGAGGCCGCCGGGGAGGCGTTCGAGGACGTCGCCCCTGGCGCCTGGCTGATCAGCCGCGTCCCCTGGAGCGCCGCCGAGCACCGCATCCGCGCCGTCGGCGCCGATGCCCGCGCCGCCGAGCTGCTGGCGATCGCCCCCGGCACGCCCTGCCTCGTCGTCGAGCGCCGCACCTGGAGCGGCGGCCTCTACATCACCCATGTGCGCCTGACCTATCCCGGCGAAAAGCACGAGCTCGTCGCCGAATTCGCCCCGACGCATCCAAGCAGCCGGCCTGACGTGTAAGGGTGGACGGATACCGTCCGCTCTGTCACAAGGGATTCTGGAACGCGACTGCCGATAGTTCTAGATCGGGGTCGGGCGACCGATTGACGTCACGTCGCTGCCGCGAGATCACGCTGGCCGTTCCGATTTCACCATTTCGACCCTGCCGGATCCCGAATCCGGCCAGATGCCCGCAGGATCGCCGTCATGAACAAGAAGCCCAAACTGGAGCATTCCGAGCTTTCGGGAGAATTCACGGAAGACGGCGTCACCGTGCTCGTCGATATCTCCCGCCCCGCCGGCACGCAGAACGACTGGAAACTGGAGGTCGTCACCCAGAACGAAGACCTCTTCGAATGGGACGAGCCCTTCGCCACGGACCGCGAGGCCTTCGACGAATTCCTGGCGACGATCGCAAGGGACGGCATCCATTCGTTCCTGGAAGACGACGAGGAAGAAGAGCCGCCGACAACGCATTGACGAGGCGCCCCGGACCGGCCCGCACCAGCCGGTCCGGTTACGGCAGGGAAGGGCAGCGACAAAACGAAAAAAGCCCCGTTTTTACGGGGCCTGCGTGCAAATTCCGGAGGAAGAATGGTGGGCGATGAGAGACTCGAACTCCCGACATCCTCGGTGTAAACGAGGCGCTCTACCAACTGAGCTAATCGCCCGCCGCGTTGGTGGCTGTGATCTATGCGGAACCGGATCGAACCGCAAGAGGCAATCGCAAAGTTTTTCGCATTTTTTTGAACGGCCCCATGGCGATGGACAGGGGCGTGGAAACATTTCGCGACGCGTCATTCTTTTGTCTTGAAACCTGCTTGACACCCAAACCCGAACCCCGTAGTTAGCCGCTCATCGAACGGCTCAGGTCGCTCGGGACGGATGCTTCGTCATCCGGTCGCTTTCGAGGAATGCGGGTGTAGCTCAGTCGGTTAGAGTGCCGGCCTGTCACGCCGGAGGTCGCGGGTTCGAGCCCCGTCACTCGCGCCACTCGAAAGGCCGGACGACCATTCGGGGCCGCAAGGCCATCAAGATGCGCGGGTGTAGCTCAGTCGGTTAGAGTGCCGGCCTGTCACGCCGGAGGTCGCGGGTTCGAGCCCCGTCACTCGCGCCATTTCTTTCTTTCCAGATCGTTATCGGTTTTTCTTCACGCGGTGCGTGAAGTGCGTTTCGGTGAAAATTCTTCACCCTCGCGCCGAATGTTTCTCGCCGTTTTCCCGTCTTCGTATAGCCTGCCGATCGAAGAGGGGGATTCGCATGCGTTACGTCACGATGGCTTTGACCGGTTTTGCCGCGCTCGTCGCGCTCAGCATTCTGTTCGGTTCGTGGTTCACCATCGATCAGGGCGAGCGCGGGGTCATCCTGCGCTACGGCGCGGTCGCGGGCACCGCCGAGCCGGGGCTCGGCTTCAAGCTGCCGCTGATCGATTCGGTCGTGCGCATCTCCGTCCAGTCCAAGGCCGTCGTCTACGAGAAGATGGAGGCCTACAGCCGCGACCAGCAGCCGGCCGATATCCGCCTGTCCGTGAACTACCGCATTCCGGCCGATCGCGTGCAGGACGTCTATGCCATCTACGGGGGCGAGGACGGGCTGATGTCACGCCTCATCGAGCGCAAGGTCTTCGAGGAGACGAAGACGGTCTTCGGCCGCTTCAACGCGGTAACAGCCATCCAGGAGCGCGGGCGGCTCAATGCCGAGGTCGCGACGGCGATCCAGGAGGGCGTCTCCGGCCCCGTCATCATCGATAGCGTGCAGATCGAGAACATCGACTTCTCCGATGCCTACGAGGCGAGCATCGAACAGCGCATGCTGGCGGAGGTCGAGGTGCAGCGCCTGCGCCAGAACGCCGAGCGTGAGAAGGTGCAGGCGGAGATCACCGTGACGCAGGCGCGTGCCCAGGCGGACGCCCGCCGCGCCGAAGCGCAGGCGCAGGCCGACGCCGTGCGGCTGGCCGCGCAGGCCGAAGCGGAGGCGATCAAGCTGCGCGGGGAGGCGGAGGCCGGCGCCATCAAGCTGCGCGGCGATGCGCTGCGCGACAATCCCGGTCTCGTCTCGCTGACGCAGGCGGAAAAATGGGACGGGCAGCTGCCGCGCACCATGCTGCCGGGCGGCTCGATCCCCATGCTCAATCTCAATGCGAACTGAGGGAAGGGCGGGGCCGCGGCGGGCTTTTCCGCCGCGCCTGCGGCGAAACGTCCCGCACGCCGCCTTTCATCGAATCGTAACGATTTAAAGAGGCCTGTCCCCGGCCTTCGGGGCGACAGGGAAAAGAACACAATGATTGCGGCGAAAGCCGGACAAAGCCTTGCGCGGGGACGCTCACTGCGCTAACGACGTGGGCGTTGCAACATACTTTATCGGCTTGCAGGTCTTCGACCATCAGGCGTCTCTCTGGCGCCCCGAGCAGGCAGGATGGACGCCAATGACTGAACTTCTCGGTTCCTATATCCCGATCGCCATCTTCATCGGTATCGCACTCGTGATCGGCATTGCCTTGCTGGTCGCGCCGTTTGCCGTCGCATACAAGGCCCCCGATTCGGAAAAGCTTTCCGCTTACGAGTGCGGCTTCAATGCGTTCGACGATGCGCGCATGAAATTCGATATCCGCTTCTACCTGGTGTCGATCCTCTTCATCATCTTCGACCTGGAAGTCGCCTTCCTCTTCCCCTGGGCCGTCTCCTTCGGCGATATGGGCTGGTTCGGCTTCTGGTCCATGATGGTCTTCCTCGGTGTCCTGACCATCGGCTTCATCTATGAATGGAAGAAGGGAGCACTCGAATGGGAGTAGCTCATACGAACAACACGCTCGTCGCGCCGCAGCCCAAGGGGATCATCGATCCCAGCACGGGCAAGCCCGTCGGCAGCAACGACGCCTTCTTCGGCGAGATCAACAACGAACTCGCCGACAAGGGCTTTCTGGTCACGTCCACGGATGAACTCATCACTTGGGCCCGTACCGGCTCGCTGATGTGGATGACCTTTGGCCTTGCCTGCTGCGCCGTCGAGATGATGCAGCTCTCGATGCCGCGCTACGACGTCGAGCGCTTCGGCTTCGCGCCGCGCGCCAGCCCACGCCAGTCCGACGTCATGATCGTCGCCGGCACGCTGACCAACAAGATGGCCCCCGCGCTCCGCAAGGTCTACGACCAGATGCCCGAGCCGCGCTACGTCATCTCGATGGGCTCCTGCGCGAACGGCGGCGGCTACTATCACTATTCCTATTCGGTGGTGCGCGGCTGTGACCGCGTGGTGCCGGTCGACATCTATGTACCAGGCTGTCCTCCCACGGCGGAAGCGCTCCTCTACGGCGTGCTCCTGCTGCAGAAGAAGATCCGCCGGACCGGTACGATCGAACGTTAAGGGCAGGGGACTGACACGATGAGCGAAGCCCTCCAGGAGCTTTCCTCCCATATCGGCGAAGCGGCCGGCGGTCTCGTCGCTTCCGCCGATATCGCCTTTGGCGAACTCACCCTGAAGACGGACGGCGCCCGCGTCGTCGAGCTTCTGACCTTCCTGCGCGACGACGTGCAGTGCGGCTTCGTCAACCTCATCGACATCTGCGGTGTGGACTGGCCGGCGCGCGCCGAGCGCTTCGACGTGGTCTATCACCTGCTGTCACCGCGCCAGAACCTGCGCATCCGCGTCAAGGTCGCGACCGGCGAGGACCAGCCCGTTCCGTCCGCCTGCGCGGTCTATCCGGGCGCCGACTGGTTCGAGCGCGAAGCCTACGACATGTACGGCATCCTCTTTACCGGCCACCCGGACCTGCGCCGCATCCTCACCGACTACGGTTTCGAGGGGCATCCGTTGCGCAAGGACTTCCCGACGACCGGCTTCGTGGAAGTGCGTTATGACGACGAGGTCAAGCGCGTCGTGTACGAGCCTGTCGAGCTGAAGCAGGAATTCCGCAACTTCGACTTCCTCTCTCCCTGGGAAGGCACGGACTACGTGCTGCCGGGCGACGAGAAGGCGAAGCAGTAATTAGGCAGTAGGCCGTAGCCAATAGGCAGTGGAAGGAGCAGGCGGACGACGATCAACTCTTATCAGGATCTGAAGGTTTGGCAGCGTGCCATGGACTTGGCGGTCGAATGCTATGAACTGACGCGGCAATTTCCCCGCGAAGAGGTTTATGGAATGGTATCGCAGATACGCCGGTCGGCGGCTTCTATCGCCGCCAACATTGCGGAAGGTCATGGTCGAGATGCTACAGGACATTATGTCCAACATCTCAAGTTTGCTCAGGGTTCACTGAAAGAGTTGGAAACGCATCTGATACTTTCATCTCGTGTCGGCATCGCTTCACCCCAAAGGGTGCAGGTTTTGATGAAGTCGAGCGAGGAGGTCGGCAAGATGCTCAGGTCGCTGATCCGCAGTTTGCAGGATGGACGAAATGAACGCACAGAATGAAATAACCCCTACTGCCTACTGTCTATTGGCTAATTCCTTCCAGCGCGGAGCGCGCCAATGAACGAGCACAACGTTCGCAACTTCAACATCAACTTCGGCCCGCAGCACCCTGCGGCGCACGGGGTTCTGCGTCTCGTCCTCGAACTCGACGGCGAGATCGTCGAGCGCGTCGACCCGCATATCGGCCTCCTGCACCGCGGCACCGAGAAGCTGATAGAGACGAAGACCTATCTTCAGGCCGTGCCCTATTTCGACCGTCTCGACTACGTGGCGCCGATGAACCAGGAACATGCCTTCGCACTCGCCGTCGAGAAGCTGACGGGTACGGAAGTTCCGATCCGCGGCCAGCTCATCCGCGTGCTCTATTCCGAGATCGGCCGCATCCTCTCGCACCTCCTCAACGTGACGACCCAGGCCATGGACGTCGGCGCGCTGACACCGCCGCTCTGGGGCTTCGAGGAGCGCGAGAAGCTTATGGTGTTCTATGAGCGCGCCTGCGGCGCGCGCATGCACTCGGCCTATATCCGTCCGGGCGGCATCCACCAGGACCTGCCGCACGAGCTGGTGGAAGACATCGGCAAGTGGATCGACCCGTTCCTGAAGACCGTCGACGACATCGACGAGCTGCTTACCGGCAACCGCATCTTCAAGCAGCGCAACGTCGATATCGGCGTGGTGAAGCTGGAAGACTGCTGGGCCTGGGGCTTCTCGGGCGTCATGGTGCGCGGTTCGGGCGCTGCCTGGGACCTGCGCCGCTCGCAGCCCTACGAGTGCTATTCCGATCTCGACTTCGACATCCCGATCGGCAAGAACGGCGACTGCTACGACCGTTATGTCATCCGCATGATCGAGATGCGCGAATCCGCCAAGATCATGCGCCAGTGCGTTAACCGCCTGCTCGGCGACGCCAAGGTCGGCCCGGTCTCCTCCATCGACGGCAAGATGGTGCCGCCGAAGCGTGGCCAGATGAAGCGCTCGATGGAAGCGCTCATCCATCACTTCAAGCTCTACACGGAAGGCTACCATGTGCCGGCCGGCGAAGTGTACGCGGCCGTGGAAGCGCCGAAGGGCGAGTTCGGCGTCTACCTCGTCGCCGACGGCACCAACAAGCCCTACCGCTGCAAGATCCGCGCGCCGGGCTATGCCCACCTTCAGGCCATGGACTTCATCTGTCGCGGCCACCAGCTTGCCGACGTCTCGGCGATCCTGGGCTCCCTCGACATCGTGTTCGGCGAGGTTGACCGCTGATGCCGAACGCAGCCCCTGCCGTGACCGCCGCGATCCCGACCGCCGCCTTCGCGAAGGCCGCCGCTCGGGCGCATGCGTCCGCGGGCTGCGCACTCGTATTCCTTCAGAAAGACACGCCGGCCCATGCCCGCGTCTCCGCCGGCAAGGCGGACGCGCAGCGCCGGCAAATTAACTGAGACAAGGCGTTACAGAATGTCCGTTCGTCGACTAGCCGATGACAATGTCCAGCCCGCCAGCTTCGCCTTCTCCAAGGAGAATGCGGCCTGGGCGAAGGCCACGATCAACAAGTATCCGAAGGGCCGCCAGCAATCGGCGGTCATTCCGCTGCTGATGCGGGCGCAGGAACAGGACGGCTGGGTCACCAAGGCGGCCATCGAATATGTCGCCGACATGCTCGACATGGCCTATATCCGCGTTCTGGAAGTCGCGACCTTCTACACGCAGTTCCAGCTTCTGCCGATCGGCACGCGCGCCCATGTGCAGGTCTGCGGCACGACGCCCTGCATGCTGCGCGGCGCGGAAGAGCTGATCAACGTCTGCAAGAAGCGCATCCACCCGGAGCCCTTCCACCGCAACGAGAGCGGCACGCTTTCCTGGGAAGAGGTCGAGTGTCAGGGCGCCTGCGTCAACGCACCGATGATCATGATCTTCAAGGACAGCTACGAGGACCTGACGCCGACGCAGCTCGAGCACATCATCGACCGTTTCGACGCCGGCAAGGGCGCCGACGTCAAGCCGGGCACGCAGATCGACCGCATCTATTCGGCCCCGGCCGGCGGCCTTACCAGCCTCAACGAGCTGGAACCGGCTGCGAAGAAGACGACCCGCGCCCGCAAGAGCGAAGACGAGAGCGTCAGCGTTCCCCCGTCGAACGCCGCCCGTGCCAAGACGGATGCCGACGAGACCGATCCCAAGCTGAAGACGCCCGCGACCGACAAGGCGCAAGCCGCGGCCAATGCCGAGGTGAAGGGCGAGACGCGCGCCGAGGGCGGCGATGCGGCGGCCAGGCAGCCGCTCGCCGGCAAGCCGTCGCTGGAGGACAAGAACCGTCCGGCCGGCATCGAGCGCCCGGCAACGCCCGACGACCTCAAGCTCATCTCCGGCGTCGGCCCGAAGATCGAGGGCATCCTGCACGAGCTCGGCATCTTCACCTTCGCCCAGATCGCATCCTGGAAGAAGGCGGAGCGCGAATGGGTCGACGGATATCTGAATTTCAAGGGCCGCATCGAGCGCGACGACTGGGTCAAGCAGGCCAAGGCGCTCGCCAAGGGCGGCGAAGCGGAATACATCCGCGTCTTCGGCAAGAAGCCGCGGTAAAGGGGTGAATCATGCTTAAGGACCAGGATCGCATCTTCACCAATATCTACGGCACCAAGGACAAGTCGCTGAAGGGCGCCATGGCCCGCGGCCATTGGGACGGCACCAAGCAGCTTCTCGAAAAGGGCCGTGACTGGATCATCAACGAGGTCAAGGCCTCGGGCCTGCGCGGCCGCGGCGGCGCCGGCTTCCCGACCGGCCTCAAGTGGTCCTTCATGCCGAAGGAGAGCGACGGCCGTCCGCACTACCTCGTCGTCAACGCCGACGAATCCGAGCCCGGCACCTGCAAGGATCGCGACATCCTGCGCCACGATCCGCACACGCTGATCGAAGGCTGCGTGATCGCCTCCTTCGCCATGGGTGCGCATGCGGCCTATATCTACGTGCGCGGCGAGTTCATCCGCGAGCGTGAAGCCCTCCAGGCCGCCATCGACGAATGCTACGAGGCCGGCCTTCTCGGCAAGAACAACAAGCTCGGCTACGACATCGACGTCTTCGTCCATCACGGCGCCGGCGCCTATATCTGCGGCGAGGAAACCGCGCTGCTCGAAAGCCTCGAAGGCAAGAAGGGCCAGCCGCGCCTGAAGCCGCCGTTCCCGGCGAACATGGGCCTCTACGGCTGCCCGACGACCGTCAACAACGTCGAGTCCATCGCCGTCACGCCGACGATCCTGCGCCGCGGCGCAAGCTGGTTCTCCAGCTTCGGCCGCCCGAACAATGTCGGCACCAAGCTGTTCATGATGTCCGGCCACGTCAACAGGCCCTGCACGGTCGAGGAGAGCATGGGCATCTCCTTCAAGGAGATGGTCGAGAAGCACGGCGGCGGCATTCGCGGCGGCTGGGACAATCTGCTCGCCGTCATTCCCGGCGGCGCATCGTGCCCGGTCGTCAAGGCCGAGGACATGATGAACGTCACGCTCGACTTCGACGGCCTGCGCGAGGTGAAGTCCTCCTTCGGCACCGGCGGCATGATCGTCATGGATCGCTCGACGGACATCATCAAGGCGATCTGGCGCATCTCGGCCTTCTTCAAGCACGAGAGCTGCGGCCAGTGCACGCCCTGCCGCGAAGGCACGGGCTGGATGATGCGCGTCATGGAGCGCATGGTGCGCGGCAACGCGCAGAAGCGCGAGATCGACATGCTTTTCGACGTGACGAAGCAGATCGAGGGCC
This sequence comes from Shinella sp. NM-101, assembly GCF_021401195.1. Lineage (NCBI taxonomy): Bacteria > Pseudomonadati > Pseudomonadota > Alphaproteobacteria > Hyphomicrobiales > Rhizobiaceae > Shinella > Shinella sp. NM-101. The sequence continues at coordinate 76,733 of NZ_JACBFT010000015.1, read as the reverse complement.
ACACGATCTGCGCGCTCGGCGACGCCGCGGCCTGGCCGATCCAGGGCCTCATCCGCAACTTCCGCCCCGAGATCGAGGCGCGCATCGACCAGTACACCGCCAATGCCATGGCGCATGGCGCGGTACTGGAAGCAGCGGAGTAGGACGATGACGAAGCCGGTTGGACAGGATGCGAATGCGACCCACGTCCCGCCGGCTGAAGCTGCCGGCGACGACCTGTTCGGGCTGTCGCCGTGGCTGAAGCAGATGCCGGATGTGCCGCTGCATCCGCTGATGGCGCATCCGATGGCGGCGATGGCCGCCACGACCGCGATCGGCTTCGCCATTGCGGGCCAGATGGCCGGGGCGATGCTGGGCGTGATGCAGAGCGCGGCGGAGCGGACGAAGGCGATGCTGGACGAGGCGGCGGAACTGACCGCCAGGGCCGAAGCCGCGAAAGAGACGGCAGCGCCCGTGAAGGCGAAGCCGGAGCTGCGGGTGGTTCCGAAGACGGAAACGCCAGCGGCGGAACCGAAGGTCAAGGTGGCGCGCGAAAGGAGCGCGACGCCGAAGACGACGGAAGCGAGGCCGGCGCGCAAGGCGCCGGCGGCGAAAGCCGGGAAGGCCGATGACCTGAAGGTGATTTCGGGCATCGGGCCGAAGCTGGAGCAGGTGCTGAACGGCATGGGGCTCAAGCGCTACGCCGACATCGCGGCCCTGACGGACGCGGATGCGGCACGGATCGAAGCCGAGCTCGGCCTCGGCGGGCGCATCGCCCGCGACGGCTGGGTGGAGCAGGCAAGGACGCTGGCGAAGGGCAGGGGCTAGGGCCCGCCGGAACCGGCAGATGGAACAAAGGCCGAAGGGAAGGGCGAAGGCCCGGAGCGGAAGCCGGAGAATGGCGCTGGCAGGGCGGGGTTTCCCCGCGTCAGAAGCGGGATTGAGATATGGCAAAGCTGATAGTCGACGGAAAAGAAATTGAAGTCCCGGATCACTTCACGCTGCTTCAGGCGTGCGAGGAGGCGGGTGCCGAAGTTCCGCGCTTCTGTTTCCACGAGCGGCTGTCGGTTGCCGGCAACTGCCGCATGTGCCTCGTCGAGGTGAAGGGCGGCCCGCCGAAGCCGGCGGCCTCCTGCGCCATGGGCGTGCGCGACCTGCGTCCCGGCCCGAACGGCGAACCGCCGGAAGTCTTCACGACCACGCCGATGGTCAAGAAGGCGCGCGAAGGCGTGATGGAATTCCTGCTCATCAACCATCCGCTCGATTGCCCGATCTGCGACCAGGGCGGCGAATGCGACCTGCAGGACCAGGCGATGGCCTTCGGCATCGACAGTTCGCGCTACGCCGAGAACAAGCGCGCGGTCGAGGACAAGTATATCGGCCCGCTCGTCAAGACGGTCATGACGCGCTGCATCCACTGCACGCGCTGCGTCCGCTTCACCACGGAAGTCGCCGGCATCAGCGAACTCGGCCTCATCGGCCGTGGCGAGGACGCCGAGATCACAACCTATCTCGAACAGGCGATGACCTCCGAGCTGCAGGGCAACGTGGTCGACCTCTGCCCGGTCGGCGCGCTGACCTCCAAGCCCTTCGCCTTCACGGCCCGTCCGTGGGAACTGAACAAGACGGAATCCATCGACGTCATGGATGCCGTCGGCTCGGCCATCCGCGTCGATACGCGCGGCCGTGAAGTCATGCGCATCCTGCCGCGCGTCAACGAAGAGATCAACGAGGAGTGGATCTCCGACAAGACCCGCTACATCTGGGACGGCCTGAAGACCCAGCGTCTCGACCGCCCCTATGTCCGCAGTAACGGCCGTCTCCAGCCGGCAAGCTGGGCCGGGGCCTTCGGCGCCGTCAAGGCCGCCGTCGCCGGCAAGGCGGGCGAGCGCATCGGCGCCATCGCCGGTGATCTTGCCTCCGTCGAGGAAATCTTCGCGCTGCGCGAACTGATGACCGCGCTCGGCTCTGTCAACGTCGACTGCCGCCAGGACGGCTCGGTACTCGACCCGTCGCTCGGCCGCGCCAGCTACATCTTCAACCCGACCATCGAAGGCATCGAAGAGGCCGACGCGCTGCTGATCGTCGGCTCCAACCCGCGCCTGGAAGCGGCCGTGCTCAACGCCCGCATCCGCAAGCGCTGGCGCATGGACAACTTCCCGATCGGCGTGATCGGCGCAGACGGCGATTTGCGCTATGGCTACGAATATCTCGGCGCCGGCGCGGATACGCTCTCCGGCCTCCTCGACGGCTCGGTCAAGTTCGCCGCCAAGCTGAAGAAGGCCGAGCGCCCGATGATCATCGTCGGCCAGGGCGCGCTGTCGCGTCCCGATGGCCTCGCCGTCCTTTCGGCCGTTTCCGCCCTTGCGGAAAAGGTCGGCGCGGTGAAAGCGGGCTGGAACGGCCTTGCCGTGCTGCATACCGCGGCCGCGCGCGTCGGCGGCCTCGACCTTGGCTTCGTGCCGGGCGAGGGCGGCAAGACGGCAGCGGAGATGCTGACGGGCACGGACGTGCTGTTCCTGCTCGGCGCCGACGAGATGGACTTCGCGCAGAAGACCGCCTTCACGGTCTATATCGGCTCGCACGGCGACAACGCCGCCCATGTCGCCGACGTCATCCTGCCGGGTGCGGCCTATACAGAGAAGTCGGGCCTCTGGGTCAACACCGAAGGCCGCGTCCAGATGGGCAACCGCGCCGGCTTCGCTCCGGGCGACGCCCGCGAGGACTGGGCGATCCTGCGCGCTCTCTCCGACGTTCTCGGCAAGAAGCTGCCGTTCGATTCGCTCGCCCAGCTTCGCGAGAAGCTCTATGCCGCGCACCCGCATTTCGCCGCGATCGACGAGATTTCGCCCGGCGATATCGCCGATCTGTCCGCCCTTGCGAAAAAAGGCGGGACGATGGCGAATTCCGGGTTTGCGTCTCCGATCAAAGACTTCTATTTGACGAACCCGATAGCGCGCGCTTCCGCGGTCATGGCCGAATGCTCGGCTCTGGCCCGCAACAATTTCAAAGTCGCGGCGGAATGAGCGCGAAGGGATAAAGCATTATGGACGCTTTCGTTTCGACCTATGTCTGGCCCGCGGTGATCATGATCGCCCAGTCGCTTCTGCTGCTGGTCGCGCTTCTGGTCTTCATCGCCTACGTACTCCTTGCCGACCGCAAGATCTGGGCCGCCGTGCAGCTTCGCCGCGGCCCGAACGTCGTCGGTCCCTGGGGGCTCTTCCAGTCCTTCGCCGACCTTCTGAAGTTCGTCTTCAAGGAGCCGGTCATCCCGGCCGGCGCCAACAAGGCGATCTTCCTGCTCGCCCCGCTCGTCTCCGTGACGCTGGCGCTCGCCACCTGGGCGGTGGTGCCGCTCAACAACGGCTGGGTGATCGCCAACATCAATGTCGGCATCCTCTACATCTTCGCGATCTCCTCGCTCGAAGTGTACGGCATCATCATGGGCGGCTGGGCTTCGAACTCGAAGTACCCGTTCCTCGGCGCGCTGCGCTCGGCCGCGCAGATGGTCTCCTACGAAGTGTCGATCGGTTTCGTCATCGTCACGGTGCTGCTGTGCGTCGGCTCGCTGAACCTGACGGACATCGTCACGGCGCAGAGCGACGGCCTCGGTACGCGTCTCGGCCTGCCGCCGTCCTTCCTCGACTGGCACTGGCTGTCGCTGTTCCCGATGTTCGTGGTGTTCTTCATCTCGGCGCTCGCCGAGACGAACCGCCCGCCCTTCGACCTTCCCGAAGCCGAATCCGAACTCGTCGCCGGCTTCATGGTCGAATACGGCTCGACCCCGTACATGATGTTCATGCTCGGCGAATATGCCGCCATCTGCCTGATGTGCGCGCTGACCACGATCCTCTTCCTCGGCGGCTGGCTGCCTCCGGTCGACGTCTGGTTCCTCAACTGGGTCCCGGGCATCGTCTGGTTCGTCCTGAAGGCATCCTTCGTCTTCTTCATGTTCGCGATGGTGAAGGCCTTCGTGCCGCGCTATCGCTACGACCAGCTCATGCGTCTCGGCTGGAAGGTCTTCCTTCCGATCTCGCTGGCCATGGTCGTCATCGTTGCATTCGTGCTGAAGCTCACGGGTTGGTCCGCATGAGGACCGCCCTGATCTCCGGCAGCATTGGAGCTTGAAATGGCTAGTCTTTCGCAAGCCGTGAATTCGCTGTTCCTCAAGGAATTCGTCGGCGCGTTCTTCCTGTCGATGCGCTACTTCTTCCGCGCCAAGGCGACGGTGAACTATCCCTTCGAAAAGGGCCCGGTCTCCCCGCGCTTCCGCGGCGAGCACGCATTGCGCCGCTATCCCAACGGCGAAGAGCGCTGCATCGCCTGCAAGCTGTGCGAGGCCATCTGTCCGGCCCAGGCCATCACCATCGAGGCGGGCCCGCGGCGCAACGACGGCACGCGCCGCACCGTTCGCTACGACATCGACATGGTGAAGTGCATCTATTGCGGCTTCTGCCAGGAAGCCTGCCCGGTCGACGCCATCGTCGAAGGTCCGAACTTCGAGTTCTCGACCGAGACGCGCGAGGAGCTCTACTACGACAAGCAGAAGCTTCTGGAGAACGGCGACCGCTGGGAGCGGGAAATCGCCCGCAACATCGCTATGGACTCGCCTTACCGCTGATATGCAGCGGAAAGGTAAAATGAAAGCATGTGCCTGACGAAGGGTCGTCAGGCTTCGACGGGGCAGGGGGAACCTTCTCCGGGGAAGACGAAAAGGCACCAAAATGGGTCTGCAGGCTCTATTCTTCTATCTGTTCGCCTTCGTGGCGGTGGCGTCCGCCTTCATGGTGATCGCGTCGAGGAACCCGGTCTATTCCGTGCTGTTCCTGATCCTCACCTTCTTCAACGCGGCCGGCCTGTTCCTCCTGACGGGCGCCGAGTTCCTGGCGATGATCCTGCTGGTCGTCTATGTCGGCGCCGTCGCGGTCCTCTTCCTCTTCGTCGTGATGATGCTCGACATCGACTTCGCCGAGTTGCGCGCGGGTGCCCTCGACTATGCCCCGGTCGGCGCGCTGATCGGCGTGATCCTCGCGATCGAGCTTCTGGTGGTCGCCGGCGGCTGGGCCATGTCGCCCGAGATCGCCAAGACCGCCTCCATGCCGATCCCGCCCATCAGCGAGCGCACGAACACGGCCGCCCTCGGCGACGTGCTCTATACGAACTACGTCTACTTCTTCCAGATCGCCGGCCTTGTGCTGCTGGTCGCCATGATCGGTGCGATCGTGCTGACGCTGCGCCACAAGCCGCATATCAAGCGCCAGAACATCCCGCAGCAGGTCGCCCGTACGCCGGCAACCGCCGTCGAGGTGGTCAAGGTAAAGCCGGGGCAGGGCATCTGAGGCCGCGCGGACAAGGAAAAGCATCATGGAAATCGGTATTTCCCACTATCTCACCGTCAGCGCCATCCTCTTCATGCTCGGCGTTTTCGGCATCTTCCTGAACAGGAAGAACGTCATCGTCATCCTGATGTCGATCGAGCTCATCCTGCTGTCGGTCAACATCAACATGGTCGCATTCTCGCACTTCCTGAACGACATCGTCGGCCAGGTCTTCGCGCTGTTCATTCTGACCGTCGCGGCAGCGGAAGCGGCCATCGGTCTTGCAATTCTCGTCGTCTTCTACCGTAACCGCGGTTCGATCGCCGTCGAAGACGTCAATATGATGAAGGGCTGATCGGGTCATGGATACCATCATCAAGGCAATCGTCTTCCTCCCGCTGATCGGCTTCCTGATCGCCGGTCTTGGCGGCAACGCCATCGGCGCCAAGGCGTCGGAATACATCACGTCCGGCTTCATGATCGTCGCGGCCGTACTCTCCTGGATCGTCTTCTTCAACGTCGCCATGGGCGAGACGGAGATGATCAAGGTCAGCGTGCTCACCTGGATCCAGTCCGGCAGCCTCGACGTCGAATGGGCGTTCCGCGTCGACACGCTGACGGCCGTCATGCTCGTCGTCGTCAATTCGGTCTCGACGCTCGTGCACGTCTATTCGATCGGCTACATGCACCACGACCCGCATCGGCCGCGCTTCTTCGCCTATCTCTCGCTCTTCACCTTCGCCATGCTCATGCTGGTGACGTCGGACAACCTGCTGCAGATGTTCTTCGGCTGGGAAGGCGTCGGCCTGGCGTCCTATCTCCTGATCGGCTTCTGGTACAAGAAGCCCTCGGCCTGCGCCGCCGCCATGAAGGCCTTCATCGTCAACCGCGTCGGCGACTTCGGCTTCGCGCTCGGCATCTTCTCGGTCTTCGTGCTCTTCGGCTCGATCAACTTCGAGACGATCTTCGCGACGGCCGCGACCTATCTTCCGGCCGAAGGCGCCGCGGATGCCGCAGAGCCCGTCATCAACCTCTTCGGCATGAGCCTCGACAAGTCGCAGGCGCTCACCGCCACCTGCCTCCTGCTCTTCATGGGCGCGATGGGCAAGTCGGCGCAGTTCCTGCTGCACACCTGGCTGCCGGACGCCATGGAAGGCCCGACCCCGGTTTCGGCGCTCATCCATGCCGCCACCATGGTCACCGCCGGCGTCTTCCTGGTCGCCCGCATGTCGCCGATCTTCGAACTCTCGCATGACGCCCTGATGGTCGTCACGCTGATCGGCGCCATCACCGCCTTCTTCGCGGCGACGGTCGGCCTTGTGCAGAACGACATCAAGCGCGTCATCGCCTATTCGACCTGCTCGCAGCTCGGCTACATGTTCGTGGCCCTCGGCATCGGCGCATACGGCGCGGCGATCTTCCACCTCTTCACGCACGCCTTCTTCAAGGCCCTCCTGTTCCTCGGCGCCGGCTCCGTCATCCACGCCGTCGACGGCGAGCAGGACATGCGCTACATGGGTGGCCTGAGGAAGCACATACCGATCACCTTCTGGATGATGACGATCGGTACACTGGCGCTGACGGGCGTCGGCATCCCGGGCACCGTTATCGGCTTTGCGGGCTTCTTCTCGAAGGATGCGATCATCGAGAGTACCTTCGCCTCGCACAGCCCGGTCGCCGGCTTCGCCTTCGCGCTCCTGGTGATCGCCGCGCTCTTCACGAGCTTCTATTCCTGGCGCCTGGCATTCATGACCTTCTTCGGCAAGCCGCGCGCTTCCGCAGACGTCATGCACCACGTCCATGAATCGCCTGCCGTCATGCTGGTCCCGCTCTTCATCCTGGGCGCCGGCGCGATCTTCGCGGGCGTGCTGTTCGTCGAGTATTTCTACGGCCACCACTATGTCGAGTTCTGGCAGGGCGCGCTCTTCACGCTGCCGGAGAATGACCTGGTCAACGAGTACCACCACGTTCCGCTCTGGGTGAAGTGGAGCCCGTTCGCCGCCATGGCCATCGGCTTCGTCACCGCCTGGTACATGTACATCCGCTCGCCGGAGACCCCGAAGTACCTCGCCGAGCAGCACCGCGGCCTCTACCAGTTCCTGCTCAACAAGTGGTACTTCGACGAGCTCTACGACGCCATCTTCGTCCGTCCGGCGAAGGCGCTCGGCACGTTCCTCTGGAAGAAGGGTGACGGCACCGTCATCGACGGCTTCGGCCCGAACGGCATCGCCGCCCGCGTCGTCGACGTCACCAACCGCGTCGTCCGCCTCCAGACCGGTTACCTCTATCACTACGCATTCGCGATGCTGCTCGGTATAGCGGCACTCGTCACATGGATGATGCTCGGGAGTTCCCTCTGATGACCGATTGGCCCATTCTTTCAGCGGTCACCTTCCTCCCGCTCGTCGGCGTGGCGCTCCTGCTGCTGACCCGCGAGGACAGCCCGTACGGCCGCCGCAACATCCTCAACGTGGCGCTGCTGACGACGGTCTTCACCTTCGTACTCTCGCTCTTCATCTGGGTCGGCTTCGATTATTCGAACCCCGGCTTCCAGATGGTCGAGAAGCATGAATGGCTCGGCACCGGCATTTCCTACCATCTCGGCGTCGACGGCATCTCCATGCTGTTCGTCATCCTGTCGACCTTCCTGATGCCGTTCTGCGTGCTCGCGAGCTGGAACACCATCGAGAAGCGCCTGAAGGAATACATGATCGCCTTCCTGCTTCTGGAAGTGTTCATGGTCGGCGTGTTCGTCTCGCTCGACATCGTCCTCTTCTACGTCTTCTTCGAAGCGGGCCTCATTCCGATGTTCATCATCATCGGCGTGTGGGGCGGCAAGGATCGCGTCTACGCATCCTACAAGTTCTTCCTCTACACGCTGCTCGGCTCGGTGCTGATGCTGCTCGCCATCATGGCGATGTACTGGCAGGCCGGCACGACGGACATCACGGAACTGCTCGCCTACAACTTCCCGGCCCATATGCAGACCTGGCTGTGGCTCGCCTTCTTCGCCTCCTTCGCGGTGAAGATGCCGATGTGGCCGGTCCACACCTGGCTTCCCGACGCACACGTGCAGGCGCCGACGGCGGGCTCGGTGATCCTGGCGGGCGTCCTCCTGAAGCTCGGCGGCTACGGTTTCATCCGCTTCTCGCTGGCCATGTTCCCGCTCGCGTCGGACTATTTCGCGCCCTTCGTCTTCGCGCTGTCGGTCATCGCCATCATCTACACCTCGCTGGTGGCGATGATGCAGGACGACATCAAGAAGCTGATCGCCTATTCGTCGATCGCGCACATGGGCTATGTCACCATGGGCATCTTCGCGGCGAACACGCAGGGCCTCCAGGGCGCCATCTTCCAGATGCTCTCGCACGGCATCGTCTCCGGCGCGCTGTTCCTGTGCGTCGGCGTCGTCTACGACCGGCTGCACACCCGCGAGATCTCCGCCTATGGCGGCCTCGTCAACAACATGCCGAAATATGCCGTCGCCTTCATGGTCTTCACCATGGCGAATGTCGGCCTGCCGGGCACCTCCGGCTTCGTCGGCGAAATCATGACCCTGCTGGGCGCCTTCCGCGCCAATACCTGGGTCGCGTTCTTCGCCACGACCGGCGTCATCCTCTCGGCCTCCTACGCGCTGTGGCTCTACCGCCGCGTGATCTTCGGCGCGCTCGAGAAGGAAAGCCTGAAATCGCTGCTCGACCTTTCGGGCCGCGAGAAGCTGCTGCTCTATCCGCTCGTGATCCTGACGATCTTCTTCGGCGTCTATCCGGCACCGGTGTTCAATGTGACGGCGGCCTCGGTCGACGCGCTTCTCAACCAATATTCCGCGGCTCTGCAGGCGGCGCAGCAATCCGTTGCGCTCCTGGCGAACTGAGGACGGGACCCAAGACATGACTGCTGATACAATCCTTGCCAGCCTTCAGCTCTCGACGCCGGAGATCATCCTCGCCGTCGGCGGTCTGGTCCTGCTGATGATCGGTGTCTTCTCGGGCGAACGGTCGGGCACGACCGTGACCGGTCTCGCCGTCGCCGTGCTCATCATCGCCGGTCTCTGGCTGGTGCTGGCGACGGGCGAGGGGCAGGCCTATGGCGGCGCCTTCGTCTCGGACGCCTTCGCCAAGTTCATGAAGGTGCTGGCGCTGATCGGCTCCATCACCGCCATGGTGATGACGGTCGGCCATGCCCGCTCGGAGCAGCTCGACCGCTTCGAGTTCCCGGTTCTCGTCGTGCTGTCGACGCTCGGCATGCTGCTGATGATCTCCGCCAACAGCCTGCTGTCGCTCTATCTCGCACTCGAACTCCAGTCGCTCGCCCTCTACGTGCTCGCCGCGATCAACCGCGAGAGCCTGCGCTCGACGGAAGCCGGCCTGAAATATTTCGTTCTCGGCGCGCTGTCGTCGGGCATGCTGCTCTACGGCATGTCGCTGGTCTACGGCTTCACCGGCCATATCGGCTTCCAGGAGATCGCCGCGGCCCTGACCGCCGAAGGCCGTTCGCTCGGCCTCGTCTTCGGCCTGGTGTTCATCCTCGCCGGCCTTGCCTTCAAGATCTCGGCCGTGCCGTTCCACATGTGGACGCCGGATGTCTATGAAGGCGCGCCGACCCCGGTCACGGCCTTCTTCGCCGCCGCCCCGAAGGTCGCCGCCATGGCCATGCTGGTGCGCATCGTCATCGATGCCTTCCAGCCCGTCGTCGCCGACTGGCAGCAGGTCGTGGTCTTCATCTCCATCGCCTCGATGCTGCTCGGTTCCTTCGCCGCCATCGGCCAGCGCAACATCAAGCGCCTGATGGCCTATTCGTCGATCGGCCACATGGGCTATGCGCTCGTCGGCCTTGCCTCCGGCTCCATGGCCGGCGTTCGCGGCGTGGCGCTCTACATGCTCATCTACATGGTCATGACGCTCGGCACCTTCGCCTGCATCCTCGCCATGCGCCGCAAGGAAGGCGGCAATGTCGAGAACATCGACGACCTCGCCGGCCTTTCCTCGACCAACCCGTTCATGGCGACGGCGATGACGGTGCTGATGTTCTCGCTGGCCGGCATTCCGCCGCTGGCAGGCTTCTTCGCCAAGTACTTCGTCTTCATGGCGGCCATCGAGGCCCAGCTTTATGCGCTCGCCATCATCGGCGTGCTCTCCTCGGTCGTCGGCGCCTACTATTACCTGCGCGTCATCAAGGTGATGTGGTTCGACGAGCCGACCGGCGAGTTCGCCCGGACCTCGGGCGAACTGAAGCTGGTCTTCGGCCTTTCCGGCCTCTTCATGCTCGGCTACGTGCTGATCGGCGGGCCGATCGGCAATGCGGCCGAAGCCGCGGCGCGGACGTTCTTTTGAGCGGGTCCGCCAGTCCTCGCCGGATGTCGCTCGACGACTTCCGGCACGAGGCGCTCGCCGAAGTGGGCTCCACCAATACGGAATGCCTGGAGCGCGCCCGAAAGGGCGCGCTTTCCGGTCTCTGGATCACCGCCGGCCGGCAGACCGGCGGGCGCGGCCGGCGCGGGCGCGCCTGGTTCTCCGAGCCGGGCAATCTCTATGCCTCGCTGCTGCTGATCGACGCGGCACCGATGGACCGGCTCGGCTCGCTGCCGCTCGCCGTCGCCGTCGCCGTGCAGGACGCCATCCGCCGCATCATGCCGCTCGATGCGCCCGACGTCCTGATCAAATGGCCGAACGACATCCTTATCGACCGGCGAAAGGTCTGCGGCATCCTTGTCGAGGGCGAAAGCCTGCCCGATGGCCGGCACGGCCTGGTGATCGGCATCGGCATCAACGTCGCCGTGGCGCCTGACGCAGGGCTCTACCCCGTCGCGACGCTGCGCGACTTCGGTGCCACGGCCGCACCCGAGGAACTCTTCGCCTGGCTCTTCCAGTCCATGGCGCAGACGCTCTCGCTCTGGAACCGCGGCCGCGGCATCGCGGCGATCATGGAGCGCTGGAAGCAGGTCGCCGGCGGCATCGGCGAGACCATAACGGTCAATCTGCCCGACCGTTCGATTTCCGGGCGCTTTGCCGGAATTGATGATACAGGTCTCCTGAAACTGGAGACGGATGACGGCGGTACGCGACTGATCGCGGCCGGCGACGTGTTTTTTGGATAGGATTATTTGAACCCGATGGCAAAAGAAGACGAACTGGTGTTCCTGCCGCTTGGCGGCGTCGGCGAGATCGGCATGAACCTCGCACTCTACGGCTATGGGCCGAAGACGAACCGCCAGTGGATCATGGTCGATTGCGGCGTCACCTTCCCGGGGCCGGACCTGCCGGGCGTCGACCTCGTGCTGCCCGACATCCGCTTTCTCGCCGGCGAGCGCAAGAACCTCAAGGGCATCGTCATCACCCACGCCCACGAGGACCATTACGGCGCGCTGAACGAGCTGTGGCCGGGCCTCAACGTGCCGGTCTACGCCTCGCCGTTTACGGCCGGCATGCTGGAGGCCAAGCGCGACTACGAGCGCAGCCGCGTCGAGATCCCGGTGACGATCTTCAAGCAGGGCGACAGGATCAATCTCGGCCCGTTCGAGATCGAGGCCATCGGCGTCAACCACTCCATTCCCGAGCCGATGTCGCTGGCGATCAAGACCCCGCTCGGCACCGTCATCCACACGGGCGACTGGAAGATCGACCTCGATCCCTCACTCGGGCCGCTGACGGACGAGGCACGCTTCCGCAAGCTCGGCGACGAGGGCGTCCTCGCGCTGATCTGCGACAGCACCAATGCCGTGCGCGACGGCATTTCCCCGTCCGAGCACGAGGTCTCGGAAAGCCTGACGAAGATCATCGAGAGCGCCGAGGGCAGGGTGGGCATCACCACCTTCTCCTCGAATGTGGGGCGTATCCGCTCCATCGCCCAGGCCGCGGAAGCCGCCGGCCGCGAGGTGCTGCTGCTCGGCAGCTCCATGAAGCGCGTGGCGGACGTGGCGCGCGACATCGGCCTGATGGAGGGCCTGAAGCCCTTTATCGCCGAGGACGAATTCGGCTATATCCCGCGCGACAAGGTGGTCGTCATCCTGACGGGCAGCCAGGGCGAGCCGCGCGCGGCGCTCGCCAAGATCGCGCGCGACGAGATGCGCAACGTCGCCTTCACCGCCGGCGACACGATCATCTTCTCCTCGCGCGCCATTCCCGGCAACGAGAAGGCGATCAACGACATCAAGAACGGCCTGGTCGAGCAGGGCATCCATATCATCACCGACGCCGAGGCGCTGGTGCACGTTTCCGGCCATCCGCGCCGCAACGAGCTCCAGCAGATGTACGGCTGGGTGCGCCCCAAGATGGTCGTGCCCGTCCACGGCGAGGCGGTGCATCTGACCGCCCATGCCGAGCTTGCCGGACAGTCCGGCATCGCCGAGGTGCCGCGCGTGCGCAACGGCGACGTGCTGAAGCTCGCCCCCGGCATGCCCGAGGTCGTCGACCACGCCCCCTACGGCCGCATCTTCAAGGACGGCAATCTCATCGGCGATTACGAGGAGATGGGCATCGGCGACCGCCGCAAGCTCGCCTTCGTCGGCCACGTCGCCGTCAGCGTCCTGCTCGACAGCCGCTACGACTTCATGGGCGACCCGGAAGTCGAGCCCTTCGGCCTGCCGCAGTTCGACGACGAGGGCGAGGATATGGGCGACACGCTCTATGACGCCGTGCTCGGCGCCGTCGAAAGCATCCCGCGCGCCCGCCGCAAGGATCTCGAAATGGTGCGCGAGGCGGTGCGCCGCGCCGTGCGCTCCACCGCGAACGAGATCTGGGGCAAGAAGCCCGTCGTCACGGTGTTCCTGACGAAGGTCTGATTTGCGTTCCGGGGCTCGGGTGATATGGGGATGGCGTCCCCTTCATCCGGCCCGTCCGGGCCACCTTCTCCCATCCGGGGCGACCAAAGGAGAGAATGCATGCTCGGAAAGGTCAACCATATCGCCATCGCCGTGCCGGACCTTTCCGCTGCCATCGCGACCTACCGCGACACGCTCGGCGCGACGGTCTCCGCCGCCGAGGCGCTGCCGGAGCATGGCGTGACGGTGGCCTTCGTCGAGCTGCCGAACACCAAGGTGGAATTGCTGGAACCCCTGGGCGAAGCCTCGCCGATTGCCGCCTTCCTGGAAAAGTCGCCCGCCGGCGGCATGCATCATATCTGCTACGAGGTGGACGATATCCTCGCCGCCCGCGACAAGCTGGTGGCGAGCGGCGCGCGTGTCCTTGGCGACGGAAACCCGAAGACCGGCGCCCATGGCAAGCCGGTGCTCTTCCTCCATCCCAAGGATTTCCTCGGCACGCTGGTGGAGCTGGAAGAGGTGTGACAGCACGCCGCCCATTGTCTGTTTGAACTTCCGCGCCGACGGGCGTAAAAGGGCCGCTGCCGCACGAGGGACCGTCCATGCAGTTCTTTTCCTATTTCGCCGTCTATTTCATCGTCTGGTGGATCACGCTCTTCGCCGTCCTGCCCGTCGGGCTGAAGACGCAGGCGGAGGCGAACGACGTGGTGCCCGGCACGGTGGAAAGCGCACCTGCGCGCTTTCGCGGCGGCCGCGTCGTGTTGATGACGACGCTCGTCTCCGCCGTCATCTATGGCGCCTATATTTTCGCCATGCAGCTCGGCTACGGCATCGACGCCATCCCCCAGCTCGTCCCGATCCACGAATAGACGGCCGCCACAAAGGTTAACGAGCGTTAGCAGGCAGGAAGCAAGGCATTTCATTCCCGCCGGGACGCGGCGAAAAAGTCTTCCATTTGCCTCTTGTCAGATTCTGCGTCGGAAAAACGGTTATGCGGGCCCGCCGGGCGCCGGTGACGTAGCGTCAGCCATCGCCTGTCCGACCGTGCGTAAGCGTGGTGCCGCAATGCCTCATGTGGTGTGCGGCTTTGACGCATGGAATCCGCGGCCGAATTTTGCGAAGGGAGGAGGGCAAGTGAAAAAGGCAAAAAAAAACAAGGCCGAAAGCCTTGTTTTACAGGTATCGCGTGATCTTTATCCGTTGTGCGGTGGCAGCGTCTGCGCGCGCCAAAGATCTGATCCTCCCAAGACTTGACCGCGAAATTGGCTGGAATTTGTACTTCCTGCCTGTTTTGTAAGCCGAAACTAGCCCAAAGCTTGGGCGTTGTCATCCGCTTTTTTTGCATTTTTGCTACACTGGAATAAAATTTTTCCGTTGACAAGCTACGCGCAATTTCCGTTATAGGCGCCCCCATTTTTCTGCCACATTTGTCCGGGCCGCCGAGTCCGGTGGACAGTGCTTCGCGCCGACGCCCCCGTTCGGCCCTGCCGGGTTCCCTTCCTCCCGCGAAGCGTTTATGAACGCGTGAAAATCAACGTCATTTTGCCCGATTCCCGAAATAGGGCGGATCAGTCACTCCGGAACCCGATATGCGCCTTTCCCGCTTCTTCCTGCCCATCCTCAAGGAAAACCCCAAGGAGGCCGAGATCGTCTCCCACCGGCTCATGCTGCGTGCGGGCATGATCAAGCAGCAGTCCCAGGGCATCTATACCTGGCTGCCGCTGGGCAAGCGCGTCCTCGACAAGGTCAACGCCATCATCCGCGAGGAGCAGAACCGCTCCGGCGCAGTCGAACTGCTGATGCCGACGCTGCAGTCGGCCGAGCTCTGGCAGGAAAGCGGCCGCTACGACGCCTATGGCAAGGAGATGCTGCGCATCAAGGACCGCCAGGAGCGCCCGATGCTCTACGGCCCGACCAACGAGGAGATGATCACGGACGTCTTCCGCTCGTTCGTGAAGTCCTACAAGGACCTGCCGCTCAACCTTTACCACATCCAGCTCAAGTTCCGCGACGAGATCCGTCCGCGCTTCGGCACCATGCGCTCGCGTGAGTTCCTGATGAAGGACGCCTATTCCTTCGACCTCAACCGCGAGGGCGCCGTGCATGCCTATAACCGCATGTTCGCCGCCTATCTGCGCACCTTCTCGCGCATGGGCCTGCGCGCCATCCCGATGCGCGCCGATACCGGCCCGATCGGCGGCGATCTCAGCCATGAGTTCATCATCCTGGCCGATACGGGCGAATCCGAAGTCTTCTGCCACAAGGACTTCCTGAACCTCGACGTGCCCGCCGAAGACACCAACTTCGAGGACGTCGCGGGCCTGCGCGCCATCTTCGAGAAGTGGACCTCGCGCTATGCCGCGACCTCGGAAATGCACGACGCGCCCGCCTTCGAGGCGATCCCGGAAGGCGAGCGCCTGTCCGCCCGTGGCATCGAGGTCGGCCATATCTTCTATTTCGGCACGAAATATTCCGAAGCCATGGGCGCCAAGGTGCAGGGCCCCGACGGCAAGGAGCATACCGTGCACATGGGCTCCTACGGCATCGGCCCGACGCGCCTCGTGCCCGCGATCATCGAAGCCTCGCACGACGAGAACGGCATCATCTGGCCGAAGGCCGTCGCGCCCTTCGAGGCCATCGTCATCAACATGAAGTCGGGCGATGCGGCCTGCGACGCGGCCTGCGAGACGATTTACGGTGCGCTGCTGAAGGCCGGCGTCGACGTGCTCTACGACGACAAGGACGAGCGTGCGGGCGCCAAGTTCGCCACCGCCGACCTCATCGGCGCGCCGGTGCAGGTCATCGCCGGCCCGCGCGGCGTGGCGAACGGCGAGGTCGAGATCAAGGATCGCAAGACCGGCGAGCGAGAGACGCTGACCATCGAGGCGGCCATCAACCGCCTGACGTCCGGCAACTGACGCATGGCCGGCGGTAACGGGAGGAAACATGGCTGACGCAGCGAGCGGTGCATCCGCAACCGAGGCTCAGGCCTTCAAGAAAAGCCGCCCGTTCTCCGCTTTCGAGCGGATGGTCGCCTGGCGCTACCTGCGCTCGCGGCGCAAGGAAGCCTTCATCTCCGTCATCGCCGGCTTTTCCTTCATCGGCATCATGCTCGGCGTGGCCACCCTCATCATCGTCATGGCGGTCATGAACGGCTTCCGCACCGAGCTCATTTCCCGAATCCTCGGCGTCAACGGCCACATGATCGTCCAGCCGATCGACAGCCCGCTGAACGACTATTCCAAGCTGGCCGAGCGCCTTGCCGCGGTGCCGGGCGTGACGATGGCGATCCCGCTCGTCGAGGGCCAGACGCTTGCGCAGGGAACGGCGGGCGGCGGGACGGGCGCGCTGGTGCGCGGCGTGCGCGCCGACGACCTCGCCAGGATGAAGGCCGTCTCCGATCACATCAAGGAAGGCGACCTCGTCGGCTTTGCCACCGGCGGCGGCGTCGCCATCGGCGCGCGCATGGCCGAATCCCTCGGCCTCAGTGCCGGCGGCCAGATCACGCTCGTCGCGCCCGAGGGCGACGTCACGCCGCTCGGCGTGAACCCGCGCGTGAAGACCTATACGGTCTCCGCCGTCTTCGAGATCGGCATGTCGGAATACGACGCCTCGATCATCTACATGCCGCTGGAGGAAGCCCAGCTCTACTTCAATTCCGAGGGTGTCGTGCAGTCGATCGAGCTGTACGTCTCCAATCCGGACGCCGTCGACCAGCTTCGCCAGCCGCTGGAGGCCGCCGCCGAGCGGCAGATCTTCATCACCGACTGGCGCCAGCGCAACCGCACCTTCTTCTCGGCGCTGGAAGTCGAGCGAAACGTCATGTTCATGATCCTGACGCTGATCGTGCTCGTCGCCGCGCTCAACATCATCTCCGGCCTCATCATGCTGGTGAAGGACAAGGGCAGCGACATCGCGATCCTGCGCACCATGGGCGCGACATCGGGCGCCATCATGCGGATCTTCTTCATGACGGGGGCGGCGATCGGCACGGTCGGCACCTTTGCCGGCGTGCTGCTCGGCGTCGTCGTCTGCCTCAATGTCGAATCGATCCGCCAGTTCTTCTCCTGGATCTCGGGCACGACGCTGTTCAACCCCGAGCTCTACTTCCTCAGCCAGCTTCCGGCCGACATGAATGCCGGCGAGACGGTCTCGGTCATCCTCATGGCGCTGGCGCTCTCGTTCCTCGCGACGATCTTCCCCGCCTGGCGTGCCTCCAGGCTCGATCCCGTCCAGGCCCTCCGGTACGAATAGGAACAGAACGCATGACTGCGCGCGCGGCTTTGGAACTCAAGGGCATCGAACGGCACTACGGCCAGGGCGAGACGGTGCTGGCCATCCTCAAGGGGGCGGACTTCACGCTGAAAAGCGGCGAGACGGTCGCGCTGGTCGCCCCGTCGGGCACCGGCAAGTCGACGCTGCTGCACATCGCCGGCCTGCTCGAAAAGCCCGATGCCGGCGAGGTCATCGTCAACGGCCATTCCTGCGCCGAACTTTCCGACGACCAGCGCACGGCGATCCGTCGCGGCGAGATCGGCTTCGTCTACCAGTTCCACCATCTGCTGCCGGAATTCACGGCGCTCGAAAACATCATGATGCCGCAGCTCATCGGCGGCCTCTCCAAGGCGGAGGCGCGCGAGCGCGCCGCCCAGCTTCTCGACTACATGCGCATCGGCCACCGCGCCGACCATCGCCCGTCCGAGCTCTCCGGCGGCGAGCAGCAGCGCGTCGCCATTGCAAGGGCCGTCGCCAATGCGCCGCTCGTCCTGCTCGCCGACGAGCCGACCGGCAACCTCGATCCGGAGACCGCCGGCTACGTTTTCGAGGCGCTGGAAGCGCTCGCCCGCCAGTCCGGCCTTGCCTCGCTGATCGCGACCCACAACCACGAACTCGCCGGCCTCATGGATCGCCGCGTGACGATCGAGGACGGCCTCGTGCGCGAGCTTGCCTGATTAGCGGCCGGCTCCGCGCATCGCGCGGTCGCTCTCGCCCTTCCAGTCCATGAACCGTAGGAACCGCGCCTTTCCGGCGACAAGGCGGCCTTCGCCCTTGCGCTTGCCGGCCGGTGCGCCGAGGTCGCGGAACACCATGTTGTTTCCTCATCATCCTTCCTGATCGCGTCCTGGGAGAAATCCTCCGGCATCGCTCCAGATTGGCTGCGAAAAGCTGTTGACACGGGAACAAAAATCGAACAAATTAAAAACATAACAGGAAAGGTAGCCACATGACCGATTTTCTTCGCGATCTTGCTGCATTCACCTCCGTCGCCATGTTCGTCGCCAGCTTCTCCGTCATCCTCTTCGGCATCTGACGGCGGAATGTCGTCCGCCGCCATGGCGTCGATATGAACCATGCGTGGAAACCGGGTGCAAAGCCAAGAACCTTCTGGACGGGACGGGGTCGAATCCGCTTAAGCTCTCCATCTGATCGGAAGGAAGATGCGGATGGCCGGCGAAGCACCAGGGACGGATGACGAGAAGATCGCGCAGACGCCGGAATTCGTGCATCTGCGCGTGCATTCGGCCTTCTCGCTGCTGGAAGGCGCCCTGCCGATCAAGAAGATCATCGGCAAGGCCATATCGGACCGGCAGCCGGCGATCGCCATCACCGACACCAACAATCTCTTCGCGGCCCTCGAATTCTCGCAGAAGGCGATCGGCGACGGCATCCAGCCGCTGATCGGCTGCCAGCTGTCGATCGACATGGAGGACGAAGGCGAGGGGGAGCGGCGCGGCCCGCAGGCGCAGCTCCAGAAGCTGCCCTCGATCGTCCTGCTCGCGGCGAGCGACGCCGGCTATGTGCGGCTCGTCGATCTCGTCAGCCGCGCCTATCTCGGCGGTGAGGGCAACCAGTCGACCCGCATCGCCTTCAACTGGCTGGAGGAGGGCGCCGAAGGGCTGATCGCGCTTACCGGCGCGCGCGGCGGGCCGGTCGACATGGCCTTCCTCGCCGGCCAGCCGGCTGTCGCCAAGGCGCGGCTCGATGCATTGAAGCGCGTCTTCGGCGACCGGCTCTATATCGAGCTGCAGCGCCACGGGCGCTACGACCGGCAGCACGAGCGGCGCATGGTCGAGCTTGCCTATGCCGAGGACATGCCGCTGGTCGCCACCAACGAGCCCTTCTTCCCCGCGCCGGACGACTACGACGCGCACGACGCGCTGATGGCGGTGGCGCACAATGCGATGGTCTCGGACGACAACCGCTTCCGCCTGTCGCCGGACCACTATCTCAAGAGCCGCAAGGACATGGCGAAGCTCTTCGCCGACCTGCCGGAGGCCCTGGAGAACACGGTGGAGATCGCCCGGCGCTGCTCCTTCGTGCTGAAGACCCGCGGGCCGATCCTGCCGCGCTTCACCGGCGCGACGGACGATCCGGAAGAGGCGGAGCGCGCCGAAACGGCCGAGCTGCGCCGCCAGGCCGTCGAGGGCCTCGAGAGCCGCATGGCCTTGCTCGGCCTGACGCCTGGCTATGCCGAACAGGATTACCGGGAGCGGCTGGACTTCGAGCTCGGCGTCATCGAGCGCATGAAGTTCCCCGGCTACTTCCTCATCGTTTCCGACTTCATCAAGTGGGCCAAGCAGCACAACATTCCCGTCGGTCCCGGCCGCGGTTCCGGCGCGGGCTCGCTCGTCGCCTATGCGCTCACCATCACCGACGTCGATCCCTTGCGCTTCTCGCTGCTCTTCGAGCGCTTCCTCAACCCGGAACGCGTCTCGATGCCCGACTTCGACATCGACTTCTGCCAGGACCGCCGCGAAGAGGTGATCCGCTACGTCCAGCAGAAGTACGGCCGCGAGCAGGTGGCGCAGATCATCACCTTCGGTTCGCTGCAGGCCCGCGCGGCGCTGCGCGACGTCGGGCGCGTGCTTGAGATGCCCTATGGCCAGGTCGACAAGATCTGCAAGCTCGTGCCGAACAACCCGGCCAACCCGACGCCGCTTTACAAGGCGATCGAGGAGGAGCCGAAGCTGCAGGAGGAGGCGGAGAAGGAGCCGGTCGTCGCCCGCCTGCTCGACATCGCCCAGAAGATCGAGGGCCTCTACCGCCACGCCTCGACCCACGCCGCCGGCATCGTGATCGGCGACCGGCCGCTCTCCCAGCTCGTGCCGATGTACCGCGATCCGCGCTCCGACATGCCGGTCACCCAGTTCAACATGAAATGGGTGGAGCAGGCCGGCCTCGTGAAGTTCGACTTCCTCGGCCTCAAGACGCTGACCGTCCTCAAGACCGCCGTCGACTTCATCCGCAAGCGCAATATCGAGGTGAAGCTCGAAAGCCTGCCCCTCGACGATCCGCCGACCTACGAGATGCTCTCGCGCGGCGAGACGGTCGGCGTGTTCCAGGTGGAAAGCGCGGGCATGCGCAAGGCGCTGATCGGCATGCGGCCCGACTGCATCGAGGACATCATCGCGCTCGTGGCGCTCTACCGCCCCGGCCCGATGGAGAACATTCCGGTCTACAACGCCCGCAAGCACGGCGAGGAGGAGATCGAGTCGATCCACCCGAAGATCGACCATCTGCTCAAGGAGACGCAGGGCGTCATTGTCTACCAGGAGCAGGTGATGCAGATCGCCCAGGTCCTGTCCGGCTACTCCCTCGGCGAGGCCGACCTTCTGCGCCGCGCCATGGGCAAGAAGATCAAGGAGGAGATGGACAAGCAGCGTGCCCGCTTCGTCGACGGCGCGGTGAAGAACGGCGTCTTCAAGCCCCAGGCCGACCTGATCTTCGACCTGCTCGCCAAGTTCGCCAACTACGGCTTCAACAAGTCGCACGCCGCCGCCTACGCCATCGTCTCCTACCAGACGGCCTATCTGAAGGCGCATTACCCGGTCGAGTTCCTCGCCGCGTCGATGACCTACGACATGTCCAACACGGACAAGCTGAACGATTTCCGGCAGGATGCCGCGCGGCTCGGCATCGAGGTCGTCCCGCCCTCGGTGCAGACGTCGTTCGCCCATTTCGAGACGGGCGAGAACCGCATCTACTACGCGCTTGCCGCCATCAAGGGCGTCGGCGAGGCGGCCGTGCAGCACATCGTCGAGGTCCGCGGCGATGCGCCGTTCAGGAACCTGGAGGATTTCTGCGCGCGCATCGATCCGAAATTCGTCAACCGCCGCGTCTTCGAAAGCCTGATCGTCGCCGGCGCCTTCGATTGCTTCGGCCATGACCGGGCTGCCATGATCGCCGGCCTCGACCGCCTGCTCGGCGCGGCCCAGCGCGCCCAGGAGAACAAGACGAGCGGGCAGGGCGACATCTTCGGCATGGGGGCGGCGACCGGGCCGGAGGTCATCACGCTGCCGCCCTATACGCCCTGGCTCGCCTCGGAGAAGCTGCACCGCGAGTTCCAGGTGCTCGGCTTCTTCCTGTCGGCGCACCCGCTCGATACCTATGCCCCCATCCTGGCGAAGATGCGCGTGCAGACCTTCGGCGATTTCTCAGCCGCGGTGAAGCGCGGCGCCACTGCCGGCCGTCTTGCCGGCACGGTGACCTCCAGGCAGGAGCGCAAGACCCGCACCGGCAACAAGATGGGCATCGTCGCCTTCTCGGATTCCTCCGGCCAGTTCGAGGCGGTGCTGTTCTCGGAAATGCTGAACCAGTACCGCGATCTTCTGGAGCCCGGCAAGTCTCTGGTCATGACGGTGCAGGCGGAGGAACGCCCGGAGGGCATCGGCCTTCGCATCCAGACCCTGCGCTCGCTGGAGGAGGAATCGCTCCACACCCAGAAGGCGATGCGCGTCTATGTGCGTGATTCCGGCCCGCTCCGCTCCATCGCCGCCCATCTCAATACGAAGGGCGACGGCCTCGTGTCCTTCATCGTCATCAAGGACAACGGCCAGCGCGAGATCGAGGTGGAGCTCAACGACCGCTTCCGCATCTCCCCCGAAATCGCCGCCGCCATGCGTTCGACCCCGGGGGTTCTGGACGTGGAACTGGTATAGCGGGACATCCGGCTCAAGCCTTAGGCCGCCGGCTTTGCTCCGAGAGTGCGCCGTGACGGCTCGCGCCGATGAAGGTAGACGGCGAAGGTGTCCCAGGGCGGGGTGACGGAAGCCTGCGACAGCAGGCGGCCGGCTTCCCCGCGGTGGTAGCCTGCATGAAGCGCCACATGGAGCAGCATTTCCGCCCGCGTCATCGCGCCGTCGTCGCCATCGGTAAAGGTGAAGGCGATGGTCTCGGAGAGGTCCGGCGCCGGCATGCCGTGAAGATAGTCGAGATACCACCGGTCGGAGGCGGCGACCGCGGCGCGCAGGGCATCGAGCGTCGGCGTCTCGGCCGTGTTGTCGGAGAGATAGCCGTGCGGCCTGCCGGAAAGGTGGCCTGCGAATATCCGGGCGACGACATGGGAATGGTTGATCAGCCGGAGGGCGTCGTGAAGCGTGGCGGCCTGCCGCTCCGTATCGAGCGTTTCCAGCTTGTCGAAAAGATCGCCGTTCGCCCAGGCGTTATAGCCGAAGAGTTCCCTTAGCATTGCCGTCATCGTGCATCTCCTTCCAGGGCTTTGCGAATGCGAGTAAACTGCTCACATTCTGGCAGGGAGGAAGTCGATGTCTACTCGCATTGCGAACAGGAGCCTGGCGATGCGCAAGGAGCCGCGCCAGTCGCGCTCGCGGGTGACGGTCGAGGCGATCCTCGATGCGGGCGCTCGCATTTTGAGCGACGAAGGCTGGGCCGCCTTTACGACGAACAGGGTCGCCGAGGTCGCGGGCGTGAGCATCGGCTCGCTCTACCAGTATTTTCCCGACAAGCTTTCCCTGGTCGATGCGATCCGCAGCCGCCACCTGGGGGATAGCATGGCGGTCCTGCGCGGGGCGCAGGCGGATGCCCTTTCGCCGTCCGCCTTCGCGGTTTCCGTCGTGCGCGGGATGATCGCCGCGCACAGCCGCTATCCTGGCCTCCATCGGGTGCTTCTCGACGAAGCGCCCGCGACGGACGATTATCGCGATCCGGACAGCGAATTCGAAGTCGCATTCCTCGGCCTCTACGCGAAGGCTATTGCCTCATGCCGCAAGGGCGCGGTCACGACGAAAGATCGCGAGGCCGCGCGCATCCTGTCGGATGCCATCGACGGGGTCATCCACAACGCGGCCCGGCGGGGCACGTTGGGCGATCCCGCCGTCGCGAGCGGATTGGTGCGGCTCGTCAGCCTCTATCTCGGCGATGCGTCGGCATCGCCGCCCGGGCCGGTCGTCAATTGACGAGCGTGATCGACGATCTCTTTTTCTTCTTCTTGCCCTGCATGACCGAGGCATCCGCCTTCTGCACCTTGCGGGTCACGGTGATGAAGTCCGTGCCGTCGCCGGTTTCCGGACCGAGGCCGGTATCGGAGATGGACAGGGACGCGCCTTCGCTCATCAGGCCGGAAATGCGCATGCGCATCTCCTCGGGAATGTCGAGGCGGTCGAGGGTCTTCGCGGTGGCGTCGGGCGCCGACGCATCGGCCTCCGTGGTGATGCCGAGGCGCTTCATGGTGGCCTTCGGGAGCTGGTTGTCCATGCTCACGCCGTACCATTCGGCCGTGCCCTTGTCGGCATCGACATCGCGGGCGATGAGGAAATGCGTGCCGAGCGCGATCTCCGCGTCGCGGATGGTGATCGGCTCCTCGATGAGCGGCTTGAACTTCTGGCGCACCAGTATCCGGCCGTTCGGCGGCGTGCCCTTTCCGGCCTTCGCATAGACGGCGGCAAGCAGATCGGGTGTCGCCATGCCGTCCTCCTTGAGGCCTTCGGCAAGCTGGAAGGCGCGGATGGCCGAGACGGTCTGCCTGCCGTGGCGCCCGTCCGGCGTGCCGGCGTCGTAGCCGAGGGCGGTCAGCGCCGCCTGAAGGTCCATCAGCAATTCGCGTTCGCCGCGGCGGGTGACGAGGATGCGGATCGGGTCCTGCTCGGTCTTCTGGATGATGGGCTCGGCGATCGACGGCTTCGGATCGGTCATCGCCACCTCGACGCTCCTGCCGCCGGCCTCGATGAGGGCGGGGCGAAGGTCGGCGTCGGAAAGGAGCGGCGTATCCGGCACCACGACCGAGGGCCTGAACAGCGCGGCATGCGCGATGGGCTGCGGCGCGGTCTCGCGGTCGGTGATCAGCACATGGCCGCCGCGCCGGGTAAGGGAGAACAGCGTCTTGGCAAAATCGTTCGGCAGGCGCACGCAGCCATGCGAGGCGGGAAAGGACGGCACGCTGTTGGAAGCGTGCAGGGCGATGCCCGACCAGGTGAGCCGCTGCATGAAGGGCATCGGCGCGCTGTCGTAGATGTTGGAGAAATGCGTGCGTTTCTTTTCGAGGATGGAGAAGATGCCGGTCGGCGTCGAATGGCCGGCCTTGCCGGTGGAAACGCGCGAGGTGGCCACGACGACACCGCCGTCGTAGATCTTCAACTCCTGCAGGTCCTTCGAAACCATGATCTGGAGCGGACCCTCCAGCGTTCCACCGAGCACCGTGGTGCAGCTCAGCATCAGGCCCAGAACGCTCATGCCGGTGGCGAGGCGAAACTTCATGTA
Source organism: Shinella sp. NM-101 (assembly GCF_021401195.1). NCBI lineage: Bacteria > Pseudomonadati > Pseudomonadota > Alphaproteobacteria > Hyphomicrobiales > Rhizobiaceae > Shinella > Shinella sp. NM-101. The sequence continues at coordinate 52,181 of NZ_JACBFT010000015.1, read as the reverse complement.
ACCCATCCATACGCAATACAAACCGGCGGAAAGCGTACGGCATCGGGTTTAAGGAAGGCTTGATGCGCCGGGAAGCGGCCTCCGATCCGCGCCGTCCCGATGCATCGGGAAAGGCCGGCCGGCCGGGCGTTCAGTCGCCGGGCTCGCCGATTTTCCCCGCTGTCTTGACGGTCAATTTTCCGTGAAAACGCTCGGGGCCGGATCTGCCGAAGGTATAGCCGGTCTCCACGCTCTCCTTGCCGAACTTGTCGCGCAGCGCGTTCATCGCTGCTTCCGCGGCGGCGCGGCGTGCGGCGGCCGGGTCGACGAGGTCGGGCGGATCGGCCCGTTCGGGATCGGTAAGGTCGCTGACGCCGATGCCGATCAGCCGGTACTTCGTGCCGTCCGCCTCCTTGCGCAGAAGCTCCATGCCCGTGCGGAAGATCCGGTCGGCGAGCATGGTCGGGTCTTCGAGCTTGCGGTTGCGCGTGCGGCTCCTGAAGTCCGCCGTCTTCAGCTTGAGGACGACCGTCTGGCCGGCGATGCCGGATTTGCGCAGCCGCGTGGCGACCTTCTCGCTCAGCCGGCGCAGATGCGAGACGAGCTCGTCATAGCGCGCGATATCGTCGAAAAAGGTGGTTTCGGCCGAAACGCTCTTGGCCGGGTCGTTCGGGTGCACCTCGCGGTCGTCCTGGCCGCGCGACAGGTTGAAGAGCCGCTTGCCCATGATGCCGTAGCGCCGCATCAGGTCGGTTTCCTCCATCGTCTGGAGCTGGCCGACGCTGCGGATGCCGTCGCGCTCCAGCGTCTGCGCAAAGGCCTTGCCGACGCCCCAGATCAGCCGCACCGGCTTGTCACGCAGGAAATCCAGCGCCTCGGCCTCGCCGATGATGGAAAAGCCGCGCGGCTTGTTGAGGTCCGAGGCGACCTTGGCGAGGAACTTGCAGTAGGAAAGGCCGATGGAGATGGTGATCCCGACCTCCTTCTCCACGCGCTGGGCGAAGCGCGCCAGCACGCGGGCGGGAGGATCGTGATGCAGCCGCTCGGTGCCCTTCAGTTCCAGGAACGCCTCGTCGATGGAGATCGGCTGCACGAGCGGCGTGAGCTCTTGCATCATCGTGCGCACCTGGCGGCCGACGCGCACGTATTTCTCCATGTCGGGCTTGATCACGACGGCGTTCGGGCAGGCTTCCAAGGCCTTGAACATCGGCATGGCGGACCGCACGCCGTTGATCCGCGCGATGTAGCAGGCGGTGGAGACCACGCCGCGCTTGCCGCCGCCGATGATGACCGGCTTGTCGGCTAGCTCCGGATTGTCGCGCTTCTCGATGGCCGCATAGAAGGCGTCGCAGTCGATATGGGCGAGCGTCAGGCCGTAGAGCTCGTCATGATAGACGAGACGGGGGCTGCCGCAGGCCCGGCAACGGCGCAGGCCCGCAGGCTGCCCGGCAAGGCAGTCGCGACAGAAGCCCGGAAAATTCACGGCGATGCTCATGGTCTGGAACAAATGTTGAACATCGCGACATTACCGCTTAAACTCGCGAGTCTCAATAGTTGCGAGGGGCTCGACGCATGACCGTGAACAGCCATGCGAATGGCGGTCCGCCCGGGAAGGACGCTCAGACGTCGCCGCCGCCGAACGGTCCGGAAATGATCGAATGGGCGTTGACGACGGCCTCCGGCGCAATGCCCGTCGCCTCGCTGAAGGCGATGAGCGTTGGCTCGTGGCTCATCAGGAAGTCGAGGAGGCCGGCAAGGAAGCCGGGATCGTTCACGGCGTTGCGAACCTCGGCCGGCGAAACGCCGGTAAGCGCAAGGAAGCGCGAGAGCAGTTCCGGCTCGCCGGCGAGCCAGCCGAGGATGGCGACGGCGGTCGCATCCGCGTCCTGTCCCGCGGCTGTATCTTTTTGGCTTTTCATCGTCTTCCCTCGGGAAATTTACCTTTTAATCAACCAACTGACGCTAATGTGGCTGCGGTCGGGCTGGGTGATAACGGCTTTGCCGCAACTTATCTATCTCCCGGAAGCTTGCAAGGCCGGTGAGAGGAACAGGGACGCACGATGCCCAAGCAGGTCATGATTGTCGAGGACAACGAGCTGAACATGAAGCTCTTCCGGGACCTCATCGAGGCGTCCGGCTATACGACCATCCAGACCAGGAACGGGATGGAGGCCCTTGATCTCGCGCGCAAGCACCGCCCGGACCTGATCCTGATGGACATCCAGCTTCCCGAGGTTTCCGGCCTGGAGGTCACCAAGTGGCTCAAGGAGGACGACGAGCTTCACGTCATCCCCGTGATCGCCGTCACTGCCTTTGCGATGAAGGGCGACGAGGAGCGCATCCGCCAGGGCGGCTGCGAGGCCTATGTCTCCAAGCCGATCTCCGTCCCGAAGTTCATCGAGACCATCAAGACCTATCTGGGCGACGCGTGAGGCGGAGGGCAGCAGCATGACGGCACGAATCCTCGTCGTCGACGACATCCCGGCCAATGTGAAGCTGCTCGAGGCGCGGCTTCTGGCCGAGTATTTCGACGTGCTGACGGCCGAGAACGGCTACGATGCCCTGTCCATCTGCGAACGCACCCAGGTCGACCTCATCCTGCTCGACGTCATGATGCCGGGCATCGACGGGTTCGAGGTCTGCGAGCGGCTGAAGGCCAATCCGCGCACCGCCCACATTCCCGTCGTCATGGTCACGGCCCTCGACCAGCCGTCCGACCGCGTGCGCGGCCTGAAAGCCGGTGCCGACGATTTCCTCACCAAGCCGGTCAACGACCTGCAGCTCATGGCGCGGGTCAAGAGCCTCGTGCGCCTGAAGACGCTGACGGACGAATTGCGCCTGCGCGCGGCGACCGCCCATGCCATCTCCATGGAAGAAGGGCTCGACAGCAATCTCGGCGACGAGCCGGGCGACGTGCTGCTCGTCGATGCCCGCGCGTCCTCGCAGGAGCGCATCGCGCGTGCATTGAAGCCGGTCGCGGACGTTACCTGCATGTCCGATCCGCAGGCCGCGCTCTTCCAGGCGGCCGAAAGCAATTTCGAGCTCGTCATCGTCAACGCCAATTTCAACGACTACGACCCGCTGCGCCTGTGCTCGCAGCTCCGCTCGCTGGAGCGCACCCGCTTCCTGCCGATCCTGCTCATCACGGAGCAGGGGGACGACGACATCGTCGTGCGCGCCCTGGACCTCGGCGTGACCGATTACCTGATACGTCCGATCGACCCGAACGAGCTGATCGCCCGCAGCCTCACGCAGATCCGCCGCAAGCGCTGCAACGACCGCCTGCGCGCCAGCGTGCGCCAGACGATCGAGCTCGCCGTCACCGATGGCCTGACGGGCCTGCACAACCGCCGCTACCTCGACAACCACATGAAGCTCTTGATCGACCGCGCGACGGCCCGGGGCCGCCCGCTCTCGATCTGCATGACGGACATAGACCGCTTCAAGCTGGTCAACGATACCTATGGCCACGATGCGGGCGATGCCGTGCTGCGCCAGTTCGCCAACCGCGTCCGCTCCGCCGTGCGCGGCGCCGACCTTGCCTGCCGCTATGGCGGGGAGGAGTTCGTGCTGGTCATGCCGGACACGTCCCGCGACATGGCGGCCGGCGTCGCCGAGCGCCTGCGCACCATCGTCGAGCGCGAACCGTTCCGCATCCCCGGTACGGATGTCGTGCTGCCGATCACGGCCTCTCTCGGCCTCGCCTCCATCCTGCCCGAAGGCGACAGCCCCGAGGCGTTGCTGAAGCGCGCCGACGCCGCGCTCTACGAGGCCAAGCGTTCCGGGCGCAACCGGGTCGTCGCCGCGGCCGCCTGACCGGCGCGCGAAAAGGCATTGTCCACAGGCTTTTTCATATTTCGGACATTTGCTTTTGATTCCAGCCGCTTGCCTTCCGTTGAAGGTGTCCCGTCATTCCATGGGGCGCGGGACCGGATTCGGCGTCGAATCGTACTTTTCATTTTTGATGTTACTAATCAACGGCTTGCCTGGCGCGCAATCATTCCGTGTGCCTGTCGGGGAATTTCCTGGGTTGCAATGAGATCGCGTCTGGGTTGAGGAAGGGCGCGGCCGCGCCGTTGCCTTCCAGGACGCAAGCGCCGTCCGATGGAACAAAGCGGGACCCGGCGGTTAACTATGAGACAACGAGCCGGCGCGGGAGCGTTAAGAATTCGTTGATTTTTTTTCTTTTTAGCGCGATGCTCAACTCATGGGCGGGAAACGTTCCCGCACAACCGGTTACCCCATGATGCTAGGTCCGCCGCATCTCCTGGGTCGTGGGGTCGGTCGGTCAGCTACGACAAATACGGAATCCTCGTGCCGTCGTCGTATCTGGCCGACCCCAGTTCAACGCCGCTCCCGGAAACGGGGGCGGCGTTTCGATTCGCCCGGTTGCAGAAAGTTGCAGGGCCTGGCGCAAAAGAAAAGGCGCCGGACGTTTCCGTCCAGCGCCTTTGCGAACCTCAAAGGGCTCCCAGGATCACTTGATCTTGGTTTCCTTGAATTCGACGTGCTTCTTGGCGACCGGGTCATACTTGGTCTTGGTCATCTTGTCCGTCATCGTACGGCTGTTCTTCGTGGTCACGTAGAAGAAACCGGTGTCGGCCGTCGACAGCAGCTTGATCTTGATGGTGGTAGCCTTGGCCATGGTCGTCCTGCCTTTATGAAAAACGAAGCCGCGGACAGCCAGTCTGCTCCACGGCTTTAAATCTGGGCGGAAACTACAAATCGCGCCCGAAAAGTCAAGCCTGTTTCGGCCGGAAAACCATCCGGAGCAGAGAAAGTACGAGGTAAAAGCCGAAGAAGGCGACGATCGCCCAGGCAAAACCGTCATTGCCGGAGACGTCCATCGCCGCGCCGATCGCCTGCGGGCCGATCACCGTGCCGACCGCATAGCAGAAGATGAAGGCGGCATTGGCGGCGGCAAGGTCCGCCCCGACGAGTCGCGAGCCGAGGTGGCTGAGGCCGATCGTATAAAGGCCCGCAACGCAGCCGCCCCACACGAGCAGCACCCCGGCCATCAGCAGCCAGGTGTGCGAGATGACCGGCAGGGAGAGCGAGCCGGCAAGGCCGATGGCGGCCATGATCGTCAGCAGGCTCCGGCGGTCGCGCATGCGGTCGGACAGGAGGCCGAGCGGAATCTGGAAGGCCATGTTGCCGACACCCATGACGGTGAGCAGCAGCGCGGCCTGCGCCTCGGAAAAGCCGGCGCGGGTGGCGTAGATCGGCAGGAGCGAGAGACCGCCCACCTGCACCGCACCGAAGATGAAGACGGCCGCGGTCGCCGTCGGCACGAGAAGGATGTAGCGCATGAAATGCAGTTCCGGCTTCTCGTCGATGACGGGGCTCTCGCCGCGGGCGAGGAAGATGGGCACGGCGGCAAGCAGGATGATCATCGCGCCGAGCGCGAAGGGCAGCACGCCCTCGCTGCCGATCAGCGAGAAGAGGAGGGGGCCGGTGGCGAAGCCGAGCGAGAGCACCGTCGCGTAGATGCCGAGCACCAGCCCGCGCCGGCTCGGCGGCGCTGCCGCGTTGATCCAGAATTCCGAGAGGATGAAGAGCATGGTGGTCGCGCCGTGGAAGACGAGGCGCAGGGGAAACCACAGCCAGAAATTCTCGATGTAGTAGAAGCCGAGGCCGGAGATCGCGGCGAGCAGGATGGCGGCCAGCATCGTCGTCGAGGTGCCCCAGGCATGGGCGAGGCGCGTCGTGAAGGGCGCGGCGACCATGGCGGCGACGCCGGCCATCGCCGAGTTGATGCCGATCATCGTGGAGGAGATGCCGCGCTTTTCCATGATGATGGAGAGCAGCGGCAGGCCCAGCCCCATGGCGATGCCGACGGCGGAAATGGCGGCGATGGCTGCAACGAGAGACCGCCGGCGAATGTGTTCCCCCGGGCCGGCGGTACCGGATTGCGGCTGCGTCATATGCGATCGATCCTCAAAGCAGATCCCGGTGGAAGCGCCCGCGCCGGGCGTAGTAGAGCGGGGCGGTTCTTCCGAAGGGCAGAGATTCGTCTTCCTGAATGCTTTTTTGAAGCTCTTCAAGGATCAACACGGTTATGTCGGGCATCTGGATGCCCTTATGGTCGAAAATATCCACCCAGCGCAGGTCCTCCAGCTCGTGGCTGGCGGTGGCGCCCGAGGGATCGACGCGCGCCTCGTCGGCAAAAAGCGTGAAGAAGCGCGTATCGAAGCGCCGCACCATGCCGGCGGGCGTGATGGCCCGCGCGAGGAAGCGCAGGCTGGAGAGGTCGGGCCGGAAAGACAGCGCGCCTTCGCCGGGCTCGGCAAGCGGCGCTCCCACCGTGATGCCCGCCTCCTCGTGGAGCTCGCGAAGCGCCGCAACGCCAAGGGCGCGCAGGCGCGAATCGGAACATCGCGTGCCCGCGCGCATCGCAAGCCGCTCGCGGGCGAGCGGGTTCAGGGATCCCGCGACAGGCACCAGGCGATCGCCCGCATCCCGCCGTCCGCCGGGGAAGACGTAGAGATCCGGCATGAAGACATGTTTGCTGCTGCGCCGGCCGACCAGAACGCGAATGCTGCCTCCCGACCGATCGAGAAGCAGGATCGAGGCTGCGTCGACGGGCCGGATTGCGGTCATGCGCTTCTGTCGCCGTAGGCGGCTTCTTCTTCCGGCTCGTCGGGCTTGTCGCCGAAGCCGTGCATCTTCAGGGCCCATTGCAGGCCGATCGTGCCGCCCTTGACGGGCTGCAGCAGCAGGAGCGACAGGATGAGCGTGATCGGCGTCCATATGGCGAGATGCTGCCAGTTGGCAAGCGGCCAGACGAGGTCCGTCGCCATGTAGCCGCCAAGCACGATATGTCCCACGATGGTGATGACGAGATAGGGCGGCAGGTCGTCGGCCCGCTGGGGCGTGTAGTCTTCGCCGCAGGCGGCGCAGTGATCGACCGGCTTGACATAGGCGCGGAAGAGGCGGCCGGAGCCGCAGGCCGGGCAGCGGCTCAGCATGCCCCGCTTGATGGAGCGGCCGACCGGGCGTTCCGCCGGCGTCGCGGCCGCGGCGTCTCCGAAATGCACCGTGCTGCCCTCGTTCTCGTTCGCCTGCATCCTGTTTCCTTCCTGCGGTATCGACCTAGAGCATTTCCGCTTTTCTTCGAATCGCGAAAACGCTCTATCCTTTTGTTTCTACGCAATTCCGGACGCAAAACCGCTGCGCACTTTTGCTGGAATTGCTCTAGCGTCTTCCACGCGGTGGGCGCGTGCCCGGCTGGTGTCGCGGCGCGCCGCCCTTGCGCCGGCCCGACTTGTGGAAGGAGCGGACCGCCGTCGGCATCTTGCGTCCTTCGCTGATCATGTCGAACCGGAGCGAGCCGGCGAGCGGCACCGCTTCGGCGAGCCGCACGCGCACTTCGTCCCCGAGACGGTAGCCGAGACCGGTCTTTTCACCGGAAAGCGCCTGGTGGGCCTCGTCATAGATATAGTAGTCGCGCCCGAGCATCGATATAGGCACGAAACCGTCGGCACCATACTCCGGCAGGGTGACAAAAAGTCCCGCCTTGGTGACGCCCGAAACGCGGCCGTCGAATTCCTCGCCGACACGGCCGGCGAGGTGATGGGCGATCAGCCGGTCCACCGTGTCGCGCTCGGCCGCCATGGCGCGGCGCTCGAAGGTCGAGATTTCCGCCGCGATGTCGTCGAGCGCCGCTTCCTCGTCCGGCGTGATGCCGCCTTCGCCGAGGCCGAGCGAACCCACCAGCGCCCGGTGCACGATCAGGTCGGCATAGCGGCGGATCGGCGAGGTGAAGTGGGCGTATTTCATCAGGTTCAGGCCGAAGTGGCCGATATTCTCCGGGCTGTAGATCGCCTGGCTCTGCGAGCGCAGCACCATCTCGCTGACCATCTGCTCGAACGGCTTGTCCTTGGCCTTGGCGAGGATGCCGTTGAAATGGTTGGAGCGCATGTTGCCGCCCTTGACGAGCGAGATGTCGAGCGTCTGCAGGAATTCGCGCAGCACCTCCTGCTTGGCGAGCGAGGGCGCGTCGTGCACGCGGTAGACGAGGACCTGCTTCTTCTTCTCCAGCGTCTCGGCGGCCGAAACGTTCGCCTGGATCATCATCTCCTCGATGAGCTTGTGCGCATCGAGCCGCGGCGGCACGAAGACCCGGTCGACGGTGCCGTCCTCCTTCAGGAGGATCTTGCGCTCCGGCATGTCGAGTTCGAGCGGCTGGCGGCGGTTCCGGCCGACCGTCAGGATGCGGTAGGCCTGCCAGAGCGGCTTCAGGATCGTCTCGAGGATCGGGCCGGTCTTGTCATCAGGCGCGCCGTCGATGGCGGCCTGCGCCTGCTGGTAGGAGAGCTTGGCCGCGCTTTTCATCATGATGCGGTGGAAGGTGTGGCCCGCCTTGCGGCCCTCATGCGAGAAGACCATGCGCACGGCGAGCGCCGGGCGGTCGACGCCTTCCTTCAGCGAGCAGAGGTCGTTGGAGATGCGCTCCGGCAGCATGGGCACCACGCGGTCGGGGAAATAGACCGAGTTGCCGCGCTTCAGCGCCTCGCGGTCGAGCGCCGATTTCGGGCGGACATAGTAGCTGACATCGGCGATGGCGACGGTGACGATCACGCCGCCCGGATTGTCGGGCGAGGGGTCCGGCTCGGCATAGACCGCGTCGTCGTGGTCCTTGGCGTCGGCCGGGTCGATGGTGATGAGCGGCAGGCTGCGCCAGTCCTCGCGATGCGACATGGTGGCCGGGCCGGCAGCCTCCGCCTCGCGGATGACGGCGTCGGGGAAGACATGGGGAATCCCGTGGGCGTGGATGGCGATCATCGAGATCGCCTTTTCCGAGGCGACCGAGCCGACCACGCCCTTGATCTGCGCGCGCGGCAGGCCGTAGCGGCCCATGCGCACGACGTCGATCTCCACGAGGTCGCCGTCCTTGGCGCCCGCCGTGAATTCCGGGTCGACCTCCATCTCCTCGCCGCGCCGGTCGATGGGCATGATGCGCCCGCCGCCGGTCGTGGAGCGGAAGACGCCCATGCCGGAATTCTTCTTCTTGTCGAGAACCTTGATGACGCGGCCGGTATAGGCCGGCCCGCCGCGCTCCTTCGCCGGGAAGATCTTCGCCAGGATCCGGTCGCCGAGCCCGGCCACCGGCGCCTTGTCCTTGCGCACGCCGCCCGATTGGCGGATGAGCACGGCGGGGGCGACGCCCGCATCGTCTAGCCATTCGGCCGGGCGGCCGATGAGCTCGCCGTCGACGTCTCGCGTCGTGATGTCGAGCACGACGACGGGCGGCAGCGCGCCGGGGCGCACCAGCGACTTGCGGCGCTTTTCCAGCAGCCCGTCTTCCTCGAAGGATTTCAGGAGCGCCTTCAGTTCGACGCGCGCCTCGCCCTTGAGGCCGAAGGCCTTGGCGATCTCGCGCTTGGAGGCCTGTTCCGGATTATCGGCGATGAAGCGCAGGAGAACGTCGCGCGGCGGGATGACGCCGTGGATGATCGGGGTGTCGTCGGCGGGCGGCAGGTCACGGCCCGCGCGGCCGGACCGCCTCGTGTGTCCTGCCCGGCTGCGTGGTTCCTTCGTCATGGCAAAGCGATCCGATGGGAAATGAGACGTGAGCCGCATGCTCCCTTTTCCCCTCGGGGAGAAGGTGCCGGCAGGCGGATGAGGGGGCGTGAGGGTCGGGTTTGGTCGGAGAGCGCCGCGGCTTTCCCCCTCATCCGACCCTTCGGGCCACCTTCTCCCCGAGGGGAGAAGGAGAGCGGCGCCGTCTTGGCCGTCCACGCGAACCCTTGGCGAGCCATGGCGTCAGGCCTTCTTCGCCTTCGCGGCAGCCTTGGGCTTGGCTGCGGCCTTGGCTTTCGGCTTTGCCGCCTTGGTTTCGTCGGACTTGGCCTTCGTGGCCTTCGCCGTCTTCGCCTTGCCCTTGGCGGGCGTCTTGCCGGCCTTCTCGGCGATCAGCACCAGCGCTTCCTCCAGCGTCACGCTATCGGCGGCCTTGGCCTTCGGCAGGGTGGCGTTGACCTTGCCCCAGTTGACATAGGGACCGTATTTCCCGTCGCGCACCGTGATGGCGCCGCCGTCGGGATGGTCGCCGAGCGTCTTCAGCGCCGCCGGCGCGGAACGTCCGCGGCCCGGACCCTTGGACTGCTTTTCGGCGATCACGGTCACGGCGCGGTTGAGGCCGATGGAGAACACGTCCTCGACGGTTTCGAGGTTGGCATAGCTGCCGTCATGCAGCAGGAACGGCCCGTAGCGGCCGATGCCGGCCGAGATCATCTTGCCTGTCTCGGGATGCTGGCCGATGTCGCGCGGCAGCGAGAGCAGGGCGAGCGCCTTCTCGTGGTCGATGCTCGCCGGCGTCCAGCCCTTGGGCAGGCTGGCGCGCTTGGCCTCCTTGCCGTCGCCGCGCTGGACATAGGGGCCGAAGCGGCCGGAACGAAGGGTGATCTCCTCGCCGGTATGCGGATCCTTGCCGAGGCTCTGCGGCTCGTTGGAGGCCGAGGCTTCCGCGTCCGAGCCGCCATCGGCGGAAAGCTGGCGCGTGTAGTTGCATTCCGGATAGTTCGAGCAGCCGACGAAGGCGCCGAACTTGCCGAGCTTCAGCGAAAGCTTGCCGGTGCCGCAGACCTGGCAGATGCGCGGATCGCTGCCGTCCTCGCGCTTGGGGAAGACGAGCGGGGCGAGCTCCTCGTTCAGCGCGTCGAGCACATTGGTGACGCGCAGTTCCTTGGTGTCCTCGATCTGGGCGAAGAAGTCCTTCCAGAAATCGCGGAGAACCTGCTTCCAGTCGAGCTCGCCGGCCGAGATCTTGTCGAGCTTCTCTTCGAGGTCCGCCGTGAAGTCGTATTCGACATAGCGGGTGAAGAAGCTTTCGAGGAACGCGGTGACGAGCCGGCCCTTGGCTTCCGGGATCAGCTTGCGCTTGTCGATGACGATATATTCGCGGTCGCGCAGCGTGGCGAGCGTCGCGGCATAGGTCGACGGGCGGCCGATGCCGAGCTCTTCCATCTTCTTGATGAGGGAGGCTTCGGAATAACGCGGCGGCGGCTCGGTGAAGTGCTGCGTGGCGTTCACCTTCTGCTTGTCGAGTTTTTCCTGAGCATTGATCTCCGGCAGGCGGCCGTCGTCTTCGCCCTCGTCCGGCTGCTCGCCGTCTTCCTTCTGGTCCGTATAGGCGGCGATGAAGCCGTCGAAGCGGATGACCGAGCCGGTGGCGCGAAGGCCCGCCTTGCGGCCGCCGTTGTCGGCCTCGATCTCCACCGTCGTGCGCTCGATCTCGGCGGACGCCATCTGGCTGGCGATGCCGCGCTTCCAGACGAGGTCGTAGAGCCGGAGCTGGTCGGGATCGAGATAGCGCTTCACCTGGTCGGGCGTGCGGTCGAAGGAGGTCGGGCGGATCGCCTCGTGGGCCTCCTGCGCGTTCTTGGCCTTGGTGGAATAGAGACGGGGCTTTTCCGGCACGTAACGCGCGCCGAACTGCTCGCCCACGGCCTTGCGGGCCGCGTCGATCGCCTCGGGCGCCATCTGCACGCCGTCGGTACGCATATAGGTAATGAGACCGACCGTTTCGCCGCCGATATCGATGCCCTCATAGAGCCGCTGCGCCACCTGCATGGTGCGCGAGGCCGAGAAGCCGAGCTTGGAGGAGGCGGCCTGCTGGAGCGTGGAGGTGGTGAAGGGCGGGGCCGGGTTGCGCTTCGTCGGCTTGGCCTCGACGCTCTCGACGCGGTAGGCCGCGCCCTCGAGCAAGGCCTTGAGGCCGTTCGCCTCCTCGCCGTTGCCGATCGACCGCGCCTGCAGCCGCTTGCCTTCGGCCGAGACGAGGCGCGCCTCGAACTCGTCGCCGCGCGGCGTCTTCAGGAGCGCGGAGAGGTTCCAGTATTCTTCCGAGACGAAGCGCTCGATCTCGGATTCGCGGTCGCAGACGAGGCGCAGCGCGACCGACTGCACGCGGCCGGCCGAGCGGGCGCCCGGCAGCTTGCGCCACAGCACCGGCGAAAGGTTGAAGCCGACGAGATAATCGAGCGCGCGGCGGGCAAGATAGGCATCGACGAGAGCGATGTCGATGTCGCGCGGGTTGCGCATCGCATCGAGCACGGCCGACTTGGTGATGGCGTTGAAGACGACGCGCTGGACCGGCTTGTCGCCGATCACCCGCTTCTTCTTGAGCACGTCGAGCACATGCCAGGAAATGGCTTCCCCTTCGCGATCCGGGTCGGTCGCGAGGATGAGGCCGTCGGAGGATTTCACCGCGTCGGCGATGTCCTTCATGCGCTTGGCCGATGCGCTGTCGACTTCCCAGGACATTTCGAAGTCCTCGTCCGGGCGCACGGAGCCGTCCTTGGCCGGCAGGTCGCGCACATGGCCGAAGGAGGCGAGCACCTTGTAGCCGGGCCCGAGATACTTGTTGATCGTCTTGGCCTTGGCGGGCGATTCCACAACTACAACATTCATCGTCATTTCTCTGATACCGGGCGCCGCAGGGTTGGATGCGCGGCGAAAGGGCGTATATCCGCCGGAAAAGTCGTGTCTCGACATGAACAGGGAAAGCGTTCGGGTCAAGAGGTAGGGTTGAAATTAGTCGAATGCAACGCGATGCAACCAATGCGAGATTATTCAACTGTTGCAATTATAAATAATCGTTGTATCGTTTTCTGGGTATAGGAATTGCAACCTATTGGTGATTCTGAAAAATCGATGCAACGGAAAAGCCATGCACTCCAAACCGACCAAGCCCCCGCTCCCGCCCCATACGGCAGAGGAGAATATCGCCTACACCCGGCAGATGCTGGGAGAGCTGCGCGCGGTCGCGGATAATGAAGGCGCCGAGATGCTGCGCTACTTCATCGAGATGGCCTATGTCGAGGCAGGGGATATCCTTGCCGGGTTGCGCCCGCTCTCACTCCGGGGTCGCCGAGACCCCGCCACCGGCATGCCGCTGAAGCCGGCCGGCAAGGTCAAGTTCTAGGAGGACGAGATAAACCGTCGCCGCCGCGATGCCGGTGTGGCGGATGATCTCGTCGATTTCGGCCGGCACCTGGCTCAGCGCGTCCGCGATCCGCTCGCGCTCGCCATCGCTCGGTGGCAGCCGCAGGCCGGGCGGCACGTCTTCCGGCGGCTCTCCCGCGCCCGGGCGGGGCGTGAAGAGGTCCGGCTCCGAAAGCGGCCGCAGCGCCTCCAGCACGTCCTCCGCCGTCGTGGTGATCGTGGCCCCGTCCTTGAGCAGGCCGTTGGTGCCCTCGCAGCGCGGATCGAGCGGCGAGCCCGGTACCGCAAAGACCAGCCGGCCGAAATCGGCCGCATTGCGCGCCGTGATCAGCGAGCCGGAACGCACCGCGGCCTCCACCACCACAAGGCCCAGCGACATGCCGGCGATCAGCCGGTTGCGGCGGGGAAAGTCCCGCGCGCGCGGCTCCCAGCCGAAGGGCATTTCGCTGACGGCAAGGCCCTCTCCTTCGGTGAGTTCGGCGAGCAGGCCGATGTTTTCGGGCGGGTAGGGCTTGTCGAGCCCGCCCGCCATGGCGGCGATGGTGCCGGTATCGAGGCTGGCGCGATGGGCGGCCGTGTCGATGCCGCGCGCAAGGCCGGAGACGATGGAATAGCCGGTGCGGCCGATATCCCGCGCGAGCAGCCCCGCGAACTTCATGCCGGAGATCGAGGCGTTGCGCGCCCCGACGATGCCGACCGCCGGTGCCGCGGCGACCTTGCGGTTGCCCTTGACGGCAAGGAGCGGCGGCGCGCCGTCGATCTGGCGCAGGAGCGGCGGATAGTCCGGCTCGCCGATGCCGACGAAGCCGGCGCCGTGCCGCTCGGCGATCTCCAGCTCGCGTTCCGCATCCGCCCGGCTGGCGACGCGGATGCTGCGCGAAGCGCCGCCGCGCCGGGAGAGTTCCGGCAGCATCTCCAGCGCCGTCTCGGCGCTGCCGAAATGGTTGATGAGCTCGCGGAAGGTGACCGGCCCGACATTGTCGCTGCGGATCAGCCGCAGCCAGGCGATCCTCTGTCGTTCCGTCAGCGCAATTCCCCGTGTCCCTGCGCTGCCGTCGTCCATGGCTATCCCTTGCTGCCGATCCTGCTTTCGGTGCCGTTCATCAGGCGGCCGATATTGGCCCGATGCTTCCACCAGGTGATCACGGTGAGGACGGCGAAGAGCAGCGCCACCTTCTCGTGACCGAGGAACCACAATACAACCGGAGATACGATTGTTGCAACCAGGGCCGAGAGCGACGAATAGCGGGTGAGATAGGCCATGCCGATCCAGACGGCGGCGAAGACCGCGACCATGACCGGCACGAGGCCGAGCAGCACGCCGACATAGGTCGCGACGCCCTTGCCGCCCTTGAAGCCGAGCCAGACGGGAAAGAGATGGCCGAGAAAGGCGGCAAGGCCCGCCGCGATGCCGGCATCGAGCCCCCAGCGCGAGGCGATGGCCGCCGCCGCCGTGCCCTTCAGCGCGTCGAGCAGCAGCGTTGCGGCGGCGAGCTTCTTGTTGCCGGTGCGAAGCACGTTCGTCGCGCCGATATTGCCGGAGCCGATCGCGCGCACGTCGCCGAGCCCCGCCATGCGGGTGAGGATCAGGCCGAAGGGGATGGAGCCGAGAAGATAGCCGAAGGCGAGGGCGGCCAGCGTCGGCAGGGCGCCGAGCTGCCAGGTGAAGATGTCGGACACGTCGGTTTTCCCCCGTTCATATAGTCGCGTTCGCGGCCGTGGATCCTTGGGTCGAGCCCGAGGATGACGATGGAAGGGAGGTGAATGGACTTCGGGAAACCTTGCCGCATGCCGCATCGGTCGATGGACTCGGCAGCATTTCCTCCCCTACGTCATCCTCGGGGCCCCGCCCGAGGATCCACCATCCCCCCGGCCGCGTCCCGTCAGCCGAGCGAATGCACCCGTTCGCCGGCAACATAGGTGCTAACGGCGCGCCCCGTAAAGCGGGCATCTTCGAACGGCGTGTTCTTCGAGCGCGAAACGAAGCCGTCCTTGACGGCGAGCCACGGCTCGTCCGGATCGATCAGCACGATGTCGGCACGGGCGCCCGGCGCCAGCGTGCCGGCATCGAGGCCGAAGATCTTTGCCGGGCGCGTCGAGAGCGCGTCGATGAGGCGCATCAGCGGAACCTCGCCGCTATGGTGCAGCCGAAGCGCCGCCGCAAGCATGGTTTCGAGGCCGATGGCGCCGTCCGCTGCATCCGCGAAGGGCAGGCGCTTGGTGTCGACGTCCTGCGGGTCGTGGGAGGAGACGATGATGTCGATCTCGCCCCGGGCCAGCGCATCCACCATCGCCTTGCGGTCGTCCTCGCCGCGCAGCGGCGGGGAGAGCTTGAAGAAAGTGCGGTATTCGCCGATGTCGTTCTCGTTCAGCGTCAGGTGGTTGATCGAGGCGGCGCAGGTGACGTTCGCGCCGCGCTCGCGGGCGATCTTCACGGCCTCCGCCGATTCCGGCACGGAAATCTGCGCGGCATGGTATTTCGCGCGGGTGAGGCCGGCGATGCGCAGGTCCCGTTCGAGCGGGATGAGTTCGGCCTCGCGCGGCGTGCCGGAAAGGCCGAGCCAGCTTGCCAGAAGCCCCTCGTTCATGACGCCGCCGGCGCCGAGATGCCTGTCGCGGGTCTCCAGCGAAATGACGCTGCCGAATTCGCGGGCATAGGTCATGGCGCGGCGCAGCACCTGCGCATTGTGCATCGGGTTGCGGCCATTGGTGAAGGCGACGGCGCCGGCCGCCTTGAGCAGGCCGAATTCCGTCATCTCCTCGCCGGCGAGATGCTTGGTGAGCGCGGCCGCCGCGTGGATGTTCACAACAGCCTTGTCGCGCGCCGTCTTCAGCACGAATTCGACGAGCGCGATGTCGTCGATGACGGGATCGGTGTCCGGCATCATGATGAAGGTGGTGACGCCGCCGGCCGCCGCCGCACGGGAGGCCGATTCGATGGTCTCGCGGTGCTCCGCGCCGGGCTCGCCGACGAAGACCCGGGCGTCGACGAGGCCGGGAGCGGCGATCATGCCGCGCCCGTCGACGATCCCGGCGCCTTCCGGCGCGCCCTGGTTCTGCGCGCCGCTGCCGACGGCGGCGATCCTGCCGTTCTCGATGACGATAGAGCCCGTCTCATCCAGGTCGCGGGAGGGGTCGACGATGCGGAGATTCTTGAGGACGGTCGTGCGGGTCATGCGCGGGGTCCCTGGTTTTGCGAAAGAAGAAGCGTTTCCATCACGGCCATGCGGACGGCGACGCCCATCTCGACCTGTTGCTCGATCACGCTCTGCGGCCCGTCGGCGATCTCCGAGGCGATCTCGACGCCGCGGTTCATCGGCCCGGGATGCATGACGAGCGCATCCTCCTTCGCCGCCTTCAGCTTCTCGGCATCGAGGCCGAAATAGTGGAAGTATTCGCGCACGGAGGGCACGAAGGCGCCGGACATGCGCTCGCGCTGGAGGCGCAGCATCATCACGACGTCGGCGTCCTTCAGGCCCTCTTCCATGGAGTGGTAGACCTCCGCGCCCATCTCCGCGATGCCGGAGGGCAGCAGCGTTGCCGGCGCGACGACGCGCACCCGCGCGCCCATGGCGTTGAGGAGCAGGATGTTCGAGCGGGCGACCCGCGAATGCAGCACGTCGCCGCAGATGGCGACGATGATGCGCGAGAGCTTGCCCTTGGCGCGGCGGATGGTCAGCGCGTCGAGAAGGGCCTGCGTCGGATGCTCGTGCTGGCCGTCACCGGCATTCACCACCGAGCAGGAGACCTTCTGCGCCAGCAGCGCGGCGGCGCCGGCGGAGGAGTGGCGCACCACCAGCACGTCGGGATGCATGGCGTTCAGCGTCATCGCCGTGTCGATGAGCGTCTCGCCCTTCTTCACCGAGGAATTGCCGACCGACATGTTCATTACGTCGGCGCCGAGGCGTTTGCCGGCAAGCTCGAAGGAGGATTGCGTGCGGGTGGAGGCCTCGAAGAAGAGATTGATCTGCGTCAGGCCCCGAAGGGTCGACGTCTTCTTCTCCCGCTGGCGGGAGATCTTCACGGCCTCGTCGGCGCGGTCGAGCAGGAGGGTGATTTCCTGCTCGGTCAAACCCTTGATGCCGAGAAGGTGGCGATGCGGAAAGAAGTCCATGGGGGCTCCGCCTCAACTGTCGTGGATACGCGGGGTCTATAGAGCCTCGATCCGGCCCCGGCAAGGCGGAGCGGCCACGGCTTTGCGCATTCCCACGCTTTTGTGCGCGCAACCGCGCCTGCGGCCGCAAGGCCCCGTTTCGCACCGCCCCGACTTGGGATAGAACCCGCTCATGACTCGCGACACCGAACAGAAACTTGCCGATCTCAACCAGCCGCCGCTCTGGTCGGGTATCAACGCCTATCGCTCCGATCCGCTGCTGGTCGATGCCACCGATGCCATGCCGAAGCCTTTGCGCGACGAGTTCGACGCGATCGGCCGCTACGTGACCGCGCCGGAGGCGCAGGAGCTCGCCCGCATGGCGAACGAAGGCGTGCCGCAGCTTCGCACGCACGGTCCGCGCGGCGAACGGCTCGATGTCGTGGATTTCCATCCGGCCTGGCACGCGCTGATGCGCCGCTCCATGGCGAGCGGCCTGCATTCCTCGCTCTGGGAAAACGTGCCCGACGAGCAGGGCAGGGCGCACAAGGCGCGCGCCGTGCGCTTCTACCTGACGGCGCAGCTCGAATGCGGCCATCTCTGCCCGCTGACGATGACGAGCGCCTCGGTCGCCGCGCTTTCCGCCTCGCCGCAGGTGCAGCGCGAATGGGGCCGCAAGATCCTGTCGCGCAAATACGATTCCACCAACAAACCCGCCATGCAGAAGAGCGCCGTCACCATCGGCATGGGCATGACGGAAAAGCAGGGCGGCACGGATGTGCGCGCCAACACCTCGCGCGCCGAGCGCGTCGGCGAGGGCATCTACCGGCTGACCGGCCACAAGTGGTTCATGTCCGCGCCGATGAGCGACGGCTTCGTCATGCTGGCGCAGACCCGCGAGGGCATCGGCTGCTTCCTCGTGCCGCGCCTGCTGGAGGACGGCTCCAGCAACGGCCTGCGCTTCCAGCGCCTCAAGGACAAGCTCGGTAACCGCTCGAACGCCTCCTCGGAGGTCGAGTTCTCCGAGACCTTCGGCTTCCTGCTCGGCGCGCCCGATGCCGGCATCCGCACCATCCTCGACATGGTGACGCTGACGCGGCTCGACTGCGCGCTGGCCTCTTCCGGCATCATGCGCGCCTCGCTGGCCGAGGCCGTGCACCATACCCGCGGCCGCCATGTCTTCGGCAAGCCGCTCGTCGCCCAGCCGATCATGACGCGCGTCCTTGCCGACATGGCGCTCGACGTCGCGGCCGCGACCGCGCTTTCCCTGCGCCTTGCCGAAGCTTTCGACAAGGCGCGCGACAGTGCGGAAGACGCCGCCTATGCCCGCATCATGACGCCGGTCACCAAATACTGGTGCTGCAAGATCGCGCCCGCCCTCATCTACGAGGCGATGGAATGCATCGGCGGCAGCGGCTACGTCGAAGAGCGGCCCATCGCCCGGCATTACCGCGAGGCGCCGGTCAACGCGATCTGGGAAGGCTCCGGCAACGTCATGGCGCTCGACCTGATGCGCGTGATCGGCCGCGGCAAGGATCTTTTCGAGATGCTCTTTGCCGGCCTTGCGCGCGACCTCGGCCCGGCCGGCCGCAAGACGGTGGAGGTGCTGCGCGCCTGCCTGTCGCTCTGCGAGCGCGACGAGGGCGCGGCCCGCATGCTCATCGAGCAGCTGGCGCTTGCCGCCGCCGCCGCCGAACTCTACCGCGCCGGTGCCGGCCGCATCGCCGATGCGTTCCTCGAAACGCGCCTTGCATCCGGCTGGCGCGCGACCTACGGCATGCTCGATTCCCGCTTCGATTCGACCTATATCGTCGACCTGCTCTATCCGCCGGCCAGATAGGCCGTCGTCGCCAGCACCATCGGAATGGTGAAGAAGGAGGCGATCGTCTGGAGCGTCGCGACGGCGGCGTAGAAGGGCGCGTCGCCGCCCATCTGCTTGGCCAGCACATAGCCGTTCATCGCGGTCGGCACGCTCGCGCCCATGGCGATGGTGAGAAGCTGCTCGCCGCGCATGCCGAGCGCATAGGCCGCCCCCGTCATGACCAGCGGCATGAAGAGAAGCTTCAGCACGACGGGCAGCAGGGCGAGAGGGCGGGGCCGCAGGGCATCGGCAAGCTTCAGCCCGGCCCCCACCATGATGAGGCCGAGGCTGAGCGAGGTGTCGGCGACGAACTCCACCGTCTGCATCAGCGGCGCGTAGATATGGATTCCCGACAGGTTGACGAGAACGCCGAGCACCGAGCCGATGATCATCGGGTTGGTCAGGATCTTCTGCGCGAAGGTCTTCAGGCTGCGCGTGCCGCCGCCGAACCAGACGAGAACCGCGATATTGTAGAAATTGAGGGGAATGATGATCAGCGTCGCCACGAGCGCGACGAGGGCGAGGCTGTCCGTCCCGTAGAGCTTTTCGCCGATCGCCAGCGCGATGAAGGCATTCCAGCGCGTCGACGTCTGGAAGACGGATGTATACGAAGCGCCCGAAACGCCGGCCGCGCGAAAAAGCGGCCAGGAGAGGATCAATAGCAGGGCGATGAACGTTACCGAGCCGATGGACCCGAGCGCGATCGCGCCGGCCGCGATACCCGAGAACGTCGCATTGGCGAGCGTGGTGAAGAGGAGGGAAGGAAACAGCACGAAGAAGCCGAGCTGCTCCAGTCCGGTCCACATGTCGCGGTCGATCAGCCGCCAGCGCTTGAGCAAGGCGCCCAGCACCACGAGCAGGAAGACGGGCAGGATGCTTTCGAAGATGGCAGGCATGAGACCGGATATGCAGGGAAGGGATTGCAGCTCATTTCATGCCTTGCCAAGCCTTGCAAGGCCCCGGCGCGCGGGCAGCCATGTGGAAATTAACCTTAACGAAGGGTTTGCGTTGCGGCGGGAAGGTTAACGGGCAAGAGTGGCATTTACCTGGTGTTAACCATGCAAGCGAGTACCCACATGGCCAGAACGGCCCGGATTTCGGTCATGGCGACCGTGTTTTCATGTGCGGCGGTGGATATCGTCGTGCCGATGCTCGTGCTGGTCGCGGGCGTGGCGGTCAGCGAGATGATCTTCGCGGCCGGCGATCTTCTCGCGGTGAAGAGGAGGGCGGCATGAAGTGGTTCCTGATCCTGTGGGCCGGTCCCATCGCGCTGCTCGGAAGCTGGTACGGGCTTTCCTATTACGACATGAACTTCGGCATCTTCATGCTGACGCGCGATGCGCATGACCTCGTCTTCCGCATCTACGGCCATATCCTCGGCATTCCGCCGGAGAACCTGCCGCCGCTCGTGCTGCGCGCCATCGTCTTCGACAGTTTCCTCGTGCTCGGCCTCGTCGCCTTCCGCCGCCGCCGGCAGATCGCCGCCTGGTGGCGCGCGCGCCGTCAGGCGTCGGCAGCCCTTGCCAGCGACGAGAGCCTGTCCAGCGCCCCCTGAAGGATGAAGGAAGCGGCGGCCGAATCGATCCGCTCGGCCCGCTTCTTGCGCGACACGTCCATCTCGATCAGCGTGCGCTCCGCCGCGACCGTCGACAGCCGCTCGTCCCAGAAGACGAAGGGGATGTCGGTCTTGTCGGCCATCGAGCGCACGAAGGCGCGCGTCGCCTGCACGCGCGGACCGGCGCTGCCGTCCATGTTGACAGGCAGGCCGATGACGAAGGCGGCGACCTTCTCCTTCCCGGCAAAGGCGAGCAGCACCTCGGCATCCTGCGTGAACTTCACCCGTTTCAGCACCGGCCGCGGCGTCGCCAGCCGCCGGCCGAGGTCCGAGACGGAAAGGCCGATGGTCTTGGTGCCGAGGTCGAGGCCGGCGATGGGCTGGCCGGGGCCGAGGACCGCCGCCAGTTCTTCGAGGGTGAGCGTCGCCATGAAAAGCCCTCAGCGCTTGCGGACGAATTCGGTGCGCAGCACCAGCCCCTTGATGGCGTCATGCCGGCAGTCGATCTCTTCCGGGTTGTCGGTGAGGCGGATCGACTTGATGACGGTGCCCTGTTTCAGCGTCTGGCCGGCACCCTTCACCTTCAGGTCCTTGATCAGCACGACCGAATCGCCGTCCGCAAGCACATTGCCGCTGGCGTCGTGCACCACGCTCGTGGTGGCCTTTTCGGCTGCGATCTCGGAGGCCGGACGCCATTCTCCGGTGGCTTCGTCATAGATGTAGTCGTCGTCGCTCATGGCGGGGTTCCTTTCATTATGGTGTAAGCCACGCTTATAACGTTCGCGCTGCGGATGGAAACGGCCTTCGCGGTTTCTATATTGCCGGCAGGCAATCAATCGGGAGAACATGCATGAAAATCACCTGGCTCGGCCACTCCGCCTTTCGCATCGAGACGGCGAAGGCCAGAATCCTCATCGATCCGTTCTTCACCGGCAATCCCGCCTTCGACGAATCGACCCGCAAGGACGCCGTCGCAGGCCTCACCCATGTCCTCTTGACCCACGGCCACGGCGACCACGTCGGCGATACGATCGGGATCGCCAGGGAAACCGGCGCGACGGTTCTCGCCAATGCGGACCTAGCCGCCTGGCTCGGCGCGAAGGGCGTGGAGAAGGTCGACATGGGAAACACCGGCGGCACCGTGCATTTCGACGGCTTCTCGACCACCTTCGTCAATGCGCTCCATTCCTCCGCGCAGATCACCGAGGACGGCGTTTCCCATTCGCTCGGCAATGCCAACGGCCTCGTCCTCCATTTCGAGGACGAACCGACGCTCTATCACATGGGCGACACCGACATCTTCTCCGACATGGCGCTGGTCAATGAACTGCACCAGCCGGAAATCGGCCTGGTGCCGATCGGCGACCGCTTCACCATGGGCGGTGCCGTGGCGGCGCTCGCCTGCCAGCGCTTCTTCAAGTTCGACACCGTCCTTCCCTGCCACTACGGCTCCTTCGGCATCATCGACCAGACGGCCGACCTCTTCGTGCAGGCGATGGACGGCGCGTCGGCGAAGATCGAGGTGCCGAAGGTCGGCGGTTCGGTCTCGCGGTAAGACCCCTCCCAACCCCTCCCCACAAGGGGGAGGGACTTAACGGGCCGCGCCCTCTGCATTCCATTTCGAACGATGAGCAAGCCTCCTTCTTCTCCCCCCTTGTGGGGGAGATGCCGGCAGGCGGAGGGGGGCTTGTCGGAGATTGACCGCATTCCCCGTTGCGCCCCTTGGGCTTGGTCAGTATAGCGGGGAGGAAATTTCCTGTCGGAGACCACCCATGTCCGTAGATCTAGCCACCGTGAAGCGCGTCGCGCGCCTTGCCCGCATCGCCGTCAGCGAGGAAGAGGCAAGCCGCATGATGGGCGAGCTGAACGGCATCCTCGGCTTCGTCGAGCAGCTTTCCGAGGTTGACGTCGAGGGCGTCGAGCCGATGACGTCAGTCACGCCCATGGAGATGCGCAAGCGCGAAGACGTCGTCAACGACGGCAACAAGGCGGACGATATCGTCGCCAATGCCCCGGCGTCCGACCGCAACTTCTTCCAGGTGCCCAAGGTCGTCGAATAGCGCCCTTCGCCGCCAGAGCCGTCCGCTTCCGAAAGTAGTCCTCCATGACCGAACTCACCCGCCTCACCATTGCCGAAGCCCGCGAAAAGCTCGGCGCCAAGGAGATCACCGCCGTCGAGCTGACGGACGCCTATCTCGGCGCGATCGAGGCCGCGAACGGCGCGCTCAACGCCTATGTCACGGTCACGCCGGAAAAGGCGCGCGAGATGGCGAAGGCCTCCGACGCCCGCATCGCCGAAGGCAAGGCGGGTGCGCTGGAAGGTATCCCCCTCGGCATCAAGGACCTCTTCGCGACCGAAGGCGTGCACACGCAGGCCTGCAGCCACATCCTCGACGGCTTCAAGCCGAAATACGAATCGACCGTCACGCAGAACCTGTGGAACGACGGCGCCGTCATGCTCGGCAAGCTGAACATGGACGAGTTCGCCATGGGCTCCTCCAACGAGTCCTCCTATTACGGCCCGGTGAAGAACCCGTGGCGCGCGGCCGGCTCCAATGCCGATCTCGTGCCGGGCGGCTCCTCGGGCGGTTCGGCCGCCGCCGTCGCCGCGTTCCTGTGCGCCGGCGCGACCGCGACGGACACCGGCGGCTCGATCCGCCAGCCCGCCGCCTTCACCGGCACGGTCGGCATCAAGCCGACCTATGGCCGCTGCTCGCGCTGGGGCATCGTCGCCTTCGCCTCCTCGCTCGACCAGGCAGGCCCCATCGCCCGCGATGTCCGCGACGCGGCGATCCTCCTCAAATCCATGGCCAGCGTCGACGCCAAGGACACGACCTCGGTCGACCTGCCGGTGCCGGATTACGAGGCCTCGCTCGGCCAGTCGCTGAAGGGCATGCGCATCGGCATTCCGCGCGAATACCGCGTCGACGGCATGCCTGAAGAGATCGAGGCGCTCTGGCAGCAGGGCATCGCCTGGCTGAAGGATGCCGGCGCCGATGTTATCGACATCTCCCTGCCGCACACCAAATACGCCCTGCCGGCCTATTATATCGTCGCCCCGGCGGAAGCTTCCTCGAACCTCGCCCGCTACGACGGCGTGCGCTACGGCCTGCGCGTCGACGGCAAGGATATCGTCGACATGTACGAGAAGACCCGCGCGGCCGGCTTCGGCACCGAGGTCAAGCGCCGCATCATGATCGGCACCTATGTGCTGTCGGCCGGCTACTACGACGCCTATTACCTGCAGGCCCAGAAGGTGCGCACGCTGATCAAGCGCGACTTCGAGCTGGCCTTCAACGCCGGCGTCGACGCCATCCTGACGCCCGCCACCCCGTCGTCGGCCTTCGGCATCGCCGACGAGGACCTCGCCTCCGATCCGGTGAAGATGTATCTCAACGACATCTTCACGGTGACGGTGAACATGGCCGGCCTGCCGGGCCTGTCCGTTCCCGCCGGCCTCGATCACAAGGGCCTGCCGCTCGGCCTCCAGCTCATCGGCAAGCCCTTCGAGGAGGAAACCCTCTTCAGGACGGCCCATGTCATCGAGAAGGCCGCCGGCCGCTTTGCGCCGACGTGCTGGTGGTAAGGGGGCGTCCGGCCCCTTATCGGCTTCCGCCGCTTCATCATCTCCGTGGATAGCGGCCGGCGTCTCTCGCCAATCGCGCCGCGCGGTGCTTTGATGGCGGCGGAGAGAGCCGCATGATCACAGTTCGCAATGCCCTGGAGGAAGATGTACCGGCGCTGATCGACATCGGCGTCAGGGCCTGGGAACAGGCCGTCATCGGCGTGGCCGACCTTCAGGTGCGGCGCGATCATGCCCGCAATGCCTTCCAGCAGTTCCTTGCCGCCCATTGGCTGCGCGCCAGCGTCGCCGAATTCGGCGGCGTCCTTGCGGGCTGGGCCTCGCGCGAGGCGCTGGACGACGAGATCACCGATCTCTGGATCGATCCACCGCAGCAGAGGAAGGGGCTCGGCTCCGCCCTGCTTGCCGCCATGGAAAACGAGATCGTCGCGGCCGGATTGGAGGCCGCGCGCCTCCAGACGCATGCGCGCAACACCGCCGCCGTCGGCTTCTTCCAAAAGCACGGCTATTCGGTGAGCTGGCTGTCGGTGGATTATTCGCCGCGGCTCGACCGCAACGTCGAATCCATCGGCCTGCGCCGGCAGCTCGTTGCGGACGAGCCGATCAGCTACGGGCCGGGCGGTTTTTGAGGGAGGCGGGCCTTCGCCGCGCCTCCCGTCGAATCACTGCCCGTCGAATCACTGGTTGTCGAGCTGCGCGCGCACCAGTTCCAGGCCCCGCTGCGTGATGCGGTAGGGCCTGCCGCCGGAAGACGCGATGCAGCGCCGGCGTTTCAGCTTGCGGAAGAGTTCGAGGTCGAGGCCGCCCGCCCGCCAGCCGTCCCGCGTGATGCAGGCGACCGTCACGATCTTCCTGTTGTCGTCGTCTTTTTCGATATCGATCCTGCCGCCCTGGGCGAGCAGATGGAGGATGCGCTGTTCGGCGCGTGAAATGTCCATTGTCCTGAGAATCCGTCCGGCGTTCGAATGAACGCGAAAAAACGTTCCGCCACCGAAGGGTGGCAGGGCTCGTCGTTTTTCCGACCCTGCGCGCAAGCTTTCGCGGGCAGGGTCCTCAGCGGGCCTCAGAGCTAGACATCAAAACTCCATTGCGGATGCCCCGAAATAGCCGGGGCATCCATAAAGGTCAATGCGCGGGCCAGATCAGCGAATGGTGCAGGAAGACGCCGGTCTTCACGCCATTGGCCGAGGCGAGCGAGATATTGGCGGCGCCGAGCGCGATGTCGCCGGCGGCATAGAGGCCGGGCAGGGAGGTCTGGCCGGTATCGTCGGTTTCGAGGATGCTGCCGACGGGCGTCTCCTTCAGCTTCAAGCCGCGGTCGGCCGGAATGGCGCTGCGCACCCGCGCCTCCGGCATGACGAACAGCGCCTTGACCAGCGTCGGAATGCCGGGGCCGGTCTCGACGGCGAGCATGCCGTCAGGCCCATCCGAAATGGCCGTGACGCGGCCCGGCCGCAGCTTCACATCGCGCGCGGCGAGAACGGCAAGGGCCTCCTCGTCCGGCTCCGGCGCCTGATTGGTGAAGAGCGTGACATTGCCCCAGTCGGCGACCACCGCCGCAAAGCGCGCGGCCTCCGCCGTGCGCGCGAGCACCCCGACCGGCCCGCCGCCCACTTCATAGCCATGGCAATAGGGGCAATGCAGCACCGTCTTGCCCCAGCGCTCCGCAAGGCCCGGGATGGCGGGCAGCCGATCCTCGAAACCCGTCGCGAGCAGCACGCGCCGCGCCGCGATCCGCCCGCCGTCGCCGGTGACCACGGAGAAGGCGTCCCTTTCCCCTTCCAGCCGCTCGGCCGGCGCGTCGCGGAAGGTCACGGTCTCGTAGGCGGCAAGCTGGCGGCGGGCATCGGCGAGAATCTCGCCGCCCGGCCTTCCGTCCTGCGCGAGGAAGCCGTGCGAATGGGCCGCGAAGCGGTTGCGCGGCTCGCCGGTGTCGATGATGGTGATGCGGCGGCGGGCACGGGCGAGCTGCATGGCTGCGGAAAGGCCGGCAAAGCCCCCGCCGATGATGATGGCATCTTCGGTCATGGTTCATCCTTTCTATGGAGCGAGCGGCACCGTTCGGCCGGCCGGTGCCGCCCGCTCGATGCAGGTCTTGGGAATTGGTTGCCTTCAGCCGGTATCGGCCCGGCAGTGTTTCGCCGCCACCCGGAAATCGGCCGCGAGGTCGGCCAGCGTCGTGCCGGCGAAGCGCGCCATCAGGATCGCCTCGGCATCCTTCAGCGCGTCGCCGATCACCCGGTTGACGGATTGCTCGACCACGCAGCCCGGCATTTCCGTCGCCGGGCCGATCTGGAAGAGGATCGGCTCGCCGAGCGCATTGTAGATGTCGAGCAGCGAGATTTCGGCGAGCGGCCGGGCGAAATGCCAGCCGCCGCCATGGCCACGGCCGGATTGCACGATGTCGGCCTCGCGCAGCCCGGCCATGGTGCGCCGGACGACGACGGCATTGGTGTCGAGGCAGAGCGCGAGATCGTCCGAGGTCATCGGCTCCTCGCGCTCGGCCATGTGCATGAGTGCATGGAGCACGGCGGAAAGGCGGCTGTTTCTTTTCATGTAACAATAATAGTTACGAATCCTGCCGCATGTCAACACATGCCGGCAGGAGGCCGCTCAGCCGGCACGCAGCATATCGAGGAGGGCAGGGCCGAAGATCAGCGCCGCCGGCACGAGCGCCACATGCAGCACGAGGATCGCCATGAGCTGCGTGCGGAACGGCTCCTTGCGCGTCTTGTGCCGCAGCAGCCGTTGGGCGGCGACGGCGCCGAGACTGCCGCCGAGGAAGGCGAACTGCAGCAGCCGCGCTTCGGAAACGCGCCAGGTGCCATCGCGCGCCGCTTCCTTGTCCCACCAGTAGAGGCAGAACGTGATGACGTTGAAGAGAAGGAAGATGACGAAAAGCGTTGTTGTCGTGCCCATGGCATGCTTTTAGCCGATCATCCTTGCGGCTTGGCTAACGAGGGTGGACGGCACCCGCTGAAAACCTTGCGCCGCCTGCCCATATGTTCTACCGAGACAGCACCGAAGACACCACAAAAAGAGCCTGCAATGACCCTCGTCGACGTCCGCACCCCCGATCCGAAACGCTTGATCCCCGGCGCCACCGGCGACTGGGAAGTCATCATCGGCATGGAGGTGCACGCGCAGGTCCTTTCCAATTCCAAGCTCTTCTCCGGCGCATCGACCGAATTCGGCAAGGCGCCGAACGCCAACGTCTCGCTGGTCGACGCGGCCATGCCGGGCATGCTGCCGGTCATCAACATCGAATGCGTCAGGCAGGCGGTGCGCACGGGCCTCGGCCTGAAGGCGCAGATCAACCACCGCTCGATCTTCGACCGCAAGAACTACTTCTATCCGGACCTGCCGCAGGGCTACCAGATCTCGCAGTTCAAGGATCCGATCGTCGGCGAGGGCAAGATCACCATCTCGCTCGGCCCGGACCGCCAGGGCAATTTCGAGGATATCGAGATCGGCATCGAGCGCCTGCATCTGGAGCAGGACGCCGGCAAGTCGATGCACGACCAGCATCCGACCATGTCCTATGTCGACCTCAACCGCTCGGGCGTCGCGCTGATGGAGATCGTCTCCAAGCCGGACATGCGCTCCTCGGACGAGGCCAAGGCCTATATGACGAAGCTGCGCTCCATCGTGCGCTATCTCGGCACCTGCGACGGCAACATGGACGAAGGCTCGATGCGCGCCGACGTCAACGTGTCCGTGCGCCGCCCGGGCGAGCCCTTCGGCACGCGCTGCGAGATCAAGAACGTCAACTCCATCCGCTTCATCGGCCAGGCCATCGAATATGAGGCCCGCCGCCAGATCGGCATCCTGGAGGACGGCGGCAGTATCGACCAGGAAACCCGCCTCTTCGATCCCGGCAAGGGCGAGACGCGCTCCATGCGCTCGAAGGAAGACGCGCACGACTACCGCTATTTCCCCGACCCGGACCTCCTGCCGCTGGAATTCGACAACGAATTCGTCGGTGCGCTGCTCGCCGACCTGCCGGAACTGCCGGACGACAAGAAGATCCGTTTCGTCAAGGATCTCGGCCTTTCCGTCTACGATGCCTCGGTGCTCGTCTCGGAAAAGGCGATCGCCGACTATTACGAGGCCGTGGCCGCCGGCCGCGACGGCAAGATCGCCGCGAACTGGGTCATCAACGACTTGCTGGGCGCCTTGAACAAGGACGGCAAAGCCATTGAAGAGACTCCGGTTTCGCCCGCCCAGCTCGGCGGCATCATCGATCTCATCAAGGACGGCACCATCTCCGGCAAGATCGCCAAGGACCTCTTCGAGATCGTCTGGAACGAGGGCGGCAACCCGGCCGAGATCGTCGAGGCGCGCGGCCTCAAGCAGGTGACCGATACCGGCGCCATCGAGAAGGCCGTGGACGAGATCATCGCCGCGAACCCCGACCAGGTCGAGAAGGTCAAGGCGAAGCCGACACTCGCCGGCTGGTTCGTCGGCCAGGTCATGAAGGCAACGGGCGGCAAGGCCAACCCGCAGGCCGTCCAGGCCCTCGTCAAGGCCAAGCTCGGCATCGAGGAGTAACCCGGTGTTTTTTGTCCGCACGGCCACCGAACGCGATCTGGCCAAGGTCAGCACGCTTCTGGCCGAGACGTGGCACGCGACCTATGACGCGCTCTACGGCGCCGAGAAGGTCAGCGAGATCACCGCGCGCTGGCATTCCGTGCCGGCGCTGAAGGCCCGGCTGGAGCGCAAGGACAGCGAATTCGTCGTCGCCGACGACGGCAGGGAACTGGCCGGCATGGGCTATGTCGCCATGTCGAAGGACCGGCCGAAGGCGGCGCTCCTGCACCAGCTCTACGTGCTGCCGCGCTACCAGCGCCAGGGCATCGGCCGCGACATGTTCGCCGAGCTCGAGACCTGCTTTCCCGATGCCGATGCCATGCTGCTGGAGGTCGATCCGCGCAACGACGCGGCCGTCGCCTTCTATCTCGCGCACGGTTTCGTCAAGGTCGGGGATGCGAAGCATACGGCGGATGACGTCTCGGGCGTGCCGCTTCACGTCTACGAGAAGCCGCTTCACGCCTGACCGCGGCGAAAAGCCGTGTGCGAAGGCGCGGGAATCGCTGGACATTCCGGCGCTGCCGCGCCATAAGCGGAAGAAAATATCACCCGCGGCATGCGGGCAAACCAACAGTCTCGGGCCACGCTTCCCGCATGGCCCTGCCAAGGACGCCGGCCCATGAACCTTCTCAAGCAGATTTTCACCTGGTGGAACGGTCAGACGATCGGCACCCGCTTTCACACTTGGCGCTTCGGCACCAAGGTGGGCGAGGACGAGCTCGGCAACGTCTACTACCAGGGCGGCGCGAAGGATTCCGAGGGCCGCACGCGCCGCTGGGTGATCTACAACGGTTATGCCGACGCCTCGGCGATCCCGCCCGGCTGGCACGGCTGGATGCACCACCGCACCGATGTCTCGCCGGCCGACGAGGAATATCGCGCGCGCGAATGGCAGAAGCCGCACCGCCCGAACCCGACCGGCACGTCCCAGGCCTACCGTCCGCCGGGCTCGATTGCCGCTGCCGGCGAGCGTCCGCGCGTGACGGGCGACTACGACGCCTGGACGCCGGGCAACTGATACCGATTTGGCCACATTTCGCCGGTAGCCCGAAGCGCCCGGCGAAGGCCGGTTCGGATTGCAGGAGACGGCTTCGATGAAATCTCGGTTCTCACGGAAAAGCGCCGCAGGGCGGTTCCTCCCGGTCGCGCTTGCAGCGGCGGCCGCTGGCCTCGCCATGGCGCCCGTCGCGGCCAAGGCGGCGCGCATCGAAAACCCTGTCGCCGTCTTCTCCGGCATCGACAAGATCACCGGCCGCATCACCAGCTTCGACGTCTATATCGGCGAGACCGTGCAGTTCGGCGCGCTCCAGGTGACGCCGAAGGTCTGCTACAGCCGCGACGATACGGAAGCGCAGAGCATCACCTCTTTCGTCGAGGTCGACGAGATCACCCTCGACCGCAAGATCCGCCGCATCTTCACCGGCTGGATGTTCGCCGACAGCCCCGGCCTCAACGCCGTGGAGCACCCCGTCTATGACGTCTGGCTCACCGAGTGCAAGACGAAGTCGGACGTCCCGCCGCCGGAAGACGGCGAGGCGAAGGCGCAGTAAGGCGTTCTTTCTCGAAGATTGCATTTGCCGCCGTGGATCCTCCGGTCAGGCCAGAGGATGACGGAGGGCAGGAGAGGGGTTCCACCTCTCTGACGGCGCGACATGTCGAGCGGTTGCTTCGACGGTGCGGCATATCGAAGAGTTGCTTTGGATACGAACTCTTCTTCCTGCGTCATCCTCGGGCTTGGCCCGGGAATCCACCTACGCCGCCGTCCCCGGCCTAAAACGGCAGGTGCGGCGAGGCCAGCGCGTTCGCCAGCATGTCCTCATACTCGATCTTCGGCACGTCGATCGCTCCGAAAGACTTCAGGTGCTCGGTGGTGAACTGCGTATCGAGCAGGCGGAAGCCGCGCTCGCGCAGGCGTTCCACAAGGGCGACCAGACAGATCTTCGAGGCATCCGCGCGACGCGAGAACATGCTTTCGCCGAAGAAGGCGGCGCCGAGCGAGACGCCGTAGAGGCCGCCGACGAGCTGGTCGCCCTCCCAGGCCTCGACGGAATGGGCGTGGCCCATGCGGTGCAGGGTGCCGTAGAGCGACTTGATCTTCGCGTTGATCCATGTCGACGGCCGGTCCGGCGCGGCCTCGGCGCAGGATTTGACCACCGCGTCGAAAGCGGTATCGAAACGGATGTCGAAGGGGGCCTTGCGGATCGTCTTGGCGAGGCTGCGCGAGACGTGGAATTCATCGAGCGGGATGACGCCCCGAAGCTCCGGCTCGACCCAGAAGAGCTCCGGGTCATCGGCCGAATCGGCCATCGGGAAGAGCCCGATGGAATAGGCGCGCAGGAGCAGTTCCGGGGTGATCTCCGGGTGCTTTCTGCGACGCCCTGCCATCAGCGCGACGCCCCTCAGGCGTCGGTCTTGCTGGCCAGGTAGTCTTCCAGCCAGTGGATGTCGTAATCGCCGTTGGCGATGTCCTGGTTGCCGATCAGGTCCTGGAAGAGCGGCAGCGTCGTCTTGATGCCGTCGATGACGAACTCGTCCAGCACGCGGCGCAGGCGCATCATGCATTCGACGCGGGTGCGCCCGTGCACGATGAGCTTGCCGATCAGGCTGTCGTAATAGGGCGGGATGCGGTAGCCCTGATAGGCGCCCGAATCGACGCGAACGCCGAGGCCGCCCGGCGCATGGAAATGCGTGATCGTTCCCGGCGAGGGAACGAAGGTGCGCGGGTCCTCGGCATTGATGCGGCACTCGATGGCGTGGCCGGAAAAGACGATGTCTTCCTGGCGGACCGACAGGCCTGCGCCGGAAGCGACGCGGATCTGCTCGTGCACGAGGTCGATCCCGGTGATCGCCTCGGTGATCGGATGCTCCACCTGGAGGCGGGTGTTCATCTCGATGAAATAGAACTCGCCGTTCTCGTAGAGGAACTCGACCGTGCCGGCGCCGCGGTACTTCAGCTTCTTCATGGCGTCGGCGCAGATCTGGCCGATCTTCATGCGCTGCTCGACATTGAGGGCGGGGGAATTGGCTTCTTCCCAGACCTTCTGGTGGCGGCGCTGCAGGGAGCAGTCGCGCTCGCCGAGATGCACCGCGTTGCCCATGCCGTCGCCGACGACCTGGATTTCGATGTGGCGCGGCTTGCCGAGGTACTTTTCCATGTAGACGGCGTCGTTGCCGAAGGCGGCGAGCGCCTCGGAACGGGCGGTCGAGACCGCCTCATCGAGGTCCGCCTCGGTCTTGGCGACCTTCATGCCGCGGCCGCCGCCGCCGGCGGTGGCCTTGATGAGCACGGGAAAGCCGATCTTGCGGGCGACGTCCAGCGCGTTCTCCGGCTTCACCTCGCCCTCGGAGCCCGGAACGACGGGAATGCCGAGTTCCTGCGCGGTCTGCTTGGCGGTGATCTTGTCGCCCATGATGCGGATATGTTCCGCCGTCGGGCCGATGAAGGTGATGCCGTGCGCGTCGAGGATCTCCGCGAACTTGGCGTTTTCCGACAGGAAGCCGTAGCCCGGATGCACGGCGTCGGCGCCGGTGATCTCGCAGGCGGCGACGATCTGGTGGATGTTCAGGTAGCTTTCGCGCGACGGCGGCGGGCCGATGCACACGCTCTCGTCGGCAAGGCGCACATGCATGGCGTCGGCGTCGGCCGTCGAATGCACGGCGACCGTGGCGATGCCGAGCTCCTTGCAGGCCCGGAGGACCCGGAGGGCGATTTCGCCGCGGTTGGCGATGAGGACTTTGGAGATCATGGGATCCGCCTTATTCGATGACGATCAGCGGTTCGCCATATTCGACCGGGCTTGCATCCGAGACGAGGATTTCGGTGACCTTGCCCGAACGCGGTGCCGGAATCTGGTTCATCGTCTTCATGGCTTCGATGATGAGGATGGTCTGGCCTTCCTTGACGGTTGCGCCGACTTCCACGAAGGGACGAGAGCCCGGCGCCGGCGAAAGATAGGCGGTGCCCACCATCGGCGCCGTCACGGCGTTCTTGTTGTTGCGGGCGTCGGCGACGGGAGCGGCAGCGGCGGGCGCGGCGCTGGCGGCGGCGACTGTGGGCGCGGCGATCGGCGCCTGGACATATTGCGGCGTGCCGGCGCGCGAGACGCGGATGCGCAGGTCGTCCTGCTCCACTTCGATCTCGGTGAGGTCCGTCTCGTTGAGGATGTTGGCGAGATCGCGGATCAGAACCTGATCGATGCCGTGTTTCTTTTCAGCCATGGAAGTGAGCCTCTGGTTCTTTTTATTTCGTGATGGATGACAGCGCATGGAGCGCGAGGACATAGCTATATGCGCCGAAACCGCAGATGACGCCCTTCACGGCGGGCGCGATCATCGACGTGTGGCGGAATTCCTCGCGGGCATGCACGTTGGAAAGGTGCAGTTCGACGACCGGGATGTTCACGGCGCGGATGGCGTCGTGCAGCGCGATCGAGGTGTGGGTATAGGCACCGGCGTTGATGGCGATGCCGGCGGCGACATCGCCGGCCTCGTGGATCCAGTCGACCAGATCGCCCTCGTGGTTGGATTGGCGGAAATCGACGGCAAAGCCCAGCGTCTCGCCCTCGGCCTCGCAGAGCGCTTCGATGTCGGCGAGCGTCTGGCCGCCATAGATGCCGGGCTCGCGCTTGCCGAGTGCGTTCAGGTTGGGGCCGTTGAGCACGAAAAGGGGTAGAGCCATTCGCAATTCCGCATGCTGGATAGAGATTTACCTATAGACCGGCGGTTTCCGCAGGGAAAGCCCCAAGGGCAGGGGCTTCCCGGTCGAAAGGGGCATGTCCACAAGCCAAAGGCTCAACACGGCCAGCATGGCGAGAAGATGGCGGTTCTCAGCAGGTCGCCTTGCCGCAGGAGCGCACGTTGGCGATCTTCTCGCGAAGGTCGTCCGCGCCGACCGCGCCGAAGACCATTTCCTGGCCGAGCACGTAGGACGGGGTGCCGGTGATGCCGAGGTCGTTGGCCAGCGAATAGGCCTCGCGCACGGCGTCGTCATGCGGCTTTTCCGTCATGGTCTTGCGGATGTCCGCCTCGGAAACGCCAAGGCCGGAGGCGACGGCGATGGCGCTTTCCTCCGTGGCGCGGCCTTCGGCGCCGAGCAGCGCGCGGTGGAACTCGCCGTATTTTTCCGGCGCCAGGTCACGGAACGCGGCGCTCACCTTGTGGGCGGCAAGCGAATCGGGGCCGAGGATCGGCAGTTCCTTGAGGACGAAGCGGACGTTCTTGTCGTCCTTCAGGATCTCGTCCATGTCGGAGAGCGCGCGCTTGCAGTAGCCGCAATTGTAGTCGAAGAACTCGACGATGGTGACGTCGCCCTTGGGATTGCCGAGCGCGATGTCGTAGGGCGAGGTGAAGATCGTCTTCTCGTTGTCGGTGATGGCCGACTGGGCCTTGGCCTGCTGCTGTTCTTCCTGCTTCTTCTGCAGGGCTTCCTGCACCTCGATCAGGATTTCCGGATTCTCGACGAGGTATTCCTTGATATACGCGCCGATTTCCTTCTTCTGCGCGTCGTCGAGGGCAAGGGCAGGAAGGGGGGCTGCGACCGTGATGGCAAGGGCGATGGCGGCCGCGAGCTTCGTCTTGAATGTCATGTCTGTTCTGTCCTGTCCTCGTCCGTTATGCGGGGGAGAAGTGCCATTTGCGGCACCCGCGCGTCAATGCGCGCGAAACGCTTTCAACGACCTTATGGCTCGCCGGGTGCAAACGATAGGGCAAAAGCGGCGGATTTTCGGCCCTCGCGGGATTGTGAATGCCGGCATCTTGCGGCAGGAAGGCGGCATCCCAGGAACCGGCCAGGAACCGAAAGGCAAGCCCATGAAACTCTCCCGCCGCGGCGCCGTCGAACCCTTTCACGCCATGGACGTGCTGGCCGAGGCGACCAGGCGCCGTGCGAGCGGCCGCCCGGTGATCTCCATGGCCGTCGGCCAGCCGGTGCACCCGGCGCCCGAGGCCGCGCGCGCGGCGGCGCGCCGGGCGCTCGACATCGGCCGCATCGGCTATACCGACGCGCTCGGCCTCCTTTCGCTTCGCACCGCCATTTCGGATTTCTACGAGGCCCGCCACGGCGTTTCGGTCGATCCCGGCCGCATCGCCATCACCACGGGCTCGTCCGCCGGCTTCAACCTTGCCTTCCTCGCGCTGTTCGACGCCGGCGACCGCGTCGCCATCGCGCGTCCCGGCTATCCTGCCTACCGCAACATCCTCGCCGCGCTCGGCATCGAGACGGTGGAGATCGAGGTGAATGCGGAAAACGGCTTCACGCTGACGCCCGAGGCGCTGGCGGCGGCGGGACGCATCGACGGCGTGCTGCTGGCAAGCCCGGCCAACCCGACCGGCACCGTGACGGGCCGGGCGAACCTTGCGGCGCTCTCGGCCTATTGCCGGGATAATGGCATCGCCTTCATCTCGGACGAGATCTATCACGGCCTCACCTTCGTCGGCGAGGAGGCGACGGCGCTGGAATTCGGCGAGGAGGCGGTGATCATCAACTCCTTCTCCAAATACTATTGCATGACCGGCTGGCGGATCGGCTGGATGGTGCTGCCGGAAACGCTGGTGCGCCCGGTCGAGCGCATCGCCCAGAGCCTCTACATCTCCGCGCCGGAACTCTCGCAGATTGCCGCCGAAGCGGCCCTCGGCGCCGAGGCGGAACTGAACGTCTATCGCGACGCCTATCGCGTGAACCGCGATTTCCTGGTGAAGCGCCTGCCGGAACTCGGCTTCTCCATCGCCTCGCCGATGGACGGCGCCTTCTACGCCTATGTCGATGTCGGCCGCTTCACCAATGACAGCATGGCGTTTGCCCGCCGCATGCTGGCAGAGACGGATGTGGCCGCGACGCCCGGCATCGATTTCGATCCGCGCGACGGCCATCACACCATGCGCTTTTCCTATGCCGGCTCCTTCGAGGAGATGAGCGAGGCGGTCGACCGCCTCGCGCGCTGGCTCGCCTGAGGCCGGAAAGCGATTCCGCTTCAGCGGCTTGCGGCCGGAAGCGGAATCGATTCTTCAGGCATGTGATTCACTTTCTCAGGCCCGGTTGATCGAGACGCCGCCGTCGACGAGCATCGCCGTGCCGGTCGTGAAGCTGGAGGCCGGCGAGCAGAGGAACAGCGCGGCCTGTGCGATCTCCTCGGGCTCGGCGATGCGCTTGAAGGCGTTGAGGCCCGCGACGAACTGCAAGGCCTCCGGCGTATTTGCGACGTGGCGGCCCATCGGCGTATCCGTTGCGCCGGGCAGCAGCGCATTGACGCGAATGCCCCTCGCGCCGTATTCGCAGGCCAGCACCTGCACGAGCCCGACGAGGCCGGATTTCGACGCCGCATAGGCGGCAAGCCCCGGAAAGCCGGCCGTGTAGCCGACGAAGGTCGACGTGAAGACGATGCTGCCGCCGCCGCGCGCCTCCATGGCGGGGAGCTGGTACTTCGCGGCAAGGAAGCCGCTTGTCAGGTTGACGGCGAGCACGCTTTGCCACGCCGCCATGGAAAGCTCGGGGAGGGCGCCGACCGGCCCGGTGGTGCCGGCATTGTTGAAGGCGATGTCGAGGCCGCCGAATTCCGCCTGCGCGGCATCGACCAGCGCCGTATGATGCGCCTCCTCGCTGACGTTGCCCGGGACGGCCAGGGCCGCCCCGCCGGCCGCGCGGATCTCCTCGGCGACCGCCTCCAGCCGGTCGCGCCCGCGTGCCGAAAGCACGACGCTGGCCCCCTGCCGGGCGAAGAGCAGCGCGGCGGCGCGGCCGATGCCGGAACTTGCGCCGGTGATGATGGCGACCTTGGTATCGAGGCGTGTCATTGGTGGCTCCCTGCTGGTTTCTGACGACCGCGGGTGTCGCAGAAGGCCAGGGACGCAGCCACCCGATTCCGGCGCGCACGAAAAAGGCCCGGCGAAAACCGGGCCTCGTTCAATCCGACGATGCAGAGCCTCTCAGAAGAAGCCGCGGCGCTGCCACCAGCCGCCCTTCTTGGGCTTTTCGGCGTCCTCGTCCGTGGCCGCCTCCTTCGTCGAAGACGACTTGATCACCGGCTCCGAGGCGATCCTGGAGATATCGCGATTGGCCCGGGCGGGCTTGGCCGGCTCTTCGAGATCGGCGGACGCCTCGGCGACCTCCGGTTCGGCAGGCGCTGCCTCCGCCGCGGCGACGACCGGGGCCGGCTGTGCCTCGATCTCGCTGCGGGCGGCCTCGTCGGTCGTGGCGTCTTCGACGGCCTTGGCGCGGCTGCGGCGCGCGCGCTTCGGCTTTGCCGGCGGTTCTTCGGCAACGGGCTCGGCCGGGATTTCCTCGGCTGCAACCGCCACGTCCGTTTCGGCGACCTCCACCTCGTCGGCATCGCCGCCTTCGGCGTCATTCTCGCCATCGGCGTCGTCCGCTTCGGCGCCGGCTTCGAGCGAGCCGTCCTCGGGACGGTTGCGACGGCCGCCACGCTTGCCGCGGCGACGGCGCTTGCGGCGCTGCTCGGGCGTCTCGTCGGCCTGCGCCTGAGAGGCTTCCGCGCCCTCTTCGCCGTCCACCTCGTCGTCGTCGAGCACATCCTCGTCGCCGGCCTGTTCGCCGCCGAAGGATGCGGTATCGGTGCCTTCGCCGTTCTCGCGGCCACGGCCACGACGGCGACGACGGCGCTTGCGCTTGTTGCGGCCGTTCTCGTCCGAGGAGGTCGACGCGGAGCCCTGCGCGGCCGCAGCCGGACGGGCATCGTCCTCTTCCTCGTCGATCTCGTCCTCGATCACCACATCGTCATCTTCTTCCGGTTCCGGCTCGAAATGCAGGATCTGGTCGATCTTGACCGGGGTCTCGACAGGCTCGCCGCGGTCGATCGCGAAGTGCTGCGCGCCGACATGGGCATCCGCCTCGATGATGATGGCGACGCCGAAGCGGGCTTCGTAATCGATGATGGTGCCGCGCTTGTGGTTGAGCAGGTAGAGCGCGATGTCGGGCGTCGCGCGGACGGTGATGTTGTGCGTCGTGTTCTTGAGGAGATATTCCTCGATGCCGCGCAGGACATGCAGCGCGACCGACGACTGCGAGCGGATATGGCCCGTGCCGTTGCAGTGCGGGCAGGTCTGCATCGTCGATTCGAGAACAGAGGCGCGGATGCGCTGGCGCGACATTTCCAGCAGGCCGAAATGCGAGATGCGGCCGACCTGGATGCGTGCGCGGTCGTTCTTGAGATGATCCTTCAGGCGCTTCTCGACGGCCCGGTTGTTGCGCTTCTCCTCCATGTCGATGAAGTCGATGACGACGAGGCCGGCAAGGTCGCGCAGGCGAAGCTGGCGCGCCACTTCCTCGGCCGCTTCCAGGTTCGTCTGGAGCGCGGTCTCCTCGATGGAGTGCTCGCGCGTCGAGCGGCCGGAGTTGACGTCGATCGAGACGAGCGCCTCGGTCTGGTTGATGATGATGTAGCCGCCGGACTTCAGCGTCACCTGCGGCTGCAGCATGCGGTCGAGCTGGGCCTCGATGCCCGAGCGCGAGAAGATCGGATGCACGTCGCGGTAGGGCTGGACGACCTTCGCGTGGCTCGGCATCAGCATCTTCATGAAGGCTTTCGCCTCGCGGTAGCCTTCCTCGCCGGCAACGACGATCTCGCTGATGTCCTTGTTGTAGAGGTCGCGGATCGAGCGCTTGATGAGCGAGCCTTCCTCATAGACGAGGCAGGGGGCCGTGGAGGCGAGCGTCAGCGTGCGGACGTTCTCCCACAGGCGCATCAGGTATTCGAAGTCGCGCTTGACCTCGACGCGGGTGCGGTTCGCCCCGGCGGTGCGCAGAATGACGCCCATGCCCTGCGGAACTTCCAGATCGCGGGCGATCTCCTTCAGGCGCTTGCGGTCCTGCAGGTTGGTGATCTTGCGGGAAATGCCGCCGCCGCGCGCCGTGTTCGGCATCAGCACGGAGTAGCGGCCGGCAAGCGACAGGTAGGTGGTGAGCGCCGCGCCCTTGTTGCCGCGCTCTTCCTTGGCGACCTGCACGAGCAGGATCTGCCGGCGCTTGATGACTTCCTGGATGCGGTACTGCTTGCGCGGCTTGCGCTGCACGCGGTCCGGAACCTCTTCCATGGCGTCTTCGGCGCCGACGGACTCGATGATTTCCTTTTCCTCGCCGCCCTGGTCGTCGTCATCGTCGTCGTCATCGCGGCGGCGACGGCCACGCTTGCGCTCGGCCGGCTCGGAGATCTCGTCGGTGTCGACGGCCATGGCCATCGCGCCGCCGGGCGTCTCGTCGTCGCTGCCCTCGGTGGCGGCGGCGGCTTCTTCGGCGGCCAGCGCTTCTTCCTCGGTCTTCGCCTTGGCCTTGCGGGGGCGGCGCGGCTTCTTCGGCTTTTCGGCCGGGGCCTCTTCGGCGGCGAGATCGGCGGAGGCTTCGACGACTTCCGCCTCGGCGGGCGCTTCCGCCGGGGTCTCCTCGACGGCGGCTGCGGCTTCAGCCTCGCTCTCGCCTGAGGAGCGCGTGCCCGTCTCGATCGGCTCGATGTCGTCGTCGCGGCGGTGCTCCTCGGCCTCGGCCCTCAGGAGCGCCTGACGGTCGGCGAGGGGGATCTGGTAGTAATCCGGGTGGATTTCGGCGAAGGCCAGGAAGCCGTGGCGATTGCCGCCGTAATCGACGAAGGCCGCCTGGAGCGACGGCTCGACGCGCGTGACCTTGGCAAGGTAGATATTGCCGCGGATCTGCTTCTTGTATTGGGATTCGAAGTCGAATTCTTCTATGCGGTTCCCGCGTACGACGACAACCCGCGTCTCCTCAGCGTGAGACGCATCGATGAGCATTTTCTCTGCCATTTAATTTGAGCTCCTCGGCGCAGCCGCAATCCTGGCGGCGAGCCGGTCCCTGAAAGGGACGTGCCGGGGGAGGAGAGGGATGCGCCGGATAAGTAAGTTCCCGTCGGGCCCCGGTGAGGGGTGAGCGGACGGAGGGAGGCCGGAACGCATGCGCTCCAGTGCCGGTTACCCTCTGATAGAATCCGCCGTGACAACATCAACGTCCAACGAGAATGCCAGTGCCATAGACCTGATCGGTCCGATGAAATGCCCTTGGAAAGGGCGTGCGGTGGAAACCCACCTTGACTGTTCCGGCCACCGCCGGTTTACGCGATCTAATCGGCCGGGAAAAAGCAGTGCGACGGCGGATGAAGGCCCGGTTTGGCGCCAAGATCCCGAAGGGGTGGCTGCCTGCTCCAGACGATTCTATCCCGTCTATTCTTTTTCCCTGATTTTGCTTTTATGGCGGATATGTCACAATGGCAAGGGAAAAGCCGAAAGCGTCATAATGTCGTTGGATTTGCCGCTATGTGTGCGGCTGCTGCCGGGCATGCGCCCGCCAGCAAGCTTTGGTTAACCATATGGGGGCATCTATGGGCCGTGTCCAGCACCGCATCGCGCGGTTTCCACGCGTTTGAACGGACTGCCAGTGGTGATGCTACGCCTTCCGACCGACAATCCGCTTCGCCGCCTCGGGCGTGCGCTGTTTCTCGTCCTTTGTCTTGCGGCGGGCACGCCCGCTTGCGCGGCGGCCGCTTCCCCGGCGCCGCTGCTCGCCTTCGGCGCGCGCATTGCCGGTGACGATGCCCGCACGCGCATCATCATCGACTTCGACCGCAAGCCGGATTTCGCGGTCCATTACGTCGCCAATCCCTACCGCGTGCTGATCGACCTGCCGGAGACCGATTTCGGCATCAAGGCGGAGGAACTGGAGGCGCGCGGCATCTTCTCCGAGATCCGCTACGGCACGATGGCGGCCGGCCGCTCCCGCATCGTCCTGACGGCCACGCGCCCGGTCGGAGTGGTGCTTGCCGAAGTGCAGGAAGAGCAGGGCGCGGCAAGCTACCGCCTCGTGATCGACACGGCGATCGTCACCGGCGAGGTCTTTCAGGCCCAGATGGAAAAGCAGAGCTGGCAGGAGGCCGCGGTCCCGGCGGGCGGCGAGCAGCCCGCCGTCATGCTGCCCGGCGGCAAGGCGGACGGGCCCTTCGTCATCGCGGTCGACGCGGGCCATGGCGGCATCGACAACGGCGCGCGCGGCGGCGTCACCAAGACGGAGGAAAAGCACGTCACGCTCGCCTTCGCCCGAGAGCTTGCCGCCGAGCTGAACAGGCTGCCCGGCACGCGCGCGATCCTGACGCGCGACAAGGACGAGTTCCTTTCCCTCTCCCAGCGCGTGCAGCTCGCCCGCAGCGAAGGCGCGAACCTGCTGATTTCCATCCATGCCGATACCTTGAAGCAGAAGGACATCCGCGGCGCGACGATCTACACCATCTCCGACAAGGCCTCCGACAGCCTTGCCGCCAGCCTTGCCGAGCGCGAGAACCTTTCCGACCAGATCGCCGGCGTCGCCTTCGTCGACGAGCCCGCCGAGGTCGCCGACATCCTGCTGGACCTCACCCGCCGCGAGACCCAGGCCTTCTCCATCAATCTCGCCCAGAACGTGGTCGACAAGTTCAAGGACGAGGTGCTGCTGATCAACAACCCGCACCGCCATGCCGGCTTCCGCGTGCTGACCGCGCCGGACGTGCCGTCGATCCTGCTCGAACTCGGCTTCCTGTCGAACAAGGACGACGAGCAGTTGCTGGTCGACCCGGCCTGGCAGAAGAAGGTCGCGGGCCTCATCGCGGGGGCCGTGGAGCAATATCGGACCGCCATCGTCGCGAACGGCGGTTGAGGCGGGCCTGGCGGACGGCCGACAGGTTGTGCCGGCGTCTGCTGTGCCGGAAAAGTGACAGCGGCCGCCATTGTGCGGTGGCGAAGCCGCAACACATGCTGTAAGCCCTATTTTCCTCACATTCCGATCGCTAGACGGGGCGGGAAAACAGGACGACTCGTCTTCGACACGAAGGCGCAAAGGCCGGCTAGGCCGGGCGGCAGGTCCGCCCGATGAAAATTATAAGACATAGGGCATCGGTAACTGGCTCATGATCAGACTGATTGGATATTTCTTCGGGATTGGCGCCGTGTTCTTTCTCGGCGTGGCGGGGGCGGTCGCCCTCTATCTCGGAAGTGTGGCCAAGGATCTTCCCGATTATGAGGTCTTGAACAACTACGCGCCGCCGGTGACGACCCGCGTCCATGCCGGCAACGGCGCGCTGATGGGCGAATATGCCCGCGAACGCCGCCTTTACCTGCCCATCCAGGCGATCCCGGACCGCGTCAAGGCCGCCTTCCTCTCTGCGGAAGACAAGAACTTCTACCAGCATCCCGGCGTCGACGTGACCGGCCTTTTCCGCGCCATCGTGGTCAACCTGCAGAACATGGGCTCGGGCCGCCGTCCGGTCGGCGCATCGACCATCACCCAGCAGGTCGCCAAGAACTTCCTGCTCTCCTCGGACCAGACCATCGACCGCAAGGTCAAGGAAGCGATCCTTTCCTTCCGCATCGAGCAGGCCTATTCGAAGGACCGCATCCTCGAAC
Source organism: Shinella sp. NM-101 (assembly GCF_021401195.1). Classification (NCBI taxonomy): domain Bacteria; kingdom Pseudomonadati; phylum Pseudomonadota; class Alphaproteobacteria; order Hyphomicrobiales; family Rhizobiaceae; genus Shinella; species Shinella sp. NM-101. Next base: position 10,186 of record NZ_JACBFT010000015.1, on the reverse strand, counting down.
TCTACCTCAACGAGATCTTCTTCGGCCTGAACTCCTACGGCATCGCCGGCGCCGCGCTCACCTATTTCGACAAGTCCGTCACGGAACTGTCGATCGCCGAGACCGCCTATCTCGCCGCCCTGCCGAAGGGACCGTCGAACTACCATCCCTTCCGCCGCACCGAGGCCGCCATCGAGCGCCGCAACTGGGTCATCGACCGCATGGTCGAGAACGGCTATGTCAGCCAGAGCGACGGCGCGGACGCCAAGGCACAGCCGCTCGGCGTCACGCCGCGCCACCGCGGCACCTCGCTCTTCGCCTCGGAATATTTCTCGGAAGAGGTCCGCCGCCAGATCATCGAGCGCTACGGCGACAACGCGCTCTACGAAGGCGGCCTGTCGGTCCGCACCTCGCTCGATCCGCGCATCCAGGTCGCCGCCCGCAAGGCGCTGCAGCACGGCCTGCTGAGCTATGACGAGCGCCGCGGCTTCCACGGTCCGGTCAAGTCCATCGAGATCGGCGGCGACTGGGGCGTCGAACTCGCCAAGATCGATTCGCTTGCCGATGTGCCGGAATGGAAGCTCGCCGTCGTGCTCGCCGTCGACGACGGCGGCGCCGACATCGGCCTGCAGCCGAGCAAGGATGCCTCCGGCAAGGTCGTCGCCGAGCGCGTGACCGGCCGCATCGAGGCCAAGAGCATGAGCTGGGCCTATCGCTCGGCCAAGGGCGACCGCAAGACGGCCAGGTCTCCCGCCGGCGTCTTCGGGGCCGGCGACGTCGTCTATGTCGAACCGATGGAAGGCGGCACCTACCGGCTGCGCCAGCCGCCGAAGGTGCAGGGCGGTCTCGTCGCCATGGACCCGCACACCGGCCGCGTGCTCGCCATGGTCGGCGGCTTCTCCTACGGCCAGTCCGAATTCAACCGCGCCACGCAGGCGATGCGCCAGCCGGGCTCGTCCTTCAAGCCCTTCGTCTATGCCGCGGCCCTCGACAACGGCTATACGCCCGCCTCGGTGATCCTGGACGCGCCGATCGAGATCGTCGCCGGCGGCCAGGTCTGGCGCCCGCAGAACTACGGCGGCGGCTCGGCCGGCCCCTCGACGCTGCGCCTCGGCATCGAGCGCTCGCGCAACCTCATGACGGTGCGCCTCGCCAACGACATGGGCATGAACCTCGTCGCCGAATATGCCGAGCGCTTCGGCATCTACGACAAGATGCTGCCCGTTCTCGCCATGTCGCTCGGCTCCGGCGAGACGACCGTGCTGCGCATGGTCTCGGCCTATGCGGTGCTCGCCAATGGCGGCAAGCAGATCAAGCCGTCGCTGATCGACCGCATCCAGGACCGCTACGGCAAGACGATCTTCCGCCACGAGGAGCGGACCTGCGAGAACTGCAACGCCAGCGACTGGGAAAACCAGGAGGAGCCGACGCTGGTCGACAACCGCGAGCAGGTGCTCGACCCGATGACCGCCTACCAGATCACCTCCATGATGGAAGGCGTCGTCACCCGCGGCACCGCCGCCGGCAAGATCAAGCTCGACCGCCCGACGGCCGGCAAGACCGGCACCACCAATGACGAGAAGGACGCCTGGTTCGTCGGTTATACGCCCGATCTCGTCGCCGGCCTCTATATCGGTTTCGACAACCCGGCCCCGCTTGGCCGCGGCGCGACCGGCGGCTCGCTCTCCGCGCCGATCTTCAACGAATTCATGCAGGCCGCCCTCGAAGGCACGCGCCCGACGAAGTTCATCGTGCCCGAGGGCATGAAATTCATCGCCGTCAACCGCAAGACCGGCATGCAGGCCTATGAAGGCGACCCGGACACGATCATGGAAGCTTTCAAGCCCGGCACTGGCCCGGCCGACGTCTTCTCCGTCATCGGCGGCGACGAATATGCCACGCCCGAGGAGATCCTGAAGAGCTCGCCGCAGGCCAACCAGGCGGTGACGGGCGGCAGCGGCGGCCTGTTCTGATCCAGCGGGATCCTTTTGCGGGCGGGCGCGGGCTTTACATCCGCGCCCGCCCTCTCTATTTCGGGGCCACCGAAACCTGAAGCATCGAAGAAACGGACATGCGCGCGGAAATCGAGAATATCGTCGACGAAATCAAGCAGGCCATAAGCCTGCTGAGGAGGCATCTTTGACTGGGATCAGGCAATAAGACGTCTGGACTGGTTGAACAACAAGGCGGAGGACCCCACCCTCTGGAACGACGCCCAGGAAGCCCAGAAGCTGATGCGCGAGCGCCAGCAGCTCGATGAGGGCATCAATGGCGTCAAGGCCATCGAGCAGCAGCTCAGGGACAATGTCGAGCTGATCGAGCTCGGCGAGGAGGAGGGTGACGATTCCGTCGTCAAGGACGCCGAGGCCGCGCTGAAGACGCTTGCCGGCGAGGCCGCGCGCAAGCAGGTGGAAGCCATGCTCTCCGGCGAGGCCGACGGCAACGACACCTATCTCGAAGTGCATTCCGGCGCCGGCGGCACGGAAAGCCAGGACTGGGCGAACATGCTCCTGCGCATGTACACCCGCTGGGCGGAGCGCTCGGGCTACAAGGTCGAGCTGCTCGAAGTCCACGACGGCGAAGAGGCCGGCATCAAGTCCGCGACCATCCTCGTCAAGGGCCACAACGCCTATGGCTGGCTCAAGACGGAATCGGGCGTGCACCGGCTGGTGCGCATCTCGCCCTATGACAGCAATGCGCGGCGGCACACCTCGTTCTCGTCGATCTGGGTCTATCCCGTCGTCGACGACACGATCAACATCGAGGTGAACGAGAGCGACTGCCGCATCGACACCTATCGTTCGTCGGGCGCCGGCGGCCAGCACGTCAACACGACGGACTCGGCCGTGCGAATCACCCATATCCCGACCGGCATCGTGGTCGCCTGCCAGCAGGAGCGCTCGCAGCACAAGAACCGCGCCAAGGCCTGGGACATGCTGCGTGCCCGCCTCTACGAGGCGGAGCTGAAGAAGCGCGAGGAGGCCGCCAACGCCGAATCCGCCTCCAAGACGGACATCGGCTGGGGTCACCAGATCCGTTCCTACGTCCTGCAGCCCTACCAGCTCGTCAAGGACCTGCGCACCGGCGTCGAAAGCTCGGCCCCGTCGGATGTCCTCGACGGCGAGCTCAACGAGTTCATGGAGGCCGCGCTCGCGCATCGCGTCAACGGCGGCGCGGATGCGGTCGTCGACGACCTGAACTGAGCCTAGCCGGATAGGATATGGTGAACGGGCGCTTCGGCGCCCGTTTTCAGTTCGTCGCCCGCTCGACCTTGATCTCGCCGAGATCGTCGATCAGCACGGTCCAGCTTTCGGGCTCGGCGACATTCGGATCGGTCTTCAGGTAGACGGTGGCGAAGAGGCCTGGCTGCGTGGTGATGCCGGAAGAGTTCTCCGGGCGGATGTCGGTCACATAGGGCTTCATGGCCGAGAACTCGTCCAGCACGGTGGAGGAGGCGACCTTCGGGCCACCGTCGGTCGCCTCGATCTGCTGCAGGTGGACCTGCGCCGTGCCATCGGGCTGGCGCACGGCGGCCAGCTTGTAATAGCCGCGGCGCATGGCGGCCTGCTGGCCGCTGTCCGGCCTGGCGCTCGCGTCGGTGTCGTCCTCGGCCGGTTCCTCCCAGAATCCGGTGCTCACCACGAAGGTCACCGTTTCCGGGACGGGCGATTCGTCCGCGGCCCTGACCGGAGAGCCGGCGAGGAGAAGGAAGGCGAGGGCGCTGGCAAGCATGTGCCGTTTCATGGCGAAGTCCTGTCCCGTTGCTGTCGCACCGTCAATAATCGAATTGTTCGGCGAGAATCCGGTCGGACCAGGAATGATCCGGGTCGGAGAGGATGCGCGCCGAAAGGCCGGCCGATTCGGCGATCCGCACCGTGGTGACGGACTTCACCTCGGTGTTGTCGGCGACCGCATTGACCGGCCGCTTCTCCGCCTCCAGCACCTCGATCTCCACCGTCACCTTGTTGGGCAGCAGCGCGCCGCGCCAGCGGCGCGGCCGGAAGGCGCTGACCGGCGTCAGCGCGAGAAGCGGCGCCTCGAGCGGCAGGATGGGCCCGTGGGCGGAAAGGTTGTAGGCCGTGGAGCCGGCGGGCGTGGCGAGCAGCAGGCCGTCGCAGATCAGCTCCTCCAGCCGCACGCGCCCGTCCACGCTGACGCGCAGCTTGGCGGCCTGGTAGGACTGGCGGAACAGATAGACCTCGTTGATGGCAAGCGCCCGGCGCTCCTGGCCGCTCGCATCGCCCGTCACCATCTCCAGCGGGCGGAAGGCGTTCTCCACGGCCTTCTCGATGCGGGCCGGCAGGTCCTTCGCATCGTAGCGGTTCATCAGGAAGCCGATCGAGCCGCGGTTCATGCCGTAGACCCGCTTGCCGGTATTCATCGTCGTGTGCAGCGTCTGCAGCATGAAGCCATCGCCGCCGAGCGCGACGATCACGTCGGCCTCTTCCGGATCCGTATTGCCGTAGATGGCGATCAGTTCGTCGCGCGCTTCCTGCGCTTCGGACGCCTGCGAGGCGACGAAGGAGAGGGATGTGAAATTACGCGTCATGCCCTGATCCGCATCCTCGCTGCAAAGCCTTGCCCGAACCGGTGCGTTCCACGCGCCGTTCGCCTCTGCGCTCCCGCTCCCTGTTTCCACGCAACGTTCGCGCTTCTGCCGGAATTGCGCCAGGCCGGTCTTTGTCGCATGCCTTTACGGCATGCGCACCTGAAAAATATGACGGCGATGGAAAGGGGAAGGCGGCTGCTCGCCTCTGCTCAGGATTTCCCGCCGCCGGCCTGCGCTTCGAGCTTCTTGAGCACGGCCTGCCCCGCGGCGGCCGCCTGGAGCGGATTGGGGAACGGGCCGTTCACCGGATAGGTGACGCCGCGATAGGTCAGCGCGAAGAAATAGCGCCCCTTGCTGTCCTTCTCCACCGTGACCTTGGAAACCGGGTCCTTGTCTGCCGCCACGTCCGTTCCTCCGCATGATCGTTTCGCACAGGCCCCATCGGCGGAGCCGAACCCGAAACGGGAATGATGGTGCCGCAAGGCACCGGTTTCGAGCTACAGACGCCTATAGGACAGTCGGCCGCGCGCGGCAATGGATCGATGCGGGAGGAACGGGCGGGCACGCCCTGGATGCCCGGCAACGTGACTGCTGATGATCACGAATTCCGGCCACGGTCCCGCTGCGGGAACGCATATCTGCGCGCCATGCCCAGCGTGGCGACCGCCAGCCGTTCCTCGACCGCGTCACGTTCGGCGATCATGGTGCGAAGGGCCTCCAGCGCATCGCCATTGTGAAGCGCGAGAATCTCGACCGCTTCCTCGCGGCCGGCAGGTTGCGTGCGGCGGCCGGACAATGTCATTGCAGTCGAAGCTCCAACTGCTTCTTGCTCTTCAGGACATAGAGCGGCTTTGCGACTGCCGCTGCCTTGCGCTGAAGCTCGAGGCGGTTCTGCATTTGCCGCTCCCTCAGAGACCGGCAGGCTTCCAGGATGGCATTTCCGCGTTCCAGCGTATCGTTCTGCATGGTCGCATCCTCCAAATGTTCTCATTATGTTCTTTTTCCGGATGAAGTCAAGCGCCGGGCGTGACAGCTTCAAAGCGTGGTGCGAACGAAATGGGACATGCTTCGAACCGTCTCCTGCGTGTAGGAGGCGTGATTTTGCGTGAAATCCCAGGCGATCGCGCAGACAAGTGCGAAAATGGCGATGACGTATCTCATTGGCACCCCGGACGACGAAGGAATGCACTGGTTAAGCGAGTACGAAAGCGCAGGCGGTCGAAGTGAACGGCGGACTGCGAGGATATGGTGGGCCTCGCCCCGGACTATGTCTAACGAATTTTAGATTTGCTGCATAAACACTGCAGGGATAGCTAGCGCGCGGTTAAGGCAGGGGCGGGAGTGTAACGAAATGCGTCACAGGCCGGCGAATGGATCGTTTCGGACCCATGCAGCCGCCTGACGGCGTGAGCTTGCGACCCTCGCACCGAACGCCCCGCACAAAGGCGGAGCGACGTTAACAAAGCCGTCACGGGATGGCTAACTCTGCCGGGCCGGGTTGTTCTGACGCCCTCAGATCGCGTGGAACATTTGCCAGATGGAGGGGTTGTTGGATCATGCGGATCAACCGCCGAAAGAGGAGATACAGATGTTTTTGAAACTGGCAACGGTCACGGCTACGGCCGCACTTATCAGCTTTTCCGCTTACGCCCAGACCCAAAGCGGCGACACGAATAATACCCAGGGCGGTGAAGCCGATCATTCCGCGGTGAACCAGGAAGCTGGCGATATGCACCAGGTCTGGTCCGGTGCGTCGGGTGACGTGTTCTTCAGCGACACCAGCACCCGCAAGATGCGCTCGGAAGCCGAATGGCCGGATCGCTGGTCCAAACTGTCGGACGACCAGCGCGCTGAAATCAAGCGCAACTGCGACGCCGCATCGCAGACCAACCGGGACGAAGCTGAAACCGGCGCCATCTGCACTTTCGTCGGCAAGAATTGATCCGACCGGTCATGAAAGAACAGCCGCGCCATGTGCGCGGCTGTTTCTTTTTGTGCACGTCCCCGAAGCACCTGGCACGCCGTCACATCGCCGAATCGGCGCACGTCATGGCGAACCGGCGAAACGCTCGCCCGCTTCCCAAAATCACGATTGAGAGAATAAGTGGTGCCCCCAGCAAGACTCGAACTCGCGACCCCCTGATTACAAATCAGGTGCTCTACCAACTGAGCTATAAGGGCACTCCGCGAGGGAGTTAGCATATTCTCCGCCGCTGTAAAGCAAAAAGGCCGGTCAGATCGACCAGTTGCCGTCGGAAGCGGCCCTCGGCACGATTTCCTGGCAGCGCTGCATGGAGTGCGGCAGGTTCTCCGCAAGGTGGTCGAGGAGGGCGCGCACGGCCGGCAACATGCCGTGACGCGAGGTGAAGACGGCGTGCACGGCAGACTCCGCGCTCGTCCATTCCGGCAGCACCGGCGTCAGCACGCCGGTGCGGAACCCGCGCTCGACGATCATGTCCGGCAGCAGGCCGAGGCCGACCCCTTCGATCGTCGCCCGCTCCAGCACGCTGAAATCCGAGCAGGCGAGCACGGGCGAGTGGGCGACGTCGCGCATCTCGCCATCGGCGTGGAAAAGCGTCCAGATGGCGCGCGGCGTGTTTTCCTGCATGGAGAGGGTGGGCACGCGGGCGATGTCGTCAAGGCCAATGGGCCCGTGACGCTCCAGGAAGCGCGGGCTCGCCGCGAGGTAGCGCCGCGTGCCGCCAAACCGGCGCACGATCAGCGACTGGTCTGTATCGTAGGTGTCGCGCACGCGCAGCGCGACGTCGATCCGCTCCTCGATGAGATCCACCGGCCGCCCGGTGGTGAGGATGGACAGGCGCACCCGCGGATAGCGCTTCATGAAGCCGGGAAGGATGTCGGCCACGAGAGGCGCAAAGCCTGGCGGCATCGACATGCGCACGGTCCCCGCCGGCTCGGCCTTGGCAACGGCGACCACGGCCTCGGCGGCCTCCACGCCGGAGAGCACCGCCTCGCAGCGCTCGTAGAAGGATTGGCCGATGTCGGTGACGGCGAGCTTGCGGGTGGACCGCTCGATCAGCCGCACGCCGAGCTGCTCCTCCAGCGCCGCGATGCGCTTGCTGATCTTCGATTTCGGCACCGAAAGCGCATTGGCGGCCGCGGTGAAGCCCTTGTGCCGCACCACGGCGGCGTAAAGCGCGAGATCGTTCAGGTCCTGCATGGCGTCATCTCCAGTGGTCGCCCGATTTATTGTTTCTCATTTGAAACGGTCAATTGGATTTTTGCCGTCTAATCATGCGATTGTTTTCGGAACATATGTCCTGCACCCCATTTCAACAAAGGTGCTGCCCCATGAACGTCCTCCATATCGATTCCGGCATTCTCGGAGACCATTCCGTATCCCGCCGCCTGACGGCCGCCGTCGTCGCCCAGATCAAGGCTGAACAGCCCGCCGTCGCCGTCACCTATCGCGACCTCGTCGCCAGCCCGTTGCCGCACCTTTCCGGCGCCCACCTGATGGCCGCGAATGCCAGGCCGGAAGAGATCGACGCCCAGATCGCGTCGGATGTCGAGGACAGCAAGACCGTGCTGGAGGAGTTCCTCGCCGCCGATACCGTCGTCCTCGGCGCCCCCATGTACAATTTCTCCCTGCCGAGCCAGCTCAAGGCCTGGATCGACCGCATCGCCGTCGCCGGCAAGACGTTCCGCTACACGGCGGAAGGTCCTGAAGGCCTTGCCAACGGCAAGAAGGTCGTCATCGTTTCCACCCGCGGCGGTCACTACAGCGCCGGCCCGGCGGCGGTGATGGATCACCAGGAAAGCTACCTGAAGGCCGTGCTCGGCTTCATCGGCATCACGGATGTCGAGATCGTCCGCGCGGAGGGCCTGAACCTCAGCGCCGATTCGAAGATCGAGGCCATTTCCGAGGCCGAGCGCGTCATTTCCGACCGCGGCGGCCTGAAGATCGCCAGCTAACGATCCTTCCCGGATTGAAAGGCCCGCCGGAAACGGCGGGCTTTTTGTGTTTTCACGCAGGCATTCAGCCGAACAGGTGCCGATGCGTCGCATAGAGCGCGATGGCGGCGGCGTTCGAAACGTTGAGCGACTTGATTGCGCCGGGCATGTCGAGACGGGCGAGCGCCTTGCAGGTGGCGCGCGTCTTCTGCCGCAGCCCCTTGCCCTCCGAGCCCATGACGAGCGCGATGCGCTGGCCGGAAAGCGTGCCTTCCAGCGGCGCCGGGCCTTCCGAATCCAGGCCGACCGTCAGGAAGCCGAGCTTGTGCAGCTCCTCCAGCGCGTCCGACAGGTTGGTGATCTGGATATAGGGAATGAGCTCCAGCGCGCCGGAGGCGGTCTTGGCCAGCACGCCCGATTCGGTTGGCGAGTGGCGCTGCGTGGTGATGACGGCGCCGGCGTTGAAGGCGACGGCCGAGCGCATGATGGCGCCCACATTGTGCGGGTCGGTGACCTGGTCGAGGACGAGGAGCAGGGGCGAATCCTTCAGCGCCTCGAGGCGCCGCACCGGCAGCGGGCGCGTTTCCAGCATCACGCCCTGGTGGATCGCCTCCGGCCCCAGCACCTTGTCGAGATCGGACGGAAGCACGGTCTCGACCGGATAGGGCAGGGTCGAAGGGTCCGGCAGATCCAGCCGCTGGGCGGCATTCTGGCTGACGGAGAGCTTGACGATCCGCCGCTCGGGATTGTCGAGCGCCGCGCGCACCGTGTGCAGGCCGTAGAGATAGACCTGGTCGGGCGCGACGGCCGGCGCCTTCCAGCCCTCCGCCTGCTTGCGGCGGCGGTCGTCCTTGGGTGTCGGGATCTCGCCGCGCTCGCGCCGCTGGTCGCGGTGCGCCCGGCGGAGTTTGGCATAGTGGGTGTCTTTTGCGGACTTGCCGCCGGTATCGTCCTTGCTCATGCGGCCTCTATAAAGCATGTCGCGCAAAAGTGTGCAGCGTTTTGCACGGCGCATGAAAAATCCGGCGCCCGGGGAAGAGGGCAGCGCCAATGGCCGCTCCGGGCACAGGCGTGGGGACGGCGGAAATTTTCGCAATTTTTTCCGGGACGTCGTGTTGACAGGATGAATTGTGCCCGTCATATACCGCGCCAGATCGAAGGCGCCGCCGCAAGGCACTGCCGAACGGTCGACACTGGTCGCTTGATCCCGACGGAATATGGAGGGATGCCCGAGTGGTTAAAGGGGACGGACTGTAAATCCGTTGGCTCAGCCTACGTTGGTTCAAATCCAACTCCCTCCACCATTCCGTTGCTTCGGATCATGACCCCGCGGGTATAGCTCAATGGTAGAGCAGCAGCCTTCCAAGCTGAATACGCGGGTTCGATTCCCGCTACCCGCTCCATTTTCCGCCTTCAAGCAGAGAATCAGCAGCTCGCCATAAGGCTTTGCCTTGAAAAAGCGATTCCGCATCACGATTTAGAGTAAATCTGGCCTGCCTCAGCCCGTTTCCGGCGGATTTCACCCATGCATTTAACGCTTGCGCATTCGTTGCGAAAGCCTTAAACGCCTGCCAAACCGGAAGGGCCGGTTAGCCCAACTTTCGATCAGTAGGAAAGAAGACATGGCAAAAGGTAAGTTTGAGCGCAACAAGCCTCACGTAAACATCGGCACGATCGGCCACGTTGACCATGGCAAGACGTCGACGACGGCAGCGATCACGAAGTATTTCGGCGAGTTCAAGG
>NZ_JACBFT010000014.1:0-132915 GCF_021401195.1 Shinella sp. NM-101 | reverse complement strand
GGCGGCCAAGATCATCGGCGGACAAAACCTCAATCGGGGAAATGATTGTAGCGCATGACATAAGCCATGGACTTAACGCCAATCAGCAAGTCAGGGCAGACGGCCTTCGGCGGAGGGATACCACTCCGGCAAATCTATCGAGGACATCAGCCGCTTGTGGATGCGTGTCACTGAAGCCAGCGATGGTAATGGCGCGGCAGATTTTTGCGGGCTCCCATGTTGCCAATAGATGATCGATTGTTTCCATGACAGTGGCATGCTTGCCATTTATCAATGCCGCAAGGATCTCCAACGAAAGATCACGGTCGTTGTCGAGGGTCGTTAGTCGTTCCTCACAAATTTTGGCGCAGACCGCGTTGTCCGCATGTCGCCACAAAGAAACGGTCTCTACAGGCAGCTTTACTATGCCCTGCACACGCCGAACGGTCGGGTCCAAATTGATCGTCCTGCGCAACAAGGATGCACCTTCGGGCAGCCCTACCAACGCGCATGCGATGCCAACTTGTATTGCGATATGATGCAAGTGTCGAAGGCGACTGTCAGCAGCCGCAGACAGTTTCCCTAGCACCCTTAGGCGAACATCTGGAGAGGCCGCCAGAATTGCGATCGTGCCCTCCAGGGTAAGGTCGTCGAGGATAAGGTCCGCTTCAGCTGCTGACAGTTGCTTGACGAAACGCCCAAACGCCCGACCTAAGCGCTTCTGGCGCTTGTCATGATCTTCTCTTGATTCATTGAAGCGTGCGACCTGAGCCTCGACGTTGGTCACTGGCGCTTCGTCCAAGGACATTATTGGAGGGGACGTATCCGAGGCGTCTGGGGCGCGTGTCCGCATCTCGGGTAGATCAGTGAGCTCGCCAATCTCAAGCGCGCTGTCCAAAGCCTGCTCAAGGCGTTCTGCGATGACTACGGAGGCGGCAGGACCAAGCTTAATTGCTGCAAAACCGAAGTGACCGAGGCTCATCCGGTTGAGCGCCTCATCGAGAGAAAGCAAGTTTTTTTTGGCCGCCTCTAAGATAGCCTGTGAACCGTACCACGCTTCGTATCCCCGCCTTTTCCCATTCGAGCTGCTTGCCGTCCAGCCGCTAGCGACCACCGCGCCGAGAGCATCCTTGTCGTTCGATGCGGCACAGATGCCCAGCGCAAACGACCGAACAAGGTCGATCGTCGACAACGTCAACTGTGCCGCCATTTGTAGCGTTTTCTGGGAAAGCTGGGGCCGGGAATAATGAACTACTGCCATTATTCTCGCTAGCGCCTTCTCGTCCCCGGTAGCTACCGCGCCCTGCAAAAAATCCTCAACCTCTGACGCAGACGCGGGTGTTATGGCGTTCAGGATATCTACTAGTACCATCTCGATGTTCATGCCGTCGATCGCAGCCCACTGCTCGCTGGGTGTAAGATGCGGCAATGCTGCGAGGATCGAGAACTGCGCCGTCAGCCACTCATCTCGCTCCTGTGTGTCTCCTCCCAAGGCTGCCTTGCTGGCCTGTCCAGCCTTCAGGAACTCGATTGCAATCTGACGATTTTGAGCCGCGCTGTGAGACCGCAAGGCGAGTACGCCTTGCCGACGTTTGAAACCCGTTCGCCCAAGAACATTACTCGCGAGAGTGCGATGCGCCAAAAGAGCATCCGCAGGGCGAAAGCGCACTACACCTGGCCGAGCCATGTTGAAGAGGTGATCCTCGGTTCCCGGCCCCATCGACGTGGCCAAAGCGAAGGGATCAACGATCCGGTATTTCTCCGCTGTTTCGTCGATGTTGTCCGGTTTAACCGACGAGGGATCACAGGGATCGTTGGCGCAATAATTCTCCAAGAGCGACCACCCACCGAACCTTTCGCGGTCACGAGTGAGCCATTCAGCCAGCGCTTCCGCATTTGCCGCATCATCTACGTCGCCAGTCGCTCGCAAAATCTCGACCCTTGCCCATTTGCCCACATCGGACGCTTTTCTGTCCTCAATGGCATCAAGGGACACGAGCAAAGCCTCGCGCGTAGCGGACCAATCAACCGGATTGAAACGGACAAGCTGGCGGAACTCCTTGTCCGGCGAATAGAGGATCGGGCTGAGAGCATCCGCGAAACTCCAACGAACGAAGTACGGCGCAAAGCGTGCCAACGGTTGTCCGGCCAAAAGAAAGAATGCGAAACGGTGCAACGCGTTATAGTCTGGGTGCTCTGATTGTACGAGGTTACTGGCTATGTACGCTTTCTCGGAACCCGTGAGCGCAGCCAAACTCTTATCTAGCGCGAGTTGGCGTTTTTCCCGTTCTTCGGCAACCTCCGTCTCGGGGTCGCGTCCCGGAACCTTGAACATCATGCGTTCAGGCGCCAGGGAATAGTGGGACAGCCATTCCTCTACTTTGGCAACGATCACCTGCCACACATGCGTATCCCTACGGTGCGCAAGCAGCGCGTGAAGCAGTAAGTCGGCATTCGGCACATGCAGCTTTGCGGTGTGGATGTGCTCGGCCGCTTGCAGGAAAGCTTCCGGCACCCTGCGTCCAAGCGCGGTCAGCTTTGCTTCTGTTGTTCGCGGCAGGTTCTGGAGGGAGACGAAGTGCTCGATGAGAGCGGCGCGGACTTCCATGCTGGTGTTTTCATCCACACAGGCGAGTTGGACAGCGTGCTGCACGACACGGCCCGTTTCATCAAGCGCGCTGATTGGCTCAAGGATCGAGGCAAGCCGCCCACGTGGATGCCGATCGTTGTCGAACTCCCGTTCCAGCGCGGCGATAAGCCAAAGCGCTAGGCCAAGGTCGAGGCCCGGCGAAGTTATCCGGTACAGGTTTGGGTCGCGACGAAGTGGTTGAAAGAACTGGCAGGATGCGACGGCCCTCAGGCTCTCAATCTGGTCGGCATCGAAGATGTGCAGGTCGTCCTTCTCGTGTTTCCCGCCGCGATCGAGGACTTCCTGGGCCAGCTTGCGGAGCAGGCCCGAGAACTCTTGACCGGAAAGCCGGGAGGTTCCGGACTGTTCCGATTGTCTCATGTGCTCGAACATCAGCCGTTCGACGCTCAACTCGTCGATTTGTTCGATGTCCCTGGCAGCCAGCAGTTCCACCGCTATACCGAATATACGAGGATTCCTGAGCGTTTCGAAGGTATCGGCGCTCAACATATCGCCGTTGATGCCGTGTGTTCGCAGGAGCTCGTTCAGCTCGTCGGCGGACCAATTCTCCAACAGCACCCGTATAGGCGCGGATGCGAGGGAGGTACGGATTTGTGCCCAGTGACCCGCGCGCGTCGTCAGGACGAGGCTTCCGCCGAGTTCCCGCAATCTCTGCCCTATGCCGTCGATATAACGGCCCCAATTCGTTGCACCGGTCTGGTTCAGCCCGTCGATAACGAGTGCTAGACGCACATTTTCCGGCTGCGGATTTTGCCGCCACATCCGTAGCCGTCGTTGCCATCGGTTGATCGTTGCAGCGGTTTCATGGCCCGCCGTCTGACGGATTAGTCGTTTGATCAACTGGTTATCGAAATCGCCACTTTGGGCCATCTCCAGGAAATCGTCCGCCGTACAGATCACCAGCAACGAACGTGGATGGCAGCCCAACCAACTCCGCACCACAAGCCACGACTTTCCAGCACCTTCCTCGCCGATTACAGCATATGGCTCCGCTGGCGGCGTGCCCACAAATGCTGCCTCCAATGCCTGTTCCGCTGACCGAGTCCTTGGTTTAACCCCGTCGGGATCGAGTGGCGCGAGTGGCTGGCCAAAGGTCATCCGGGCCTGCACGCGGCTTTCGAACACGCTGTGTAACCACGACTCATTGCCGGCCTTCGCGAGTCCAAGGCCGGCAGCTTCCGTGGACAGGCCGGCTTTCAGCTGTACCAGTCTGCTGGCGAAGGCGGCATCCTCGGTAAAGTAGTCGATCGCAGCCGATGCGTCGGCAACAAGCCCCGCGTGCGGTGTCGCAGCAAGCTTTGACTGAAGGAAGGCCTTAGTGTCATTCCCGCCGGCGACGACGGCGACGAGCAAGGCACCGATATCTGTGTCCGACCAATCAAGGACATGTACGCCAATACCGACTTGGCTGAAGTATTTTTTGATGTCGTCACGATCTTGAGACCCCACTTCCGACGTAACCCCAAGCATCCACAGGTCGACTTGGCCACGGTCATCAGCAACAAGGTCGAACGCCTTCGCTGCGACTTCGGTCTTGCTCAGCTTGCCGTCGTAGCGCTTACCCTCGAAATATGTCGCTCCCTGGTCGAAGGCGGAGTCGCCATCGCGCCCCCTTTGCGCGCCGCTGCTCGCAAGTCGGAACGGCTGGCTGAAGAGCCTCGCGAGGATGAGGGCGAGAAGTCCCTCGAACCCGTCAGGCCCCGAGGGTTTGAGTTTCAGCAGTGCCATCCGGAGGTTTTCGGCGTGTGTCCGGTCGCTTGGGGTCATAAGACTATTTTCATTATTCCATTGATTGGAGATATGTTGCCGCTCTTATGGATTTCGTCTCTGTTTTCTATTGGCATTTTAAAACACCGTGCCTGGCGTTACGCACAGAAACCTCATGCTCGATCCAAGTCTTACTGCGAGTGTACAGCGCGTTTAAACGCAGGATCAATGTCCGCTATGCGGCGGGAACAATTTTTGCTGGAACGGCGGGCGACAGCTTCTGGACCGGAACGCGCCTTCAAGTCGGTCATAGAGCCATGTTCGCGGTTGTCCGAAAGCGGACATCTTTATGACAGCGGCGTCACGTCGCGTGTGAGTCAGAAGCGCACAAATACCTCGGGGCCAGAGTTGTTTTTCCTGCCTCGAACTTAGCGCATACTTGTGGCTCGAAAGACCGGCGGCTTAACCGCACTTGAGGACCACAATGAGGCTTACTAGCCAACTCTTCGCACCGTGGAGAGGCCTTGACATCCGCGCTGCCCCCACCCAATATTCCAGCAACGGCGGCCTTTGGGCCGCCAACGAGGCAGCCAAAGCGTGTTTCCGGTCACTCCTGACGGCTGATAGAGGAAAAAACCGGGTTAGAAGGCCGCGCCGGAAACGGGCGGCCTTCATTTTACTAGACTAGGACTAGCGCAGCGAACTGAAGGCGATCTTTCCAATTTCGGTCGCCGGCTTTGCCGCAAACGCCGTGTAGCCAGGACGCTTTACGCCTCCTCTTGTCTTGTCGTAGTATACTGACAATATTCCTGACAATATAAATTGAAATCCTTGATGCAATTCGTTTTCACTTAGCTCCACATACATGTATCTCGCGAAGCTATTTTTAGGAGTGAGCTTAAGAGGTGGGCGGGTTTTGAACACATGCCAAGAGGAAAGGTCGCCGACGAACCCTATCATGTCGTCGAAAACACTGTTGCTCCCGTATAGGGTCTCAAGCTTTTCAAATAATTTGTTCTCTTTCAGTTCTTGCTTATCGGCAAGGTCAGAGTCGGTTGCGACTAAGGCTAGAAACGGCCCGCGGCGGCGTGCTTCGAGATTGCTCTCGTCACTGCGGCAAGCCTTTGAAGCCTCTAAAAGGGCATTACATTCTGCGATGATCTCTGCATCTCGGAGAGTCTTTTTTATAGATAACACTGCTACCACGCCCTCGGGCGGAACAATAACCGTATCGACCATTCGTTGGAAAACAGGATAAGTACCGGAGTCATAGACAATTATATCAAGCTGAGTCGTATGAATATCTTTGTCTCTGGACCTTGATCGATCGCTATCTCCAAGTTTAACTGCCGGACGCAGTATAAATCCGGTCAAAACCTCAAGGTCTTTTGGAAGATATTTTTGAAGGTACGAGCGCACCAGCGTTTCCACATACCTACCGTCTTCGCCGCGGTGCTCCGCCCCTGCGGTCTTTGGATTCGGCAGTAAGGTCTCGAACTGCCTGTAGACCGCTAGGAGTGATTTGACCTCCTGATTCCAGAAAACTTGTAGTCGTTGACCGTCCATGTGACCCTTCTCGGCGAATAGTTGGTTGTGCTGGCGCAGATGCGTATCGGAGACGGGCAGTCCCGACAGCTCGATCGTAATCAATTCGTCGAATGAAGGGATGTCCATGGCGGAATCTAGTCTACCACCGACTCAATCGGCTGGGTGCAAATATCATAATTATTAGCCGAACCTGGCCACCGCTGTGAGATAAGAGGGATCCGGCCCGACCGGCGTGCCTCGGCATCCTGCCAAAATCAAGCCCCTGAGGCTCGGTCAGTGTGTGTTATCGGTAAAGGGAGGATACAAGGGGGGAGGCAGAGTCGCATCTTGCGAGATTGGCCGCGAGTAAATGACGGCTTTGTGCCGCTCACTGATATCCGCACCAGCACCTCGGATGTCTACTTTCCCCAATGACCGTCTTTGCAGCCGTCGTTCCACTTTTAGCAGCCCCTGACCTGCCGTTTGACGTTGCGCCGTCTTCTAAGCCGTTCAGATGCGTCAACGCTTATCCCGAAAGCCGCCACTCGTTCACGCGATGGCTTACCACGACGAGAGACTAGTGGCGTTACCGCTTCCCAGCATTTAGGAAGGGCGCTCAAGTTGGCTGCGGTGGCAGCTAAACGAGGGGATAAATATTGCTTAGCTGAACCCCACTTCGGCTGTTTCCATCAAGTTCGATGACACTGAGTGGGCGCACTCGCCCTTCGGGGGTTTCGACCAGGTCGATGTTGGCGAATTTCTCGATAAGATGACGCGCCAAGGCTCGGCTGGAAGTGGTGATGACCATGTTCACCGATCGGCTTTCTTCGAGCACCATGGTGCGTAGAATGTCGAGCAGGCCGACCCGGTTGAGATCATCTAGGTGCGCCACCGGCTCATCGAGGAAGAATGTTCCGCCGAGGCTCCGCGCACGCGCCAGGAAAAGTGCGAGAGCCAGGTCCTGTCGCTGTCCTTGGCTGAAGTCTTTGCCCGGGTCGAGCTGCGCGTCGCCGGCATGGGCTAACCAATGAAGGAACTCGCTGTCCTCGCCGAGATTGATGCGATCATAGACCCGGTTGGCGTGCATGCGCGCGAACAGCGGGTTCACGACCTTGGCAAGATCCTGGACCTGCCGCTTGCTGATCGTGGTATAGGTATCCTGGAACAACGCCTGTGCGCGCGTTGCAGCGGCAATACGCGCGGTCATCCGCGCATGCTGTTCCTGCGCGGGTTTAATGGTGGCACGAAGCTCGACCAACTGCAAACGGCGCGCTTCAGCTGTCCAGGCCGCTCGCGCACCTTGGATATGCGCGTCGGCCCGGGCGAGCTTGTCCTGCTCATCCGTCAACTTTGTCTTGAGCTGTAAAAACGCCGCCTCGCTCCACGGCTGCTCCGGTGCGGCGATGTCCCACAAGGCCTGGAGTTCACCCAACTCGCTTCCCTTCGCCGCTAGCTGCTCGCGGCAGTCCCGCAAGCTTTGCTGGATTCCGGCATATTCCGCGCGCAGCCGATCCCGCCGCGTTGCGGCATCCTCGCTGTTGCGGGCCAGTCCCGCCAATTGAAGCTGCAATACGTGATCGCGTGCGCCGATCTGAGCGGAGACGCGTTCGACTAGCTCTGATAGCGGTGCTTGGTCCAGGACCAACTGCGCCGCGTCCGCGGGGAGCATGGTACGAACGAGCGCAATCTCTTCGTCAAGGGCGGCAAGCGCGTCGGCAATGTCGAGGCGCACACGCTGCAGACCCAACTCGCCAGTAGAAACCGACGCCGGCAGCCCCGCATTCTGCAGCGAAAATGCACGGCGTTCCGCGGCATCCGCAAGCGTTGCCCGCTCGCGATCCAGCGCGGCGAGCCGCGCATTTGCTGTGTGTGCGTTCTTTAGCTTCTCGGTCGCTATTCGGGCCGATGCTATAGCGGCCTGCGCCACCGCTTCGGCTTGGCTTGCAAGCTCGGGGATAGTCGCAAGTGCCGCTGTGATCGCAGCGCGCAGCGCGTCGGCTGTCAACCAGTCGTGCGCGCATACTGGACAACTGCTTGCCGAATGGCCATGGTCACGCGCGAGCACTTCGCGTGCCGCCGATTGAAGCCTGGACAAGGGCCCAGCCGCGGCGTCGCGCTGTTGGTTCGCAGCCGCCGCCCGGCGTTCCGCATCGGCAGCCTCGGCCCTCAAACCAGCGAGCGCTGCCTCGGAGACGGTGGCGGCGCTGGCAGCCTCGCGCTCGACGTCGAGCAGACGCAACCGTTCGACCTCTCGTTCGGCCTGTTCCAATCCCGCAGAAAGTTCAGTCAACTGTGCGCGGCGCTCGGCGCGCGCATCGGTGGGCCACCCTGTCTCGGGCAGACCGGCGCGCAGAGCGCCAAGCGTCACGGGGACAGGATCAAACACCGACGCGCGGTGCATGATCGAAAGCATCGCGGCACTCCGCCGCGCTAGGCGATCACTCGTAGCCACGTGCCCGCAGTTTCTTCAGTATCAGCTTCGCCCGCCGGCCAGATAAGGTGCTTGCGGCAAACCTGCGAAGATAGTTCGAGGCGCCGAACATCCTCACTGGCATCCGCTGCCGGTGCGGCCGGTAACGCAAGCACAAGATACCCGTCGATCGGGCCACGCGACTGCGCCTCGCCGCGCACGAGCATCTCGTCGAACCAGCCCTGGCCCTCGCGGGCAGCGGCAATAACGCCCGCGGCATCGCTCGCACCGCACGGCCAAAGGACAAGTCGGGCATAGCTAGAGGTCCACAATGTTGTCCCTGCCGGGACCGCGTGCTCGCCCGCCACGACAGGCAACCCAGCCTGCTGCAGCCCTACCTTCGCGCAAAGTTCGTCGACCTGCGCCACCGCAAGGTGGAGACTGCCGGCGGCAGGCTGTACTTCCGTCATTCTGCACCATCCTCGGCAAAGCATGCATCTATCTGTCCAAGCAACGTCGCAACGCGCCCGGCATCGGCGTCCTCTTCGAAATCGGCATATACATCCGCTACGTTTGCGAGACCGAGGCCGGCAACCCGCCGCAGGCTTCTTGCCGCGGTGAAGTCGTCTTCTCGCGCGGCGAGCGATCCACCTACGGCCAGTTCGGCACCCGACGAAGGCGCGGTGCTAATATCGTCACGGCGGTCCTGCGGAATCTCGCCCTCAACCAGATCTCCATTCGGTCCAGCGCCCAGCACGATTAGATCCGGATGTTCGCCGCCGGGCAGTATGCGCCACGCGGCAAGGTCGCGCCGCATCGCTAATCGCGACTTGTCGGGCGACCGCCATACCAGCAGATGCTTCGCATTCGCCAGCCGCAGTTGGCCCGTCAGCTTGGGGTTCGCCTGCCAAGAGATTCCGTCAATCGACTTGAGTGTGGCCACGGCGTGGATGCCCGCTCTGAACGCGGCGCTCGTCTCCGCGACGTGGAGCCTGTCAGGATCCTGTGGCTGTGCGGGATCAACTCCACTCAACGTTGAGTTGAGCAGCGCCGCCGGCGTGGGCGCTACCGCTGCACGCAACTGCTCTACAACAAGGTTAAGCCCGATCTGAAGGCGAGGCGCTGCTGTGGCGACCGGCGGATAACGGCGCAGGAAACGCGTGATCTCGCCCGCCGCAGGCGACGGCGCTGGACCAGTAAGTGCGGCAAGCCCGGCATTGCCGATCGGGCAACTCATATTGCCGCGCCAGGCGAACTTGCCCTTAACCGGCGTGAACGGTCCCCACGTAACGTACCCGGCGGTCGCGCAAGCCTCTGTGACCCGGACCACGCCGCCTGCGATACCCATGTCATTGAGTGCACGTACTGCCGGCAGATTGTCCTGGCCCTTGGGTAGCGCATCGAAAGGAACGTAAAGGCCGCTCAAACTGCGCCATTTGTCATGGGCTTCATCGGCCTTCGGCGCATCCGCAGCGATGTTGCACAAAGCGACTGCCCCGGCCGTCCGGCAAGCACAGTGTTGAGCAGTGAGTTCACCGCGGCGACCCAGTTGACGTTGTATCCGCTCTGCAGCAGCGATCCCACCACCAGTGCAGGTCGATCAGCGGCGGTCGTGCCAAGCGCGTGCAGAATCCGCGCTTGCGGCGAGCCTGCATTCTGTGCCGCCGGTTGCAGCAGGTCAGCGCAGATCAGAGGAAAGATATCGACGTCGCCGAATGCAAGATGGATAATGGCGCGGCCTTCCTGAAGATCGGGCAAGTTCACCGCTTCGACCGACTGCTCCAGCACATTCTTGAGATAGGCAATGCAGTGCGTGGTTTCGCCTGGCGTATGAAGCCAGCACCATCCGCCATTGACCCGCTGGATATCGCTGATCGCGCCGTCGGCTTCGCGCCAGCCAAGGTGCCGTTGCGTGGCTTCACCGGCGCCTGCTGCCTGCCAGTCAAGTACCGACTGACCTATTGTCGCGCCGAAACCGGCCACAAGGATGATCGGGCGGGTCGCTGCACGAACCAGTGCGTCGATCTCAGTCCAATCCGTCGAGCCAAATGCATATTCGGGTGCGACAACCAACACCGGATCCGCACCGGGGATCATGCGCTGCAACGCCAGCACCGCATGATCCGGTCCACCAATCAGCAGATCGCGCACCGTGCTGATTGCCAGCGGCCGGGAGTGATCGCCATCGACCGCAGGGACAGACGGCGGCAACTGCAACAGGCATATGCCAAGACGGGTAGCCGCCAGCAGGGAAGCGGCGACTTCTACCCGTGTGACGCGTTCAGAATAATGGAAGGTAACGTCGGGCACGTTGCAGGCTTCACTCACTTCTTCTTGATAACTACCTTAACGTGTCAGAAAATGCGCGTCATGCGAAATTTAAGGCCGAGTTCTCATGATCGGCAACAACTACAGACTCGCCTACCGATCAGCGTCTGGCTGCTTGATCATCAGCTTTCAGGTAGCAGGCTTCCAACATAGAACCCTTGCAGTTGGATCGGTCGCCGAGCGGCGGCGTTCCACTTATGCTTAACGGCAAGACGATGGCCCGCGCCCTGAACCTTGAATTTGCGCGTTCTTCCACCGGCCAATGGTGGCCGAAGGAGAACTCAAATGGGTATCGCACAATATGATCCTGTTGCACTGGAGCGCCCCGCGTGGAACGCCGGTCGGAAAGTCGGCGTAAAGAAACCGCTCAAACAGCGGCAAATTTGGGCAATTCGTTTCTTTCTCGATAGGGAGGGGCGCATGCGAGACCGAGCGCTGTTCGATCTCGCGATCGATAGCAAGCTACGAGGCTGCGATCTCGTTAAGATCAAGATCGGAACTCTCGTCACGGGCCAGGAGATCCGAACACGAGCAATGGTCATACAGCAGAAAACCGGACGTCCTGTACAATTCGAGATTACGGCGGAGGTCAGGGCAAGTTTGCTCACTTGGCTTCAACGAAGAGGTGGCACCATAGATGACTTCGCATTTCCGAGCCGAGTCGATCATGCTGATCATCTCAGCACCCGCCAATATGCTAGGCTGGTTGATGAGTGGGTCACTGCGATTGGGTTGCGTTGTGAAGATTACGGCACGCACTCTCTTCGACGCACGAAGGCTGCGATGATCTACAAGGCCACCGGAAATCTTCGTGCGATCCAGATTTTGCTCGGTCATACCAAGATCGAGAACACGGTCAGGTATCTGGGTGTTGATGTTGAGGATGCTCTTGAACTCGCCGAGCACACGGAGATTTAAGAATTTGTAGCGTCGCATCGGGCGATGCCGTTCGTGCATAATCGAGCGGCATCGTCCATTCGAGGAAGCGATTATCGCCCGCTTGCCCGACATTCAAACCGGATCGTCCAAAGCCTAACAGCGGAAACTCTTGGCGGCGGAAATCAGCCAAGAAAGGAGTGGCACGCCAGATTCAATGAGCTCAGAATCCGCTGTGGTTGCGGTTCCAGCCTTCAATGCAACATCTCTGGCTACGAAAATGCAGCACGCTCGTCACCGGTCGGGAATAAATGCCCTGCGGTCGCCCGGCTGGGCAAACTCTCCAGCAAACCAGTGATATTTCACCGCACCCGCGACCGTTTTCGGTGGTTCCTTGTTCTCGACGATAATGATCTGCAAAGCTGGATCAACCGAAGTCAGGGATTTCCAGAATGCCGCTTCGATGCCCTCGTCGACTGGCCCATCCTTAGAGGTGCTGGCAGCCCTGCCGGGGATGTTCTTCTTATAGCTGGTCAACGGGGAGTCGATGATGACCATGCCCAGGTGAGGCCGACCGCCCTTCTTGCAATGTCGCAGCAAACCAATGACGAAGGCAGAATGAAGAACGGCTCGCACCCCTTTGCCATGCGACTGGCGAGCCTGACCGTCGACCACGATATCGAAGGCATCCTTGTCGAATTCGACGCGGCCTTCACCTTTCCATTGCCATTCCTTGAGGACTGCTTCGATCTGGATGCACAGATCGCGAAGCGCGGTGGACGGCAGGGACTCCCATTCGCGTTTCGGCGTTTTGCTGCCGCCGGCGCCCTCGAGATCCGATCGCAACGTTCGCAACGTCTGCGCTTGCTCCTCGTCTGAGCGGCGTCCCTCCAATTCTATGCGACGTGCTACCAACGTTTCTAAACGCGCGGTAGTCTCCCTCACAGCTGGCGCGATAACCTCTGCGATCCTTCTGTCTGTCCGCTCAAGCGTGACGCTCGCCGAGGCACCCTCTTTCTCGTGCTTCCCTTTGATGGCTTCCAAGGTCTGGATCGCGGCAGCGAGGTCCTTTTTCTGCCCCAGTATCTTGGCGGCCTCGGCGCGAGCCGACTCCATGACACCCGAGATCGACAGCGCCGCATGAGCATGCTCGTCGGTCATCGGCTGTTCGCACAACGGACAGGTGACCGCTTGCAGGCCTTCGAAGAAGTGAGCTCCCTCGCTCACGAAATCGAGCCTATCGAGGTCGGAGCCATATCGAGCGTCGAGCAGGCGGTAGCGCGTGAGCAGTTCATCAGCGGCAACGATCTGCGACTGCGCGCGCTGGAGCGTTTGTGTCGCCTCCAGTCGTTCTGCCTGTAGTTCAGCACGTTCTCCAGAGGCTTCAGCCAACGAAGCAGACAAACGGGCGATTGCCGTTTCGACCTTATCGATGGTGTTCTCGTCGGACGCCGGCTGCTGGCTCAAACGTTTTTCTATCGGCTCCAGAAGATTGCTTATGACGCCGATCTGAGCCGTCAGACGCGCTCTAGTGATCTCCACCTTCTCGGCCTCGATTATGCCGTCGTCATCCTTGCCGGTGAGCATGTAGGCGAACATGCGCTTGCGAGCAGTTTCGTCAAAGGCTGCCTTGCCGAGAACAGGCGAGACCTCATCGATAATGCTGATCTCATCCACCAGCACGACCGACATGAGGAGCCGCAGCGTGAGGCGCTGGACGCTGCCGCGATCGTTCTTGCGCAACACGGCTTCCGGAATGCCGGCGAAGGTGAGGATCGCCTCGGTGACGTCAAATGCCCGACTTTTGCCGGACCGCTTCGCGCTAAGAACCGTGCCCTTTTCCTTGATGTCCTCGATCGAGCAGTAGTGGGCGGCCAACTCTCCGCCCGACAGATGGCGCTCGATTGTCAGGATTTCACCGGAGCCGCTCTCGAATTGCACGAACAGCGTGGAATAGGGTTCAGCTTCCGGAATGCGCTTCGTCATCTCATCGGCGCCGAAGATGTAGTCTAGGCAGCGCAAAAGATAGCTCTTACCGGTATCTGAATCACCAGCGACGATATTGCCCCCAGTCGTGAAGTCGATCTCGGCATCGAGAACGCCCTTGCCGCGAAGCAGGATTTTGCGGATCTGAAGCATGTTAGAGCTCAAGCTCCCTGAGCGCAGTGAGACGGTCGAATTCCCCACCCCAACGCCCAATGTTCTGCGACATGAAAGCGTCGAGCTCAGAATCCGCGAAGTCGCCGAAGTTGTTGGCAACCCATTCGGCGCGTTCGCGTAATGCTGCTGCGTAAGCTGTGCGCAGCAAGGCCAGGAAAGCGCTTGTAAGCTGTGTGGCGCGGTAGAGTATGCCGGACGTGTCGAAGGATTTTTTCAGAAGTTCTCGCGAGTGCATCTGGTTAAGACCTGCATTGATCAGATCGCGCTTGACCAACAATTCGCCTCCACGAAAAGGGACGGCCGGATGGAGGCTGGATGGTCCTCCCGGCACGTCGCCGGAATGGACAAGCAGATAGTCGTATGAAACGAGGCGCTGCAAGTCGGCTGGCCGATCGTGCTGTGCATCCAGCATGAAAAGGATTCGCAGGCCGCACTCGAGCGGTGTGTTGAAAGGCCGAGGGTGGGAGGGGCGGTCGATCATCGCGCGCACCAATCGACACGTTTTTCATTTGCCATCTGATGACACATGCCTTCCCGATCATTGGGCACGACATGCGGCGTCAGGACGTGAGCGCTCAACTGTAGCGCCTGAGACGCCTTGACCGTGTCGACGATGCGATCGAGACCAAGGCGGTCAGGATCGGTGTAATGATGATAGAGGCCATCGCAGAATTCATCTAGCAGCGTGTCGAAGTATGCCATGTCGGCCATTTGGTCACGGGCGAGTTCCTTGAGGCCCTCAGCGGAATAGAACGTGAGGCGTGAGCGATCAAATAGGCGCTTGAGATAGGGATCGTGCGCGAACGAGGCCGTGTCCGTCACTTTCACGCCGAGCTTGCGGCCGATGGCGTCCAGCATCTGAGCGACATAGCCAGTTTCCTGTGGGGCGACGGTGGACGGCGGAGCCTTCGCCGGCGCTCGAAGTATCAAGGGAGCGCCGAAAACCGTGAGGTGATAGCGGGTCTTCTCGTGCTCGGCGATCAGGTCGAGCGGCTGCTTGGCTCGAAAGATGCCGAAGTCGAAAGACTCGATATGGGCTCTCAGGTCGGCCGTCAGCTCGATGGCAGTCGTCGAGGTGATTTTGGTCCGGCAGTGGGTGGCCCAGTTTTTCAAGATTTCGGCCCGCATCGCGGAGGGATCGTCGAGCAGGTCCTGAAGCGGTGAGGTCACTCCCTTATGGGTGACGAACCAGTATTCTTCCGGGGACGTGTAGTTCCCGATATGGGTGTAGTACAGGACCTTGCCGATCTCTTCGAAGGCCGTCCCCGTGCCCAGTGCGGTGGCGTAGTGCTTGCACTGATATAGATGCCACCGGCGCCTAGGCGAACCAGGGGGATCGAACCAGACCACGACATCGCGACCCTTGTCCCCCGCACCGCCTCGGAGTTGTACTTCGAATACACCCGGCATCTTGGTCTTGAGGTAGTCATTGCCCCACTCAAGCACGAGACGCTCAAATTCTTTGTCGTCGAACGCAGCCAATCGATCCAACTTCGACACGGGCAATCCGGCGCCGACGCCGAGCAAGCGAGCGTTAGCCCCGGGCCAAGGCGAAGGCGTGGGCAAAGCTGTCAATGTTGATTTGCTTGTCGACTTGCTCACCCTCGAAACGTCTCCTCACGGATGCTTGGCGCAATCAAATACCCATCGTTGCAGCAATAATCCAGATGCTCGAAAGAATCTAAGGCGATGCACCTGTCATGCTACCTCAGGCTTCATGACGCCCTAGCTATCAAGAGCCAGCGCAAGGGCGAACGGCTGTTTTCGGTTCTACCGTCACCAAACCCAGACAGTCTGCTGTCGGCCCCATATTAGTCATTCAATGTGATCGCTTAACTGCCTTCGTGATTTTCAGGTACTTGTGAAATTATACACCACGACAACCTCGTGAATACCGATCGCAGTCAAATGGTTGCTTTCGTCAGAGAAGACCTTTGGCCTTGAGGTCGGCGGCGAAGGTTGCGAGCGGCATGACCAGCGTGAGTGGGCGGTTCTCAAGCGGCTCGGCCCCGTAGCCGGCATACCATTGCGCTGCCCGCGCGCCCTTGGCGTCGATGATCAGCAGCACGCCGCCGGCCTCGGTAGCGATCCGTAGGCAGCGCAACGCAACGGCCGCGAGGAGTTGGCCGCCCAAACCTTGGCCCGCTACCGTCACGTCGGTTGCGATGCGTGCCAGCTTGAAACCGGAAACCTCGTGCTGGGCCAATCCTTTCGTCATCGACGCCGGCACGACCTCATGGGCTATGGCGGAGGGAGCGACGGTGTAGAAGCCGAGCACGCGATTGGGCGTGGCAACGTCGATCGCGCAGAACGTCTTCGAGGCATTCTGTTCGTGGCTTTGGCGCGCGTAGCGCCGGAGGAAATCGTTCATCGCGGGATCGCCGCAGTCGAAGGACTGACGATCGTGCGACTTCGCGATGGCTTCCTCTCTCCAGGCGGGCAGTGTCATAGGGTGTCGGGCAACGCCGCGATTGCCGCCCGCAGCTTTGCGTTGGGCTTGGGCGGATTTTCCAGCAGCTCAAGCACGCGCGCATGATCGCGCGACGAGAGCCGAACGACCTCGGCGGCCTCGATCACGGCTTCGGCCTCCCGCAAGGCGGTCTGGGTCACGAAGTTGGTCAGGTCGGTGTTGCGCAACGCGGCCGCGCGCACGAGCTTGGCCTTCGTTTCCGGCGAGACACGTAGGTTCATGCGCTTGTTGTCATCCACGGCAGCTTGGGGCATCTCCGTCTCCCTTGTGAAGTGTACTTGTTCAAGATGTACGTAATCTTAGCCTGATTTTCAAGCCTGTGCATCTTGATGGCGTACGCGATCCTTTGGTCGCCGCTGTCACGAATGGTCCAGCAGGGGAGGGCTTCCTATTAAGCCTTTCCGGTCAACGCCCCAAGGCCTCCGCATGCCGGCCGCAAGATTCCGCCGGACTGTCGTATCGGATTGTAGTACAAGACTGTCGTACAGGAATATTAGGTGATAAGGATTTAGTAACCTTCTCAACGGCTTGAAATGGGTTGGATTCTCTGGCTGGGAATCCTGGCGCCCCAGCCACGGCTTTCAGG
Organism: Shinella sp. NM-101; assembly: GCF_021401195.1. Classification (NCBI taxonomy): domain Bacteria; kingdom Pseudomonadati; phylum Pseudomonadota; class Alphaproteobacteria; order Hyphomicrobiales; family Rhizobiaceae; genus Shinella; species Shinella sp. NM-101. The sequence continues at coordinate 116,222 of NZ_JACBFT010000014.1, read as the reverse complement.
CCGCGCTTGCGAAAGTCGGGTATCGAAGGCTCGCCGCCTCTTCTTCTTGTGGAACGTTCGGTGCTATCACCGTCTTTCAACGAAAGACGGGAGATCGAGCATGAGCGCGAACAAGGTAGCCGTAATCACCGCGGGCGGCAGCGGCATGGGGGCGGCGTCCGCGCGGCGGCTTGCGGCTGATGGCTTCAAGGTCGCGATCCTGTCCTCCTCGGGCAAGGGCGAGGCGCTGGCGAAGGAACTGGGCGGCGTCGGCGTGACCGGGTCCAACCAGTCGAACGAGGACCTGAAGGGGCTCGTCGATCTCGCCGTCTCGACCTTCGGGCGCATCGACGTGCTGGTCAACAGCGCCGGCCACGGGCCGCGCGCCGAGATCACCGCCATCAGCGACGAGGACTGGCACAAGGGCATGGACACCTACCTGATGAACGTCATCCGTCCCGTGCGGCTGGTGACGCCCGTCATGCGCGAGCAGAAGGCCGGCTCGATCGTCAACATCTCCACCGCCTGGGCCTTCGAGCCGTCCTCGATGTTCCCCACCTCGGCGGTCTTCCGCGCCGGGCTTGCCGCCTACACCAAGATCTTCGCCGATACCTACGCGGCCGAGAACGTCCGCATCAACAATGTCCTGCCGGGCTGGATCGACAGCCTGCCGGGCACCGAGGAGCGGCGCGAGAGCGTGCCCATGAAGCGCTACGGCACCATGGAGGAGATCGCCGCGACCGTCGCCTTCCTCGCCTCCGAGGGCGCCGGCTACATCACCGGCCAGAACATCCGCGTCGACGGCGGCCTGACGCGCTCCGTCTGACGTCAGGCGAGGGTGCCGAGGGGAATGATCTCCTTCGCACCCTCCTGCCACGCATGGCCCTCCCAGTCGCCGAGCCAGCGCTCGACGCGAAGGCCGGCTTCGGCGATCAGCGCCTCCAGTTCGGCCTTTTCCGGAAAGGCGATGCGCGAGGCGGCGGAGAGGCGCTCGCCGGTGGCGCGGATTTCGTAATGCGTGCCGTAGGTGACGATGCCGGTTCCGGCGTCGAGGGCAACGTCGTTCCACGCGGAGACCGTGCCGAAGCGCGGATGGTCGAGAAGCCGCATCGATTCCTCCGGCCCCCATTCCTCCCATTCCCGGCAGGCGGGGTTGCGGCTGTCGAAGATGAAGCGGCCGCCGGGCGCAAGATGCGCCGCGATGGTGGCGAGCGCCGCACGGCGATCCTCCTGCGTGAGGAAGACCTGGAAGGCATGGCCGGTCAGGACCACGAGGTCGAAGCGGCGGCCGAGCCGCAGCGTGCGCGCATCGCCTTCGACGAACTCTACGCCGCCCGCCCCGGCCTTCGCCCGGGCGATACCCAGCATGGCCGGCGCCGGATCGACCGCGACGACCGTCCGTCCGCCGGAAACCGCGATGGCGAGCTCCCCCGTGCCGCAGCCGAGGTCGAGCATGCTGGCCGCCCCCTCCGCCAGCGCCCGGCAGAAGGTGAAATCCGGCGAACGCTCCCAGCCGTTTTCCAGGTCGTAGAAATCGGCAAGCGCCGGGTCGTGGTAAAGGCGGTCCGCGTCCATCTTCTCTTCCTCCCAACAAAAAGGCCGCGCGTTTCCGCGCGGCCCCGAACGATCGGCCTCAGCCGGTGATCATTTCCCGTCGCCGGCGGCGTCGAGGACCTTTTCGCAATGCGTCGGGCCGCCCTTCGGATCGACGCGGTCGCCGACGGCGCGGATATTGGTGATCCTGTAGGCGTCGTTGACGGTGAGTTCCACCGAGCAGGACCTGCCCTTGGCAAAGCCGCCGCGCCACTTGTAGAGCGTCGTGCCGCCCGCGCCGGCCGTGTCGGAAAGCGGCGGGCCATAGGCCGCGAAGAAGCTGCCGGCGGTCTTGCCGTTCCAGCGCGCCTGCAGCGGATTGGTGGGAACGCTGACCGTGGTGCATGCGGTGAGGGCAAGCGCCACGCCTGCCAGGATTGCAATGCGGGAGTTCATTTGTGCCATTTCCTTGGACTTGGTGCGGCCGTTCTGCGGCGACTCGGGACCGGTGCCTTGATTTCGCCATAGCGCAGCGCGCGCCAAAGGGGAATCGCCCCTGCGCCAACTTCGCGGCCGTCCCGCGCGAAGCGCGGCGATACGTGCGGATTTGCAACAGTCGGCGCGGCAGGCCGTCGATGTCAGGCAGGAGGCTGGCTAGGCGAGGGGGATGGCATTGTCCGCCTTGCACGCCTGGTAGGCGGCCGACAGGGCGTCGTATTTCTGCCGGATCGCTTCGGCCCGCGCCTCGAACGATGCGCGCTGCGGCTCGGGAAGGAGGTCGACGAGATCGCGGATCGACCGGCCCGTCCAGAAGGCGTTGGTCCGGTTGTAGCCGCCCGGCTCCAGCGTGAACACCTCCTTCAGGATCTTCAGGTCGTGCGGAATGGAGAACGCATCCCGGGAATCCTCGTGGCTGAAGAAGTAGAAGAAAGTGTCGAACCCGGCCCAGGTGATCGCCGAAAGGCACATGGAGCACGGCTCATGCGTCGACAGGAAGATGAGATCCTTCGTTTCCGGCCGTCCGGCCGCCTCCATCTCGTAGAAGCGCTTCAGGGCGTGGATTTCGCCATGCCACAGCGGGTTTTCCGTCTCGTTGTTGGTCTCGACGAGCACCGCGGCGAAGTCCGACTTGCGCAGCAGCGCGGCGCCGAAGATCTTGTTGCCGGCCGCGACCCCGGCCTCCGTTACCGGGATGATGCCGGCCTCCATCGTGTCGAACAGGGCATCGAGCAGGCGCCCGGTTTCGGTCTCTTCCGCCATCAGGCGTCTCCTCTTGGTGTCATGGGAACAGCGTCGATGCGCGTCGTGCCGTCAGGCATAACGCCGGCGGTAGGGGTTGCATCGCGAAGCAGGGGATCGGGTATCATGTCCACGGTTCCATCGTTGAACCGGCCGTCGGCCGGCTTCGCGGGGGACTCTGTTCCGAGAGGTGCGAACTCCGGATCGTCATCGACATGCGTCGAGCGGGACATTGCGTGCAAGGCTTGCGCCTTGGCTACCGGCGACCTTGCAATTTTTCCGGAAAGCCTGTCAACAGCCTCGAAAGGGCGATGCAGGCGAGGAGGCGACGATGCCGCATGTGATAATCAAGATGGTCGAGGGCCGAACGGAAGAGCAGAAGAGGGCGCTCGCCGATGCGCTCGCCAGCGCCGTCACGGCGTCGCTCGGCTGCGGCGAAGATCTCGTGTCGGTCGCGATCGAGGACGTCAGGGACGAGGACTGGATGGCCAGCGTCTATGTCCCGGACATCCGGCAGCGCTCCGGCACAATGTACCGGATGCCGGGCTACGGGCCCGAGGATTGAGGTCGTCGCCGCAAACGCCGGCGGCTACTGCCGCTGGAGCGTGATCCGGCTCGTCGTCACCATCTTGCCGGAAGCGGGATCGCGGTCCGTCGTCGTGAGCGTCAGGCCGTTCTTCCCGGCCTTGGCAAGGGAAAGATTGGCGCGCCGGTCGCCGTTGACCGCCTTTGCCCAGCCGATGGCAAGGTTCAGCGTCTCGCCCTTGCGCCGGCCGGACAGCGATGCCGGCCCGGAGCCGGCCCCGATATAGGATCCGCGGTAGGTGCCGCCCGAGATCTTCAGGTCGACGCCGACCGCCCGCGACACGACGACCAGGCCGCGGCACCGCCCCTTCAGCGACAATGAGCTTCCGGTGGTGGCGGAGGTGAACCGGCAACTGACGCCGATGGGCGCCTTGTTGGTGCGCAGCCGCACCTCGCCCTTGCCGGCATATTCACCCTTCAGGCTCCCCAGAAACTGCTCTTCCCCGGCATTTGCCGGCATGGAGAACAGGAGCGGGACACAGCAGGCCATCATGGCCGGAACGATAGGGTTCATGGTTCTTCTCCCGAAACGTGCAGCGTTGCAGGCCTAACCGCAGGACGCCCCGCGCGGTTCCGCCGCGCGTCAAATTCGGGCGTGCCGTTCCACGCGCCGATTCGAAAGAAACCGTTCGTGTCGTCACTCCGTCCGGGTCGGGCGGCCGTCCCGGCGCATGGTGACGGTGACGGGCCGTGCCGGCGGCCGGGATGAACATCCTCAAGGCCCCGCCGGCCCGACCGCGCCGCTTGCTTGGCGACGCGGGGCGGTGCGCGCGGTGATCAGGCCGTGGCCTGCCCCGCCCGTGACCCCTCCGGTTCTATCTTCGATCCCGATGCGCTTTATGCCGCCGACCCTATTGACTTTGCGGCGAAAGGATCATGATATATTATATATCAAGACGAAAAGGGGACGCGAATGGTCACGATCAACTGTGACATGGGAGAGGCTTTCGGCATTTACCGGTTCGGTGACGACGAGGCCTGCATGCCCTTTGTGACCCATGCCAACATCGCCTGCGGTTTCCACGCGTCCGACCCGGTCGTCATGGCGAAGACCGTGCGCCTGGCCAGGAAGGCGGGGATCAAGGTCGGCTCGCATCCGGGCCTGCCGGACCGGGAAGGCTTCGGGCGCCGGCCGATGCGCATGACCCGCGAGGAGGTCTCGGCGCTCACCATCTACCAGACGGGCGCGCTGGAAGGTTTCCTGCGGGCCGAGGGCGTGAAGCTCTCCCACATCAAGCCGCACGGTTCCCTGTTCGGCATGGCGCAGAACGAGCCTGAAGTCGCCGAGGGGATCGCGGATGCGGCCGAGGTGTTCGGCGTGCCGGTCATCGCCTTTTCCGATTGCTGCATGTCCGAGGTCTTCACCCGGCGCGGCATCCCGTTCAGCTGCGAATTCTATGTCGACATCGACTACGGCGACGACGGGCGGCAGATCATCTCCCGCGAGCACCCGCCGATCTCGGCGCAGGAAGTCGCGGAGAAAGTGCGCCGCGCCATCGATACCGGCCTGACCCGATCGGTCAACGGCAAGGATGTGCAGGTGGTGGCCGAATCGATCTGCGTCCACTCCGACACGCCGAATGCCATCGAGGTCGCCCGGGCGGTCTTCGACGAGTTGAACCGCAGCGGCAAGCTTTCCAGGGATTAGGGCGATGCGCACGCTGGCCGGACAACCGTTGCAGGAGGACATCGTCGAGGCCATCGCCCCGGCCTTGCGGGCGATCGCCGCGTCGATCGGCCCCGAGGGCCGTCATGTCATCTATTGCAACGGCGGCCGCGTGCAGGCTGCGCGCACCGGCAGCGAGATCGCCCGCCGGATCTGTTCGGATCATTTCGCCGGGCGCCTGCTGAAGGAAGCGCTTGTCGATGCCGAGCGGCAGTTCGGCGATGGAACCGCCCGACTGGCCGTGATGGCCGGCGCGGCCCTTGCCGAAGGGCGCCGGGCCGGCGAGGCGGCGATTGAGACGGATCGCCTCGTCGAGGCGCTCGCCTTGCTGCGGCCGAAGCTGGACACGGCCTTCGCGGAAGAGACCCGCGGTTGCGACACCGGCGCCGGGCTCGTCGCTGCCGCCGGGGTCGATGCCACGCTCGCCGGCCTCATTCTCGAAGCGGACGCCGCGGCCGGGCCGGGCGGGCTGGTCGAGGTTACGGAAGCGCTGGAAAGCGCCGTGACCGGGGTCGACGGTTTCAGCTTCGAGGCGCGCCATGTCGGGGCGGGCGAACTGGCGGCGATGGACGATGTCCATGTCATCGTCGCCAACGAGATGCTGACGGATTTCAGGACGCTCGTTCCCGTTATCGAGGGATTTGCCGAGCGCGGCAAGGCGCTGCTCGTCGTGGCGCGCGGCATCGAGGGCGCGGCGCTGCAACTGCTTGAACGGAACCGCAAGGCCGGCGTCGTCAAGACCGCGGGGCTCGTTCCGGGCGACGCCGGGCCGCGCGCCGTCGAAATCCTGGAAGACCTCGCGGCGGCGAGCGGCGCGACGATGATCTGCGCCCAGGCCGGCACCTCCATCGAGGCGCTGAAGCCCGCCATGCTGGGCAGGGCGGCGAAATTCCGCTTCGAGCGCGGGCGGGTCCATCTGGCCGGCGCTGAGGGTGCGCCGGAGCGCATCGCCATGCGCATCGCGCTGGCCGAGGCCGAGATCCGGGCGAAACGCTACCTGCCGCTCGATCGCGAACATGCCGAGCGCCGCCGTGCGCGCCTCGCCGGACGCTGGGTGGAACTGGCTGTCGCCCGCGGGTTCGAATCCGCCGTGCAGATGGAAAGCGCGCGCCGCGCCCTCGTTGCGCTCCGCGCCGCACGTACGGAAGGCGTCATCGCCGGCGGCGGGCGCGGGCTGGAGAACATCGCCGACCGCCTGAGGAGCGTCGCCGCGCACGATGCCGCCGGGCGTGCCGCTGCCGCCATGGTCGACGCGGCCCTGCGGGCGCCGGGCCGGTGCCTTCGCCGCAACGCCTCGGAAACACCCTCGCAGGCGCGCGGTGCCATGCCTGCCTCCGTCGCGGATCCGGCGCGGCTTTCCCGCGACGTGCTGGACGTTGCGCTTTCGCTTGCGGTGCGCCTTGCCGGGATCGGCGGGGCGGTCCTGCGCCATTGAACCTGAATATCGGACAAGAGTGAGACCAGAGCACATGAACAGCGACGTCGTGGATCCGATGCTTGAGATCGAGGATCTCGTCCACTGCTACGGCCCGGTGAGAGCGCTTTCGCATGTCTCCGTCTCCGCCGCCAAGGGGGAGTTCCTGACGATCCTCGGCTCCAGCGGATCCGGCAAGACCACGATGCTGCGGGTGATCTCGGGCCTCGAGATGCCGACATCGGTAAAGAGGCTGCGGATCGGCGGCCAGGACGTCGCCCGCCTTCCGGCGGCCAAGCGCAACTGCACCACCGTGTTCCAGAGCTATGCGCTCTTCCCGCACATGAACGTCGTGGAAAACGTCGCCTACGGCCTGAAGATCCGCAAGGTGAATGCGGCCGATGCGCTGAAGGAGGCGCGGCGGGCGCTGGCGATGGTGCAGCTCGAAGGCAAGGCGGACCGGCGGATCGGGCAGTTGTCCGGCGGCGAGCGCCAGCGCGTGGCATTGGCCCGCGCCGTGGTCACGCAGCCGGCCGTGCTGCTGCTGGACGAACCGCTGGGAGCCCTGGACGAGCGCTTGCGCCAGGACATGCAGATCGAGCTGATGGAGCTCCAGCGCAGCCTGGGCATGACCTTCATCTACATCACCCACAGCCAGGAGGAAGCCCTGACGATGAGCGACCGCGTCGTCCTGATGCGGTTTGGCCAGATCGTCCAGAGCGGCAGCCCGCTCGATCTCTTCGACCGGCCGGAAAGCCGCTTCGCCGCGGGTTTCATGGGCTACGAGAACATTCTGGAAGCGACGCTGGTGGCGCGGGAAGGGACCCTCGGCACGGTCGAGTTCCCCGGCGGGCTGCGCATCCGCGGCGTGGTCACGGCGACCGGCCCGAAGGTCGGCGATACCGTCGCCATCGCGCTGCGTGCCGAGCGCATCTCGCCGGTTTCGACCGTCACGCCCGACAGCGTCGAGGCGACGATCACCAGCCGCATCTACCGCGGCAAGTACACCGACGTCACCGTCGCCACGGGCGCGGGGCCGCTGCGCCTGCGGAGCTGGCATGGCGGGGCAGGCGAGGCCGAGGAAATACAACGGGTTGGCTGGAACACGACGGATGCCGTGATCTTCGCCGCGCAGTGAAATGCAAGCCAGGAAAACCAAAAGGGGATCTACGATGACAGACAGATTTTCGACATACAGCCAGTTCCAGCTCAGCCGCCGCCAGATGCTGGCGGGCATGACGGCGCTGGCCGGCGCCGCCGCGGTCGGCGGCCTACCCGGCATGGCGGGCGCGCAGGACGTGGCGTCCGTGAAGATTTACGGCGTCCCGACGGCCGCCCTGAAGGACTGGACCCCGATGGAGAAATCCATCGGCGTGCGCGCCGAGCTCAGCGGCTCCAGCAATGACGTCGGCGTCTTCATGCGCGACGTCATGGGCGCGAACATGGGCGACAGCGTCGACATGTTCGTCTTCGAATCCGGCACGGAGGACATTCTCGGGCCGCAGGGCTTCTACGCCCCGCTCGACGAGGCCAATCCCGAACTGACGCTATGGGAGCGCACGTCCGACGACTGGAAGCGCTCGCCCGTCGTGCAGGACCGCGAGGGCAAGCAATGGGGCGTGCCCGTTATCGGCAATGCCGACAGCTTCGGCTACTTCCCGGAAAAGCTCGGCATGGCGCCCGACAGCGAGGACGAGCTCTCCTGGTCGCTGATGTTCGACGACGAGAAGACCCGCGGCCGCGTCGCCTACGGCAATGCCTATACCTATTCGATGGGCGTGGCCGCGCTCTATCTCCAGTCGAAGGGCGTGGCGACCTTCGCCGACATCGCGGACCTCAAGCCGGAGGAAGCCAAGGTCGTGGCGGACTTCCTGATCGAGCGCAAGAAGGCCGGTCAGTTCCGCACGCTCTACGGCGCCTTCGAGGAGCAGATCCAGCTTCTCACCAACAAGGAAGTGGACGTCATCAACTGCTGGGAGCCGGCGGTGCGGGAAGCCAATCTCAAGCTGGGGCCGGACGCCACGCGCTATGCCTACACCAAGGAAGGCTACTTCAAGTGGGGCCACGGCGCCTACATCGCCGCGCAGGCCGCGGACCGCGACAATCTCACCGCGATCTACAAGGTGCTGAACTACTTCCTCGGCGGCGAATACCGCGCGCTTCAGGCGCGTGACCGCGGCTATGCCGGCCCCAACATGGATCTCGGCGTCGAATATGCCGAGAAGAACGGCTGGAGCGCGGACGAAATCGCCGCGCTGAAGGCGACGGAAGCCAAGGTGAACAAGAAGTTCTCCAAGCCGTATGTCTCGACCACCACGCCGGACAATGCCGGCGCGATGGAAGAGGAATGGCAGCGCTTCCTCAACGCCTGAGCGAAGACAGGCTCCGGGCCCGCACCGACATGGGCCCGGAGCCGTCAACGATCCGGAACTTCTTTGGATGAGTGAGATGCAACAGTTTGCAGGCGCCTCGGAAACGACGACGGCCGGCCGCCAAGGCTTCCTGCGCGCGTTCGCCGGAAGGCTCGCCGACATGAACCTGGCCGTGACGGCCATCCTCGTGACCTGGTTCGTCCTGGTCATCGTGCCGATCGTCGTGCTTTTCGCGTTCAGCTTCTTTTCCACCGTGCAGTTCCGCACGGTCTACGAGCCGACGCTCGACACCTGGATCGGACTGTTCTCCTCCGGCCGCTGGGAGGTGACGCTGCGCACCCTGCGCATCGCCCTGACGGTGACGGTGATCGAACTGCTGATGGCGTTTCCCTTCGCGCTGTGGCTCGCCAAGGGCTGCCGCTCCGCCACGGGCCGGGCCGTCTGCCTCGCCATGCTGACGATCCCCTTCTTCCTCGACATGTCCTCGCGCACCATCGTCTGGCGCGCCATCCTCGGCCAGTCAGGGCTGATCAACACCATGCTGCTCGGCGCGGGCATCGTCGATACGCCGGTGGAATGGCTGCTCTATTCGGAAGTCGCCGTGCATTTCGGCATGATCGTCAGCCTCTTCCCGCCGATGGTGATGCCGATCTACCTCGCGATCAACCTGATCGACGATACCCTGCTCGAAGCCAGCAACGACCTCGGCGCATCGCCCTGGCAGACGCTGACCCGCGTCATCATCCCGCTTTCGCTGCCGGGCATCATGGCCGGCGTGGTGTTCTGCCTCGGTCCCGCGCTCGCCGCATGGGTCGAGCCGGGCATGCTGGGCGGCGGCTTCGTCAACCTCATATCCAATTCGATCGAGAGCGCCTATTCGGCCCTGCGCTATCCCGTCGTCGCGGCCCTGTCGGCCTTCGTGATCCTGCTGCTGCTCCTGCTGCTGGCGGCCATGTACCTGATCGCGCGCCGCTTCGGTGATCCGTCCTCCTCCGTAAGCGTCCTGAAGGGGTGAGACCATGACAAGCCAACACCCCCTGAAGCTGCGCCCGATCGCCTCGAAGCTCGAGCCCAGCTATGCGCCGATCTGGAAGCGCCTCGGCAAATGGAGCGGGTTCGCCATGCTGGCGCTCATCTATTTCCCGCTGCTGTGGCTGATCCTGCTGTCGATCAGCCAGAACCCGCTCGGCGGCATTCCCGGCGCGTTCTCGCTGGAGCATTATCGCGCGCTCTTTTCCAGCAGCGCCTGGCACAAGCCCATGCTGGCAAGCCTCGGCATCGGCGTTGCCGTCGGGCTGATCTGCGCCATCGCCGCGACGATCATCGGCCGGGCCCTGCCGACGCTGAACAGCCCCGGCCGCGTGCTCTTCATGTTCGTCATCCCGCTCTTCGTGCCGGGCATGTCGATGGGGGCGGCCCTGTTCATCTTCGCAAGGGCCGTCCTCAACCTGAAGCTCGGCTTCTGGTCGGTCGCGCTCGGCCATTTCGTCTGGGCGTTTCCCTTCGCGCTGCTGATCGTGCTGGTGGTGACGATCCGCTTCGATCACCGGCTGGTCGAGGCCGGCAAGGATCTCGGCGCCAGCAACTGGCGCGTCTTCTGGGACATCGAGTTCCCGATCCTGATGCCCGGCATCGTCAGCGCGGCGCTGTTCGGCTTCCTGATGTCGTTCAACGAGGTCATGCGGTCGATCTTCCTGCGCGGAACCGCCGAGACCATGCCGGTCTGGAGCTGGGTCCAGGCGGCGGCCCAGCAGAGCCAGGTGCCGATCATCTTCTCGCTGGCCTCGCTGGTGCTGCTCATCACCCTGCCGCTGCTGTGCGGCGTGTTCTGGCTGCTCTTTGCGCGGGTGGGCCGGTCATGGGCATGATGGCGCGGTGCAAGGCCGCCGACGGCTCAGTCCGCCGGCGTGCGCAGGAGGCGCGGCAGCAATGCCTTGGCGGCCAGCTTCAGGTCGTCGGCCATCGCCTCGCGCGCCGCGACGGCGTCCCGGTGCTTCATCGCCGCCAGGATGTTGCGGTGCTCGTCATTGGCATGCTCGCGGTAATGGTCGGCGTCGAACAGGCCGTTGAAGACCGGGCCGACCTTCAGCCAGAGCCCCTGGATGACGAGAAGAAGCTCGGGATTGCCCGACTTCTCGTAGATGCTGAAATGGAACTCCCGGTTCAGCTTCAGGTAGGCGCGGGCATCGAAGGTCAGCGTGGTCTCGGCGATCCGGCCGATCAGCGCTTCCATCCGGACGAAATCCTCGTCGGTGAAGAGGGGCGTCGCCAGCTCGGCGGCCATGCCCTCCAGCGCCACGCGCATCGGCAGGAGATGGTTGAAGCGCTCGACCGTCATCTGCGGAACGACGATCTGGCGGTTGGGCAACTGGACGAGCAGCCGCTCGGCGACCAGCCGCTGCAACGCCTCGCGGATCGGCGTTGCGGAAATCCCGAAACTGTCGGCAAGGTTGCGGATGACCATGGGCTGCATCGGCGCGAAGGTCCCGTCGGACATGCCCTTGAGGATTTCGCCGTAAGCCCTGTCACTCAGCGGTTCCCGCTCGATTTTGGTCATTTTGCCCATTCCCCCGGCAGTTGCGGCGCATGTTGCTCGTCTTTTCGTCAATACACGAGCGCGCATCGTCTGGCGACAAGATATATCATATATCTAAACAGGTTTGTTCGCCGCCCAGCGGTCCCGCGGGCATCATTTTCGCTCTGGCAGAGGCGTCTTCATGCTGCATGAAACTCTACGTTTTTTCCCCGGCGGCGACCGTGCCGTCGAGGTGGAACTCGGCGACGGGATGGACTTCACGCTGAATTTCACCGTCCACCGGCTCGTGGCCGCGATCCGCGAGGCGGCGATCCCGGCCATCGAGGACATCATCCCCGAGCTGGCATCGCTCCAGATCAACTACGACCCCGACAGGATGTCCTACGAGGATCTCGTGCGGGAGATCGCGGCGATCTACGAGCGCATCGGAACGGGCATTTCCGGCACGCTGCCGAGCCGGCTGGTGACCATGCCGGTCTCCTATTTCGAGGCGGAGACGACGGCATGCATCGAGGACTATCGCAGGACCTATCCCGAAAAGCGCGCCGATCCCGACCTCCTGTGCGCGCTGAACGGGCTTGAGGACAGGGCCGCGCTCGCCCGGCGGCATTCCGCAACGGAGTACTGGGTCGCCGCCCTCGGCTTCTGGCCGGGCCTCTGCTCGCTTCTGCCGCTGCACCCCGGCTCGCGCATCACCGCTCCCAAGTACAACCCGCCGCGGACCTGGACCCCGAAGGGCGCGGTCGGCATCGGCGGCGCGCTCTCCTGCATCTACCCGGACCGCACGCCCGGCGGCTACCAGTTGATCGGCAGGTGCCCCGCGCCGATCTACGACGGCGCGCAGCGCCTGCCGGCCTTCCGCGACAGCCTCGCATTGCTGCGGGCCGGCGACAGGGTGCGCTTCCGGCCCGTCAGCGCCGAGGAATGCGCCTGGATCGACGCCGAGGTCGCCGCGGGCCGCTACGAGCACGACATCGTCGAATACCAGGTCTTCTCGGTCGACCGCTATCTCGACTGGGCGAGGGCCCATGGAGAAAAGGCATGAGCACGCATTCCATCACCGTCCTGAAACCCGGCCTTGAGACCACGGTTCAGGAACTGCCGGGCCGGATCGGTTACCTGGAACAGGGGTTCCCCGTCTCCGGTCCTTTCGACAAGTGGTCGTTCCGGCAGGCGAACCTGCTGGCCGGGAACCCGCGCGATGCCGCGGCGCTCGAATGCCAGTTCCTCGGCCCCGCGCTGCGCTTCGAGTGCGACGCCGTGGTCGCGGTCACCGGCGCGGACATGCGCCCGAAGCTGGACGGCCAGCCGGTGCCGATGTGGCAAAGCGTGCAGGTCGCCGCCGGACAGGTCCTGGAACTTGCCGCCGCCTATACCGGCGCGCGCGGCTACATCGCCGTCTCCGGCGGCATCGACACGCCCGTCGTGCTCGGCTCGCGCGCCGTGTTCCACATGGCGCGGGTCGGCGGCCAGGCGCTGGCGAAGGACCAGATCCTTCCGCTCGGCGCGCAGCCCGCCGGTCCCCGTGATCTCCTTGCGGTCCCCGAAGCCGTCCGCCCGCCGTTCCCCACCGACAGGACATGGCAGATCGAGGCGCTCGCCGGTCCGAACGACGACTGGCTGGACGACGCCTCGGTGGAGATGTTCTTCTCCGCCGACTGGTCGGTCCAGGCCAAGAGCAACCGCACGGGGATTCGCCTCACCGGGCCCGAATTCGGCTTTGCCGGGCGGGCGCTGTCGAAGGGCAGCGACCACGGCCAGGATCCCTCCAACATCATCGACCACGGCTATCCTCTGGGCGCCGTGAACCTGGCGGGCCAGACGCCCATCATCCTCGTCAACGATGCCCCGAGCACCGGCGGCTTCATCAATCCCTTTACCGTGGCCAGCGCTGCGTTCTGGAAACTCGCGCAGGCCAAGCCCGGCGACATCCTCCGTTTCCGCCGGGTCGACCGCGAGGAAGCGGCCCGCCTTCGCGCCGCGCTCGAAACGGTGACAAGTGCAGGAGTGACCGTTCGTGTCTGAAAGTCTGAATACCGTATCCACGAGCGATCCCGTTCACGGCGCGCTCGGCGGAACGCTGAACAGCCCGCCGCCGGCCATCGACGAGGCGACGGCGGTCCGGCTGATGAAAACCCATTTCGGCATAACGGGCGTGGCGGAGACCATCGCCTGCGAGCGCGATGCCAATTTCCACATCGTCGCCGATGACGGCCGCGGCTTCACCCTGAAGGTGTCGAACCCGGCGGAGCCCGAAATCAACACCAATTTCCAGACCGAGGCCCTGCTCTGGCTGCAGGCGCGCGATCCCGGCCTGCCGGTGCCCAAGGTCGTGCGCACGCTCGACGGCAGGAGCGAGTTCCCGCTCGTGCTGGAGGACGGACGGTCCAGCGTCATCCGCGTCCTCACCTGGCTTGAGGGCGTTCCCGTCGTCCGGGTCGGCGTGACCCCGGCGCTGCGGCGCGACATGGCCCGCTCGCTGGCGCGGCTCGGCGCCGCCTTCGAGGGGTTCGACCATCCCGCTTCGGGCCATGAGATCCTCTGGGACGTCAAGAATGCCGCGACCCTGCGGCCCTTGATCGAGGCCTTGAAGGAGCCGGACCTGCGCGGCCAGCTCACGGCGGAGCTCGACCGTTTCGAGCGCGCCGTCCTTCCCGTCCTTCCGACGCTGCGCCAGCGCGTGGTGCACAACGACCTCAACCTGCACAATGTGGTGCTGGATCCGGCCGATCCCGACCGGATCACCGGGATCCTCGATTTCGGCGACATGGTGAAGACGCCGCTGATCATCGACCTGGCGGTGGCCGCCTCCTACCACACGCAACTGCCGCAGGAGAATCTGGCGGCCGTCTGCGACATGGTGCGCGCCTATCATGCCGTGCTGCCGCTGGAGCGGCGCGAGGTGGAGGTGCTGCGCGATCTCGTCGTGGCGCGGCTGATGACGACCGTCGCCATCACCGAGGGACGCGCCGCGCGCTACCCGCAGAACGCGGCCTACATCCTGCGCAACAACGGTCCCGCCCGCGAGGGACTGCGTCTTTTTGCAACTCTTCCCCGAGATCAGGTCACGGCGGCGCTCATGGCCGCGTGCAACATGGAGTGAGCTATGAATACCCAGGAATCGATGGTCAATGCCTTTATAGAAGGCGCTGCGGAGCTCGACGAGGCGACGGCCTCCATGATTGCGGAACGCAAGGCGCTGCTTGGGCCCGCCTACCGGCTGATGTACGAGCGCCCGCTGCACTTCGTGCGCGGGGAGGGCGTGTGGCTCTATGATCCCGAGGGCAACGCCTATCTGGATGCCTATAACAACGTCACCTCGATCGGCCATTGCCATCCGAAGGTGGTCGAGGCGATCCGCGAGCAGGTCGGCGTGCTCGCCACGAATACCCGCTACCTGCACGGCGGGGTGCTGAGCTACGCAAGGCGCCTGCTGGCCACCATGCCGTCCGAGGTCGAGCATCTCATGTTCACCTGCACGGGCTCGGACGCCAACGACCTCGCGGTACGGATCGCCCAGGCGCATACCGGCGGCAAGGGCATCGTCGTGACGGAGACGGCCTATCACGGCATCACCCAGGCGGTGTCGGAATTCTCTCCGTCGCTGGGCGAGAACGTCAATCTCGGCGTGCATGTGCGCACCGTGCCGGCGCCCGATTCCTACCGCTCCGGCAATGTGGCCGAAGAGTTCACCGCCGCCGTCGAGGCCGCCATCGCTGATCTGCAGCGCCACGGCATCAAGCCGGCGCTCTTCATCTGCGACGGCCTGTTCGCGAGCGACGGCGTCTTCGACGGGCCGGCGGGCTTCCTCAAGGGCGCGGTCGATGCGATCCGCGCGGCGGGCGGCGTCTACATCGCCGACGAGGTGCAGTCCGGCTTCGGCCGCACGGGCGAGGCCATGTGGGGCTTCCAGCGCCACGGCGTCGTTCCCGATCTCGTGACCATGGGCAAGCCGATGGGCAACGGCTTTCCGGTGGCGGGCGTTGCCGCGCGCGCCGAGCTGCTCGCCGAGTTCGGCAAGAAGGCACGCTATTTCAACACCTTCGGCGGAAATGCCGTCGCCGTTGCCGCCGCATCGGCCGTCCTCGACGTCATCGAGGAGGAGAACCTCCTGGAAAACGCCCGCACGATCGGCCTTCACCTCAGGCAAGGCTTCGAGGCGCTCGCCCGCACGCATCCATGCATCGGCGACCTCAGGGGCGCGGGGCTTTTCCTCGGCGTCGAGATCGTTTCCGACCGGGCTCGCAAGACGCCGGACGGCGCCACCGCAACCCGCATCATCAATGGCCTGCGTGACGAGAACGTCCTCATCTCGGGCTGCGCCAAGGCGGCGAACGTCCTGAAGATCCGCCCGCCGCTCGTGTTCTCGCGCGAGAACGCGGACGAACTGATCGCCAAGCTCGGCCGCGTGCTGCAACGCCTGTCCTGAACCAAGCAAGCCTTCCGGAGATATCCATGACCATCAAGACTATCGAAGCGATCCTGCCGGGCGTCATCTACCTGTCCTCTTCGCCCGATGCCCCGCCTTTCAAGAACGCCGGCGACAAGGTCGCCGCGGGCGAGACCGTGGCGCTGGTCGAAGTGATGAAGTCCTTCCTGCCGGTCGAGGCGGATGCCGAGGGCACGTTCCTCGGCTACTCCGTCGAGAGCGGCAGCAATGTCGAGCCGGGCGAGGCCGTCTGCCGGATCGAGAGCGCGCAATGAGCGCCCCGATCCGCAAGCTGCTCGTCGCCAACCGCGGCGAGATCGCGGTGCGCATCATCCGGGCCGCAAAGGAACTCGGCATCGCGACCGTCCAGGTCGTCAGCGAGGCCGACCGCGACATGCTGGCGGCGCGGATGGCCGACGAGACGATCGAGATCGGACCGGCGGCAGCCGCGAAGTCCTATCTGAATGTCGACAATGTGCTCGATGCGCTGCGCCGCAGCGGCGCGGACGCCCTGCATCCGGGCTACGGGTTCCTTTCGGAGAATGCCGGGTTCGCGCGGGCGGTCACGGATATGGGCCGCATCTTCGTCGGGCCGGATGCCGATACGATCGAGCGCATGGGCGACAAGGTGAATGCCCGTCGGGCCGCCATCGAGGCGGGCGTGCCCGTCGTGCCCGGCAGCGAGGGGCGTCTCGACGATGCCGGGGACGCGCTGAAGCTGGCCGGCGAGATGGGCTATCCCGTCATGGTCAAGGCCGCGGCCGGCGGCGGCGGGCGCGGCATCCGCGTCGTGCGCAGCGCCGGGGAGCTTGCGGCTGCAGTGCCGCAGGCGATCGCCGAGGCCAGGGCGTCCTTCGGCGACGGCGGGCTCTACATGGAAGCCTTCATCGAGAATGCGCGCCATATCGAGGTGCAGGTGCTCGGCGATGGCAAATCCGTCGTGCATCTCTTCGAGCGCGAATGCTCCCTGCAGCGCAGGCGCCAGAAGGTCTGGGAGGAGGCGCCCGCCGCCGCGCTCCCGCCGGAGATGCGCGAGGCGCTTTGCGCATCGGCGGTGCGGCTGGCAAGCGCGGTCGGCTATCGCGGCGCGGGCACGATGGAGTATCTCTACGATCCCGCCCGCAAGGCGTTCTATTTCATCGAGATGAACACCCGCATCCAGGTCGAGCATCCCGTGACCGAGATGATCACCGGCGTCGATCTCGTCCGCGAGATGCTGACGATCGCCGGCGGGGCGGCCCTGTCGATGACGCAGGACGACATCCGCTGCGACGGCCACGCGATCGAGGTCAGGATCAATGCCGAGGACCCGGCGCGCAATTTCCTGCCCAGTCCGGGTCCGGTCGACCGGTTCAAGGTGCCGCACGGAGACGGCATCCGCTTCGATACGGGTTTCGACGCCGGCAGCCGGGTGCCGCCCTATTACGATTCCCTTGTCGGAAAGCTGATCGTCAGGGGCGCCTCCCGCGCCGAGGCCATCGCGCGCCTGGCGGCGGCCCTGAAGGAGACCGAGATCGGCCCCATCGCCACGACTCTCGCCCTGCATCGGGCGCTGGCGGAGGCACCGGACGTCCTTTCGGGCGAGGTCTCGACGCAATGGCTGGAGACGTGGCTGGCGGAAAGCCCGCCCGGCCTCTAGAGCAATTCCAGCAAAAGTGCGCAGCGGTTTTGCGTCCGGAATTGCGTAGAAACAAAAGGATAGAGCGTTTTCGCGATTCGAAGAAAAGCGGAATTGCTCTAGCGCTTCAGCGATGTCCCGGCTCCGTGACCTTTCGCCTGCGGAGCCGGCACCCGCTCAGGCCGGTCCGCGAGAGCAGGCCGTGGCCGGCAGCAGAAGGGCGCCGAGCGCCCCGTGGCTTTCCACCGCGGTCCTCGCGCCGGCCTCGCAAAGCAGGCGGCGCTGGGCGTCGCGGTGGCCTTCGAGATGGCTGCCGCCGAGAAAGCCGATGCACGCCATGCCGGCGGCTCCTGCCGCCTCTGCGCCCGCCACGGCGTCCTCCACCACCACGCTTTCGCCTGGGGCATATCCCATTTCGGCCGCCGCATGGAGGAAGAGGTCCGGCGCCGGCTTGCCGCGCGGCACGGCTTCCGCGCTGAAGGCCGCGCCGGCGAACCGGTCCGTAAGGCCGAGGCAGTCGAGCGCGAAACCGATCCGCTGCGGACTGCCGCCCGACGCGATGCAGCAGGCGATGCCTTGCCGCTCCAGATCGTCCAGCAGCCCGGCGATGCCGTCCATGGCGGCAAGCTCGGAACGATAACGCCGGTAGAGGCGCGCGTGCCAGACATCCGGGAAATCGGGCACGCACGGCGCGCCCGTCCGCTCGGCGATATAGTCCATGTGGCGGGCGGTGGACACGCCGAGGAAGAGGGCGCGGGCTTCCTCGTAGGAGACCGCCGCGCCGCGTTCCGTCATCTCCGCCGCCAGCTCCTCCAGCGCGATGGCCTCGCTGTCGGCGATCACCCCGTCGAAGTCGAAGATGACCAGGCGGATGGTCTCCGGAATCCGCGCCGTCATCGCGTCACTCGCCATAGGGCAGCCAGATCGTCTTCACCTGCGTCGCGCGGCGCAGGTATTCCTGGCCCTGGCCGAAGCGCGGATCGCGCCAGTCGCGCAGGCGCCCCTGGTCCGCCCAGACCGGCTTGAGGTTGCCGGCGGATGCCGTTTCCACCATGCGCGAGCCATCCTCGCCGCCGCAATACCAGAGGGCCGACACGTCGTCGTGCTCGGCGAGCGTCCTGGCCAGAACGTCGCGCTCGCCCGTCAGGAGATTGACGACGCCGGCGGGAATGTCCGACGTCTCGAACACCTGGTAGAGGCGGGCGGCGACGAGGGGATGGGCCTGCGAGGCGACCGCCACCACCCGGTTGCCCATGGCGATCGCCGGCAGCACCAGCGACAGCAGGGCCAGAAGCGGCGCCTCGTCGGGCGCCACGATCCCGATCGTGCCGTAGGGCTCGTTGACGGTCATCGTCACATGCTGCGACTTCGTCGCCGTCACCGCGCCGTCGAACTTGTCGGCCTGGGCGGCATACCAGAAGCAGCGGCGGATCGCGGCGTCGACCTCCTCCTCGGGCTTCGCCACGGCGCCCGTCGCGGCGAGAGCGGCGGTGAATTCATCCCGGCGCTGGCCGAGGTTCTCGGCGAGGAAATAGAGCACCTGCGCGCGGTTGTGCGCGGTCACGCCGCCCCAGCCCTTCGCGCCGTTCGCCGCCTCGACGGCGTTGCGCACGTCCTTGCGGTTGGCAAGGCCGGCCTGGCCGATGCCGGCGCCGCCCTTGCCGCGCACGGTGTAGCTCTGCCCGCCGTCCGGCCGGACCTGCTTGCCGCCGATATAGAGCTTCGCCGTGATGTCGATTGCGGCGCGGTCGGCCTTGCCGGCGGCGGGGGCGACGTCGACCGGCGCGGCGGTGGCCGCGCGGGGCTTGCCCTGCCGTTCCCAGCCGGTGGAAAGATATTCCAGCATGCCCGCCCGGCCGCCCTCGCGCCCGTATCCGCTCTCGCGATACCCGCCGAAGGGGGCGGCCGCATCGAACATGTTGGTGGCGTTGATCCACACCACGCCCGCCTTGACGCGCGCGGCAAGGTCGATCGCGCGGTTGACGTTCTCCGACCAGACCGAGGCGGCAAGGCCGTAGCGCGTGTCGTTGGCGAGCGTCACCGCCTCGTCGGGCGTGCGGAAGGTCGCCGTGGTGGCGACGGGGCCGAAGATCTCGACCTGCGAAACGATGTTCGCCGGCTGGCTCTCCGTGAAGAAGCCCGGCGTGCAGAAGGCGCCGCGCTCGGGCAGCGTCACCGGCGCGAGGTTGAGTTTGGCGCCTTCGGCCTCGCCCGCCTCCAACAGGGACTGGATGCGGGCGAGCTGCTTCATCGAGACAACGGCGCCCATGTCCATCGTCTTGTCGAGCGGGTCGCCGACGCGCAGCCGCGCCATGCGGGCCTTCAGCTTGTCGAAGAAGCGCGGCGCGATCCCTTCCTGCACGAGAAGGCGCGAACCGGCGCAGCACACCTCGCCCTGGTTGAACCAGATGGCGTCCACCACGCCTTCGACGGCCGCGTCGAGATCGGCGTCCTCCAGCACGATGAAGGGCGACTTGCCGCCGAGTTCGAGGCTCAGCTTCTTGCCGGAGCCGGCGATCTGCCGGCGGATGGTGCGGCCGACCTCCGTCGAGCCGGTGAAGGCGACCTTGTCGACATCGGGGTGGCCGGCGATCGCCGCCCCGGTCTCGCCGTCGCCCTGCACGATGTTGACCACGCCCGGCGGCAGCCCTATCTCGTCGAGCAGTTCGGCAAAGGCGAAGGCGGTCATCGGCGTGAGATCGGCCGGCTTCAGGACGACCGTGTTGCCGGCCGCAAGCGCCGGAGCCACCTTCCAGGCGAGCATCAGCAGCGGAAAGTTCCAGGGAATGATCTGGCCGCACACGCCGACCGGACGGTGCTGGGGGAACTCGTCCGCGACGAGCTCGGCCCAGCCGGCATGATGATAGAAGTGGCGGGCGACGAGCGGGATGTCGATGTCGCGCGTCTCGCGGATCGTCTTGCCGTTGTCCATGGTCTCCAGCACGCAGAAGAAGCGCTCGCGCTTCTGGATGTGCCGCGCGATCGCATAGAGATATTTCGCCCGCTCGTGGCCGGAAAGCGCCGACCACCGGGGAAATGCCGCGCGCGCCGCGGCGACCGCGGCGTCGACGTCGGCCGCCGTGCCCTTGGCGAGGCGGCCGATGATCTCTTCCGTCGCCGGGTTGACGACGTCGAGAAGCTCGCCGTCCGCCGGCGTGAACTTGCCGTCGATATAATGGCCGATGCCGGTGGCGCGGGCGGAGAGCCAAGCCTTGACCTCTGCATTGCTTTCGGGGGCGGGGCCGTATTCCATGGTCTGCATGATGTCCTTGATGGAAGGCATGGTCTAACCTCAGGCCAGCGCGTGGCGGTTGGCGGCCGAGTAGCGGCCCGTAACGTGGTGTTCGAGCTGGCGTTCGATGTCGCCGAGCATGGAGGAGGCGCCGATGCGGAAGAGATCGGGCATCATGAAGCGCGTGCCGAGCTCCTCCTTCATGAGGATCAGCCAGTTCATCGCGTCCTTGGCGGTTTTCAGCCCGCCGGCCGGCTTGAAGCCGACCATCTGGCCGGTGCGGCCGTTGTAGTCGCGCAGCGCCCGCACCATGGTCAGCGAGACCGGCAGCGTCGCGTTGACGTCCTCCTTGCCGGTCGAGGTCTTGATGAAGTCCGAGCCGGCCTGCATGGCGACCATGGAGGCCTTGTAGACGTTGGAAAGCGTCTTGAGGTCGCCGGTCGCCAGGATCGCCTTCATATGCGCCTCGCCGCAGGCCTCGCGCATCTGCCGGATCTCGTCGTAGAGCGCCGCCCAGTCTCCCCGCAGTACATGCTCGCGGGTGATGACGATGTCGATTTCCTTCGCGCCCTGCTCGACGGCATAGCGGATCTCGGCCAGCCGCAGCGGCAGCGGCATCAGGCCGGCAGGAAAGCCCGTGGCGACCGAGGCCACCGGGATGCCGCTGCCTTCGAGCGCCCTGACCGCATGCGCCACCATGGTCGGATAGACGCAGACGGCACCGACCGTCAGGCGCTCGATGCCGAGCGCTTCCAGGATGTCGGCGCGCACCGGCGCCCTTGCCTTCGCGCACAGGCGCTTGACGCGCCCCTCGGTGTCGTCGCCGGACAGCGTGGTGAGGTCGATGCAGGTGACCGCGCGCAGCAGCCAGGCCGCCTGCCAGTCCTTCTTGACGGAGCGCCGGGTGGGCAGGCTCGCGGCGCGGCGCTGCGCGGCCGACAGGTTGACCGTGTGGGTCTCGAACCAGTCGGGTGTCAGCGGCGTGCCCTGCGGGCGGGCGAAATGGTCTGTCATGGTGGGTTCCAGCGTTTTTCCTTGGGGTTTCATGCCCGGCCTCTGCGGATGTCGATGAAGCGGTTGAGGAGGATGGCCGCGATGATGATCAGGCCCGTCACGGTCATCTGGTAGAACGAGCCGAGGCCGAGGAGGTTGAAGATGTTGCGCAGCACCTGCAGCAGCATGACGGCGAAGAAGGTGCCGAGGACGCCGCCCCGCCCGCCGAACAGCGAGGTGCCGCCGAGCACCACCGCGGCGATGGCGTCGAGCTCCAGTCCCTGCGCGGCCGTCGGCTGGCCGATGCGCAGGCGCGACGTCAGCAGGATGCCCGCAAGCGCGCTCATGATGCCGGAAACCGTGAAGACCAGCACGAGGATGCGCGTCGTCGGCAGGCCGGAAAGCCGCGCCGCCTCGGCATTGCCGCCGGTCGCGTAGACGGATTCGCCGAAGACCGTCAGCCTGAGCAGCGCGCCGGCGGCAACGCACAGCACGACGAAGATCAGCCCCATCGAGCTGACCTGCAGGCCGGGCAGGACCGGAACCATCGTCGACGAGATCGCCCCGAAGGACGGCGGGAGGCCGGAGACGGGAACGCCGTCCGTCAGGAGATAGGTGATGCCGCGGAAGGAGACGAGGCCCGCCAGCGAGACGATGAAGCTCGGCACCTCGGCAAGCGCGGTGATGAGGCCGATGACGGCGCCGGCAAGCGCGCCCGTCAGGATGGTGAGGGCGAGGGCGGGCAGGATCGGCATGCCGCCGGCAAGCAGCACGGCGACCAGCATTCCGCACAGCGCCACGACCGAACCGACCGAAAGGTCGATATTGCCGGTGAGGATGACGAAGGTCATGCCGACCGCGACCACGCCGACCACGGCGGCCTGCTGGAAGAGGTTGGCGATGTTGGTCGGCGTCAGGAAGTTCGGCGACAGCACCGCCGCGATCGCCACGACGACGAGGAAGATCGCGATGAAATTGTACTCGATCAGGAGATCGGCGATGCGGCGCCCGGAATTGCGCGCCGGCGGAACGCCCGTCGCAGTATCAGTCATGATGGTGGTCTCCGAGAATCTGATGCTTCAGGATGGTGTCCTGGTCGGTCGTGGCGGGGTCGAAGCGGGCGATGTTGCGCCCCTCGTGGAAGACCCAGATCGTGTCGCAGGCCGCGTAGAGCTCGTCCAGTTCGGATGAGGCGACGATCACCGCCGCACCGTCCGCCGCCAGTTCGTCGACCAGCCGGTAGAGGTCGGCCTTGGCGCCGATGTCGAGGCCGCGCGACGGCTCGTCGAGCAGGAGGAGCCTGGCGCCCTTGATGATCCACTTCGCCAGCACGACCTTCTGCTGGTTGCCGCCCGAGAGCTGGACGACCTTCTGTTCGGGCGAGCCGTATTTCGTGGAAAGCTGCCGCAGGACCGGGACGGTCCGCGCCTTCAGGAGGCCGTGCCGGGCAAGGAACTGGCCCTGCATGGCCGGCAGCGTGGCGTTGCGGTAGATCGGCGCGTCGAGGATGAGGCCTTCCGTCTTGCGGCTTTCGGGCACAAGCCCGAGGCCGGCGGCGATGGCGTCGCGCGGCGACCTTGCCTTGTAGGGCCGGCCGTGGAGCGTCATCTGCGCCTCGTGCGGGTCGGCCCCGAAAAGCGCCTTCAGGAAGGAGGTGCGGCCGGAGCCGTTGAGGCCGGTGAGCCCGCAGATCTCGCCGCGCCGCAGTTCGAAATCGCTGATGTCGAGGCCCTGCGCGCCCGTCAGCCTGTTGACCTTCAGCACGACCTCGCCCGTGACGGGCGCGCGCTCGCGGCGCTCCACGAAGGCGCGGTCGCGGCCGAGGATGGCCTCCACCAGCGCGCTGTCCGGCGTGCCCTCGACGTCGAAGGTCTCGATGGTCCGCCCGCCGCGCAGGACCGTCACGCGGTCGCCGATCTCGCGCAGCTCCCCCAGCCTGTGGCTGACATAGAGGATCGCGACACCCTGCGCGGTCAGTTCCCGGATGACGCGGAACACGGCCTTCAGCTCGGTCTCGTTGAGCGCCGCCGACGGCTCGTCCATGATGATGACCCTGGCCTCGCGCGTCAGCGAGCGGGCGATGGCCGTCAGCTGCTGGTTGGCGATGGACAGGTTCCCCACCCGCTGTTCGGGGCCGAAGGTCGCCCCGACCCGGGCCAGCGCCTCGCGTGCACGGGCCTGCCGCCCGCGCTTGTCGAGAAAGCCGAACCGCGAGGGGGGATGGCCGAGGAAGAGGTTTTCCGCGACCGTCAGCTGCGGCACGAGGTCCAGCTCCTGGTAGATCATCGAGATGCCGGCGGCGGCCGCTTCCGCGGGCGCGCGGAAATGCACCGGCTGCCCGTCCACCCGGATATTGCCGGCCGACGGCGACAGCGCCCCGGCGATGAGCTTGAGGAAGGTCGACTTGCCGGCGCCGTTCGCGCCGAGAAGGCAATGGACCTCGCCCCTGCGCACGGCGATATTGGCCTCGTCGAGCGCGACGATGCCGGGCGGGAAGCGCTTCGAGAGGCCCTCGATCGTCAGAACGTCCTGCGTCATACGCCTTCCTCCAGGATGCGGCGGGCGGTCACCTCGTCGGTCACGAGGTCCGTGACGTAGCCGGCGCGCAGGCACGCTGCGGCGATGCGGTGCTTGTCCTCGCCCGCGGCGACGCCGATCACCCGCTCCTTGGCCGCAAGCGATTCCAGCCTGAGGCCGATCGTGCGGTCGTCGAGCTGGCTGTCGGCGACCCGGCCGTCGCGGTCGACGAACCGCCCCATGATGTCGCCGACCGCCCTGAGGTCGCGCAGCCGCGCGATGTCGTCGTCGCCGAGATAGCCCGATCCGAGCAGGACCGACTGGGATGTCAGTCCGCCGAGGCCGAAGCAGAGCACGGGCGCTTCCTCGGCAAGGGCGAAGACCCGGCCGAGGACCGGATCCTGCTCGAGGGCCTGGCGGGTGGATTTCGAGCCGATGATCGCCGGCACGGGAAGCAGCGTCGCCCGCCCGCCGGTCGACTGGGCGAATTCCTCCGCGACGGCGGAATTGCGGCTGTTGGTCGCCGTCAGCGCCGTCGAGCCGTTGATGAGCACGACATGAAGCCCCGGGCACCAGTCCTTCGGCAGGGCACGGGCGACCGCCGACATCGTGCGCCCCCAGCTCACGCCCATGAGGGCGGGCTTCGGGCTGAGGCTCGCCAGATGCGTGGCGGCCGCCTGGGCGACGCTGTCGGTGACGAGCCCCGGATCCTCGATGTCGCCGGTCGGAACGACGATCGCCTCCTTGACGCCGAAGCTGCGCTGCAGTTCCAGCTCCATCGTCGTGCGGCGGCCGGCGCGGGGCGTGATCTCGATGCGCACGATCCCCGCTTCCTTCGCTTCGGTCAGCAGCTTGCCGACCTGCCAGCGCGTCAGCCCGAGCTCGCCGGCGATCTGCGACTGGGTCCGTTCGAGGTCGTAATAGAGCTTGGCGACCTGCACGATCAGGTGGTCGCGCTGGTCGCTCGACGGCAGGCGGGCCGAATAGGGGTTGCGCTCTGCCATCCTCATGCCTCCCTCTGGCGGTCTGCGAGCTGGTGCAGCACGGGCCGCAGCCGTTCCGTCGCGTCCTGGTAGAGCGGCAGCATCCTGTCGAACCATTCGGCGCGCGCCGGATCGGGCAGCAACGCCTTCGACGGCGCAACGCAGGCCGCGGCGGCGGATGCAAGGTCCGCGAAGGCGCCGATGGCGGCGGCGGCCGCCGCGGCGGTTCCCACGAGCGAGAGATTGTCCTCGCGCGCGACCTCGACCGGCTGGCCGATGGCGTCGACCGTCGCCTGGAGCCAGGCCGCGTTCTTGACGATGCCGCCCGCCATCATGACCCGCCCGACGGAAACGCCGCGCGCCTTCAGCACGGAAAGCACGTTGGCCGAGCCGAGCGCGATCGAATCGATCGCCGCGGCATAGACGTCGGCGCGGGTGTGGCCGAGCGTCAGCCCCATCAGCGCGCCGCGCAGCGCGGCATCCCGGTAGGGCGTGCGGTTGCCCATCATGTAGTCCAGCGCCAGCAGCCCCTCCGAGCGCGAGGGAGCGGCGGCCACGTCGGCAATCAGCGCGGCATGGCCCGCCGCATCCAGCCCGAACATCTCGCCGGACAGCCAGTTCAGCATCGACCCCGCCGCCACCTGGCCGCACTCGACCAGCCAGCGGCCGTCGTTGAGCGCATTGGGGTAGGGGCCCCAGAAGCCCGAGACGTCGGCCTCCTGCGCAAGCTGGATGAGCTGCACGATGGAGGTGCCGCCGATGAAGAGCATGCCGCCCGGCTCGATCGTATCCGCGCCGAGAATGCCGATATGGGCGTCTATGCCGCCCTGGGCGACGACCGGCCGGTTTTCCAGCCCCAGCTCCGCGGCCATCCCGGCGCGCATCGGCGCGATGACGCCGCCGACGGGAACGATGCGCTGCGGCAGGCGCTCGATCAGGTCCGCGACGCCGAACGCCTCGTAGATGTCGGGCACGAACCGTCCCTCGGCGCTGTCGTAGTTCCATTTGCAGGCGGCGTTCATCCGCGAGCCGACCCAGTCGCCCGTCAGGTCGAAATTGATGTAGTCGAGCGCCTCGCAGACGATCTCGGCCCCGTTCCAGATCTCCGGCCGGTTGCGCTTGAGCCACATGGCTTTCGGCACCAGCCATTCCACCGCGTCCGATCCGCCGCAATAGCGCATGACGGGGTGGCTGAGTTGGGCCGTGGCGCGCGCTTCGGCCTCCGCGCGGCAATCCATCCACAGGATGGCCGGCGCCAGCGGCGTGCCGTCGCGCCGGCAGATGGCCACCGTGGAGGCGGTCGTGGCGGTGCAGACGGCGTCGACCGTCCTTCGGCCAGCCGCTTCGAGGGCGGCGCGGCCGGCCTGGCGCAAGGCGGTGCGCCACTCGGCGGGAGACTGCTCGGCCCACCCGACCCGCGGATAATGCGTCGCATAGGACGCCTCGGCCTGGGCCAGCATCTGCCGCCGGTCCGTGTCGTAGACCCCGGCGCGAACGCCGCCCGTGCCGAAGTCGAAGCTCAGGATGTGAGCCATGACAGACGTTCCTCCCTAACTCTCCTTCGCCCGGCGGCCCTCCAGAGCCGGGCGCCCCGTCAGGGGCGGAACATGATCTTCGAAAAGAAGAATTCGCGGTCGGTGCGAAGGCGTTCGAAGATCGCGGGCAGTTCCTCCAGATCCAGATCGTGCGTGATCATGAACTCCCACTTCAGCGATCCGGACGCAAGCTTGTCGAGCGTCACGGTCCATTGCGGGCCGGGATAGGGCGCGCCGAAGGAATTCCAGGAGCCGTGCAGCGACACCTCCTGCCGCAGGAAATGCTGGAAGGCCGCATTGGAGAGGGGAACCTCGCCGACGGGGATGCCGATGAAGACGACATGGCCGCCCGGCGCGGCGAGCCGCACGGCCGCGTTGATCGACGTCGGATGCCCGGCCGCCTCGACGATGACGTCGGAAAGGAGTTCCTTCGGCAGTTCGGCCCCGGCCAGGAATGCATGCGTCGCGCCCGCCTGCCGGGCCAGCGCCAGCTTCTCTTCCGACACGTCGATGGCGACGACCTCGCGCGCGCCCATCAGCAGCATCCACTGGATGGCGAAGAGGCCGATCGGGCCGCAGCCGATGACCGCGCCGCGATCGCCCATCCGCACGCCGCCGGCCTTCCAGATCGCATGGAGGGCGATGGAGGCGGGATCGACCATGGCGGCGGCGCGCGGATCGCAACCCGCCGGCGCCTTCAGGAGGTTTTCCACCGGCGCGCAGACCCATTCGGCATAGGCGCCGTCCCGGCGCGAGCCGAAATAGTCGTAGTTGCGGCAGCGCGAGAAATTGCCCGTCGCGCACTGGTCGCAGGTGCCGCAGGGCAGCATCGGCGGAACGGTGACGAGGTCGCCCTTCGAAAAGCCGGTGACCGACGCCCCCAGTTCCTCGATATGGCCGGAGAATTCGTGGCCGCAGATGATGGGCATCTTGTGCGCGCCCTTGACGAGCATGCGCGGCAGGTCCGAGCCGCAGACGCCGACGGCTGCCACGCGCAGCAGCACCTCGTTCGCCCCGGGCACGGGTTTGTCGACATTTTCGAGGCGTATGTCTCCGGGCGTATGGAGTACGGCGGCGCGCATGAAGTGGTTCCTTTGAAAACGAAATGGACTGCGCCGGCGGCAAGGATCCGCCTGCGTTCGGAAAAGCGGGAGGAGCCGTTGGCTCCCCCCACCGCCCTGGGAGTTACTTGTCGAGAACCTGCGGCCGGTATTCGGCGAAGAGTTCGCTGTGCGGGTATTCGCCCACCTTGTCCGGCGTCACCAGCGCCGTGCCGCCGTCCACGAAGGCGGGCACTTCCTTGCCGGCGGCCACTTCCCGCGCGACCTGGATCGTCACGTCGCCGAGATATTGCGGATCGTTCAGCGCGGTCGCGATGTACTTGCCGTCGGCCATGGCGTCGAGCGCCTCGGAGAGGCCGTCGACACCGGCGATCAGCACGTCGTCGCGGCCGTTCTCCTTGAGGACCTGCAGGGCGCCGAGCGCCATGTCGTCGTTGTGCGCGTAGACGACCTTCACGTCGGCATTGGCCTGCAGCAGGTCCTGCATCGCCGTCACGGCATTGGCGCGGATATATTCCGCATAGGGACCTTCGACGATCGTGTGGCCGGAGCCTTCCAGCGCGGCATGGAAGCCGTCGCGCCGGTCCATCATGACCGCGCCGCCGGCATCGCCCTGGATCTCGATGACCTTGGCGCCGGTGACGCCATCGGCCTTCAGCTTGGCGACGACGGCCTCGCCCACCAGCCTGCCCATCGCCTTGTTGTCGCGGCCGACATGGGCGGCGACCTTGCCGCCGGTGACCGGGCGGTCGACGGTGATGACCGGGATGCCGGCGGCGGCGGCCGCTTCCAGCGACGGCGCGACGGCTTCCGGGTTGACGGGGTTGATGATGATCGCGCTGACGCCCTGGGTGATGAGATCCTGGATGTCGTTGTTCTGCTTGCTCACGTCGCCGTTGGCGTCGAGGAACACCAGCGTATCGCCGGCCGCCTTGGCGGCGGCCTCCGCCCCGTTCTTGAGCTGCACGTAGAAGGGCGACTGGAGCGTTACCTGGCTGAAGCCGATCTTGAGGCCTTCGGCATGGGCCGCGATGGGCATGATCGCCATGACGGCGAGAACGGAAACGGCACCCGAAAGACCGGCCAGAAATGTACGACGCGTGTTCATGGATTCCTCCCTGTAGAACCGAGAAAAGCCTTCCCTCCCGGAAGACAACATATGTGATATTATTTCACTTATGTTGCTGATATGGCATCATGCCCCTGGGAAGGTTGTCAATGCGGTTGCGCGGTCGCACCCGACATATCGCGCAACTATTTGAACTTACGCGATATTTATCGAATTCACCCGGCCGGCACCGGCTGGAAGCACGAAAATCGCGGCGCGAAAGTCTCGCCGCACAGTTCGCCCGCGTCAAAATGCCGGCAACATTTGCAGCTTTACAGGGTGGGTCGCGGACCATGCGGCCCGGCCTTCGGTATCGGTTCACGGCCGGCTGGCGATTTTCCTGGAACCATCCGCGAGAATGGACGGGAGATGATATTTTTCGGTGCCGTGTCGGTTTCGCGCCGGTTCGTTCGTCTTAACCGTATCGAGTGGCGATCGGCTGCCTCCGGAGAGGCCCGTCACCACCGAACACCGATGAAACCGAACGAGAGGAGAACACCATGCCCAGCACGATCCGCCTGCACCGCGTCTTCGCCGTCAGGCCCGAGAAGCTCTATCGCGCGTTCCTTGAGCCGGACGCGGTTGCGAGCTGGCTTCCGCCCTACGGCTTCCTGTGCACCGTCCATGAGCTGGATGCGAAGGTCGGCGGCCGTCACAGGATGTCGTTCCGGAATTTCACGACGGGCGAAAGCCACGCCTTCGGCGGCACCTATCTGGACCTCGTCCCGGGCGAGCGCCTCGTCTACACCGACAGTTTCGACGACCCCAACCTGCCGGGCGAGATGAAGGTCACCGTGAGCCTGAAGGCGGTGTCGGTCGGCACCGAGGTGAACATCGAGCAGCAGGGCGTGCCGGACATCATCCCCGCCGAGGCCTGCTATCTCGGCTGGCAGGACTCGCTGGACAAGCTCGCAAAGCTCGTCGTGCCCGAGATCAACCAGTAGCCACGCAAAAAGGAAAGGACGAGCACATGACAGCCGCCAAGAACACCATATGCCTCTGGTACAACGGAGATGCCGAGGCCGCGGCCCACTTCTACGCCGCGACGTTTCCCGACAGCGTCGTGAGCGCGGTCCATCGCGCGCCCGCCGACTTCCCGTCCGGCAAGGCCGGCGACGTGCTGACGGTCGACTTCACGGTCGCCGGCATTCCCTGCATCGGCCTCAATGGCGGATCGGCGTTCAGGCACAGCGAAGCCTTCTCGTTCCAGATCGCCACGGACGACCAGGAGGAGACGGACCGCTACTGGAACGCCATCGTCGGCAACGGCGGCCAGGAAAGCGTGTGCGGCTGGTGCAAGGACAGATGGGGCATCTCCTGGCAGATCACCCCGCGCACGCTGACCGACGCCATGGCCGCCGGCGGCGCCGAGGCAAAGCGCGCCTTCCAGGCGATGATGGAGATGAAGAAGATCGACGTCGCCGCCATCGATGCCGCCAGACGCGGCTGACGTCATCCCGCCCCGGACCGCCGCCGTGCGCCGTCAGGATGTATGGCGGGCGCGATGTCGTCGAGTATCGGGCCTTCCGGGGCGAGGGCCATATCGCCCATGGCGACCGGGCTTCGCTTCGGAGGGGCGCCGGCACGGACGTGCAGCCGTTCTGCGGTCCTCGCTGGAGCACGGCCGGGACGCCGGCCATCGTCCGTGAGGCCTGCAAGGCGGATGCGGCGGTGAGCCTTGTTGCCCGCCGTCATGGCATCGCTCGAGGTCGCTTGGCGGTCTCATTCGAATGGAGCCCGTTTGGGCAGGTTGCGTGCGACCCCGGCAGGCACTGAGAGGCCGCACCGAGGCGTTCCGGCCAATGTGGACCGGACAGCCGCGATGGCGCAATTCGTGTGTTGTCCGGCGCATATCATGCCGTTCCGCCGGTGAAAAAGCGCCAGTATCGCGCTCAACGCACCTCCAGGCCAGACGGGACGCCCCATGATGAATATTGCGCAGATGCAGGAACAGCGACTTGAGGCAATCCGGTTGACGGGAGCGGGAGCCCCGGGGCTGCCGTCCAATCCCTTCTTCGGCGTCGGCCCCATCACGGACGCCACCACCGACGAGGTCGACAGCCGCCTGAGGCGCATCGCATTCGATACCTGGATCGAGAAGACCTACCGCAAGTTCGACGACAGGGGCAACGACATCGGCGGCTTCACCACCGCGGAGATTTCCCGCAGCATGCATCGCGGCTATCCGGCCGACAAGATCCTCGCCGACATGATGCGGGCGATCCATTCCTATTTCGGCTTTCCCGGGACGAACCGCATGGCGGTCGGGCTCGGCGGCGGCCATAGCGGGTATACCGTCTGCGTCCAGCATCTCCTGAATGCCAACGATGCATCCCAGCGCGTCTATGTCGACACGCCCGCGCCGGAAAGCGACCCTTCCAGGGCTGCCGGCTTCTTCCGCCAGTCCTGGGCGACGCAGCTCATCGAGATGCATCGCTTCGCCAGGGAAGGAAACGAGAACCGCATCCATTTCGCCGCGACGGAGGGTGTCATTCCGACGGCGGACGAGCTTTCCGCCCTCGGCATCGCGATCTTCGTCGGCGTCGGCCACGAGACGACCGGGGCCAATGCCTATACGAGCGGGGAGATCCGCGAACTGCTCCGCTGGCTCGACGGCGATCCGGCAAACCGCCATGCGGTCTTCGACGCCACGTCGATGCTCGGCGCGATGCCCTGGGAGCCGGAGCTGGTCGAGGCCGTCATGGCGAAGTGCTGCCTTTTCATGCCGTTCCAGAAGGCGATCGGCGGCATTTCCGGCTATTTCGTAGCCTCCTTCACCCCGCATGCCCTGGCCTTGATCGAGCGGAACCAGCAAAATCCGTCCTGGGCCATCCCGCGCCAGCTCAAGATCGCCCCGCCGGTCGATCCGCGTCAGCCGTTTTCGGCCAGGCGTTCGGTCGATGCCGGCCCGTTCTACGACGCGGCGGAAGACCGCATGCTCGGCGGCGTCATCAATACGTACAGCGCACTCGCCTTCGCCGAAACGACCTTCGGCCTCCTGCAGTCGGAGGCGCGGGTCGGCTCGATCGTGAACCTCAACCGCCGCTCGGCCGCCAACCGTGACGTCATCGACCAATGGGTGAAGACGCATCCGCTCTTCTCGCTGACCGTCACCGATGCCGAACGGCGCGGCGCGGCGGTGACGTTGTTGAAGGTCGAGGATGCCGGCATCACCGATCCCGGCATCCATGCCCGCATCATCGCCCGCTCGAAGCAACTGCTCGGTTATGAAGGCATCACCCATCCGAACGGCGAATACGAGCCCGGCCTCGATGCCGCGCGCTATGTCAACGCCTTCCCCGGCACGCCCGGCGACTACCGCGCCTGGGTCGGCGGCATCCGCGAGCCGGAAGACGTCGTCGCGCTGCTGGAGAACCTGCAATACGCCTATCTGCGCGCCAAGATCGTCGTGCTGGAGGAGGAGCTGGCGAAGAGCAGCGTCACCTTCGAGGCCGCCGCCAGGGCGGGCGAGGCCGTCCGCAAGGACGATCCGTCCCGCGCCTATACCGTGCTGATCGCCGACATGGTGGGCCTGCGCTTCGGCGCCGACGGCCGGCCGGACCACAGCGAGGTCAAGGCCTATATCGAGGAGAAGGGCGGCGTGTTCCATCTCGGCCCGCTCGGCGACCGTGAGGGCCTGGAGAAGGGCCGTATCCACTTCTTCTACCAGCCGGATCTCAGCACCGAGGCGGAGATCCTGCCGCAGACGGACCGGGGCCAGTACGATGCGCTGATCGCCGCGGCCACGTTCATTCCGAAGGCGTCCGTCTTTCCGCTCGGCGGCGTGCGCATCGGCGCGGGCACCGGCAACATGGGGTCCGCGTCCTGGGGCGGCGGCAATGGCGAGGGCGGCGTCGCGCCGCTGATGAACACGCCGGGCATCAACAGCCGCGCCACCGCGCAGATGGCCATGAAGGCCGTCCTCAAGGTCCTGCCGGACCTTCCGGTCGCCACGCTGCATCGCATGGTCGCCGAAGGCGATTTCGATACCGGCCGGCAGCTCAAGGACTTCCCGACCGCCAAGCTGGAGGGCCGGAAGATGGCCGTGCTCGGCTACGGCAATATCGGCCGTGAAGTCGCCAGGCTCGCCAAGGCGTTCGGCATGAAGGTCGCGATCTACGCGCGTGAGCATCACAAGCGCTGGATCGAGGCGGAAGGCTTCGAATATGCCGCAACGCCGGTTGCTGCGGCGACCGGCGCGGATGTGCTCTCCGTTCATATCGGCCTCGGCCGCCTGGATCCTGAGACCGGCGCCTATTCCAATGCCGAAACGGTGGACGCCTCCGTCCTCGGCGCGATGAACGAGGGCGCGGTGCTGGTCAATTACGACCGGGGCGAGGTGGTCGACGTGGCCGCGCTCGACGCGGCGCTCGCGTCGGGCCGCATCGCGCACGCGGCGATCGATGCCGATCTCTTCAAGGATGCCGCGACCGGCAGGCTCAGCGGCCCGATGCTGCCCTACCTGCCGCTCGAGGAGCGCCACAAGGGCAAGCTGGAGCTTCTGCCGCACGCCGCCGCCGACACCGACCACCCCTCGCGGGTGGCCGGCGCCAGGCAGGCCGTCGATCAGATCATGGACGTCATCCGCATCAAGTCCGTCACCAATCTTAAGGGCGACCTGCCGGAGGGCTACGTCTCCGCCGGCAGCCGCACGCCCGCCGGCATCGGCAAGGTGACGAAGCAGGTCGCGGCGACCGCCGCCGCAAAGGCGGATCTTCTGGACGAACTGCGGCAGGCCTCGGAAAACCTTGCCGCCATCGTCGGCGCGCTCTCCGCCGTTTCCGATCCCGGTCATCGCGAACGGATCGTCGATCGCTATACCGGCCTGCTGGCCGAGAGCGCCGACCGGCAGCGCGCGTTGCTGGATCAGCTCGGCCTCTATGGCCCCGCGTAAGCTCCCGGTCGAAAATCGCCGCGCCACGGTCCGATCGACTTGCGAAAGTCGACCGGGCCGTGTCGCCGGCAACCTGCGCCTTTTCATCCCGATGCGTTTCGAGACGCGCAAGCCCCATCCCGGCGACGTCTGCGCCGAGGCCGGCCCGCAGATGGAGGTCTCCGGCGAGCAAATCGCGATCGAAGCGAGGGGGCGTTGTGAACGCGCTCAACGACGCCGACAGCATCGTCATCGTGCCGGCTGGTCAACGCGACCAGGCACAATAACACTCTGGGTTGGCGCATTCCTGTGCAGCAAAGCAAAGGCGTCAACGAAACGGCCGCTTCAGCCAAGTGCGTCTCAATAGCGGTCGGTCAGCAAACGGCCCCGCTGGAAACCCCGGTCGTCAAGCTCCTGATCAGACCGCCACGGGCCTACGAGGGGAATCCTGTCAGTTTTCGTATCGGGAAGTTTTCGTCAGCCCTCGGGATGGCCGCAAATCCTCTTGGCAAGGATTTCCGCTGGTCGGAGTGGAGTGATTCGAACACTCGACCCCCACGTCCCGAACGTGGTGCGCTACCAGACTGCGCTACACTCCGTGACCAGCGGGGCATCGTATAGAACAGGCTTTTCGTTTCGACAAGCGCAAAATATCAAAAAATTACGCCATGTTGGCGAAAATGCCGGGATGCCGCGGATTTTTTTCAAGCGGGCGCGGGCCGGGGGGAACCGCGGGGCGGCTGCGGCGTTCGCCACGCCATGGAACAGATCCTTGCCGACTTCTATCCGAGAACCGAAGTGCCCTATCCGGTCATCCTGGCGCGCATGGTGGGCGCGATCCTGCTTGGCGCGGTGATCGGCGCGGAGCGGGAATATCGCGCCCATGCGGCGGGCCTTCGCACCCATATCCTCGTTGCGCTTTCGGCCTGCGTCTTCGCCATCCTCGCCCTGGAGAGCGTGCACATGGAGGGCCTTGCCGACGAGCAGGTGCGCATCGATCCGCTGCGCGTCATCGAGGCCGTCACGGCCGGCGTCGCCTTTCTCGCCGCCGGCATGATCGTCTTCTCGCGCGGCCAGGTGAAGGGGCTGACGACCGGGGCGGGCATGTGGCTTGCCGGTGCCGTCGGCCTTGCGGTCGGGCTCGGCTACTGGTTCGTCGGCTTCTTCGCCACCCTTGCCTGCTTCATCGTGCTCTTCATCGTCGGCAAGATCGAGGCGCCGGACGACGCCAGCAAGGCGAAGAAGAACGCAGATAGGTGAAGACCTTCCGTCTTCATGGCCGGATGCTGGTGGAACAATCCGGCCGATGGCGCGTTGCGCGATCAACGGAATGATCGAAAGGATACACGGATGGCTCGGGCGTTGATTCTCTGGTTGATGGGCGTGCCGCTCTTTATCGTCGTCTTGCTCTGGTACTTCTTCTTCTGAGCGGGAGACACAGGAAAAAGGGGCCTTGCGGCCCCCTTTTTTTGTCTGCATTTCCGCCGTCTACTCGTCGAGATCGGCAAGGATCTCCGCCGCCCGGCCGGCGCTGGTGTGGCGCACGTCGACATCGTGGCGGCGATTGGCGAAGAGCTCGCTCGCCATGATCTTCCCGGCGAGGTCGGCGGGCAGGGAGATGAGCACGCGCTGGTCGTCCTTGTGGATGCCGCCGAGCTCGGAGCGGCGGCCCGTGATCATGCCGCCGGCCACCGTGTTGTTGGTGTCGGGGTCGATCAGGATGAAGGCGCCGGTCGTGCGGTTCTGCTCGTAGGTGTCGAAGATCGCCTGCTCGTCGAAGGTGAGATGCACCTTGCCGATGGCGTTCATGCCGAGCCTGTCCGCCGCGCCCCACTTGGAGGTCTTGAGGTCGAGCTGGCTCACCGGCTCGACGGTGACGCGCTGGCGGCGCGAGCCGCTCTTCAGCCAGTAGCGTTTTCCCGGTTCGATGCCATCGGGCTGGAGGGCGACGAGCTGCGCATCGAAACCGCGGCCTGTCATCGGCTGGCTGTCGATGGCGACGATCATGTCGCCGCGCGCCACGTCGACCTGCCGGTCGAGCACGAGCGTGATGGCGTCACCCGCCACGGCCGCGTTGCGCACGAGGTCGAAGGTGACGATCTTGGTGACGTTCGCCACCATGCCCGAGGGCAGGACGACGACGCTGTCGCCCGGCTTCACCGAACCGCCGGCAACGGTGCCCTGATAGCCGCGAAAACTTTCGCCGGGGCGGGAGACGCGCTGCACGGGCAGGCGGAAGCCGACCGTCTGGTTGGAGCGGGTGGTGGCCTTTTCCAGCGTCTCGACCAGCGTCGGGCCGTCGTACCAGGGCATGGCGGCGCGGCCGTCATAGACGACGTTCTCGCCCTTCAGCGCGGAGATCGGGATGGCGGTGATCTGCTTGACGCCGAGCGTCAGCGCGAACTCCTTGAAGTCGTGCACGATCTCGATGAAGCGGGCACGGTCGTAGTTCGTCAGGTCGATCTTGTTGACCGCGAGCACGAACTGGCGGATGCCCATCAGCGAGGCGATGGTGGCGTGGCGGCGCGTCTGCTCCAGGATGCCGGCGCGGGCGTCGACCAGCAGCACGGCAAGGTCAGCCGTGGAGGCGCCGGTCGCCATGTTGCGGGTATATTGCTCGTGGCCGGGCGTATCGGCGACGATGAAGGAGCGGCGGTCCGTCGAGAAGTAACGGTAGGCGACGTCGATGGTGATGCCCTGCTCGCGCTCGGCCTGGAGCCCGTCGAGCAGCAGCGCGAAATCGGGCAGGCCGAGGTCGTTCTGCTTGCCGCTGTCGCGGTGGAGCGTCGCGGCCTGGTCTTCCTTGACGGCCTTGGTGTCCCAGAGCAGCCGGCCGATCAGCGTCGACTTGCCGTCGTCGACCGAGCCGCAGGTGATGAGGCGAAGCGGGCGGGAATCGCGGATCGCACGGGCCGGTTCTTCGAGCGGAAGAGCCTCGGCGGTTGCTGTGGCGGAAACGGTCATCTCAGAAATACCCTTCGCGTTTCTTCTTTTCCATGGAGCCGGACTGGTCGCGGTCGATCGCGCGGCCCTGGCGTTCGGAGACGGTGGCCGTCTCCAACTCGGCGATGATGTCGTCGAGCGTCTGGGCATTGGAGCGGATGGCGCCGGTCAGCGGGAAGCAGCCGAGCGTGCGGAAGCGGATGACGCCTTCCTGCTTCACCTCGCCGGGCAGAAGTTCGAGGCGCGAATCCTCGGCAAGGATCATCATGCCGTCGCGCTCCACATAGGGACGCTTCTTCGCGAAATAGAGCGGCACGATCGGGATGTCCTCGGCCTGGATGTAGCGC
Source organism: Shinella sp. NM-101 (assembly GCF_021401195.1). NCBI lineage: Bacteria > Pseudomonadati > Pseudomonadota > Alphaproteobacteria > Hyphomicrobiales > Rhizobiaceae > Shinella > Shinella sp. NM-101. The sequence continues at coordinate 79,259 of NZ_JACBFT010000014.1, read as the reverse complement.
CAGATGTCGACCTCGGTCCAGTTGGAGAGCGGGAAGGCGCGCACGCTCTCGCCCTGGCGGATCATGCCGTTGTAGACGTTCCACAATTCCGGGCGCTGGTTGCGCGGGTCCCAGCGGTGGTCGGGCGTGCGGAAGGAATAGATGCGCTCCTTGGCGCGCGAGGCCTCCTCGTCGCGCCGTGCGCCGCCGAAGGCCGCATCGTACTTGCCGGCGTCGAGCGCCTGGCGCAGCGATTCCGTCTTCATGATGTCGGTATAGAGCGCCGAGCCGTGGGAGAAGGGCGTGACGTTCTCCGCCGCACCGCGCGGGTTGACGTGCTCGATCAGGTCGAGATCGTATTCCTTGACGATATTATCGCGGAACGCGATCATCTCGGCGAACTTCCAGCCCGTGTTGACATGCAGCAGCGGGAAGGGCACGCGGCCGGGATAGAAAGCCTTGCGCGCGAGATGCAGCAGGACGGAGGAGTCCTTGCCGATCGAATAGAGCATGACGGGACGCTCGAATTCGGCGGCGACCTCGCGGAAGATGTGGATGGCCTCGTTTTCCAGCGCCTTCAGATGCGGATCGAGCGGCGGTTTTTGCGTTGCGTTGTGCTTCGCTTCCGCTTCGTGACGGATATCGGACATTAAACTCTTCACTCCGGATGGGATGCCCTGAGAGGGCTGTTCGGGTCAGGCCGCGCTGGGGGCCGGGATGGGGGAGGCGGCGGCCTCGTGGACGTGCAGGCCGCATTCGCGCTTCTCGTCGTTCTCCCACCACCAGCGGCCGGCGCGCTCCGGCTCGCCGGGCTTGATGGCGCGCGTACAGGGCTCGCAGCCGATGGAGGGATAGCCGCGGGAATGCATCGGGTTCACCGGCACGGCATGGTCGGCGACGTAAGCCTTGATGCGGTCGATGTCCCAGTCGGCGAGCGGGTTGATCTTGATGAGGTTGCGCTCGGCGTCATATTCGGCGAAGGGCGTGTCCGCCCGATTGCCGGACTGGCCGCGGCGAAGGCCGGTGATCCAGAAGGATGCCCCTTCGAGCGCGCGCTGAAGAGGCTTCAGCTTGCGCACGCTGCAACAGGCATGCCGCGCCTCGACGCTCTCGTAGAAGCCGTTGAGGCCGTATTGCGCCGCATAGGCGTCAATGTCGTCCTGCACGGGCATGTAGCGGGTAATGGTGATGCCGTACTGTTCCTCGGTCTCGTCGATGAGGTCGAGGGTCTCCTTGAAGAGCCGGCCCGTCTCCAGCGTCACGACGTCGATGGCAAGGCGGTCGGTGCCGATGGCCGCGGTGATCACCTGGTCCTCGATGCCGAGGCTGGTGGTGAAGACGGCGCGCCCGCCAAGCCCGGCGACGAGCGCGAGGCGCCCGGCAAGGTCGAGGCCGGCCAGTTTGTCGTTCAGGGCTTCCGCGATCCCGTTTCCGGTAAGAGCAGTCATTCCGTTTCCAAGCCTTTGCGAGAATTTGCCGGATTATCGCAGGCTCGGGCGAGGGGAGACAGCAAAACGGATTTCCAAAGCCTCAGGCGCAGGAGCAAATATCTCTCCATCTGCGCCCCGGGGCAGAAATCCTGCCGCCGGGGAAGGCTTTGATATTATTCTATGAATTTAGTAGAAAATAAGGTGCGTCCTTACGAGGCAGGAACGAGCGCATGTGGAAGCTGCCCCTCACCCTCACCGTCTTCCCGCAAGTGTGGAGAGAGGACTTGCCCCACGCAACATTATAGATGTGGGAAGCGGGCGCGGCATATCTCCTTCTCCCCGCTTGCGGGGAGAAGGTGGCCGGCAGGCCGGATGAGGGGCAGCCCTATGAAGGGACATCTTCTAGACAGTTACTGCGACCACCGCCTACCGATCGCTCACCGCTGCCCGCGGATTGACCCACGGCTCCTGATTGGAGCGGGCCAACGGCTGTTTTCCGAGGATGTGGTCGGCCGCCTTCTCGCCGGTCATGATCGAGGGCGCGTTGAGGTTGCCGTAGGTGACGTGCGGGAAGATGGAGCTGTCCGCCACGCGCAAGGCCTCGACGCCGATGACGCGGGTCTGCGGGTCGACCACCGCCATCGGGTCGTCCGCCGCGCCCATGCGGCAGGTGCCGCAGGGGTGGTAGGCGCTTTCCAGGTGCTCGCGCAGGAAGGCGTCGATCTCCGCGTCCGTCTGCACCTTTGCGCCGGGCTGGATTTCCGGGCCGCGGTATTCGTCGAAGGCCTTCTGGCTGAAGATTTCGCGGGTGAGGCGCACGCAATGGCGGAACTTCACCCAGTCCTCCTCGTGGCTCATGTAGTTGAAGCGGATCACCGGATCGGCCATCGGATCGGCCGAGCGGAGCGTCACGTTGCCGCGCGATTTCGACAGGTTGTAGCCGACATGCACCTGGAAGCCGTGGCTCCTGGCCGCCGCCTTGCCGTCATAGGAGATGGCGACGGGCAGGAAGTGATACTGGATGTCCGGCTGCTTCAGCCCCGCCGCCGAGCGCAGGAACGCGCAGGCCTCGAACTGGTTGGAGGCCCCGAGCCCGCCCTTGGAGAGCAGCCACTGCGCGCCCGCCACGCCCTGCCAGAACCAAGGCAGCCAGGAATAGAGCGAGACCGGCTTGGTGGAGACCTGCTGGAAATAGAACTCCATGTGGTCCTGCAGGTTCGCCCCGACCCCCGGCCGGTCCACCTTCACCGCGATCCCCATGTCCTTCAGGTGCTGTGCCGGGCCGATGCCCGAGAGCATCAGCAGCTTCGGCGAATTGAAGGAAGAGGCCGAGACGACGACTTCCCGGTTCGCCTTCACCACCTCGATCTTCCCGTTCCGCTCGATCTCGACGCCGACCGCACGGCCGTTCTCGATGACGATCTTCCGCGCGAAGCAGCGCACGAGGGAAACGTTCTGCCGCTTCATCGCCGGGCGCAGATAGGCGTTCGCCGCCGACCAGCGACGGCCGTTATGGATCGTCTGCTCCATCAGGCCGAAGCCTTCCTGCTTGGAGCCGTTGTAATCGTCCGTCGTCTCGAAGCCCGCCTGCTGGCCGGCCTGGATGAAGGCGTGGAAGAGCGGGTTCGTCACCGGCCCGCGCCGCACATGCAGCGGCCCGTCCGTGCCGCGCCAGCCCGCCTCGCCGCCGAGCGAGGTTTCCATGCGCTTGTAGTAGGGCAGCACGTCCGCATAGGCCCAGCCCTGCGCGCCGAGCGCCTCCCAGCGGTTGAAGTCCTCCGCATGGCCGCGCACATAGACGAGCCCGTTGATGGAGGACGAGCCGCCGAGCACCTTCCCGCGCGGCGCGGTGATCCTGCGGTTGTTGAGGTTCGGCTCGGGCTCGGAGAGATAGCCCCAGTTATAGCGCTTCATGCTCATCGGCCAGGCCAGCGCCGCCGGCATCTGGATGAACGGCCCGATATCCGAACCGCCATATTCCAGCACCATGATCGTATGCCTGCCGTCCTCCGAGAGCCGATAGGCCAGCGCCGAGCCGGCCGAGCCGGAACCGATGATGATGTAGTCTGCGTTCTGCATGGCGGTGTTCTCTTTCGTGTGATGCTTGGCCCCTCATCCGCCTGCCGGCACCTTCTCCCCGCAAGCGGGGCGAAGGGGATGTGGCACGCGCTCAATCCGGCCATGACCACCCCCGATATGGAGGAAACCGGGGCAGCGACTTTCCTTCTCCCCGTTTATGGGGAGAAGGTGCCGGCAGGCGGATGAGGGGCATTCACCATCAAATCAATACGGCGCCTCGACCTTGCCCATGGACACATAGACCGTCTTCAGCTCCGAATAGTGCTCCAGCGCGGCAAGCGAGTTCTCCCGCCCGAAGCCGGACTGCTTGGAGCCGCCGAAGGGGATTTCCACGGGGCAGAGGTTGTAGGTGTTGATCCAGAGCGTGCCGGCCTCCAGCCGGTCGACGACGCGGTGCGCGCGGGTGATGTCCGATGTGAAGACGCCGCCGGAGAGGCCGAACTCCGTGGCGTTGCCGCGTTCGATCACCTCGTCCTCATGGTCGAAGTCGAGCACGCACATGACCGGTCCGAAGATCTCTTCGCGTGCGATGGTCATGCCGTCGATGACGTCGGCAAAGACGGTCGGCTGGATGTAATAGCCGTCGCCCGACACGTCGTTTGGAATGCCGCCGCCGGTGATGAGCGTCGCGCCCTCGGCCTTGCCCTTCGCGATATAGTCGAGGACCTTGTCGCGCTGCGCCTTCGAGACCATCGGCCCGAGCTGCGTCGCCTCGTCCATCGGATCTCCGATGACGATCTTCTCCGTCCGCTCCTTGAGGCGAGCGAGGAACCGCTCCTTGATGCCCTTCTGCACGAAGACGCGCGTGCCGTTCGAGCAGACCTGCCCGGTCGAATAGAAGTTGCCGAGCATCGCCCCGCCGATGGCGCTTTCGAGGTCGGCGTCGTCGAAGACGATGAGCGGCGACTTGCCGCCGAGTTCCATCGTCACATGCTTGAGGTCGGCGGCCGCCGCGCCCGCCACCTTCTTGCCCGTCGGCACGGAACCGGTCAGCGAGACCTTGGCGACGTCGGGGTGGTTGACGAGCAGCGGGCCGGTCGTCCGGTCGCCCTGGATGACGTTGTAGAGCCCCTTCGGCAGGCCGGCCTCGATGAGGATTTCCGCGATCTTCAGCGCGCCGAGCGGGGTGTTCTCCGAGGGCTTGAACACCATGGCATTGCCGCAGACGAGCGCCGGCGCGCCCTTCCAGCAGGCGATCTGCTGCGGATAGTTCCACGCGCCGATGCCGACGCACACGCCGAGCGGCACGCGCTTGGTGAAGGCGAAGTCCTGCCCGAGCGGGATGTAATCGCCGTTGAGCCCCGCCGCCGCGATGCCGCCGAAGAATTCGAAGGCATCCGCCCCCGAGGTCGGGTCGGCGACGATGGTCTCCTGGATCGGCTTGCCGGTATCGAGCGTCTCCAGCTCGGAAAGCTGCCGGTTCCTCTCGCGCATGATCTCGGCCGCACGCTTGAGGATGCGGCCGCGCGCCGTCGGGCTCATCGCGGCCCATTCCTTCTGCGCGCGTTTCGCCGAGGCGACGGCCTTTTCCACGATGGCGGGCGTTGCGGCGTGAAGGCGCGCGATCACCTCGCCGGTGGCGGGATAGAGGCTCTCGAAGGGCGTGCCGGCGGTATCCTCGACATAGTCGCCGTCGATGAAATGCGAGGCTTTCGGTTGGGCTTTCATGTCATTCTCCCCGCGGATAGCGTTTCGATTCCTCGAGATTGTCGAGGTTCATGTGGTTGCGCATGTAGCGTTCGGATGCCTTCTGCAGCGGCTGGTGGTCCCAGGGGTAGTAGGCGCCGTTGCGCAGCGCCTCGTAGACCACCCAGCGCCGCGCCTGGCTCTCGCGCACGGCGGCGTCGAAGGCGGCCATGTCCCAGCGCGCCTCGCGCATCTGTCGGAAGGCCTCCATCGTCGCCCGGATCACCGGATTGTCGGAGGTCGCTAGATTGGTCAGTTCCTTCGGGTCGGCTTCGAGGTCGTAGAGCTGTTCCGGGTCGAGCTCGCAGTGGATGTATTTCCACTTGCCCTCGCGGATGCAGACGAGCGGCGCATAGGAGGCCTCCGCCGCATATTCCATCAGCACGGGCGTCGTGCGCCCCTCGCCGCCGATGACGGGCACGAGGCTTTCCCCGTCCGTCCACGGCATCACCTCGTCCATGGAAATGCCCGCGAGGTCGCAGAGCGTCGGCGTTACGTCGAGATTGGAGGTGGGGGCGAGATGCAGGCCCGGCGTCACGCCGGGACCGGCGATCATCAGCGGCACGCGGGCCGAGCCTTCGAAGAAGTTCATCTTGAACCACAGGCCGCGCTCGCCGAGCATGTCGCCGTGGTCCGAGCAGAAGAAGATCAGCGTCTCGTCCAGCATGCGCGTGCGTGCCAGCGTGTCGACGAGCTCGCCGACCTTCTCGTCGAGATAGGAGATATTGGCGAAATAGGCCTGCCGCGAGCGGCGCACATGCTCGCCGGTGATGGCGAACCTGGCATAATCGCAGGAATGCAGGATGCGGGCGGAATGCGGATCCTGCTCCTCCAGCATGCCGACCTGCGGCATCAGGTGCGCGCAGTCCTCGTAGAGGTCCCAGAACTTCCGCCGCGCCACGTAGGGATCGTGCGGATGGGTGAAGGAGACGGTGAGGCACCAGGGGCGGCGGTACTGGTCGTCGTTCTCTCGGGAGAGCTGGTAGAGCTTCTGGTTCGCGAGGAAGGCGACCTCGTCGTCATATTCCATCTGGTTGGTGATCTCGGCGACGCCCGCGCCCGTCACCGAGCCCATGTTGTGATACCACCAGTCGATGCGCTCGCCGGGCTTGCGGTAATCCGGCGTCCAGCCGAAATCGGCCGGATAGATGTCCGTCGTCAGCCGCTCCTCGAAACCGTGCAGCTGGTCCGGCCCGACGAAATGCATTTTCCCCGACAGCGCCGTGTAATAGCCGGCGCGGCGCAGGTGATGCGCGAAGGTGGGGATGGAGGAGATGTATTCGGCCGCATTGTCGTAGACCTGCGTGCGGCTCGGCAACTGCCCGGCCATGAAGGAGGCGCGGGCGGGCGCGCAGAGCGGGGAGGACGTATAGTTGTTGCGGAACCGTGCCGCGCGCGCCGCAAGCGCCTTCATGTGCGGCGCATGCAGGAAGTCCGCCGGCCCGTCGGGGAAGAAGGTCCCGTTGAGCTGGTCGACCATGATGATGAGGATGTTCGGCTTGCTGGCGGTCACGGGCTGGTCCTTGGTGCGAATGAAGCGGGCATCTGCAGTCTCTAGCGTTCCGGTGTGACAGGTAGCCGCCGGCCTCCGTCATGGCAGGCATCGCCAGCGACGGCGGCAAGCTGGGCATTGACGTAGCTCTCCGTCAGCGCGATCGAGGACTCGATGCTGACCGGCGCGGATTTCAGGCCCTGCCGCAGGTAGAGCCCGTCGATCATCGCGGCCGCGCCGTCGGCGATCTCGCTGGCGTGCCCGGCCGGGCAGAGCCGCTTGAGGCTCGCAAGCAGGTTGGAGTTCAGCCGCCGCGCATAGACGACGAGCAGCCGGCGCACCGCCTCCGAGCGCTGCGCCTCCGAATAGAAGGCAAGCCATGCGGCCACCGTTTCCGGCGCGAACTGGTGCGCCTGGAAATTGACGCGGATGACGGCCGAAAGCCTGTCGCGCGGCGTCGCCGCCGCCTTCAGCGCCGCCACCGCATCGGTGCGCAGCGTGCGCAGGAGGCTGCGGATCGTCTCGATGACGAGCTGTTCCTTGGAGCCGAAATAATGGTGCGCAAGGGCAGGGGAAACGCCGGCATGGCGGGCGATCTCCGACATGGTGACGGTCAGCGAACCATGGTCGCCCACGGCCCGCAGCGTCGCATCCACCAGCGCCTTGCGGCGCACCGGCTCCATTCCAACCTTCGGCATGTCGTTCCCCTGATTTCGGTCAAGAATATTTTTAATTGAGTGATCAATCAATAAAAATCTTGCGCATCGCGGGCTTCGCAATCAGATGTCGCAATGGCGTTTGGATCGTGCTAGCCTGCCTTTGTTTTCATTCATTTTTCGAGGTGCACCATGGTCCTCTCTCCCGGAATGAACCCTGTCTCCGAAGTGCGTGCGAAATGGGGCTGGTTCGTCGCCCTCGGCGTCATCCTGCTGGTCTTCGGCGGTATTGCCGCCGCCAACCTCTTCATGGCGACGGTCGCCTCGGTCTATTATGTCGGCATGCTGATGATCGTCGGCGGCGCGGTGCACCTTGCCCATGCCTTCCAGGTCAAGGCCTGGCGGGAGACGCTCTCCTGGGCGCTGAGCGCGCTGCTCTATCTCGCGGCCGGCGTGCTCGCCTTCGTCAATCCGGTGCTGACCTCGGCCGTGCTGACGCTGCTGATGGCGGCAGCCCTGCTCGTTGCCGGCGTCTTCCGTATCTTCGCGGCCTGGCGCGTGCGGCCGGAGAGCGGCTGGGGCTGGCTGATGGCGGGCGGCGTGGTCACGACGCTGGCGGGTATCGTCTTCATCCTCGGCTGGCCGGTGAACAGCCTCTGGCTGCTCGGCCTCTTCCTCGCCTTCGACCTTGCCATGCAGGGCTGGGCGCTGATTGCCTTCGGCCTGGCGCTGCGCAGGTAGCCGCTCCCGTTCACAGGCCGGCGGAGCGGTTTGACAGCCGCCCCGCCAGCGCCTAGAAATTCCACCGTGGGATGGGGATGGAGCTCCCCGACAACTGCCGTTCATCGGCTGATAGCTCCTGCCAGACCGGCCAGCGATGGCCGTCGACGGCGGGAGCGTTTCTGGCGACCGCCCGAGGGCGGTTTTTTGTTGTCCGCAAACCGGAACGCGAGACCTTTGAGGCAACGGACATGAACTATCTGATCGTCTTTCTCGGCGCGGGCATCGGCGGGGCGGGCCGGCACGGCGTGAACGTGCTCGCCGCGCGGCTCGTCGGCACCGCCTTTCCCGCCGGCACGCTCGTCATCAACGTGCTCGGCTGCCTGGCGATGGGGCTGGTCGCCGGCTTCTTCGCCTTCCGCGGCCACCTGCCGCAGGAGGCGCGGCTTTTCCTGACGACGGGCATCCTCGGCGGCTTCACCACCTTCTCCGCCTTCTCGCTCGATGCGGCGCTGCTGTGGGAGCGGGGCGAAGCGGGGCTGGCGGCGCTCTATGTCGGGGCCTCCGTCATTCTCTCGCTCCTCGCCGTTGCGGCCGGGCTCGCGCTGACGCGCGCGATGCTCGCGGGAGGTGCGGTGTGAAGGGGCTTCTGACGTCCTGGCAGGTCTGGGCGCTCGGCTCGGCGGTCTTCGCGGCGCTGACCGCCATCTTCGCCAAGATCGGCATCGCCGAGGTCAATTCCGACTTCGCGACCTTCATCCGCACCGTCGTCATCCTCCTGGCCATCGCCGTGATGCTGACGCTTGCCGGCAACTGGCAGGCACCCGGCGCGATGCCGATGCGGAGCTGGATCTTCCTCGTTCTCTCGGGGCTCGCGACGGGCGCCTCCTGGCTCTGCTATTTTCGTGCCCTGCAGATCGGCAAGGCCGCTGAGGTCGCGCCGGTCGACAAGCTGAGCGTCGTGCTCGTCGCCGTCTTCGCCGTCCTCTTCCTCGGCGAGCAGCTTTCCACCGCCCATTGGATCGCGGTGGTGATGATCGGTGGCGGGGCCTTGCTGCTGGCGCTTCCAATATGAGCAGTCTCTTTTTCAACTCCTTGTAGTTGTTGAAGTTTCACGAAAGTGTCACGCTGGGGAAACCCTTTCTTCAGGGATCGCGGCGGAGACTTCGCGGCATCGTCCACGCCTCGGAGCCGCGCATGTCCGCCGCCGAATTGCTTGCCCTTCGTCGCTTCGGCGACGGCGAGATCGTCACGCTCGCCAAGCTGGTGATCGAGACGGCCTTCCAGCCGATCGTCGAGGCTTCGACCGGCGCGGTCTTCGGCCATGAATCGCTGATGCGCGGCTTCGACCGCCTCGGCTTCCGCTCGCCGCTCGACCTGATCGACCGCGCCTACGAGGCGGGCCAGCTCCTGGCGCTGGAATACATGGTCAACAGCCGCGCCATCGCCGCCTTCTCGGCGCTGCCGGATTTCCGCTCGCGCACCCTCTTCATCAACCTCGATTCCCGCCTCGTGCCCGATGGCGCGGATCTCGTCGAGCGCCTCGTCGGCCATCTCGGCCGCGCCGGCATCCCGGCCTCCTCGATCTGCTTCGAGATTTCCGAGCGCTTCGACAACGACACGCTGCCCGACTTCGCCGTCCTCGTGCGCAAGCTGCGCCTTGCCGGCTTCAAGCTCGCCATCGACGATTTCGGCGTCGGCCACAACGGGCTGAAACTGCTCTGCGATCACCCGGTCGACTATCTCAAGATCGACCGCCACTTCATTTCAGGCATGGATGCGGACGCCCGCAAGCGCCATCTGGTGCGCAATACCGTCAATGCCGCCCATGTGCTCGGCATCCGCGTGATCGCGGAAGGGGTGGAGACCGAGGCGGAGTTCATCGCCTGCCGCGAGGCGGGCTGCGATCTCGTGCAGGGCTGGTTCGTCTCGCGCCCCGTCACGGATTTTTCGGCGCTGAGCCCGGTCTATGCGCAGGTCGCGCGCGCCGGCGGCACGCGCCGCAATTCCCGCACGCTCGACAGCATCCTCATCCGCCGCGAGATCGAGCATGTCGCGGTGCTGCGCGAGAACGAGAGCCTCGAATCGGTCTTCGAATTCTTCCGCCGCGATCCGAGGCGCACCTTCTTCCCGGTGCTGAACGCCAATGACGAGCCGCGCGGCATCCTGCACGAATATCACGTCAAGGAACTGAGCTATCATCCCTTCGGCCGCGACCTCCTGAAGAACAGGCTCTACCAGAAGAGCCTGTCGCACTTCGTCACGACGGCGCCGATCGCCGATCTCGACACGCCCGCCGAACAGCTCCTCGACGTCTTCACCGGCATGGGCGGCAACGAATGCGTGATCCTGACGGAGAACCTGCGCTATGCCGGCATCCTCTCGGCCTCCTCGCTGCTGAAGATCATCAACGAGAAGCGCCTGAAGACGGCGGAGGACCAGAACCCGCTGACCGGCCTTCCCGGCAACCGCTCGATCCGCGACTACCTGCAGGACAAGGCGCTCGACGGCGACCAGCTAAGGTGCCTGTGCTATTTCGACTTCGACAATTTCAAGCCGTTCAACGATCGCTACGGCTTCCACAAGGGCGACCTTGCGCTCTCGCTCTTCGCCACGCTGCTGCGCCGCGACTTCGTCGGGGAGGATGTCTTCGTCGGCCATGTCGGCGGCGACGATTTCTTTGCCGGCATCTGCGGCCGGCCGGTAGGCGTGGTGCGCGAAACGCTGGAGCGGCTGCTTGCCGATTTCGCCCGCGAGGTGCGCCTGCTCTATTCGCCGGAGGACCAGCTCGCCGGCGAGATCCGCGGCCACGACCGCGCCGGCCAAGCCGCCGGCTTCCCGCTGATGCGCTGCTCGGCGGCGGTGCTCGTCGTCCCCGAGGGCGAGGTGATCGGCGAGGCGGCGCAGATCAGCAGCCGGATCGCCGCGCTGAAGGCCAATGCCAAGGGCGATGCCACGGGGCTCGTCTTTTCCCCGGCGCTGGACTGAAGTTTGAGCTTTCCCCTGGAACCGATTCAAAAGACTCGCGCTTTGGGCTAGAACCGACATTGATGTTCTACGTGAAGCGCGGGAAGGAAAGCCATGTCAGTTCCATCGTCCATGTCCTATGTCGGGCTCAGCGAACATGGCGGGCCGGATAACCTGGCCGTCACCGAGGGGCGCACGCCCGAGGTCCGGCCCGGCGAGATCCTCGTGCGCGTGGAAGCGGCGGGCATCAACCGCCCGGATGTGCTCCAGCGCAAGGGCGACTATCCGCCGCCGCCCGATGCCAGCCCCATCCTCGGCCTCGAAGTCGCCGGCAAGGTCGTGGCGCTCGGCGAGGGCGTGACCGGTCACAAGCTCGGCGACCCGGTCTGCGCGCTCGCCAATGGCGGCGGCTATGCGCAATATTGCGCGGTGCCGGCCACGCAGGCGCTGCCCTTCCCGAAGGGCTACGACGCGGTGAAGGCGGCGGCGCTGCCGGAGACCTTCTTCACCGTCTGGGCGAACCTCTTCATGATGGCGGACCTGAAGCCCGGCGAAAGCGTGCTGATCCATGGCGGCACCAGCGGCATCGGCACGACGGCGATCCAGCTTGCCGCCTCCCTCGGCGCGCGCGTCTTCGCCACGGCCGGCTCGGCGGAAAAATGCAAGGCCTGCCTCGACCTCGGCGCAAGCCGCGCCATCAACTACCGCGACGAGGACTTCGCCGCCGTCATCGCCGGGGAGACCGGCAAGGCCGGCGTCGACGTCATCCTCGACATGATCGGCGCGGCCTATTTCGAGCGCAACGTGAAGTCGCTCGCCCGCGACGGGCGCCTGTCGATCATCGCCTTCCTCGGCGGCGCCGTCGCCGAGCGCGTGAACCTTTCTCCCATCATGCTGAAGCGCCTGCGCGTCATGGGCTCGGCCATGCGCCCGCGCACGGCGGCGGAAAAGCGGAAGATCCGCGACGAACTTCTCCAGAAGGTCTGGCCGCTCCTGGAGGAAGGGCGTGTGGCGCCGGTCATCCACGCGGTCATGCCCTATGCCGAGGCCGCCGCCGCCCACCGCATGATGGAAGAGGGCGATCACATCGGCAAGATCGTGCTGACCGTCGATTGACCGGGCGGAAGGGGCGTCGGCGCGTTCAATCGGGCGCCGCCGCCCGTTCGTGCGGCAGGCGCACGGCGAGCAGGATCGCCAGCGCGGCCGGAAGCGCCAGCAGGGCATAGAGCCAGTGCGCCGCCGTCGATGCGCCTTCGATGCCGCCCGGCTTCACCAGTCCCGTCGAATTGACGATGATGCCCGCAAGGGCCGCCCCGAAGGCCGCGCCCAGCGCCTGCATGGTGGTGATCGCCGCCGAGGCCTTGTCCGTCTCGCCGGCCGGCGCGAGGTGAAGGACATGGGTGACGAGATGCGCCCAGCCCATGCCGATGCCGAAGCCCATGAGGAAGATGAAGACGGTGGCGGTCGCTAGCGGCAGGAGGCCGCCTTCGGGATTGTGCCGGGCGAGCGTGAAGACGAGGAGGGCGGTCGCCAGCGCCTCCATCGCCGCGCCGGCGACGATGACCCGGTTGGCGCTCCGGCCCCTCAGCCCCGCCGTGGCGAAGGCCGCCGCCGTCCAGCCGAGCGCCAGCAGCGCCACGAGGTAGCCCGAGATCAGCGGCGTCACCCCATGCAGCACCTGCAGGAAATAGGGGATGTAGATGTCGGAGCAGACCGTCACCAGCAGCATGAGCATGATGAGGTAGACGCGGGCGAGCGGCGAGGCGAGGCGGATCGTGCCGGCCGGCAGCAGGCGCGCCTCGGCATGCCGCTCGATGGCGATGGCGGCGGTGACGCCGACGACGGCGGCGCCCGCCAGCAGGCCGCGCAGCGCCGGTTCGCTCACCGAGCTTGCGAGCGAAAGCACGATGACGGACGTCACCAGCAGGAGGATCTGCGCGAAGGGCGTCCGCGTCGTCACCCGTTCGCCCTCGCCGGAGGGCAGCAGCCTCGGCGCGGCGAGCGCCATGAGGATGGACAGCGGCACGAGCAGCGCGAAGGCCTCGCGCCAGGCGCTGCCGGCGGCGAAGATGCCGCCGATGGTCGGCCCGAGGAAGGTGGCGATGCCCCAGGCGGCGGCATAGAGCGTGGACGCCGTGCTCCACAGCGGCTCGGGATAGACGAAGCGGATGAAGGCATAGCCGAGCGCGACGAGGAAGCCCGCGCCCAGCCCCTGGATCGCCCGGCCGACGAGCACCGTCTCCATGGTCGGCGCGATGGCGCAGACGAGGCTGCCGATGCCGAACAGCGCCGCGCCGATGACATAGCAGCGGTTCAGCGTCACGCCCTCCGGCCGCACGGCAACGAAGGTCGAGCCGAGCACCGAGGCCGCGACATAGATCGTCGTCGCCCAGGCGAAGAGCGGAAGGCCGCCGATGTCGCGCACGATGGAAGGCATCAGCGTCGCGGTGATGTAGGTCTCCACCGCATGCAGCATGATGCCGCCGCCGAGCATCAGCGTCCCGAACAGGTAGCCGCGGGAGAACAGGCTGGAAAGCCGCGGCGCGGCTTCCTTGGGAACGGTGATGCTGTCGGACATTATCGGCGGCCTTGCGATGCAAAAAGAGGTTGAGGAAGAGGTCGCACGGCTCAAACCGCAGTTCAAGCCGCGACTTTTCACTGAAATCGGTTCGCCAGGCCCTCCTTACGGGGGCCATCCGCCCGAGACCTGCCGCGTCACCAAGTTGAAGCCGTCCGAATATTGATAGCGGCGATCTCCACGACGAAGACGGCGAGGCCCTTTTCGTCGAAGTGGCGGACGGCCGCGTTCCACACCGCGTCCCCGGCGCACAGCCCAGGGTGGTCGAGCTCGTGGAGGTGGAACGCGGCCGGATCGTCGAGATCGAATCGATCGCCGACCCGTCGCGGATCGCCCGCCATGGAGGTGGTGTATCCCTGATGCCGTAAGGCGGCGTCAGGCTGCCGGCTCGAACCGCAGGATTCCCGCGATCCGAGGGGCGGCGCCGGAATCCGAGGGATGGGTGACGCCGTCCATCACGTCTACGGCCGAAAAGTCGAAGGGGCTGGCGCCTTCGATGCAGGCGACGTTGATGCCGAACTGGTTCGGGTTGGAGCGGCGCTGGTGGTGGGTGTAGATGCCGCAGGTCTTGCAGAAATAGTGCTTCGCCGTGCCCGTATTGAACCGGTAGAGCGTCAGGTTGTCTTCGCCCTGCTCGAATTCGATATCGGCAAGCGCCGCGGAGACCGCAATCGCGCCGCGCATGCGGCAGTAGGAGCAGGTGCAGCGGCGGATGGTGTTGAACTCGTCCGTCAGCCGCACGCGGAACCGGACGGTGCCGCAGTGACAGGCCGCCGCATGCTGTCTTCTTTCGTCGCTCATGGTCGCCCTTCGCTCCTGCTCAATCCTGTTGCGGCTTACAATCGGTTGATGACACCGTCATGTCCGGCGCCCGCTAGATGCCGATCCGCCCGATCGCCGGTATCTTGATCGCCGGCCGCATGAGGTCGACGCCGGCGACGAGGCCCATGACGTGCAGTTCGAGGCCGGAGCGCATGCCGGCCGAAACGCCGAGAAGCCCGTAGAGCGTCGCATGCACGTCCCTGCCGTCGGCATCGACGGAAAAGAGCCTGCCCTCCGGCAGGTAATCGCGTCCCACGGCATCCGGCGGCAGCACGACGCCGAGTTCCGGCACGGAGCGCAGCACATGCGCGACGAAGGTGTTGGAGTTCGGCCCCGGCCAGATGCGGTAGGCGCCGGGCTTCGAATAGGGATAGGCGGCGATCGCCGCCTCGATCTTCGGGATCAGCCGGGCCGCCTCCGCGCCGCTGACGCTGACGACCACGCGCGGCGTGTTGGAATACCAGTAGGCGTCCGGCGCATAGGCGTTCCTGCGCACCGGCGTGCCCCAGCCGACCTTGTCGTAGCGATTGTAGGTCGAGGCGTTAGCCGCCTTGGTGACGATCCAGGCATGGCTTGCCACGGCGCCCTTCATGCCGCCCGTCGCGGCCGAGAAGATGTGGATCGTCGCCTGCGGCGTCTCCTTCGCTTTCGGCAGGATGCCGGCGGACGTCCAGTTCGCCACGCGCCAGCTTGCCGGCCGGTCCCGGATGTACCAGTAGCCCGCCGAGGCGAGCGCCGGCATGAGGTAGATCGCGAGAAAGAGGGCGAGGACGTTCCTCAGCAATTTCATCGGGCGCTCCGAAAGCAAGTGGGCAGGGTCGCGGATTTCGGATAATACCGCAGCGGAAATCGGAAATTTGAGGGCATGATCATGGCAAACCCCGTCCTTGTCGAAGTCACGCGCGGTAATCTCGTCGAAAGCCGCCATCGCGGCATGGTCGTCGTGCTGGACGGCGATGGCAAGGTGGTGTTCTCGCAGGGCGACATCGATGCGGGCGTCTTCCCGCGCTCGGCCTGCAAGGCCATGCAGGCCCTGCCGCTCATCGAGAGCGGCGCGGCGGATGCCCATGCCTTCGGCGACCGGGAGCTGGCGCTCGCCTGTTCCTCGCACAGCGGCGAGCCGGCGCATGTGCGCCTTGCCGGCATCATGCTCGCCGCCTCGGGCGTCGACGAGAGCGTGCTCGAATGCGGCTCGCACTGGTCCTTCGAGCAGCCGGTCCTCATCAGCCAGGCGCGCCTGCTCGACCATCCGACGGCGCTGCACAACAATTGCTCCGGCAAGCATGCCGGCTTCGTCTGCGCCGCCTGCCACACCGGCAAGGACCTCGAAGGCTATGTCCGCTACGAGCACCCCGTGCAGGCCGAGATCCGCGGCGTGATGGCGAACCTCACCGGCGCGGCGCTCGCGGTGGACAATTGCGGCACCGACGGCTGCTCGATCCCGACCTATGCCGTGCCGCTGAGAAGCCTTGCCCACGGCTTTGCGAAGATGGCGACCGGCGTCGGCCTCGCTCCCGTGCGCGCCAAGGCCTCGCGCCGCCTGATCGATGCCTGCATGGCCGAGCCCTTCTACGTCGCCGGCACGCGCCGCGCCTGCACCCGCCTCATGGAGGCCGCGCCGGGCCGCATCTTCGCCAAGACCGGCGCCGAGGGCGTCTTCTGCGCCGCGATCCCGGAAAAGGGCATCGCCATCGCCCTCAAATGCGAGGACGGCACCACGCGCGCCGCCGAGAGCATGGTCGCCGCCACGCTCGCCCGCTTCTTCACCGACGAGCCGGCCGTCCATGCGACGCTGATGGCCATGGCCAACCGCTCCATGTCCAACTGGAACGGTATCCATGTCGGCGACATCCGCGTGACGGACGCCTTCGCCGCCTGACGGCGCCGCGAGAAAAATCGCGCGGCCATGTCGGGAAGGCCAGGGCCGGGGCGTCCTTGGGGCATGGGGAGCCGCGGCTCCGCATCAAACAAGAACCAGGAGGATTTCCATGCGCATGATCTTCGTCAACCTGCCCGTCAAGGACCTGCCGGCCACCCGGCGCTTCTTCGATGCGCTCGGCTTCACCTTCAACGAGCAGTTCAGCGACGACACCGCCGCCTGCATGATCGTGGACGAGAATATCTTCGTCATGCACCTGACCGAGCAGAAGTTCGCGCAGTTCGTGACCGGCAAGGTCGGCGATCCCGAGCAGCAGACGCAGGTGCTGACCTGCCTTTCCGCGACGAGCCGCCAGGAGGTGGACGACTTCAAGGCCAGGGCGCTGGCCGCCGGTGGACGCGAGTGGAAGCCGAATATCGAATTCGGCCCGATGTACGGTTGCTCCTTCCAGGACATCAACGGCAATGTCTGGGAAGTCATGCATATGGGCCAGTCGGACGCCTGACCGGCGAGATCCGTCTGCCCGCAAGCGGGAGACGGCGGCGCGGCAGCACCGCGCCGCCGCGCCATGTGGTTGACCGGCCGCCGTCAATCGTCGTGGCTGTGCGCCTCGGCGACGAAGCTCAAGGTGGCGGTATAGCCGATCTTGTCGGCCTTCGGGTCGTTTTCCAGCGGCATGCTGTGATCGACCGAGAGCACGTTGAGCCCGTCGTTGCGGATCGCGACGACGACTTCGCCGTCCGCATCCGTCGGCGCGCTCTTCAGCGAAGCCTGGTTGACATAGTCGAGCGTCACGACCGCGCCGGCCAGCGGCTTGCCGTCGTGCAGCACGCGCAGCCGGATCGGATCCCCGGCCTTGCGGCCGACGGGATTGTCGAGCGGCACGATCTGCAGGTCCTGCCTCGGAAAGGCGGGCAGCGCGCCATGCACATGGATGAGCGCCAGGTTGTTCTTGATGTAATGGCCGGTCTCCTTCGCGTCGGCGACCTTGTCCTTCGGCTCGTTCACCCACTTGCCGTCGGTCTTTTCCGTCCAGTAGCCGTTGTCGAAGGTCAGCGCGATAGCCGCGGGCTCGCCGTCCGGCTTGAGGACCGCGGACTTTTCCCGCTTGTCGACATTCACCGCGACGGGCGCGCCGTCCTCGCCGACGGCGACGGCTTCGACGATGCGGGCCGGATCATAGGCATCGTCGCCGGCGCCATGGCCATAGACGACGCCGAGTTCGCCCCAGCGCTCCGCCACCCAGGCGCCATGCGCCCCGGCCGTCGCGGGAAGGGAAAGGGCGAGCGCGAGCGCGCCCGAAACAGCCATGATCTGCTTCAGCATCTTGGTCTCCAGAATGGTAATGTTATTACGTTACAAGCGCTTTGTGCCCGCTTGCCGCCGGGCTGTCAAGCGCGGTTCGCGAGAAATGAACGGCAGATCAGCCGCGCATCCCGCGCAGCGTCGCGGGGGCCTTGAAATGCCATGCCTCGGCAAGCCGCTGCCGCAGCTCCGCGTCGTCGATCGCCGCGGCGCGCACGAGGAGCGCCGGCCATCCCCTGTAGTGATCGGTTTCGTAATAGATGTCGGGCGCCATCTCGATCAGGCGCTCCTTCTCGTCCACCGGCGCCGTCAGCACCAGCGTCGCGGCGTCCTTGACGCGCACGAAGAGCTTGCCGCCGACCTTGAGCGCCGGCGTGCCGTAGGACGTGCCGGTCTCGACGCCCGGCAGGTCCCCGCTGAGCCGTTGAAGGCGGGCGAGCAGCGGATCCTTTTCATCCGGCATGAAAAATCCTCCCCGGCCAGCATAGACCGGGGAGGGCGGATATTCGAGGCGGGATCAGGAGGTCCGGCTGCCGCAGGCGGGCTTGGCCTCGCCCGGCATCCGGAACAGACCGAACGGCAGGTCGCCGAGCCGGCGCGAATCCATCGTTTCGATCTCGGGATGGGCGAGCGGGTCGCGCATCCAGACCGGAGCCTCCGCGGCATCGATCTTCGCCGTAAGGGCTTCGGCGAGCCTGGAGAAAATCTTGAACATTGCCTTCTCCTTTCGGTTCGTTATCATCGATCAGCCCTGATAATCGCGCCGGAAAACCACAGAGGCAATCGAGTAGTTCGAGACAGGAGTATAGGGAATCTATATGAGAAACCTCAACCGCGTGCACCTGAACGGCCTGCGGGCGCTGGAGGCGGTGGGCCGGCTCGGCTCGCTGCAGGCGGCGGCCGAGGAGCTGGGCGTCACCGTCGGTGCGGTCAGCCAGCAGGTCATCAAGGCGGAAGAACAGCTCGGCCGGACGATCTTCGAGCGCACCGCCCGCGGCATGCGCGAGACGGCGTTCGGCGGGCCGTTCCTCGCGCGTCTTTCGGCGGGTTTCCGCCAGCTTTCCGAGGCGGTCGCCGCTACGCGGCGGCGGGACGATGCGATCCTGACCATCTCCGTCGCGCCGATCTTCGCCTCCCGCTGGCTCATCCACCGCATCGACCGCTTCAGCGCCGCCCATCCCGATATCGGCCTGCGCATCGAGGCCTCGACGAGCCTCGTCGACCTCGCGCGCTCCGATGTCGATCTCGGCATCCGCGTCGGGCCGGGCAACTGGCCGGGCGTCACGGCCGAGTTCCTGATGCCGCAGGTCATGTTCCCGGTCTGCGCCCCGGCGCTGGCGGACACGCTGCGCAGGCCGGAGGACCTTGCCGACCAGCCCGCCGTCATCGACGGCAACGATGCCTTCACCTGGGAGCGCTGGCTGGCGGCGGCGGGCCTCGACGTGCCGCCGCCCAAGGCCCGGCACGTCTTTTCCGATGCCTCGCTGTGCCTCGACGCGGCGCTGTCGGGGCAGGGCGTGCTGCTTGCCTATCCGGTGCTCGCCTCCTGGGCGCTGAAGGAGGGGCGGCTCGTCGCGCCGTTCCCGATCCGGGTGGAGACCGGCATGGGCTATTATTTCGTCACGGCCCCGGGCCTGCCGGAGCCGCGCAAGGTCTCGGCCTTCAAGCGCTGGCTGCGCGCGGCCATGGCGGAAGACGCGGACGGCTATGCCGGCGCGGTCATTCCTGCTCGGCCTGCCGCACCTCCATCATCGCCTTGAAGGCCGGCCGCGACTGGCAGGCGTCGAGCCATGCCTTGACGTGCGGGGCGTCCTCGAAGAGCTGCGGCTGGCTCATCGCGTAGCGGAACACTTCCGCGAGGTTGAGGTCCGCCACGGTGAAGCGCCCGCCGACGACGTGGCCGCTTGCGGCAAGGTGCTGGTCGAGCCGCTGGAAGCTCTTCTTCAGCGCCTTGACGGCGCCGCGGATGACGAGGCGTCCCTGCTCGCTTCCCGCCGCGTTCGCGTCCAGCGTCAGGATGATCTTCACCGCGTGCGGCTCGACCTCCGTCGCCGCCCACATCGTCCATTGCAGCATCTCGGCCTCTTCCGTCAGCGTCTGGCCGGAAAGCGGGCCGCCGTGCTTGCGGGCGAGGTAGAGGTTGATCGCCAGCGATTCCGTCATCACGAAGCCGCCGTCGTCGATGCAGGGGATGAGGCCGGTCGGGTTCACCGCGAGGAAATCCGGCGACTGCGTGTTGAGCGGTGCATCGGCCGCAAGCGGGTCGTCCACGCGGCGGCCCTGGATGACCGGCACGGAGACGAAGGGCAGGCCGAGCTCGCCGGCAAGCCAGTAGGCGCGCGAGGCGCGGGAGCGATAGACGCCGTAGATGGTGAGCATGGATCCTCCGGGGGCAGGCCGCCGTTCGCGGCTTGCGCAAGAACAAAGAGCCCCGGCATGATCGCGGCTAGAAGAAAGCGATCCTGCACGGGCATCGCCGCCACAATAGGCGGCGACCCGGTCGAGCGGTAGGGTGCGGGCCTGATCGATCCATGAATTGTGGTGATGGCGGGCCTTCTTTGCCGCATTGACCATGCGCCACGGCGGGGCTAGAGCAGTTCAAGGTGACATGTCCGCAACCGCGGACGGGAACGGGCGATGACAGGACGCATGACGAGCTGGGCCGTATGCCTGCGCATTCTCTGCGCGCTCGCCCTGCTGTCCGTTGGTTTCGCCCACCAGCCGGCCTCGGCCGCCCAGCCGGGCGTGCTCCTGCTGTCCCAGTATGTGCTGCCCGATGGAACGATCGGCGACCTCTGCCTGGACGATCATGTCGACGGCAAGGTCAGGCATGACACCTCCACCAAATGCGAGGCCTGCCGCATCGGCGGCGCCATGCTGGTGCCGCAGCCGGCCGATCTTGCCGGAACCGTGCACGCCTTCCGCACCGCCGCCGTCCGCCCGCTGGTCGGCCAGGCGCTCGATGCCAGACGCGAGCGCCCCGGCGCGCCGCCCCGCGCGCCGCCCTTCCTGTCGGCCTGATCGCAAGGCGGCTTGCCGCCCTGCGCCCGCAATCCCGCCCGACAGGGCACCCCGCATGTCCGCGAAACATATGCGCCGGCCGGTGCCGCCGCTGCCGCGCATCCTCTTCCGATACGAAAGCCAGAAAGGAACTATCCATGAAACGCATTCTCGCAACCGCCGCCGCGCTCGCGCTCTCGGCCTCCGCCCTCTTCGCCCAGGATTTCACGCTCGGCAGCCTTCAGATCCACAACCCGGCCTCGCGGGCGACGCTGCCTGGCCAGCCCGTCGGCGGCGGCTTCATGACCGTCGTCAACAAGGGCGAGGCCGACCGCCTCGTCTCCATCGCCGCGCCGGACGTTTCCGACGACGTGCAGCTTCACGAGATGGCCATGGAAAACGACGTGATGAAGATGCGCCAGCTCCCCGACGGCATCGAGATCCCGGCCGGCGCCACGGTCGAGCTCAAGCCCGGCGGCCTGCATGTCATGTTCATGAAGATCAAGCATCCGCTCGCCGAAGGCGACACGTTCAAGGCGACCCTGAACTTCGAGAAGGCCGGCAAGGTCGACGTGGACTTCACCGTGGGCGCCGCCAAGCCCGCCGCAATGAAGATGGACGACGCCGCCGGCAATCACGGCCAGGGCGGCTGATGAAGCGGATGAGGGGGCCTGCGGAATGCGCCCCCTCATCCACCATGGCGCCTCCCCGTTCGGGCAGGAAGGGAAGGCGCATCGCGGGACGGGTCAGCCCGTCCTGTTCCGCTCGATCGTCAGGTGCGCGTGGCCGGCGGTGCCGTCGCGGGCAAGGTCGCCCGTGACGCGTTCGTTCCAGCGAAAGCCCGCGATCGCGCCCTGCGGCGTTTCCTCGAAGACATTGCCGGTAACGAGCGCCGTGCCGGCCTCCTCGACCACCGTCACGCCGCAGCCGACGGGGCTGCTGCGCACCAGGTTGCCGCTGACGACGAGGCCGCGCATGTAAGGCCCCCAACCGAGCATCAGCCCCCATTTCGCCGCGTTTTCGATGGTGTTGCCGGTAACGGCCGTGTCGGCCTCCACCGCGATGCCGAAGCCGAAGCCCGCGCCCTCGTGCACATAGGGGCCGTCGAGGTGCAGGTTGCGCACCACGTTGCCGGTGATGCTGGCGAGCCGCCCGCCCTCGTTGAAATTGACGACCACGATGCCGTTCGCCGCGCCGTCGACGAGGTTGCCGTTGACGACGGCGCCCTCGAAGCCGAATTCGGAGTAGATGGCCGTCTCGCCGCTGTCGAGGCAGGTATTGCCCGACACCTGCACGTTCGAGCCGGCATTGGAGCGGATGGCCGAGAAGGCGCAGCCCGAGACGTGGTTGCCCGAGATCATCACGTCGTCGGCGCGGAAGACGTTGATGCCGTTGCCGTACTGGCCGGTGCCGCCGCGCGTTGCCAGGATGCGGGCGATGCGGTTGCCCGAGACGATGGTCCCGTCGCGGCCCTTCTGCCAGCGATGGATCAGGATGCCGCCATTGCCGCAGTCGAGGACGCGGTTGCCGGTGACGGCAAGCTCGCGGCTCTCGACCGCGTAGAGCGCATAGTCCGCCGCGCCGGAAAGCCGGTTGCGCTCGATCCGCCCGCCCGAGCGCTCCAGATAGACCGCGCTCTTCGACGAGCCCTGGACCTCGCAGTTCTCGATGGTGACGTTCGCGACGCCGCCGAGATGCACGAGGCCCTCTACCGTGTCGTCCAGCCAGCGGTTCGCGCCGTCGATGACGAGGTTGGATAGCTCGATCCTGCCCGCGCCCTCGGCGGCGAAGAGGTGGCCGCCGCCGCCGTAGACGATGCGCGTCGCGCCGGCGACGCCGGTGAGCCGCGTATTGTCGGGCAGGGTGACGTTCGAGACGACATAGTCGCCCGGCGGCAGGAAGACGGGCGTGTTCTTCGCCGCCGCATCCTTCAGCAGCCTGGCGAAGGCCTGGCTCTTGCGGTCGTCCGCACCGGGCCGGATGCCGTGCGCCGCCGCGTCGATGCTGCCGCGCAGGTCGACGTCGACGACCGGCATCCGACGCGCCTGCGCCGCCGCCCCCGCGGCGATGCCCGCCGCGCCGAGACCGAGACCCGAGAGAAGTAACCGCCTGGTAACCATGAAAGCTCCTTGCGGACAGGAGAGCAGGAAACGTGCCAGGCGATTCTGTGCCGGAACGGGACAATTTCTGGTCTGCGCCTCTCGGTTGTTTTTATTTCGCGGGAATGCCGGATCGACCTCATTTCGCCGGTTTCCTTTAGGGTTGGATAACGACTTGAGGTGTAGCGTCGGGCGTTCCGGAAAGAGGCGGCGGCCGGCGGCGTCGTTCCTTGCGTTGGGGACCTCGGGGCTTCATGTCGATGAAACTGTCTCACTTTGGTAATGACGACACCGACGCGACGACGCGCCTGATGTCCGCCAGCCGGCGCCTCATCGACGAGGCCGCGCGGCTTTTCCCGCTGGCGTCGGGGCAGAACGAGCGCATGGTCTGGCTCGAGGCCATGATCGACGAGGTGCCGGACTACCTCTACTTCAAGGACAGGAACAGCCGCTTCATCGTCGCCAACCGCGCCATCGTCAACGACAACAGGCACGAAGGGCTGGACAGCCTCGTCGGCCTTTCCGATTTCGACATCCATCCCGAGCACGTCGCCCGCGACTTCTTCAACACCGAGCAGGAGATCATCCGCACCGGCAGGGCCATGCTCGACATGGAGGAACTGGTCCGCGATTCCAGCGGCAATCTCAAATGGCTGCTCACCTCCAAGCTGCCGGTGCGCGATGCCGGCGGCGAAGTGGTCGGCATCGTCGGCATCGCGCGCGACATCACCGGGCGCAAGCGCTCCGAGAGCCTGCATCTCGGCCAGGCGCACCTTCTGAAGATGATCGCGCTCGGCGCGCCGCTTGCCGAGGTCTTCTCCTCGCTTATCCTGCTCATCGAGGCCCATGTGCCCGATGTCGCGGGCTCGATCCTCCTGCTTGCGCCCGACGGCAGGCATATCGTCAACGGCGCGGCGCCCAATCTGGAGCCGGCCTACAGCAGCCTGATCGACGGCGTCGAGATCGGCCCGGCCGCCGGTTCCTGCGGCACGGCCATGTGGCGGGGCGAACCCGTCATCGTTTCGGATATCGAGACCGACCCGCTCTGGGCCGACTTCAAGGCCATCGTCGCCCCCTACGGCTACCGCGCCTGCTGGTCCTCGCCCATCCGCTCCTACCAGGGCAAGGTGCTCGGCAGTTTCGCGCTCTATTCCCGCACGCCCGGCGAGCCGTCAGCCGACTGCATGAAGCTCGTCGGCATGGCGACGCACATCGCCGGCATCGCCATCGAGCGCAAGGAGGCGGAAGACAGCATCCAGTTCATGGCCCATCACGACACGCTGACGGGCCTGCCGAACCGCAGCATGCTGGACGAGCGCATCGCCTCCGCCATCGAGGCGGCGGACGAGTGCGGCGGCACCCTGACGCTCGCCTTCCTCGACCTCGACAATTTCAAGCTGGTCAACGACAGCCTCGGCCACCATGCCGGCGACGAACTGCTGAAGATCGTCGCGGCGCGCATGAAGGACTGCGTGCGGGCGGGCGACAGCATCGTGCGGCTCGGCGGCGACGAGTTCGTGGTGCTGGTCGGCGGGGTGCGCGGGGCCGATAAGGTGGAGGAGTGCCTGCAGGCCGTGCGCCGCGCGGTCGCCGAACCGGTGGAGGTCGGGGGGCGTTCCTTCCAGGTCACCTGCAGCATGGGCGTCGCCGCCTATCCCGAGCACGGCCGCAACGCCACCGAGCTGATGGCCCGCGCCGATGCCGCCATGTACCGCGCCAAGGAGATCGGCCGCGACGCCATGCAGGTCTTCACCGCCGAGCTCGCCAACCGCGCGCACGAGAAGCTCGTGCAGCAGGAGGAGCTGCGCCGCGCGCTCGCCCGCTCCGAGCTCTTCCTGCAATACCAGCCGCAGATGGACCTTTCCAACGGCCGCATCTTCGCGGTCGAGGCGCTGATCCGCTGGCGCCATCCCGAGCGCGGCCTCGTCGCCCCCGGCGATTTCATTCCGCTCGCCGAGGAGACCGGCCTCATCGGCCCCATCGGCGACTGGACGCTGCGCGAGGCGTGCCGGCAGAACAAGGCCTGGCAGGTCTCCGGCCTGCCGCCCATCGTCGTCAGCGTCAATGTCTCGGCCCGCCAGTTCCAGGAGAAGGACTGGGTGGAGCGCGTCGCCGCCGCCCTCTCGGAAAGCGGGCTGGAGGCGCGCTACCTCGAGCTGGAGCTGACGGAAAGCATGATCATGGAGGACGTGCAGCAGGCGGTGGAGACCATGCACCGGCTGGAACGGCTCGGCGTGCACCTCGCCATCGACGATTTCGGCACGGGCTATTCGAGCCTTGCCTCGCTGAAGCGCTTTCCCGTCGGCCGCCTCAAGATCGACCGGTCCTTCGTGCGGGACCTGCCCGACGACGGCGACGACGCGGCCATCGCCCGCGCCGTCATCTCGCTCGCCCATTCCCTGCACCTGCGCGTCATCGCGGAAGGGGTGGAGACGCGCGAGCAGATCGATTTCCTGCGCGAGGCCGGCTGCGACGAGATCCAGGGCTTCTACCTCAGCCGCCCCATCGACGCCCGCGCGCTCCAGGCGATCCTCTGTATTCCCGATCTCTGATATTCCGTGCCCCGGCGGCGCGCAGCTCTTGACTTTGGTATGTTGATATCAACAGTAAGAACCATGTCGGACGATTCCCTGATTCCCTACGAGACCACGCTTTTCGTGCGCGACCATTGCCTGTGCCTGCATGCGCAGCGCGCGGCCCGGGCGCTCGCCCGCCGTTTCGATGATGCCCTGCGCCCGCTCGGCCTCACCAACGGCCAGTTCTCGCTGCTGATGGCGCTGAACCGCCCGGAGCCGCCGCCGATGGGGCCGGTCGCCGCCGTGCTCGCCATGGACCGCACCACGCTGACGGCCGCGCTCAAGCCCCTCGAACGGCGCGGCCTCGTCACCGTGGAGGCCGACCCGCGCGACCGACGCGGCCGCCTGCTGCGCCTGACCCACGACGGCCGCCGCCTTTTGACCGAGGCCTTCCCGGTCTGGAAGGCGACGCATGACAAGGTCGATGCCCAGCTCTCCGCGATCGACATGAAGGCGCTGCGGGACGGCATGCTGGCGATCACATAGAGGACTTGCCGTATGGCGTGGACCCTCGGATCGAGGCCGAGGATGACGGCGGGGAGGCAAAGGCGCCGGCCAGTCGAACGTTGCGGCATGCGTCGTCGGTGCCTTGGTTTTAGGCCTCTCTTCTTTTGTGATCCTCTGGCTTGACCCGAGGGATGCACCCGCGCGCACGGCTCGCGTGCCCGCCCACTGGCAGACGGCGCGAAAACGCCTATCTTTCCCGTCATGAAGCCCGACCAGCTCCTCCGTCCGGCGCCCGCCGGCCTCTATTGCCCCGCAGGCGATTTCTACATCGATCCCGTCCGCCCCGTGGCGCGGGCGCTGATCACCCATGGCCATTCCGACCATGCCCGCGCCGGCCACGGCGCGGTGCTGGCGACGCGGGAAACGCTCGACATCATGGAAATCCGCTACGGCGAGGATTTCTGCGGCACCCGGCAGGCCGCCGCCTTCGGCGAGCGCATCGACCTTGCCGGCGTCACCGTCTCCTTCCATCCGGCCGGCCATGTGCTGGGCTCGGCGCAGATCGCCGTCGAGGCGGGGGGCCTGACCATCGTCGCCTCGGGCGACTACAAGCGCGGTGCCGACCCGACCTGCGTTCCCTACGAGCCGGTGCCGTGCGACGTCTTCATCACCGAGGCGACCTTCGGCCTGCCGGTCTTCCACCATCCCGAGCCGAAGGCCGAGATGGGCAAGCTCCTGACATCGCTGAGGCAGTTCCCCGAGCGCAGCCACCTTGTCGGTGCCTATTCGCTCGGCAAGGCGCAGCGCGTCATCCGCCTGCTGCGCGATTGCGGCTACGACGCGCCGGTCTATATCCACGGCTCGCTGGCGCGCCTGTGCGACTATTATGTCAGCCGCGGCATCGATCTCGGCGACCTGCGTCCGGCCACGCTGGAAAAGGGCGACCCGACCGATTTCCGCGGCGCCGTCATCGTCGGCCCGCCGTCTGCCTTCGCCGACCGCTGGGCGCGGCGCTTCAACGAGCCGCTCGTCGCCTTCGCCTCCGGCTGGATGATGGTGCGCCAGCGCGCAAAGCAGGGCGGCGTCGAGCTGCCGCTCGTCATCTCCGACCATTGCGACTGGCCGGAACTGACCGAGACGATCCGCGAACTCGCGCCGCGGGAGGTCTGGGTGACGCATGGCCGCGAGGAGGCGCTGGTGCGCTGGTGCGAGCTTGCCGGCGTGCCGGCCCGCCCGCTGCATCTGGTGGGCTATGAGGACGAGGGGGATTGATGGTGCTTGGCAGTCAACATCATCCATGTGGCTCACCCCTCTCTGCCCCCGCGGGAGGCTCCCGCCCATGAGAGCCTTCGCCACGCTCCTCGACCGCCTCGTCCTCACCCCCTCGCGCAACGGCAAGCTCAAGCTGCTCGCCGACTATTTCCGCGACACGCCCGATCCCGACCGCGGCTACGGCCTTGCCGCCATCGCCGGCACGCTGGACCTCAAGAGCGTCAAGCCGGCGCTTCTGCGCGAACTGGTGCTGGAGCGCATGGACGAGGTGCTGTTCCGCTATTCCTACGATTATGTCGGCGACCTCGCCGAGACCATCGCGCTCGTCTGGGACCAGGAGCGCAAGGAGCGCGTGGCCGACGATGCCCAGCCGCGGCTCGGCGCGGTCGTCGCCCGCATGAACGCGCTCGGCCGCACCGAGGTGCGCGGCGCGGTGCGCGACCTGCTCGACCGGCTCGATCCCTCCGCCCGCTTCGCCTTCCTGAAGCTGGCGACCGGCGGCCTGCGCATCGGCGTCTCGGCGCGGCTCGCCAAGCAGGCGCTCGCCGATTTCTCCGGCCTCGATGTCACCGAGATCGAGACCCTCTGGCACGGCCTCCAGCCGCCCTACGAGCCGCTCTTCGCCTGGCTGGAGGGCAGGGCCGGACGCCCGGTGCTGGCGACGCCCGCGATCTTCCATTCCGTCATGCTCGCCAATCCCGTGGGCGAGGGCGATCTCGACGCTCTCGATCCCGCCGATTTCGCCGCCGAATGGAAATGGGACGGCATCCGCGTGCAGCTCTCGTCATCCGGCACGACGCGCCGGCTCTATTCCCGCTCCGGCGACGACATTTCCGGCGCCTTCCCCGATGTGCTGGAGGCGATCAATTTCGAGGGCGTGGTGGACGGGGAACTCCTCGTCGGCGGCACGGCGCGCACCAACAGCCCGACGCGCACCTTCTCCGATCTCCAGCAGCGTCTCAACCGCAAGACCGTCAATGCGAAGATGCGGGAGGACTACCCCGCCTTCGTGCGCGCCTATGACGTGCTGTTCGAGGGCGAGAAGGATGTGCGCCCCGAGAATTTCGCGACCCGCCGCGCCCGCCTCGGCGACCTGATCGCCGGCGCCCCGCACGACCGCTTCGACCTCTCCCCGCTCGTGCCCTTCGGCTCCTGGGCGCAGCTGGAGCAGATCCGCCGCGAGCCGCCCGATCCGGTCATCGAGGGCGTGATGATCAAGCGCCTCGACAGCACCTACCAGGCCGGCCGCATCAAGGGGCCGTGGTTCAAGTGGAAGCGCGACCCCTACAATATCGATGCCGTGATGATGTATGCCCAGCGCGGCCACGGCAAGCGCTCCAGCTACTATTCCGACTTCACCTTCGGCGTGTGGACGCAAGGCGAGGGCGACGACGTGCTGGTGCCCGTCGGCAAGGCCTATTTCGGCTTCACCGACGC
Organism: Shinella sp. NM-101; assembly: GCF_021401195.1. Taxonomy (NCBI): domain Bacteria; kingdom Pseudomonadati; phylum Pseudomonadota; class Alphaproteobacteria; order Hyphomicrobiales; family Rhizobiaceae; genus Shinella; species Shinella sp. NM-101. Next base: position 50,835 of record NZ_JACBFT010000014.1, on the reverse strand, counting down.
CGAGCTCGAAATGCTCGACCGCTATGTGCGCAACAACACGACCGAGCGCTTCGGCCCGGTGCGGGCCGTGCGCGCCGAGCCCGGTTACGGCTTCGTGCTGGAGGTCGCCTTCGAGGGCATCAACCGCTCCACCCGCCACAAGTCCGGCGTCGCCATGCGCTTCCCCCGCATCGCCCGCCTGAGGCAGGACAAGCTGCCGGCCGATGCCGACCGGCTGGAAACGCTGATGGCGATGGTGGAGGCGAAGGACGTCTAGAGCAATTCCAGCAAAAGTGCGCAGCGGTTTTGCGTCCGGAATTGCGTAGAAACAAAAGGATAGAGCGTTTTCGCGATTCGAAGAAAAGCGGAAATGCTCTAGGACTGGCCCCCGTAATGGCCGAAAGACAGCATCACCTGGACGACGAAGGTCAGCGGCAGCAGCATGCCGCCCATGAAAACGCCGACCGACATGTTGTACTTGCGCCCCATATGGATCGCCAGCGCGGCCGGAGCGGCGACCACCAGCAGCAGGTGCGTGACGATGAGGTAGGTGGGCAGCGTCGTTTCGAAACCCATCTTGATCGCAAGGGCGTAGACCCAGATGATCGCAACGAGCAGAAGCCAGATCACGCCGGCGAGCAGCGGCCCGTATTTGCGGTAGACGCGAAGCGCTTCCGGAAAAGTCGCCATCAGCCCAAGGATCGTCACCGCCCATACGATTATCTGCATCTCAGAGCTCCAGCGCCGAAAGATCGGGCCCGAGCGGCACGATGCGGTTCGGGTTCAGCGACTTGATGGAATAGTAGCCGTGCTTGATGTGGTCGATATTGACCGTGTCGCGCACGCCGGGAAGATCGAGCACGCGCTTGGTATAGGCCGAAAGCGCCGCATGGTCGGCAAGGCGCTGGCGGTTGCACTTGAAGAGGCCGTAATAGGCCGCGTCGAAGCGGATGAGCGTGACGAAGAGGCGGATGTCGGCCTCGGTGAAGGCGCTTCCGGTCAGGAACGGCCGCCCGTCTGCAAGGCGCGCTTCCAATTCGTCCAGCATGGCGAAGACGCCCTGGTAGGCTTCCTCATAGGCGACCTGCGTCGTGGCGAAGCCGGCGCGGTAGACGCCGTTGTTGAGCGCGGGATAGATGCGCTCGTTGAGGGCGTCGATCTCGGCGCGCAGGGCCTGCGGGTAGAGGTCGACGCTCTCGTCCGCCAGCGCGCCGAAGCCGGTGTTGAGCATCCGCACGATATCGGCGGACTCGTTGTTGACGATGGTCTTCCGCTCCCTGTCCCAGAGGACCGGAACGGTGGCGCGGCCGGTGAAGGTCGGCTCGGCGCGGGAATAGAGTTCGTGCAGATAGGTCGCGCCGTTGAGCGCGTCGCGGTCGGAGCCCGGAAAATCGCCGAAGCGCCAGCCCTGGTCGGAGAGCGCCGGCTCCACGACGCAAACGGAGATCACCTCTTCGAGCTTCTTCAGCTTGCGGGCGATCAGCGTGCGCGAGGCCCAGGGGCAGATGAGCGCGACATAGAGGTGGTAGCGGCCGCGTTCGGCGGCAAAGCCCGCTTCGCCCGTGGGGCCGGCGCTGCCGTCCGGCGTCACCCAGTTGCGGAAACTCGATACCTGCCGCACGAAGCCGCCCTGGGCGTCCGTCGCCTGCACCGGCTGCCAGTCTTCCGTCCATTTGCCGTTGACGAGCATCGCGTCACCTCGCTTCGGTTGTGTCTGGCTGGCATACCGCCCGCGCGCGAAAACCGCAATTGCCCCGCGGATTGACACAGCGTTCACAAAGGCCGGCATGTGGCGGATGGTCGCCTTCCGTTCGCAGGAACAGGCTGCGCTGCACGCAGGGCACGCCCCTCATCCGGCCTGCCGGCCACCTTCTCCCCGCAAGCGGGGCGAAGGGGATATGCCGCACCGACTTCCCAAGCCCTCGACGTTGCGTCAGGTACGTCCCCCCTCGGCAGGACGATCGCATATGGAATTCGACGTTGCTGCCCTTTCCTTCTCCCCACGGGGGAGAAGGGGGATGGGGCAGCGGTGAGGGCACCCCCGGGACGCGCTTGCCCGCAATGCCGTTACCGCTCAGGCCATCAGCCGGTCGATCAGCGCCGAGGCGGCATCCGCGATGACCGTGCCCGGCGGGAAGATCGCGTCGGCGCCGGCCTTTTCCAGGTCGGCGAAGTCCTGCGGCGGGATCACGCCGCCGACGGCGATCAGCATGTCGCGCGCGCCGCGCTTGACGAGGGCGGCCTTCAGCTCGGGCACCAGCGTCAGGTGCCCGGCGGCCAGCGAGGAGGCGCCGACGATATGCGCGCCCTCGCGGATGGCAAGCTCCGCCACCTCTTCCGGCGTCTGGAACATGGCCCCGACGATGACGTTGAAGCCGAGGTCGGCAAAGGCGGTGGCGATGACCTTCTGGCCGCGGTCGTGCCCGTCCTGCCCCATCTTGGCGACGAGGATGGTGGGCTTCTCGCGCCGCGCCTTCCGGAAGCCGGCGACCTTGTCGACCGCCGTATTGAAGGCCCGGTCGTTGGCGCCCATCTCCTTGCGGTAGACGCCTGATATCGTGCGGATTTCCGCGACATGCCGGCCGAAGGCCTTTTCGAGCGCGAAGGCGATCTCGCCCACCGTGGCCCGCGCCCGCGCCGCCTTCACCGCGAATTCCAGCAGGTTGCCGTCGCCGCTTTTCGCGACCTCCGTCAGCCGGTCGAGCGCGCTTTCGGCCGCCGCCGTGTCGCGCGTGCCCTTGAGCTGCTGGAGCTTGGCGAGCTGGCGGGCGCGCACCTCGGAATTGTCGACCTTCAGCACGTCCACCTCGATGTCGCGCTCGGGCCGCGAGAAGTTGACGCCGACGACGGTCTGCTGGCCCGAGTCGATGCGCGCCTGCGTGCGGGCGGCGGCCTCCTCGATGCGCAGCTTGGGAATGCCCTTCTCGATGGCCTTGGCCATGCCGCCGAGCGCCTCCACCTCCTCGATATGGGAGAGCGCGCGGGCGGAAAGGTCGTGCGTCAGCCGCTCGACATAGGCCGAGCCCCCCCAGGGATCGATGATGCGCGTCGTGCCGCTCTCCTTCTGCAGGAGGATCTGCGTGTTGCGGGCGATGCGGGCGGAATGGTCGGTCGGCAGCGCCAGCGCCTCGTCGAAGGAGTTGGTGTGCAGCGACTGGGTGTGGCCCTGCGTCGCCGCCATCGCCTCCACCATGGTGCGCATGACGTTGTTCATCGGGTCCTGCGCCGTCAGCGACCAGCCGGAGGTCTGGCAATGGGTGCGCAGCGCCAGCGACCGGGCGTCCTTCGGCGAAAAGTTCTTCTTCATCAGCGCGGCCCAGATGAGGCGCGCGGCGCGCATCTTGGCGACCTCCATGAAGAAGTTCATGCCGATCGCCCAGAAGAAGGAAAGGCGCGGCGCGAAGGTGTCGATGTCGAGCCCGGCCGCGACCCCGGCGCGGGCGTATTCGATGCCGTCGGCAATCGTATAGGCAAGCTCCAGGTCCGCCGTCGCCCCGGCCTCCTGCATGTGGTAGCCGGAGATCGAGATGGAGTTGAACTTCGGCATGCGCCGGCTGGTATAGCTGAAGATGTCGGAGATGATCCGCATCGAGGGCTGCGGCGGGTAGATATAGGTGTTGCGGACCATGAACTCCTTGAGGATGTCGTTCTGGATGGTCCCGGACAGCTTGTCCTCGGAGACGCCCTGTTCCTCCGCCGCGACGATGAAGAGCGCCATGATCGGCAGCACCGCGCCGTTCATGGTCATGGAGACGCTCATCTGGTCGAGCGGGATGCCGTCGAAGAGCTGGCGCATGTCGAGGATGGAATCGATCGCGACGCCCGCCATGCCGACATCGCCGGCAACGCGCGGATGGTCGCTGTCATAGCCGCGGTGGGTGGCAAGGTCGAAGGCGACGGACAGGCCCTTCTGCCCGGCCGCCAGGTTGCGGCGGTAGAAGGCGTTCGATTCCTCCGCCGTCGAGAAGCCGGCATATTGCCGGATCGTCCAGGGCTGCTGGACATACATGGTCGGGTAGGGGCCGCGCAGATAGGGCGCCGCGCCCGGCCAGGTGTCGAGATAGGAAAGGCCGGAAAGGTCCGCCTCGCCATAGGCGCCGGCGACGGCGATGTCCTCCGGCGTCAGCCACCCGGCCTCGCCGGTTGCGGCAGCGGGCGCCGGCGTTCTCGACCAGGCGATGGAGGCGAAATCGGGAATCCGGCTCATGCGGCGGCTCCTTTGATGCGGCGTTGCGCTGCGGTTTCATCCCCCTCTGCGGGCGTCTCCTTCACGAGTGGGGACATCGGATGGAGCGCCGTCTTGCCCGTCGCCAGCATTGCCGATCGAGCGGGGACCGTGCCTCTTGCCGGTCTCGCTCCCTGGAGGCAGGGCGATTGCATATGGAATTCGGCGGGTGCCACCTGCCCCTTTACCCCCGCGGGGAGAAGGTCGCGGCAGCGGGATGAGGGGGAGCCGCAGGCAAAATTCGTCCTGCTTGCCCCCTCATCCGGCCCTTCGGGCCACCTTCTCCCCGGCGGGGAGAAGCAAAAAGCGGCAGCGACCCGCCCTGCACGGTTGCCCTGTCCCTGTAGGGGAGAAGCCCGGCGGGGCAGAGGGGGATAGGCCGTGCCCATCACGCCGCCTCCACGCAATCGGCCAGCAGCACCGGCCGCAGCCCTGCCGGCGCGGTCTCATCGAGGGGGCCGAGCACCGTCACCGGCCGCTCGTCCTTCAGGGGAAACAGCGTCGTGCCGACGATGGGCCGCGCCTTGCGCGCCGCCCGCGCCGCCTCGACCATGGCCCGGACCGCGCCCGAGGCGATGGCGGCCGAAAGCCCGCCCTTCCTCTCGATATCCGTGAAGATCTCCCACGCCTTTTCCGCCAGCCCTTCCGTCAGCGCCTCGATGCCGCCCGCGCCGGCGGCGGGGTCGGCGACATGGGCAAGGTTGCTTTCGGTGATCAGCACCACCTGCGTGTTGCGGGCGATGCGGCGGGCAAAGGGATCGGGCACGCCGAGCGCCAGCGTGTGCGCAAGCACGGTGATCTCGTCCGCCCCGCCGGTGCCGGCGGAAAAGACGGCGATGGTGCTGCGCAGGATGTTGGTTTCCGGGTCGCGCCGCGTCAGCATGCGCCAGCTCGTCTCGGCGTGGAGATGCGCGGGCTTCGGCTCGGAAATGCCGCAGGCCGCCTGCATGCGGGCATGGATCAGCCGCGCCGCGCGCATCTTCGCCGTGGTGAGGAACTGGTCCTGGTCGGCGGCAAGCGACAGCGAAGTCGCCGCGAAAGCGTCCTCCGGCGCGACGCCCGCCGCATCGAGCAGGCGCAGGCTTTCCGCCAGCGAGGCCGCGACGATGGCAAGCTCCAGCGCCTCGCTGGCCCCCGCATTGTGCGCCAGCCGCCCGTCGGCATTCAGCACGGAACCGGAAAAGCCGAAGCCGATCAGTTCCCTGGCAGCGCCGGCGAGCGCGCCGCTTTCGCCGTCGCCGCCGGCAAGCGCCGTGGTGAAGGGATCGAGCCCGAAATGCACCGGCGCCGCCTGCGCGCCGGCCTCGGCAAGCGCGCGGGCAAGCGTCGTCGCGAGCGCCCGGTCGGCAAAGCCGGCCTCGAGGCGCAGCGAGAAGGGGGCTGCGGCGCGCGCGGCGGCGGTCTTGCGGAAGGCGGTCTCGCTGCCGGCCGCAATGCCCGTGCCGTGCGCGGCGGCGCTGCCGCGGAAGACGAGGGAGATACCCGTCGCGCCGTTTTCGAGGTCGTCGGCCATCTGCACGCGGGCGCGCACGGGGTCGGCATCGTCGCGGCGCTGGTTGACGGTCCAGGCATCGCCGGCATGCGGCGTGGCGGCATGGCTGTGGGCGAGCGGGACCGCGCCGTCGCGGCGGCTGTAGATCGGCCGGATGGCAAGGCCGTCGTCGCTGTGCGACACGAGGCTCGCCTCGAAGTCCGCGCCCTTCAGCGCCTTTTCCGCAAGCCTGCGCCAGCCCGCCTCGTCAAGCGGCGCAAAGCCCGCGTCTTTCAATATGCTCGCGTCCATGCCGTCGCGCTCTCCGTTTTCCGGCATTTCTATCCATCCCGGATACCGCGTAAAGCGCCACTTTGGTAGAGTGACGTTCGGGTGACATCGGGCGAGGATTGTGGCGCGCAAGCCTGACGCCAGCCGCAATTGCCACAATTATGGCAGGGTCGTGGACCTAATTTGCCTTTCGTTAGTTAGTGATTCAGCCTCCTCGTCCATCCTGCCTTCCCGACAATCGGATACCGACGCTTTCATGACAGACACCGCGCTTTCCCGCCGCCGCTTCCTCCAGTTCTCCGGCCTCGCCCTGGCAAGCGGCCTTGCCGGCTGCACCTCGTCCATGAACACGGACCGTTTCCGCGAGGAGACGCGGCCCTATTTCCGCAATCCCGCGCTGGAAGGCCGGCCGGAATATATCGACAACCGCCAGCCGATCGGCCTTTATGGCCAGACGCCGCCCTCGGGCCTCCTGCCCGAATCCTCGCGCTATGCGGCGATCTACGGCCCGGTCTATGACGGCGGTTACCAGGTGCCGGCCGTGCCCTACCAGCAGATCGACGCACGCTTCTATCGGCAGGAGGTGGAGAGCCCTTTCGCTGAAAAGCCCGGCACGATCATCGTCGATACGGGCAACCGCTTCCTCTACCTCATCCTGCCGTCCGGCCGCGCCATGCGCTACGGCGTCGGCATCGGCAGGCAGGGCTTTGCCTGGTCGGGCCGCGGCGTCATCCAGTGGAAGCAGGCCTGGCCGAAATGGACGCCGCCGGACGAGATGGTCAAGCGCCAGCCGGAACTCGTCAAATATTCCGGCGCCAACGGCGGCATGCCAGGCGGCCTCAACAACCCGCTCGGCGCTCGCGCGCTCTACATCTTCCAGAACGGCCAGGACACGCTCTACCGCCTGCACGGCTCGCCGGAATGGAAATCGATCGGCAAGGCCGTCTCCTCGGGCTGCGTGCGCATGCTGAACCAGGATGTGATCGACCTCTACGACCGCGTGAAGGGCAAGGCGCCGATCCTGGTGATCTGAGGGGCGCTCGCTTCTCCGTCGCTCTCGCTCTCGGCCTCAAGCGGCCCGCTCTGTCGCCAGACAACGTCTCCTCCGTCATTTTCGGCCTTGAGCCGGATGACGTCGGCGGGTGGGTGAGGGCGCAGCACGGCAGCCGATGACCCTCCGGGGGGCCGTTCAGCGGTCTGCAAGGCGCTGAGGCAATCTCTGCGGCCTTACGCCGCCGGCGAAATCAGATACGCCCCGTCGACCTGCGGCAGGTCGCCGGAAGCAACGGCCTTGCCGCCCTCCATCCGCACCTTGCCTTCGGCAACGAGCCGCAGCGCCAGCGGGTAGCTGCGGTGCTCCACGGTGAGCACCCGCGCGGCGAGCGTGTCGGCGGTATCGGCGGGCAGGACCGGCACGGCCGCCTGCACGATCACCGGGCCTTCATCCATGCCCTCGGTCACGAAATGCACCGTGCAGCCGGCGATGCGCAGCCCCGCGTCGATGGCGCGCTGGTGCGTGTGGAGGCCGGGAAAGAGCGGCAGCAGGGAGGGGTGGATGTTGAGGATGCGGCCTTCATGGCGCTTGATGAAGGTGCCGGAGAGCAGGCGCATGTAGCCGGCGAGGCAGATGATGTCGGGTGAGAGCGCGTCGAGCGCATCGAGGATCGCCGCCTCGTGCGCTTCCTTGCCGGCGAAGTCCCGGCGCAGGAAGGTACGGGTCGAAATGCCCAGCGCCTCGGCCTTCGCAAGCCCGCCCGCCTCCGCCTTGTCGGAGAAGACCGCGACGATCTCGGCCGGGAAATCCGGCGCCTCGGCCGCCTTCGCCAGCGCCAGCATGTTGGAGCCGCCGCCGGAGATGAAGGCGACGACGCGCTTGCGGGGCGACGTCATAGGGCGAGCGTGCCCTTGTAGATCGTGCCGGCCGCGCCCTCTTGACGGGCGACCATGCGGCCGAGGCGGAAGACTGATTCACCTTCGGCGACAAGCGCGGCGGAGACCGCATCGGCCTTGTCGGCGGGAATGACGGCGATCATGCCGACGCCGCAGTTGAAGGTGCGCAGCATTTCCTTCGCTTCAACGCCGCCGGTCCTGGCGAGCCAGGAGAAGACGGCCGGGGCCTTGACCGCGTCGAGGTCGATCTCGGCGGCAAGGTGCTTGGGCAGCACGCGCGGGATGTTTTCCGGGAAGCCGCCGCCGGTGATATGCGCCAACGCCTTGATCGCCCCCGTCTCGCGGATCGCTTTCAGCAGCGGCTTCACATAGATCTTCGTCGGCGTCAGCAGGGCCTCGCCGAGGCTCTTTTCGTCGTCGAACGGGGCGGGCGCATCCCAGGCAAGGCCGGAGAGCGTCACGATCTTGCGCACCAGCGAATAGCCGTTGGAGTGGACGCCCGAGGAGGCAAGGCCGAGGATGACGTCGCCTTCGGCGATGTCGCCCGCCGGCAGCAGTTGTCCGCGCTCGGCCGCGCCCACGGCAAAGCCGGCAAGGTCATAGTCGCCGTGCGAATACATGCCCGGCATTTCCGCCGTCTCGCCGCCGATCAGCGCGCAGCCGGCCTGCCGGCAGCCCTCGGCGATGCCCTCGACGATGGCCGCGCCCTGTTCGGGATCGAGCTTGCCGGTGGCGAAATAGTCGAGGAAGAAGAGGGGTTCGGCGCCCTGCACCACGAGGTCGTTGACGCACATGGCGACGAGGTCGATGCCGACCGTGTCGTGGCGGTCCGCGTCGATGGCGATCTTCAGCTTGGTGCCGACGCCGTCGTTGGCGGCCACGAGCACCGGATCCTTGAAGCCGGCCGCCCGGAGGTCGAACAGGCCGCCGAAGCCGCCGATCTCGCCGTCCGCGCCCGGGCGGCGCGTGGAGCGCACCGCCGGCTTGATCTTCTCGACCATCAGGTTGCCCGCGTCGATGTCGACGCCCGCATCGCTGTAGGTCAGACCGTTCTTTTCCGACTGGCTCATGCTCTCGTCTCCGGCTCGCGCGCTGTTCGCGCCCGATTGGCATGATGGGGGCACAAGTGCAAGAAGAATGCCGGGAAAGCCGGGATTTTTTCACCGATTTGCCGCAAGGTCCTGCCGCGGAAGCGCCCTTCACCCCAGCCCTCTCCCCGCCGGCGGGGAGAGGGGACGTACCCTGCGCAACGGGGAAATCGGGGAAAACGATGCGGCATATCCCTTCTTCCCGCAGCCAGGGAGAAGGCGGCGGCGGCCGGATCAGGGGCTGTCGCCTCGAAAACGGGCATCAGGGCTTTTCCCCTCCGAGCCTTGACCTTTCTCGGCCGCGCATCCTATCTCGTCTGCAAACGGCGGCAGAACACGGGAAAGAGCACGATGGCAGCCCATATCAGCGGCGCGGGACTGAAGCGGCAGGTGGTCTTCTGGCTCATCGCGCTCGCCTTCTTCGTCCTCTTCCTGCTCGTCTTCTCCGACATCCTGCTGCCCTTCATCGCCGGCATGGCGCTCGCCTATTTCCTCGACCCGGTGGCCGACCGGCTGGAGCGCATCGGCCTTTCCCGCATGATGGCGACGGTGGTGATCCTGATCGCCTTCGTCGTGCTCTTCGCGCTGTCGCTGATGATCGTCATCCCGCTGCTCGCCACCCAGGCGGCCGATTTCCTGGAGAAGCTGCCGGGCTATGTCAGCCAGCTCCAGGGGCTGGTGGCGAGCTTCAATCCCGATCTCCTGCCCAAATGGATCAGCAGCCAGATGGGCACGATCAAGCAGAGCTTCTCCTCGATCCTCGCCGAGGGCGCGGGCTTCCTCGGCACGGTCTTCAAGCAGCTCTGGAATTCCGGCATGGCGCTGGTCAACATCGTCTCGCTGCTCGTCATCACGCCGGTCGTCGCCTTCTACCTGCTGCTCGACTGGGACCGCATGATCGCCAAGGTGGATAGCTGGGTGCCGCGCGACCATGTCGACAACGTGCGCCAGATCGCCAGCGAGATGGATGCGGCGATCGCCGGCTTCGTGCGCGGGCAGGGCTCCATCTGCATCATTCTCGGCCTGTATTACGGCGTGGGCCTGTCCTTCGCCGGCCTCAATTTCGGCCTGCTGATCGGCCTTTTCTCCGGCCTCATCAGCTTCATCCCCTATGTCGGCTCGCTGGTCGGGCTGGTGCTGGCCATCGGCGTCGCCGTCGTGCAGTTCTGGCCGGATTACTGGATGGTCGTGCTCGTCGCCGCCATCTTCTTCTCCGGCCAGTTCATCGAGGGCAACATCCTCCAGCCGAAGCTCGTCGGCTCGCGCGTCGGGCTGCATCCGGTCTGGCTGATGTTCGCGCTGGTCGCCTTCGGCGCGCTGTTCGGCTTCGTCGGCCTGATGATCGCCGTGCCGGCGGCCGCCGCCGTGGGCGTGCTTGTCCGCTTCGGCCTCAGGCGTTACCTTGACAGCGACCTTTATTACGGGGCGAGCAAGCCCGTTCTCCTCGAAGAGAGCACGCCGAAAGAGCAGCGGTGGCAGTAAGAGTACCCGAGAACCTCATGACGTCGCGCAAGACCGCCGAACAGTTGCCGCTGGCCTTCGGTCACGACCCCGCGACGGGTCGCGACGACCTGCTCGTCGCCGGCCCGGTGGACGCGGCCGTGGCGATGATCGATGCCTGGCCGCACTGGCCGGCCCCGGTGGTCGTCATCGCCGGGCCGGTCGGCTCGGGCAAGTCGCACCTTGCCGCCATCTGGCGCGCGAAGGCCGGCGCGACGCTGATCGAGGCCAAGGCGGGGCAGGGCGCGGAGGAAGCGGCCGGGCGCGGCCCCGTCCTCATCGAGGATGCCGACCGCAACGGCTTCGACGACCGCACGCTGTTCCACATCATCAACAATGTGCGCCAGCACGGCCACACGCTGCTCATCACCAGCCGCCTCTGGCCGATGTCCTGGCCGGTCGACCTGCCGGACCTGCGCTCCCGCCTCAAGGCGGCGACCGTGGTGGAGATCGGCGAGCCGGACGACGAACTGCTCTCGCAGGTCATCGTCAAGCTCTTCGCCGACCGCCAGCTCTTCGTCGACGACAGGCTGGTCGCCTATATCGTCGCCCGCATGGAACGCTCGCTGGAAGCCGCGCAGACGCTGGTCGAGCGCCTCGACCGCCTCGCGCTCGCCCGCGGCAGCCGCATCACGCGCTCGCTGGCGCAGGAGGTGCTGGGGGAAATGGTGGGCAGCGGGGATTTCGGGGAGTAGGTCCGGGTGGGGGTGAGGGGCAATGCTCCGCACACGATTGTCCCCCGAATTCCACCGCCCCCGATTGACTGTCACAGTTCTGTCGTCAAACTGCGCTAAGCGCTTCGCGGAAAAGCAGAAATAGAGCGCGGCCGATCTTGCGGCGAACTGGGCGGACCTTCCATGGATACAGCGACTTCCGATCTTTCTCAGGAAAACCCCGCCGGGAGCGCGGCGCCCGAAGGCGCGCGTGTCGACGTCGAGACCCTGATGGCGAGCCCCGAGCGCTTCATCAACCGCGAATTCTCCTGGCTCCAGTTCAACCGCCGCGTCCTGGAGGAAACGCTGAACACCGCACATCCGCTGCTGGAGCGCGTGCGGTTCCTGTCGATCTCGGCGGCCAATCTCGACGAGTTCTTCATGGTGCGCGTCGCCGGCCTCGAAGGCCAGGTGCGCCAGGGCGTCGGCATCCGCAGCCCCGACGGCAAGACCTCGGCCGAGCAGCTCGACGACATCCTCAAGGAGATCGACAATCTCCAGATGGAGCAGCAGGCCTCGCTGGCCGTGCTCCAGCAGTATCTCGCCAAGGAAGACATCCTCATCGTCCGCCCGACGGCGCTTTCCAGCGACGACAAGGTCTGGCTGCAGCAGGAATTCACCCAGTCGATCTTCCCGGTGCTGACGCCGCTTTCCATCGACCCGGCGCACCCGTTCCCCTTCATTCCCAACCTCGGCTTCTCCATCGGCCTCCAGCTCGAAAGCACGACCGGCAAGGAGCCGATGACGGCGCTCTTGCGCCTGCCCGTCGCGCTCGACCGCTTCATCCGCCTGCCGGACGCCAGGGGCGCGATCCGCTACATCACGCTGGAGGATGCCGTCGGCCTCTTCATCGGGCGGCTCTTCCCCGGTTATATCGTGCGCGGCTCCGGCACCTTCCGCATCATCAGGGACAGCGACATCGAAGTGGAGGAAGAGGCCGAGGATCTCGTTCGCTTCTTCGAGACGGCGCTCAAGCGCCGCCGCCGCGGCTCGGTGATCCGCATCGAGACCGATTCGGAAATGCCCGAATCGCTGCGCCGCTTCGTGGTCGGCGAACTCGGCGTGCCGGACAACCGCGTCGCCGTCCTGCCGGGCCTGCTCGCCCTCAACACGCTGTCGGAGATCGCCAGGGCGCCGCGCGACGACCTGAGGTTCGAGCCCTACAATGCCCGATTTCCCGAACGTGTCCGAGAGCACGCCGGAGACTGCCTCGCCGCCATCCGCGAAAAGGACATGGTCGTCCACCACCCCTACGAAAGCTTCGACGTGGTGGTCCAGTTCCTTCTCCAGGCTGCGCGCGATCCTGACGTTCTGGCGATAAAGCAGACGCTCTACCGCACCTCCAACGACAGCCCCATCGTGCGCGCGCTGATCGACGCCGCCGAGGCCGGCAAGTCCGTGACGGCGCTGGTGGAGCTGAAGGCCCGCTTCGACGAGGAGGCGAACATCCGCTGGGCGCGCGATCTGGAGCGCGCCGGCGTGCAGGTCGTCTTCGGCTTCATCGAACTGAAGACCCATGCCAAGATGTCGATGGTCGTGCGCCGCGAGGAGGGCAGGCTGCGCACCTACTGCCACCTCGGCACGGGCAACTACCACCCGGTCACGGCGAAGATCTACACGGACCTCTCCTTCTTCACCTGCAACCCGACAATCGCCAGCGACATGGCGAACATCTTCAACTTCATCACCGGCTACGGCGAGCCGGAGGCCGGCATGAAGCTCGCCTTCTCGCCCTATACGCTGCGCCCGCGCATCCTGCGTCACATCGACGAGGAGATCGCGCATGCGAAGAACGGCGCGCCTGCGGCGATCTGGATGAAGATGAACTCGCTGGTCGATCCCGAGATCATCGACGCGCTCTACCGCGCGAGCCAGGCGGGCGTGGAGATCGACCTCGTCGTGCGCGGCATCTGCTGCCTGCGCCCGCAGGTGCCGGGGCTTTCCGACAACATCCGCGTCAAGTCCATCGTCGGCCGGTTCCTCGAGCATTCCCGCATCTTCTGCTTCGGCAACGGCCACGGGCTTCCCTCGGATAAGGCGCTGGTCTATATAAGCTCGGCGGACATGATGCCGCGCAACCTGGACCGGCGGGTCGAGACACTCGTGCCTTTGATCAATCGGACGGTGCATGAGCAGGTTCTCTCGCAGATCATGCTGGGCAATCTCATCGATAACCAGCAGAGCTACGAGATTCTGTCGGACGGGACGTCCCGGCGCATGGAAGTGCAGCCCGGCGCCGAACCGTTCAACGCTCAGCACTACTTCATGACCAACCCCAGCCTGTCCGGCCGGGGCGAGGCCCTGAAGTCCTCGGCACCGAAGGCGATCGCGGGCTGGCAAGGCCGCCGGAAGAAGTAACTGGATCTGCATGGTCGAATCTGAAGCCCAGGGGCGTCTGCCTGGAATAGCCCCGGTGTCGGTCGTGGATATCGGCTCCAACTCGATTCGCCTCGTGATCTACGAGGGCATGAGCCGTTCCCCGGCCATCCTCTTCAACGAGAAGGTCATGTGCGGCCTCGGCAAGGGCCTTGCCAGGACCGGCCGCATGGACCAGGCGAGCGTCGACCGGGCGCTTGCGGCCCTCCACCGGTTCAGCGCGCTGTCGCGGCAGGCCCGCGCCTCCACCATGTTCGCGCTGGCGACCGCCGCCGCGCGCGAGGCGGAGAACGGCCCCGACTTCATCCACCGGGCCGAGATGATCCTCGGCCAGAAGGTCCGCGTGCTGACCGGCGAGGAGGAGGCATACTTCTCCGCGCTCGGCATCGTCAGCGGCTTCCATGATACCGACGGCATCGTCGGCGACCTCGGCGGCGGCTCGCTGGAACTGATCGACGTCGCCGGCGGCATGATCGGCAAGGGCGTCACCCTGCCGCTCGGCGGCATCCGCCTGTCGGAAGCGGCCGGCGGCTCGCCCGCCCAGGCCCGCATCGTCGCGCGGAAATACCTGCGCACCGCCAATCTCCTCAAGAACGGCGCCGGCCGCGCCTTCTACGCCGTCGGCGGCACCTGGCGCGCCATCGGCGCGCTGAACATGGAAGTGCGCAACTATCCGCTGCACATGATCCAGGGCTACGAGCTCGGCTTTTCCGACGCGATGGATTTCCTCACGGACATCGTCACGGCCAAGGATCCCAAGGACGCGGCCTATGCGTCGATCTCCAAGAACCGCCGCAACCTCCTGCCCTTCGGCGCCGTCGCCATGCAGGAGGCGATCGCCATCATGAAGCCCTCGCGGGTCTTCTTCTCCGCCCAGGGCGTGCGCGAGGGCTATCTCTATTCGCTGCTGCCCGAGCGCGAGAAGGCGCGCGATCCGCTGCTCGCCGCCGCGGGCGAGCTTGCCATCCTGCGCGCCCGCTCGCCCGAGCACGCCCGCGAACTCGCCGACTGGACCGGCCGCATGATGCCGCTCTTCGGCATCACCGAGACGGACGAGGAGCGGCGCTACCGCGAGGCGGCCTGCCTCTTGGCGGACATAAGCTGGCGCGCCCATCCCGATTACCGCGGCCTCCAGGCGCTGAACCTCATCGCGCACGGCACCTTCATCGGCATCACCCATCCCGGCCGCGCCTTCATCGCGCTCACCAACTACTACCGCTTCGAGGGCCTCAACGACGACGCCGTCAGCAGCGCCCTGGCGATCATCGCGACGCCGCGCCTGCGCGAACTCGCCAAGCTCGTCGGCGGCCTGCTGCGCGTCCTCTATCTCTTCTCGGCCTCCATGCCCGGCGTCGTGCCGCGCCTCGTCTTCCGCAAGGCGGCGCAGGCGGATGTCGACCTCGAACTCGTCGTGCCGCCTGATTATGCCGAGCTTGCCGGCGAACGGCTCGACGGCCGCCTCCAGCAGCTTGCCCGCCTGACGGGCAAGAAGCTCGCCTTCCGGTTCCTGTGAGGCCGGCCGTGCGGATCGTGCCGAAGCTCGTCTTCCTCGCCGGCCTCCTCCTTTCGGCAGGCGCTTGCGCCGCCGCGGACTGGCAGGCGGTCGAGCGCGTGGAACCCTATGCGGTGGAGGGGGCGACCGGCCTTGAGATCTACCGCTCGATCGGCGAGCGCGGCCCCAGGCTGGGCATCGCCCGCGTCATCGCCCATACCGGCTTCAAGCTGACCTGGACGCGCAAGTACGAGCGACAGGGCGATGCCTGCGTCATCACGGTCAACCGGCCGAAGCTCATCATCACCTACACGCTGCCCAGGCTGAAATCGACGCTCTCCGGGCCGCTGAAAGGCCGCTGGGACACCTTCATCGCCGGCGTGACCGCGCACGAGAAGGTGCATGGCGACTTCATCAGGGACATGGTGAAGGAGATCGAGGCGATGAGCGTCGGCCTGACCGCCGAGAACGACCCGAAGTGCCAGAAGATCCGGGCGCGGCTGCAGACCCGCCTCGGCGAACTCTCGCAGGCCCAGCGCGCCCGCAGCCGCGATTTCGATGCGGTCGAGATGAGCGAGGGCGGCAACGTGCACCAGCTCATCCTGCATCTGGTCGGATCGGATTGATCCGCCGCCTTACGCGGCGGCGAGCGCCGCGAAGCGGCCGGGCGTCATGCCGAGCGCCTTCTTGAAGTGCCGGTTGAGATGCGCCTGGTCGGCAAAGCCGCTGGCGAACGCCGCCCCCGCGATGCTTTCCCCCGCCGCGATCAGCCCCTTGGCGCGCTCCAGCCGCCGCATGACGAGATAGCGGTGCGGGCTCGTGCCGAGCAGCAGGCGGAACTGCCGGGCGAGCGCGAAGCGGTCCAGCCCCGTCACGTCCTCCAGGTCGGCCGAGCTGATCCGGCGTGACAGGTTTTCCCGAAGGAAATCGCAGGCCTTCTGCACCTGCGGGCCCGCCGGCCGTCCGGTGCGCGCCTGCGGCGCGCCGGCATGATCGAGCAGGGCGGCCGCGATTTCCTCCACCAGTTCCTCGATCGCCAGCGGCTCGGCCGTCGCGCGCATGCCGCCGAAGGCATCGAGCAGCAGCCGCGCCAGCCCGGGGTCGTCGACGACGGGCGCCGCCACGAAGGGCAGCGCCCGCCCGCGGTGCGCCGTCGCCGGCAGGAAACGCTCCGGCGGGATGTACATCATGCGGTAGGTGAGCCCGTCGTCGGTGCCGGCGCCGCCGTCATGCACCTCGTCGGGATGCAGCACGATCACGTTGCCCGGCGGGCTGAACCGTTCCTCCCCGCGATAGCGGAAGGTCTGGATGCCGGCCATGGTGACGCCGAGCGCATAGGTGTCGTGCCGGTGCGGCTCGAACCCCTTGCCGCGGAAACGCGCCTCGATCCTCTCGATGCCGGCAAGCTCCGGGGCGACGACGATGCGGTCCCTTTCCGCGCACGAACGTTCAAGCGGCGCTTCCACCGCGCCTGCTACCGCATTGGCCGCGGAATGGTCCGCAGCCTTTTCCCGGGAGTATACCTGCATGTTCGATACCAAGTTCGCCGTCGTCCTGCGCGAGGATCTGGAAGTCTGGCAGAAGCTCAACGTGACCGCGTTTGTCTCCGGCGGCGTCATCGGCCGCAAGCCGGAACTGATCGGCCAAGCCTATCGCGACGCGGCCGGCAATGTCTACAACGCCCTGAGCGTGCAGCCGATCATCGTGCTTTCCGCCGACGGCGCGACGCTCGCGAAGATCCACGCCCGCGCGCTGGAGCGCGCGGTGCCGGCCTCCGTCTATATCGAGGAGATGTTCGCGACCGGCCACGACACCGCCAACCGCGCCGTCTTCGCCGAATTTAGCCCCGGCAATGCCAGCGTCGTCGGCATCGCGCTGCACGCCGACCGGAAAACGGTCGACCGCATCACGAAGGGCGCGAAGCTGCACGCCTGAGGTCTCAGAGCTCCACCGCCTCGATCTTCCTGTCGACGAAGCGAAGCGCCACCTTGCCGCCGATGAGGTTGAGCGCGGTGTCGCCGAAGAGGTCGCGGCGCCAGCCGTGCAGCGCCGGCACCTCGGCGGCCTCGCCGTCGACGGCGATCTTCTCGAGATCGTCGGAATTGGCGATGATCTTGGCCGCGACGCCTTCCTTCTCGGCGACGATCTTCAGGAGCACCTTCAGCATCTCGCTGGCGGCGGCGGCGCCCTCCGGCACATGGTTCTGGCGCGGCAGGCGCGGCAGGTCGGCCTTGGGGATGGCGAGGGCCTCGTTGATGGCCTCAAGCAAGGCGGCGCCGGACTGCGAGCGCTCCCAGCCCTTGGGAATGGTGCGGAGGCGGGCCAGCGCCTCGGCGTCGGCCGGCTGCTGCTGGGCGATCTCGTAGATCGTGTCGTCCTTCAGGATGCGCGAGCGCGGCACGTTGCGCCCGCGCGCCTCGCGTTCGCGCCAGGCGGCGACCTTCTGCAGGACGGCAAGCTCCACCGGCTTCTTGACGCGCATCTTGAGCCGCCGCCAGGCGTCGTCCGGATGCAGGTCGTAGGTCTCGCGCGATTCCAGCACCGCCATTTCCTCGGTCAGCCACAGCGAGCGGCCGGCGCTTTCCAGCTTCTCCTTGAGCGCGAGATAGACGTCGCGCAGGTGCGTGACGTCGGCCAGCGCATATTCGAGCTGCTTTTCGGTGAGCGGCCGGCGGCTCCAGTCGGTGAAGCGCGAGGACTTGTCGATGTGCACGCCCTTTATCTTCTGCACGAGCTGGTCGTAGGACACGCTGTCGCCGAAGCCGCAGACCATGGCGGCGACCTGCGTGTCGAAGATCGGGTGCGGGATGAGGTTGCCGCGGTTGAAGACGATCTCGATGTCCTGCCGGGCGGCATGGAACACCTTCAGCACCGCCGGGTTGGCCATCAGTTCGAAAAAGGGCTGGAGGTCGATGTCCCTGGCGAGCGGATCGACGATCACCTCGATCTCGGGACCGGCAAGCTGGATCAGGCAGAGCTCCGGCCAGAAGGTCGTCTCCCGCAGGAACTCCGTGTCAACGGTCAGATACTCGGAACGGGAGAGTGTCTCACAGGCGTCGCGAAGGGCTGCGGTCGTGTCGATGATCTGCATGATGGGCGGGCTTTTCTTGAAATTTTTGATCGGGCAGCTTTAGACGTTCCACGGTTTTGCCACAATCGAAAACTTGCCGCCTGCGATGCGGTACGGGCGCCGGCGCGCGCGGGGAGGGGATCCCCGGGCCGAGCCGGGGATCCGCAAGCCGGTCAGGCGACCGTGGTCTTGACGTCGAGGTTGCCGCGCGTGGCGTGGCTGTAGGGGCAGACGACGTGGGCCTTCTTGATAAGGTCTTCCAGCACGGCCTTGTCGACGCCGGGGGCGGAAACTTCGAGCGCGGCCTCGATGCCGAAGCCGCCGCCGTCCTCGCGCGGGCCGATGCCGACCGTCGCGGTGACCTTGGCGTCATCCGGGATCTTCACCTTCTCCTTGCCGGCGACGAATTTCAGCGCGCCGAGGAAGCAGGCGGAATAGCCGACCGCGAAGAGCTTTTCCGGGTTCGCGCCGGACGCGCCGTCGCCGCCGAGTTCCTTCGGCACGGTCAGCGTCACGTCGACGGTGCCGTCTTCCGTTGCGCCATGGCCGGCGCGGCCGCCCGTTGCGGAAGCCTTGGTCCTGTAGAGAATGGGCATGGGTGTCTCCTTCCTGTCGTCGTTGATGGTGGATAGTTGATAGCGCAAAATTAGATTGCGCGCAATATAATTTTGCAAATTGCAATTTCGGCCGTTTCTGCGAGAATGGCAGCATGAGCGACAAACGTGACGAAGCTGAGACGAACGATATTGCACAGGGGATGCTGGCCCTCGACCGGCAGCTCTGTTTCGCCGTCTATTCCGCGGCCCATGCGCTCAACCGCACCTACAAGCCGCTGCTCGACCCCTATGGCCTGACCTATCCGCAATATATCGCGCTGATGACGCTGTGGGAGGAGGACGGTCGCACGGTCAAGGCGCTCGGCGAGAAGCTGGGGCTCGATTCCGGCACGCTCTCGCCGCTGCTCAAGCGCCTGGAGGCGGCGGGCTATATCCACCGCGCCCGCGACAAGGCCGACGAGCGCCAGGTCCTCGTCACCCTTACCGACAAGGGCCGTGCCATGCAGCGCGACGCCGTCGCCATCCGCATGGCGATCGGCGAGGCGACGGGCTGCTCGCTGGAGGCGCTGCAGGCGCTGACCGGCGAATTGCAGCGGCTGGCCGAACGGCTGGAGACCGGTCCGGCGCGCGGCGATGCCGCCTGAAACGTCGGATTTTTCACCGCCTCACCCCGCGATACCTGTTCGCCCTGCAACCTTCGCGCTAAGCTGCGCGCGGCGAAACGGAGCGCCGAGGGGGCAGGGGTGACGCGGCAATGGTCCTGGCGGAAGGCGAATGTCGCGGCGGGCCTCTGGTGCATCGCCGTTGGCCTTGCCATGATGGCGCTCTGGCTGGCCGAGCCGGCCGGCCTGGCCGCGCGCCATCCTTTCCTGTTCGGCATGAAGTTCAACGCGGCGCTCGCCTTCGTCGTCGTCGGCGCGGCGCTGCTTCTTGCCACGCGCGGCCTGCGGCGGCTGCCGGCACTCATGCTGCTGCCGGTCTTCCTCTATGGCGCGCTCGCCCTTTCGCAGCACCTCTTCGGCATAGACGCCGGCATCGACACGCTGCTCGACCGGCCTTTCGTCGATATAGGCACCAGCCGCCCGGGCCGCATCGCGCCCAACACGGCGCTCTGTTTCATGCTGGTGAGCCTGGCGCTGTTTCTGCGCGCGGTGCGGCAGAGGGGCGACATCGCGCAGGTGGCGCTCGGCTTTACCACCTTCATCGTCGCGGCGGCGGCCCTCGTCGGCTATGCGATCGGGCTCGAATTCGCGCATGACTGGGTCCGCTTCACCCGCATGTCCTTCCAGAGCGCGAGCTGTTTTGCGGCGCTCGGCCTCGTGCTCGTCTTCGCCGGGCCGCAGGCGACCGGCTACTACCGGCTGACCCTTGCCGGCGTGCTCGGCCTTGCCACCTACCTCCTGCTGCTCGCCATGACCTACTACGAACTGGCGCGCTACGAATCGGCCTTCGGCATCACCTTCTCCGGGAGCGGCGGCGGCACGCGCTCGACGCTTTCCTCTCTGGTGCTGATTTCCGGCGCGCTCTACGGCGCGCTGATCGCCCATCTCTACGTCTCATCCCGCCGCGCCCGCCGCATGGCGTCTGACCTTGCCGAAAGCCGGGCGCGCCTTGCCGCCATCATCGACAATGCGGTGGACGGCATCGTCACCATCGACGAGCGCGGCATCGTGCTCACCGTCAACGCGGCCTGCACGCGCATCTTCGGCTATGCGGACGGGGAGATGATCGGCCGCAACGTGAAGATGCTGATGCCGGAGCCCTACCACGGCGAGCACGACCGCTATCTCTCCAGCTACCGCCGCACCGGCGAGGCGAAGATCATCGGCATCGGCCGCGAGGTGGAGGGCCGGCGCAAGGACGGCACGACCTTCCCGCTCGAACTCGCCGTCGCCCGGCTCGACGTCAACGGCGGCACGATCTACAGCGGCATCGTGCGCGACATTTCCGGGCGCAAGGCGAGCGAGCAGGCGCTGATCGAGACCAATGCCGAACTGGAGGAATTCGCCTACCGCACCTCGCACGACCTGCGCTCGCCGATCGCCTCCTCGCTCGGCCTGCTCGGCATCTCGCGCGACATGCTGGCGGAGGGCGACCTTGCCGGGCTCGGCCAGATGCTCCAGCGCATGGAGCGGAACTTCCGCCGCCTCGACCACCTGATCCAGAACATCCTCACCGTCACGCGCAACCGGCTGATGGAGGAGGAGGACGGGCCGATCGACCTCCGGCGGCTCGTCGCCGAGGCGGCCGACGCGCTGTCGCATCTCGACGACGTCAGGAGGATCCGCATCGAAAATCATGTGCCGCCGGAATTGACAATCGTCAGCAAGCCGTCGAAATTCCAGGTCATCGTCGGCAACATGCTGTCCAACGCGGTCAAGTACCACGACCCGAAGGAGGCCGAGCCGAGGATCGACATCCGCGCCTTCCGCCATGCCGGCAAGCTGCGGCTGACGGTGGAGGACAACGGCCTGGGCATCCCGCCCGCCAGCCGCCACCTGTTGTTCCAGATGTTCAAACGGTTGCACCCGAACCGGTCCTTCGGCAGCGGGCTCGGCCTCTACATATTGAAAAAGACCGCGCAATCCCTCGGTGGGACCGCGTTTTACGAAGCAAGGGAGAAGGGCAGCCGCTTCATCATCGAACTGCCCGATGGGGAATGAAATGAAGATCACCTCGATCCTGGTCGTCGACGACGACGAGAACGACCAGTTCATCTGCGAATACACGATCCGCAAGTTCGATCCGTCGATCCGCGTCGTCAAGGCGTTCGACGGCACCGAAGCGCTCGACGCGCTGCGTGCCGGCACGCCCGATGCCATCATCCTCGACATCAACATGCCCGTGATGAACGGCTTCGAGTTCCTCGACCGCTATGCGCAGGAATTCGAGGTGCACGCCCCCGTCGTCGCCATGCTCACCAGCTCCCATCTCGGCAAGGACCGCGAGCGGGCCATGCAGTACAGCTTCGTGAAGAGCTATTTCGAAAAGCCCCTCCAGGCCGACCACCTGCGCGTCATGACCGATCTGCTCGAGGCATGACCGGCGCCACGCGCCTTGCCCCTCGCGGGCAGAAGCCCGGGCGGGGGCGTCCCTCACCCTGACCTTCTCCCCGGCAGGGAGAAGGCGCCGGCAGGCCGTTGAGGTGGACGCAAAAGGCGGGAGAATGACAAGCGTGTTCGCACACCTCTGCATCCGACCCTTCGGGCAACCTCTTTCCCGGGGGAGCAGGGAAGGGCGGCAACGTCGAACTCCATAAGCGATGGCCGTACCACGAGCGGGGGAGGGCTTGCCGCACGCGGTGGGGAGCCGTCGCGGCATATCTCCTCCGCCCGGGAGACGGTATCGGCAGGCGGGGGCGAAGCGGTGATCGCGTGCAATTCCAGCACCCCGCCGCCGCTTTCCCTCTCCCTTTCCGCGAAAGCTTCGCCATAGTGGCCGCATGTCCAAGATTCGTCCCCTGATTCCCCTTCTCGTGACCGCCGGCATCCTGATCGGGGGCAACGGGCTGCAGGGCACGTTCATCGCGCTGCGTGCCTCGCAGGAGGGCTTCTCCACCTCGGTCATCGGCATCGTCGGGGCGGGCTACAGTATCGGCTTTGCCATCGGCTGCATCTATGTCACCCGCGTGCTGCGCGCCATCGGCCATATCCGCACCTTCTCGGCCATGGCGGCCATCGCCTCGGCCTCGGCCATCGCCATGGTGCTCGTCATCGACCCGGTCTTCTGGTTCCTGATGCGCCTCGTCGCCGGCATCTGCTTCGCCAGCCTCTTCGCGACCGTGGAAAGCTGGCTGAACGCCGCCGTCACCAATGCCAACCGGGCCCGCACGCTCTCCGTCTACCGCCTCGTCGACCTCGGCTCCGTCACGGCGGCGCAATATGTCATTCCGGGCATCGGCATCGGCGGCTTCGAGCTCTTCGCCATCGTCGCCATGGCGCTGTCGCTGTCCCTCGTGCCGATCTCGCTCGCCGACCGCTCCAGCCCGACCGTGCCGGAGGCGATCCGCTTCGACGTGAAGAAGCTCTGGAACATCTCGCCGCTCGCCACCGTCGGCTGCATCGTCGTCGGCCTCACCAATGCCGCCTTCCGCAACCTCGGGCCGATCTACGCCCACGACATCGGCCTGTCGGTGACCGCCATCGCCAGCTTCATGAGCGCCGGCATCGTCGGCGGCGTGGTGCTGCAATATCCGCTCGGCATCTATTCCGACCGGCTCGACCGGCGCCTCGTCATCCTCGTCGCCACGCTCGGCTCGGCGCTCGCCGCGCTGTATCTCGCCTTTTTCGCCGGCGGCGACGAATGGAAGAACCTCGTCGGCATCTTCGTCTTCGGCGCCTTCGCCATGCCGCTCTATTCGCTGTGTTCGGCCCATGCCAACGACCATGCCGGCGAGGGCGAGCATGCGCTGGTCTCGGCCGGCATGCTGTTCTTCTGGTCCTGCGGGGCGATCATCGGCCCGCTTTTCGCCTCCATCCTCCTGCAGGTCTTCGGCCCGCAGGCGCTCTTCCTCTACACCGCCGTCGTCCTCGTCGCCTTCATGGGCTACACGGCGCTGCGCATCAGCGCGCGTCCGGCCGTGCCCGCCGGCGAAAGGCGCAGCCGCTTCCGCAACCTCCTGCGTACCTCCTTCTTCTTCAACAAGCTCGCCGCTTCCGAAAAGGACCGCAACGGCCCTCGCTGAGCCTGCGGCAATCTGGTCGCGACGCGCTTATTGATGAGCGCCGCGCTCAGGTTTAGAAGCGAAGGACGCACCGGAGGGACCGCCATGCTGACACGCCGCACGCTGTTGAAGAGCACTCTTGTCGCCGGGGCCTATGCCGGCGGCCTCGGGCTTGCCGGCCGGCTCGGCGGCATCGCCAGCGCTCAGGCCGCGATGCCGCTCGTCGCGCGCCGCACCGACGCGCTGATCACCGACAAGGGGCCGACGCGGGGCGCCATGACCTATGGCGATGCGGAAATCCCGCCGGTGCTGCGCATGCGCCGCGGCGAGCGCTTCAACCTGCGCCTCGACAACCGGCTCGACGAGCCGACGACGGTCCACTGGCACGGCCTTCGCATCGACAACGCCATGGACGGCGTGCCCTTCCTCACGCAGCCCTATGTCTATGGCGGCGACGGCTTCGACTATGCCTTCACCCCGCCCGATGCCGGCACCTTCTGGTACCACCCCCATTGCAACACGCTGGAGCAGATGGGCCGCGGCCTTGCCGGCCTCGTGGTCGTCGAGGACCCGTCCGATCCCGTCTTCGACGCCGAGATCGTGCTGAACCTGCGCGACTGGCGGCTCGGCGGCGACGGGCAGTTCATCGCCCAGTTCAAGCCGCGCGACGCCGCCCGCGCCGGCACCTTCGGCACCGTGCGCACCGCCAACTGGCGCCAGGCCCCGCAATACGACGCGCCGGCCGGCGGCCTCGTGCGCCTTCGCCTTGCCGCGACGGATGTCACCCGCATCCTCGCCATCGTCGTGGAGGGCGCGAAGGCCGAGGTCATCGCCGCCGACGGCAACCCGGTGGCCGAGCGCTTTGCGCCCGATCACCTGCTGATCGGCCCCGGCCAGCGCCTTGACCTCGTGCTGCGCATGCCCGATGCGGAAGGCGCCGTGGCCGCGCTCAAGGACCTGCGCGGCACCAGGCCCGCCACGCTCGCCACCTTCCGCGCCGCCGGCGCCTCGCTGAAGCGCCACATCCGCGACCTGCCGGCACTCGCCCCCAATCCGCTGCCCGAGCCGGACCTTTCCGCCGCGACCGAGATCCCCTTCGTCCTCAGCGCCTCGGCGGAGGAACGGCCGAAGGACGGCATCTGCGGCTCGCTCGGCTACAATTTCTGGGCCATCAACAAGGTGCCGTGGGCGGATGACAACGGCGACCCGACCGCCCCGCTCGCCGAGATGAAGACCGGCCGCACCTATATCTTCAACGTCGAGAACCCGACGCCGCAGGTCCATCCGCTCCACCTGCACGGCCTCGTCTTCCGGCCGATGAACTCGAACAAGCAGGCGATCCGCCCGCATTTCTCCGACACCTACCTCATCCTGCCGGACGAGAAGGTGCAGCTTGCCCTCGTTGCCGACAATCCCGGCGACTGGGTCTTCCATTGCCACATCATCGAGCACCAGAAGACCGGCATGACGAGCTACATACGGGTGGCGTGACAGGTTAACTCTTGTCATCGGAAAAATATGGCCTATATTCTTTCTCATGAAAGGAGATTAGGCCATGCAGCGCAAACCCGTCCCGCAAGCCGATGCCGAAGGCGTCGTGCTCACCAAGGCAGCCGTCCGGGCGGCGGAGCGGCTGGGGCTGACGGCCCGCATCCTGTCGGCGGTCATCGGCGTTTCGGAAGCGACGGTCTCGCGGCTGAAGCGGCAGGACGTGCTCTTGGAGCGCGGCACCAAGCCCTTCGAGCTTGCCGTGCTGCTCGTGCGCCTTTTCCGCTCGCTCGATGCCATCACCGGCGGCGACGAGGGTGTCGCCCGCGCCTGGATGACGGCGCAGAACACCGCGCTTCGCGCCCGTCCCGTCGACCGCATCGTCTCCGTTTCCGGCCTTGTCGATGTCCTTGCCTATCTGGACGCCCGCCGCGCTCTCGTCTGAGGCGCGGCCCTTCGCGGGCCCCGTCTGGCGGTTCGTCGAGGCGCAGCACCGCGTCTCGACGCTGAAGCTCGTCGATACGCTGGACGAGCAGGCGCTGCTGGAAGACCTGCTGGAGGAGAGCAAGCCGGTCCTGCCGCCCGAATGCGCCGGGCTCGACTATCTGCTGGCCACCCCCTTCCGCTACGGCGCCGTCTATCCGCACGGCTCGCGCTTCCGCCGGGCAGGGCGCACGCTCGGCGTCTACTACGCGGCGCTGACGGTGGAGACGGCGCTCGCCGAGATGGCCTTCTACCGCCTGCTGTTCTTTTCCGAATCGCCGGCAACGCCGCTTCCGGGCAACGCCGCCGACTACACCGCCTTCTCAGCCGCCGTCGCGACGGACAAGGCTATCGACCTCACCCTGCCGCCGCTCGATCGCGATGCCCCGCACTGGACGCACCCGACCGACTACGCGGCCTGCCAGTCGCTGGCCGACGGCGCGCGGCAGGGCGGCATTTCCGCCATCCTCTACCGCTCGGTGCGCGATCCCGCCCCCGGCACCAACATGGCCCTCCTGACGGCCGCCGGCTTCGCCGAGCCGCGGCCGGTGGAACGCCAGACCTGGCGCATCCGCCTCTCGCCCCTCGGCGTGCAGGCCCTCTGCGACCACCCGCCAAGACGCATCGGCTTTTCCCGCGAGGATTTTCGCGGGGATCCGCGGATCGGGTGAGGCGGGCATCGTCGCTATGATGCAAGACGTGCCGCCCGGACTCTCCGCGAAAAGCGAAACTTGGCTTCCCGGCGGGACGTGACGTTCAGGTTGCAGGCAAACGCGTCCATCCCTGTACACCCCCCCTCCGTCGCCATGGTCTCCCGCCCGACATACCTCCGCCGTCGTCATCGTCGGGCTTGACCCAACCATCCACGCCCCCGGGTGTCGCGTGGGTCCTCGGGGCGAGCCCGAGGATGACGGAGGAGAGGGGGCGGACTTTGCCGGCAATCCAAGTTGCCTTTCGTTTCCGCCATTCGAGACAGAACCCGCCCCACCCTCACTGCTGAAAGGAAAGCATCTCCTTACCCCCTTCTCCCCAGCGGGGAGAAGGTGCCGGCAGGCGGATGAGGGGGGTGCCGAAGGCAGGAAGGAAACGTCACTCCGTGCCGCGCCCCCTCATCCGACCCTTCGGGCCACCTTCTCCCCGAGGGGAGAAGGGAAGAGGAGCAACGTCGAGTTCCATGGGCGGCAGCCTGCCCCTACCGGTCCCGCTCACGCCAGCAGCGCCGTCTCCTCAAAAAAGTCCTCCGGCCCGTCCACCTCGACCAGCCGCCGCCTCTCGATCAGCCAGAACCGGTTCGCCACCGCCCGCACGAAGGCGCGGTCGTGCGAGACGAAGAGGCAGCTTGCCTCCTGCGCCGTCAGTTCCCGCTCCAGCGCCTCCTGCCCCTCGATGTCGAGATGGTTGGTCGGCTCGTCCAGTAGATAGAAGTTCGGATTGGTAAGCCGCAGCACCAGCATGCCGAGCCGCGCCTTCTGCCCGCCCGAGAGCTGCCCGACCGGCCGCCCCTGCATCTCCAAGGAAAAGCCCGCGCCGGCAAGCAGGCTGCGCGCCCGCTGGTCGCCGACGTCGAAGCGGTGGAGGATCGTGCCATGCGGGGGTTCCTCATCGGAAAGGTCGGACAGCCCCTGGTCCCCATAGCCGAGCACCAGCGAGGGCGTCGGCTTGATGCCCGGCTCGCCCGCGCCCTCGATCGCCTGCCGCAGCCGCCGCACCAGCCGTGTCTTGCCGGTGCCGTTGAGACCGAGCAGCGCGATACGGTCGCCCTGGCAGATGAATTTTTGGCCCGTGCGGAAGAGGAGCGTTCCGTCCGGCGTCTCCACCGCGGCATCCTCCAGCGTCACCAGCACCTTCGCATGGGTGCCGCGATTGGCGAGGCGGATCGCGCCGGCCGAACGCTCCAGATGCGCCGGCTTCGCCGCCTCCTCGATCCGCTCGGCCCGGGCCTTGAGTTGTTTGGTCTTGACCACCAGAAGGTCGCTGCCGGAATTGATGCCGATATTGTTGAGCTTGGCCGCCTGCTGGCGAAGCTGCTGGGCGGTCTTCATCTCCTTCTCGAAGCGCCGCTCCTCCGCCGCATCCGCCTCGTCCAGCGCTGCGCGGGCGCGGGAATAGGGCAGCGCGAAGAGCTGCGAGCGCTCGGGGCGCAGGAAGAGCGTGCGGTTCGTCACGGCATCGAGGAAGGCGCGGTCGTGGCTGGAGAGGACGACCGGCATGTCGCGCGGCAGCGTGGCGAGCCAGTTTTCCAGCCTGGCGATCTTTTCCAGGTCGAGATGGTTGGTCGGCTCGTCGAGCAGCAGCACGTCCGGTTCGCCGACGCGCACGCGGGCGACGAGCGCGATGCGCTGCCAGCCGCCGCTGAGGGCTTCCAATGGCCGCTCGCGCAGCGCCTCGGGCACCTCCAGTTCCTCCAGCGTCACGTCGGCGCGCCAGCTTTCGCTCTCCTGCTGCTCGGGCGAGAGCGCGCCCAGCACCGCCTCGCGGAAGGTGAGCCTTTCGAGGCCGACAGGAAGGTTCTGCTCCATATGACCGATGGTGAGGCCGCGGGCGCGGGTGATCTCGCCCGCCGTCGGCTCGAAGGCGCCGGTGATGCATTTCAGCAGCGTGGACTTGCCGCGCCCGTTGGCGGCGACGAGCCCGATGCGGTCGCCGGCGGCGATGGAGAGGTTGAGATTGGCAAAGAGCTCGGTGGACAGCGTGACGCCGAGCGCACGGATATTGATGAGCGACATGGGAATTCTCTGGTCTTCATGGCCCTCGCGGCGCGGCGTCAGCCGTCAGGCACGCGAAAGGGCGGGGAGATTGATGCCGGCACAGGGCCGCATCGCCGGATAGGGCAGACCAGAGAGAAAGTGTGTTCGTTCCGATCAGCCCTGCAAACGCATTTGCAGGGCAAGATCAGGGCCATGGGTGCGATGTGGCAGGAAGCCGGACTTCACGGCACAGCCCTCTCTTGTGTGTTGCGAACGGGATATGGGTAGCATCGGATGCCACCATTGGCAACGCCGCCCCTCATCCCGCCGCCGCCACCTCCACGCGGGAGGCGAGGCCAGCGCCTATGGAACTCGGCGCTGTCCCGTTCACCTTCTCCCCAGCGGGAGAAGGTGCCGGCAGGCGGGTGAGGGGCTATCGCGACCCCTACCGCCGCAGGCTCCCCAATATTCCCCGCACCAGCGCCCGCCCGAGCGAGGAGGCCACGGTGCGGGCGACCGACTTCATCGCCGCTTCCGCCACCGTCTCGCGCTGGTAGCCGGCGCGGGGCTTGGCCTGCTTCGGAGCCGGGGATGCGGCCGGTTCCTCGTCGCCGAAACCGGGAAGGGTCCAGCGGCCGCCGCCGGAGGTGGGCTGGCTGGCCTGCTGGTCGGCCTGCGCCTGCGCCGCGGCGGCGTCGGCCGCCTTCTTGGCGCGGGCCATCAGGATCTCGTAGGCCGATTCGCGGTCGAAATCCTCGTCGTAGAGGCCGGCGACCGGGCTGACCTTCATGATGTCCTGCCGCTCGGCATCCGTGATCGGCCCGAGCCGGGAGGCCGGCGGGCGGACCAGCGTGCGCTCGACCATCGAGGGCGCGCCCTTGCCTTCGAGCGTGGAGACCAGCGCCTCGCCCGTGCCGAGCTGGGTGATCACCTCGGCGCAGTTGAAGTCCGGGTTCGGACGGAAGGTGTCGGCGGCGGTCTTCACGGCCTTCTGCTCGCGCGGCGTATAGGCGCGCAGCGCGTGCTGCACGCGGTTGCCGAGCTGGGCGAGCACGGTTTCCGGCACGTCGAGCGGGTTCTGCGTGACGAAATAGACGCCGACGCCCTTGGAGCGGATGAGGCGCACGACCTGCTCGACGCGCTCGGTCAGCACCTTCGGCGCATCGTTGAAGAGGAGATGCGCCTCGTCGAAGAAGAAGACCAGCTTCGGCTTTTCCGGATCGCCCACTTCCGGCAGCACCTCGAAGAGCTCGGAGAGCATCCAGAGCAGGAACGTGCCGTAAAGGCGCGGGTTCATCATCAGCTTGTCGGCGGCGAGCACCGAGATCGCCCCGCGCCCGTCATTGGTAGTGCGCATGATGTCGGAAATCTTCAGCGCCGGCTCGCCGAAGAACTGCACGGCGCCCTGCTGCTCGAGAATCAGCAGCTCGCGCTGGATCGAGCCGACGGAGGCCTTGGAGATGAAGCCGTACTGGTTGGACAGCGCCGAGGCGTTCTCGCCCATGTAGTTGAGCAAAGCCTGCAGGTCTTTCAGGTCGAGCAGCGGCAGGCCGCCCTGGTCGGCGATCTTGAAGGCGATGTTGATGACGCCTTCCTGCGCATCCGTCGCATTCATCAGGCGCGACAGCAGGAGCGGGCCCATCTCGGAGATGGTGGTGCGCACCCGGTGGCCCTTCTCGCCGTAGAGGTCCCAGAAGATGACCGGGAATTCCTGGAAATCGTAGGGCGCAAGGCCGATCTGGTCGGCGCGCTTCTGGAGAAAGTCCTTCGGCTCGCCCATGGCCCCGATGCCGGAAAGGTCGCCCTTCACGTCGGCGCAGAAGACGGGCACGCCCGCATTGGAGAAGCCCTCGGCGAGGATCTGCAGCGTCACCGTCTTGCCGGTGCCGGTCGCGCCGGTCACGAGGCCGTGGCGGTTGCCGAATTTCAGCTCGAGATATTCGGGCTTGTTGATTGTATCGTCCGGCTTGCGGCTGGTGCCGATATAGAGCTTTCCGTCCTGAAGAATGGGATCCGCCACGTTGAAACTCCCTGGCTGCCGGTCCTGCGATTCGTGGGCCAAGATGTCGCCCAGGCCATGTTTTCATTGAATCGTCTTCAACAGTTTATAAGGATAGTCCGGCAGGCAAACAACACGATTTCCGGGCTGCGCGGGATGCACGAAAGCGCGCCGGGGCAGCTTGAGTTTGCCGGCGAATTCATTTACCTTGACGTTAACGTCAATTCCCTCGGAGGATTTTCCATGAACGATCTCGTCACCCGCGTTGCCGATGCCGTCGGCATCGATGCCGCCCTTGCCGAAAAGGCGATCGGCATGATGCTCGGCTTCCTGCAGCGCGAGGCCGCCGACGGCCCGGTCGCCAAGATGATCGAGGCCATTCCGGGCGCCTCCGACCTCGTCGCCAAGTACAATGGCGAAGGCGAGGGCAAGGGCCTGCTCGGCGGCCTGATGAGCGCCATCGGTGGCGGCGGCGTCATGGGCCTCGGCCAGCAGCTCATGAGCCAGGGCCTCGGCATGGGCGAGATCACCGGCCTTGCCAAGGAAACCATGGCGGTCGCCCGCGAACATGCCGGCAGCGACGTGGTCGACGAGGTCGTCGCCTCCGTGCCCGGCCTCAGCCAGTTCGTCTGAGATTGCCTTCGCCATCCCGCGCCCGCGCGGGATGGCCCGCCTCGCCTTGTCAGCGGGCTTTCAGCCATGCCCGCAGGCGGCCGCGCGCATTGGCATAGGGCGATGACGTGTTGAACTGGATCATCCTGCCCATCGTCCATTTCCCGTACCACGGGCGGCCGTAGAGCGCGGCATCCTCCGCCAGGACTATGGCGGCGACGATCCGCGCCTTTGCTGCATGGAGCCGCTCCACGAGCTGCGGATAGGGGATGTCCGCATAGTCGCCGTAGAATTTCCCGGCGAGCCTGCCCAGTTCGTTCCACTTGAAGCCCGTTTCCGGAAAGTCGATCGCCGCGCCGGCGGCGTCCCGCTCCAGCCATTTCAGCACCAGCTCGTTCCATCCGGTGAGGTAGGCGACGAGGTCGAAGGGGCTCATCTGTGTGCCCTTGACATGCCCTTCCATCGTGCGCTCGTGGACGAGCGCCGGCGGCACCTCTTCCAATGTCCTGTTCAGCTTGCGGAATTCCGTCTCGATTGCGGCCAGCAGTTCGTCCTTGTCCTGTGGAACGGCCATGGCCCTAGCGTCTCCTCGAATAGATCAGCGCGGCCGTGAAGAGCGCAAGGCCGATGCCGACGGAGAGCGGGCCGGCCTCCGGCCCGCCCGCCTCCATGATGGTGCCGGTGACGCCGGAGCCCGCGCCGCTGCCGGCGGCATAGGCGAGCGCGAAGGCCGCGCTGCCGGCCACCAGCATCGCCCCGTTGTAGCGCTCGCCCAGCATGGTCAGCGCGCAGGTATAGAGCGAGAAGGTGGCCGTGCCCATCAGCGCGAAGACGGCGAGGATCGCCACTTCCGATTTCATCGAGGGCAGGATGAGGTAGCTTGCGGCCGCCACGGTGACGGCGGCAAGCGCCACGCGCTCGCGCGGCAGCCGGTCGAGCAGCATGCCGATGAAGGGCTGGGCGATCGCCGTCGGCAGGGCGAGCACGGTGACGCTGATCGCCGCGAAGGCTTCCGAATGGCCCATCTTCACGAAATAGACCGGCATGGCGGAAATCGCCGCGATGTCGGCGAAGCCGAAGGCGAAGACCATGCCGACCAGCAGCGGCGCGGCCCTGAAGAAGCGGAAGACGTCGCCCGTCGAGGACGGTTCCGGCACCGTCTTCGTCGAGAACATCAGCATGGCGGTCGCAAAGGCGACGATGGCGAGATAGACGGCCGTCATGGCGAAGCCGAGGCCGCCCTGGCTGCCGAGGAGCGGAATGGCGAGGGGACCTGCCGCAAAGCCCGCGCACATGCCCGCGCCGTAGATGCCGGAGACACGGCCGCGCAGCCTGTCCGGGCAGGCGGCGTTGAGCCAGGCTTCGCCGAGCATGAAGATGAGGCTGGCGAAGAAGCCGAGCAGGAAGCGCGCGCCGAACCACACGGCAAACGAGGTGGAGGCGGCGAAGGCGGCAAGGCACAGCGAGCAGCCGACAAGGCTGGCGATGATCAGCCGGTCGGCCCGCCAGCGCGCGGTGAGGCTGCCGAGCAGCAGCGTCGAGGCGGCAAGCCCGCCGGCGAAGGCGAGCGCGTTGACGCCGATCAGCGCCGGCGAGAAGCCGCGCGCCTCCAGCGTTAGCGAGATCAGCGGATAGGTGAGCCCCTGCGCCACGGAAAAGGCGGTGACGCCGAGAATGACGGCGGCAATGGCCGGCCAGTCCGGCGAAAAGACGGTCGGGGACGAGGTCTGCATGAAGGGCTCCAGGGCCGCCGATGGCGCGGCACCTCTCCTTACCCGGCCGGCGAGCCCTTGGGAAGCCGGGCCGGCGGGGCGGAACCGCCCAGCGGGCATGTGGATAGCGGCGCATCGATAGGCTAGCGTCGAGAGGCGGCCTGCCGGAGGAGGTGAGTCCCATGCCGACACTGGTCGAAATCGTTCCTTACGATCCGGAATGGCCGTTGCATTTTTTGGAAGCCGAAGCCGATCTGAGAGGGCGGCTCGGCCCTGCCGTGCTGGCGGTGGAGCATGTCGGCAGCACGTCTGTTCCGGGCCTGCCGGCCAAGCCCGTCATCGACATGGACGTCACATTGACGGGCTTGTCCGCCATTGCGGGCGCCGGCGCATGCCTTGTCGATGCGGGCTATGAACCGCGCGGAAACCGGTATGACGATGATGTCTGGGCGTTCCTGTTGAAAAGATCCGCGCCCGATCTTCGGGTCTCTCTCTGTGCGCCGCGAAATCGAACGCATCGGCATCGCCTGCTGTTTCGCGATTACCTGCGCTGTAACGAGGATGCGGCCGGGGCGTATGCGCGCTTGAAGGAGCAGCTTGCAAAACGATTTCCATTCGATGGAGATCGCTACACATCGGAAAAGAGTGCGTTCATTCAGGAGATGGTGAGCAGGGCGCGGGCGCAGTTCCGATGACGACGTAGGGCGAGGGCGGGCGCCCGCGTCGGACAGAATGGTTTGTCCGGCTATGCCTTCACGGCGATGAGGAAGAGCCGCGGGAAGCGCAGCAGGAGCCGCCCGTCCGCCATCGGCGCATAGGCCTTGGCGATGCGTTTCTCGTAATCCCCCAGGAAGCCGTCGCGCTCTTGCTGCGGGATACGGTCGAGATAGGGCCGCAGCCCCGTCCCCTTCACCCATTCGACGATGGCCGCCGCATCGGCCATCGGATGGTTGTAGACGGTGTGCCAGACATCGACGCGCGCCGCCTTCGGCCCGAGCGCGTCGAAATAGGCGGCCGGGGCGGGCAGCGGCCCGCGGCGCGGCGTGCCCTCGGCAAAGGCGCTTTTCCACGGGCCGGCGAGCGCGCTTTCCTCCATCAGCAGATGCGAGGGTTCGGAAAGGTTGTCCGGCATCTGCACGGCCAGCACGCCGCCCGGGCGAAGCCCGTCCATCAGCCGCGCAAGCAGCGTCACATGGTCGGGCAGCCACTGGAAGACGGCATTGGCGAAGAGCAGGGCGGCCGCCTCGTGCGGGCGCCACTTCGAAAGGTCGCATTCGACGAAATCGACGCCCGGCAGGCGCGCCCGCGCCGCCTTCAGCATGTCGGCCGCATTGTCGACGCCGCGCACGCCCCGGCCGGGAAAGCGCCTGGCCAGAAGCTCCGTCGAATTGCCGGGCCCGCAGCCAAGATCGTAGACCGTGCCCGCGACGAGATCGGCCGGCACCTGGGCAAGGAGGTCTGCGGCCGGGCGCGTGCGCTCGTCCTCGAATTTCAGGTATTGCGCGGCGGACCAGGCCATTCAGAGGCTCTCCAGCGAGGGCAGGATCAGGGCCGGGCCGAGGTCGAAATACTCGTCCGGCATGTTGGAGCGGTTGATCCAGACGGTGCGGAAGCCGAACTTCGTCGCCCCGGCAATGTCCCAGCGGTTGGAGGACTGGAAGGAAACGGCGTTCGGATAGAGCCGGTAGTTCGTCGTCACCAGATCGTAGACCGCAGGCGCGGTCTTGTAGGTCTTCAGCGCATCGACCGAGAAGATGTCGTCGATGACGGTATCGAGCGCGGCATTCTTCACCGCAGAGGCGAGCATGGCGGGCGAACCGTTGGAGAGGATGGCGATATGCGCGCCGCGCTGCTTCAGCGCCTTCAGCACGGCCGGCACCTCCGGGTAGCAGTCGAGCTTCCAGTAGGCGTCGAGCAGCTTCTGGCGCAACGCCGGGTCGACGCCGCCGATGCGCTGGAACGTGTAGTCCAGCGCCTGCTCGGTGAGCTGCCAGAAATCGGCATAGGCGCCCATCAGCGCCCGCGTCCAGGAATATTCGAGCTGCTTGGCGCGCCAGATCTCGGAGAAGATCTGGTAGTTCGGCCCCACGTCCCCCGCATGGCGCCGCACCGCCGCATGCACGTCGAACAGCGTGCCATAGGCGTCGAACACATAGGCGGCATGGGACATGGCGGCGATTCTCCTGCGCTTTCGCCGGCGATTGGCGGCCATCGGGCGGTGAATGTCAATTGCCTGTCTTGCCACTCATCCCTCTGCCGGCACCGTCGCCCCGGCTGCCGGGCGAAGGCAGGGATGCAAGCCCTCTTTCCCGCCGCCGGCCTTTCGCGATGGGAAACCGGCAAGGGACGCTGCCGCAAGGGGATTTCCCGGTCCGGCCCCGCCCACCAACGTCATCCTCGGGCTTGACCCGGGGATCCACATGCGCGGCGTGCCGGTGGATGGATGGTCGGGTCAGGCCCGACCATGACGATGGAGAGGGCGGTTTCCAGGGAGATGGAGATGACGAGCCTCTTGTGCCTTCTCCCTGCTTGCGGGGAGAGGGCCGCGGCAGCGGAATGAGGGGCGGCCGCCTTGCCCGCGACCCTCAGAACCGCGTGATCACGCTGATCCCGAGCTCCGTCGCCCGGTCCATCGCCATCAGCGCCGGCACGGCCTCCTCCAGCCCGATATGCCGACCGATTAGCTTCTGCGGCGCGAGCTTGCCGCTCTCGATCATCGAAAGCATGGCATCGTAGCGCCAGGCCTGCATGCCGTGGCTGCCGTAGATCTCCAGCTCGTGGCCGATGACCTGCGCCATCGGGATCTGCGGCGTCGCATGGTCGGCCAGCATCAGGCCGACCTGCACATGCCGCCCGCGCCGGCGCAGGTTCTTTATGGAATTGAAGCAGGTGACGGGCGAGCCCAGCGCGTCGACGGAAGCATGCGCCCCGCCGCCGGTGATCTCCCGCACCGCCTCGGCGACATCGCAGACCGCGCGGGCATCGATCGTCGCGACCGCGCCCATCTTCCGCGCGAAGTCCAGCTTCTCGGGGGAAATGTCGATGGCGATGGGGTTCGCCCCCAGCGCGGCGGCGATCATGATGGCGGAAAGGCCGACGCCGCCGCAGCCATGCACCGCCACCCATTCCCCGCCCGTCACCCGCGCCTGGTCGACCACCGCGCGGAAGGAGGTGGCGAAGCGGCAGCCGAGGCTGGCGGCCGTGGCATAGTCGATGGCGTCCGGCAGGTGCACGAGGTTCTGGTCGGCATGGTCGATGGCGACATATTCGGCGAAGGACCCCCAATGGGTGAAGCCCGGCTGGAACTGTTCCTCGCAAACCTGCTGGTTGCCCGAACGGCACTCGCCGCAATGGCCGCAGCCGGAGACGAAGGGCACGGTCACCCGCTCGCCCTCGCGAAAGCGGGTCACGGCCTTGCCGACCGCCGCCACCGTGCCGGCGAGTTCGTGCCCCGGCACATGCGGCAGCTTGATGTCCGGGTCGTGCCCCATCCAGCCGTGCCAGTCGCTGCGGCAGAGCCCCGTCGCCTCCACTTTGATCACCACGCCGCCGGGTGTCGGCGCCGGGTCCGGCAGGACCCGGATATCCGGTTTCGCTTCAAAGGCTTCGTAGTACATCGCGCGCATGGCCGTCTCCCTTTCCGCCTGTATCGCACGCGCCCGCAAGGCCCTCAACCGCGCCATCCATGATAAGACCTGATGCATCCATTCAACATCTTGAATGGACAAGCGGCGCGCTCTGGCGGAAGGCAATTGCGACTTGACCGCAAAGCCCGGTCGGGCCTTGATGGGCCAGAAGGAGTAGAAAAATGCCAGTCGACACTTCACCACGCACGACGACCTGGACCTTCGTGGACGGCGAATGGATTTCCGGCAACCCGCCGCTCATCGGCCCGACCTCGCATGCCATGTGGCTCGGCTCGACCGTCTTCGACGGCGCACGCTGGTTCGACGGCATCGCGCCGGACCTCGACCTGCATTGCCGGCGCGTCAACCGCTCCGCCGAGGCGCTGGGTCTTGCGGCGACCGTCTCTTCGGAAGAGATCGAGGCGCTCGCCCTGGAGGGCGTCCGCAAGTTCGACGGCAGGACCGCGATCTACATCAAGCCGATGTACTGGGCCGAGCACGGCTCGCCGATCAGCGTCGTCGCGCCGGATGCGGACTCCACCCGCTTCGCGCTCTGCCTGTTCGAGGCCTCGATGGGCGATCCCAAGGCCGGCTCCTCGCTGACCCTCTCGCCCTTCCGCCGCCCGACGGTGGAATGCATGCCGACGGATGCCAAGGCCGGCTGCCTCTACCCGAACAACGCCCGCATGCTGGTGGAGGCCCGCAGGCGCGGCTTCGACAACGCGCTGGTGCGGGACATGCTGGGCAACGTCGCCGAGACGGCCTCCTCCAACATATTCATGGTCCGCGACGGCGTGATCTTCACCCCGGCCGCCAACCGCACCTTCCTTGCCGGCATCACGCGCAGCCGCGTCATCGGCCTGCTCAGGGACGCGGGCTTCGAGGTGATGGAAACCACGCTCACCCCCGCCGACTTCGCCGCCGCGGACGAGATCTTCACCTCGGGCAACTATTCCAAGGTCGTCCCCGTCACCCGCCTGGAGGACCGCGATCTCCAGCCCGGTCCCGTCACCGCCAAGGCCCGCGACCTCTATTTCGACTGGGCGCATTCGAACGGCGATGCGTGAATAAGGGCCGGCCTTCGGCCGGCTTTCGACCCTCGGCTCAAGGCCGAGGGTGACGGAGGGGCGCCCCCCAATCGAACGGTGTCGCACGGCTACCTGCCTTCAATGGCACCCTTCCTCTCTCTCTCTCTCTCTCTCTCTCTCTCTCTCTCTCAACCGGCCTGCCTCTCCGTCGTCATCCTCGGGCTTGACCCGAGGATCCACAATCCTCGGCGCGTGGGTGGACTCATGGTCGGGGCAAGCCCGACCTTGACGGTGAGATGGGATGCTTTCCCTGAAGACGGCGAGAGGAATACAGGAAGGCGCACCTCCCTGACGGGCTCCTATTCCTGCCCCGCAGGATCCTGCGTGGTGTTGTCACCGGTCTCCGCGCGCTTCTTGGCGGCCGCCTCGCGCTCGCTCTCGCGCACCACATGCAGGAATTCCGCGGCGATCGGCGGGGAGACCTCCACCGTCTGCTTCTGCTTGTCGTAAATGCAGACATAGGTGATCTGGCTCTTCGATTCCGGCGAGAGTCCCTCGATGGCGGCGATGCCGAAGGATTGCGTGCCGGTCGGCTCGACGAAGACGTTGGGCGTGCCGAGCGCTTCCGGCAGGCTGGCAAGGCAGCTTTTCTCCACATCCGCACGGAATTCTTCCCAGGCATCCGGGGAGGAGGCGTGCGCCATGGGGGTGGCGAGAAGGACGGCGAGGAGGGCGGGGGGGATGGCGCGCATGAAGGGGCTCCGTGCTGGGGGACGAGACGGAAACGGCGCGAATCGCCGACAGGTTCCGCCCGCCCTTGATCTGACAGGCGAAACAGGAAGGATTTTGCCGCATGTCAGGAAAATTTGGAAGGCGGGCGGTTGCCTCTTCCGGTTGCCGCTCCTATGTTCCGCTCACGGATTTCCTTCACAAAATTCCGTCGCCAGAGCAATTCCAGCACCGCCCGGGAAACCGGCCCGCCTTCGGAATTGCGGCAAACAAAGAGGAGACACCATCATGGCTTTCGAACTTCCGCCGCTTCCCTATGATTACGACGCGCTCGCCCCCTTCATGTCGCGCGAGACGCTCGAATATCACCACGACAAGCACCACAAGGCCTATGTCGACAACGGCAACAAGCTGGCGGAGGAAGCAGGCCTTGCGAACCTCTCCCTCGAAGAGATCGTCAAGAAGTCCTACGGCACCAACCAGGGCCTCTTCAACAATGCTGGCCAGCACTACAACCATCTCCATTTCTGGAACTGGATGAAGAAGGGCGGCGGCAAGAGCCTGCCGGGCGCGCTCCAGAAGGCCATCGACAGCGATCTGGGCGGCTATGACAAGTTCAAGGCCGATTTCGTCGCCGCCGGCACCACGCAGTTCGGCTCGGGCTGGGCCTGGCTCTCCGTCAAGGACGGCAAGCTCGCCATCTCCAAGACCCCGAACGGCGAGAACCCGCTGGTCCACGGCGCGGAACCCATCCTCGGCGTCGACGTGTGGGAACACTCCTACTACATCGACTACCGCAACGCCCGCCCGAAATACCTCGAAGCCTTCGTCGACAGCCTGATCAACTGGGACTACGTCCTGGAGCGCTACGAAGCCGCAACGAAGTAAGCCTTCGGTTTGCCGATTACGCAAACCCCGGTCGGAAACGGCCGGGGTTTTTGTTTGGCGAGCCTTCTCTCCGTCTGCCGAAAAGGAACGGGTTATCCAATTCCGCCCGAATGTGTGATATTGTGCTGGCATGTACACAAACCAGTACCGAGGCCACCCATGAGCAGCACGACGATGACGATCCGCGTCAGCACCGACACCAAGGAAAAGCTCGACAGGCTGGCGGCGGACACGCGCCGCAGCCGCTCCTTCCTCGCCGCCGAGGCGGTTTCGGCCTATGTCGCCAGGGAGTTGGCGATCGTAGAGGGCATCGGCGAAGGCCTTGAGGACGTTCGCAACGGGCGGACGGTTTCGCATGAGGAAGCCATGTCCGAACTTGCCTCCGCGATCGATACGGCTGAGCGCGACCGGTCGTGAAGCGTCCCGTCCGATGGTCCCGCGCGGCCCTCGATGACCTGAAGCAGCAGGTCCGCCACATCACGAAGGACGATCCCGCAGCGGCACGCTCGGTTGTCGCGCGGATCGATGCGGCGGCGGTCGTTTTGGGCGAACGCGCCGTCGGCCGGCCGGGCCGGGTCGGCGGCACCTACGAGAAATCGGTGAGCGGTCTTCCCTATGTTCTCGCCTATTGCATGGAGATGGCCGAGGGGCGGGAGACCCTGTTCATCCTGCGCGTCATCCATACCGCGCGGCAATGGCCGCGCGAGGAATGGCCGGAATAGGGCAATTCCAGCAAAGTGGATCGCGGGCTCTGCGTCCGGAATGCGTGAAACGCTTAGGAACCCGCCGCCGCCCGGTTCTCCGCCCAGCCGGAAATCCACATCTGCCGCAGCCCGTCGCCTTCGCCGCGAAAGTTCTCGCCCGTCGCTTCGCAGGCCTCCACCCGGTCGGCGCGGAAATTGCGGATGGCCTGGCGCAGCTCGCACCAGGCGACGATGTTCGCCGTTTCCGAATAGTAGATGAGCGCGATGGGGCGGATGGTGCGCTCGGTGGCGCGGGCCTGTTCGTCGCGGTAGTCGATGAGCAGCTTCTCCTCGTCGCGGATCGCCCGGCGCACCGTGGCAAGGTCGATGCCGTCGGGCTGGCGCGGCGCGGTGCCCCAGGCGTGCAGCGCGCGGGCGGAAAGCGTCTGGCGCAGCGGCGGCGGCACGGCGCCGGCGATCTTCTCGCCCACCCTTCTGGCGGCCGCCTTCAGTTCCGCGTCCCCCGCACGCTCCAGAAGGGCGAGCGCCAGCACCACGGCCTCCGTCTCCTCGATGGAAAACATCAGCGGCGGCAGGTCGAAGCCGGGGCGCAGGATATAGCCGATGCCCCGCTCGCCCTCGACGGGCACGCGCATCGCCTGCAGCGCGGCGATGTCGCGGTAGATCGAGCGCACCGTCACCTCCAGCCGTTCGGCGATCTCGGCGGCGGTCACCGGGTGGCGGGAGAGCCTGAGGATCTGGATGATCTCGAAGAGCCGGGATGCCTTGCGCATGGTTTTCTCCGTCACAACTGACACATCCCTGTCAGTTGGCCTTCGCTATAGCACGCCTCAAGCGCTTGAAACAAAAAGCAGCATAGGGCTGCGGCGCGGAAAAAGGCAACGGCCAACTGACATGAACTACAGCGAAAACCTCTGGCTCTTCTTCCTGCTCGTCTCAGGCATCGTCATCGTGCCGGGCATGGACATGGTCTTCGTGCTGGCGAGCGCGCTCTCCGGCGGCCGCAGGGCTGGGCTCTCGGCGACCTTCGGCATCATGGCGGGCGGGCTGGTGCACACGCTCTATGCCGCCCTCGGCGTCGGCATGCTGCTGCATTTCGCGCCGAAGCTCTTCAACGGGCTGCTGGTCGCCGGCGCGGCCTATGTCGCGTGGATCGGCTGGCAGCTCTTCCGCAGCTCCATCGTCATCGGCGACGTCGGCGATCTCGGCAGGCGCGGCCTTGCCACGCGCTTCCGCCAGGGCGCGCTGACCAGCCTCATGAACCCCAAGGCCTATCTCTTCATGCTCGCCGTCTTCCCGCAGTTCCTGCACCCGGAATTCGGCCCCCTCTGGCGCCAGACGCTCGTCATGCTGCTGATGATCTGGGCGGCCCAGCTTGCCGTCTACGGCGGCCTCGCGCTCGCCGCCGCGCAAAGCCGCGACGCGCTGGTCGGCAGCCCCGCCGCCACCCGCCTCATCGGCCGCGCCGCGGGCGTGCTGCTTGTCGTCATCGCGGCGGTCACGGTCTGGCGAGGTTGGGGGACGGTTTGAGGTCTTCGACAGGTGCCGCGGACCCGGCCGCGAACAGGCGCTTCAGTGCGATGTGCAGGACAAGCACGACCAATATGGAAGTGTAGCCGTCGATCAGATAGTGCCAGCCGAGGAGCGTCGAACTCACCAGCGTGACGAAGACATAGGCAAAGGCGAGAAGACCGGCGGTACGGCTGAATTCCCGCAGGAAGAGGGCGTTCATCATCGTGACGCCGACATGAACGCTCGGGAAGGCGGAAATGCCCGTTCCAAGCCCCGCGACGTCCTGAAGGTAGTTCTGCCACAGATAGGCCTGGAAGGTCGCCGCGACGCCATTGTCGAGCATCCGCAACTGTGCCCCGAAGCGCGCGGCATCGCCGGTGACATATCCGTAGAAGGCGGGACCGGCGGAAAGAAAGGCGTAGGCGAGGAGGTTGCCGAGTACCGCCCAGACGAGAGCGAAGCCGAGGCAGTAGCGCAGGCGGACGGCGCCCCTTGCGCGCAGCACGATGAAGAAGATCGGGACGAAGGCAAAGGCGGTCCAGGCGACGGAATAGTTCCATTCGAGGATGGAGAGGATATGCGGGTTGCCGAAGAGCGCCATCAGCCGCGGCCCGGGATCGACGCCTCCGAAGAGCAGGGCATCCAGGTCGGCCTGCGCGCGGTCATAGGGGAAGCCGCCCCGCATGGCCGGCATCAGCGTCTTGAACGTCGTGAACGAGCCCATGAAGAGGATGAAGGAGCCGAAGACGGCGGCGGCGCCGGCCAGATGGCCGAGCAGCGCGGGCGTCGGCAGCGTCATCCAGGCGAGCGGCGCTTTCGGGTTGCGGAACACGCCCGTGACGAGCTTGTCGAGGAGGAGAATGGCCGGGAGCCCCAGGAAATAGACCGGCCCGAACTGCGCGGCATATTGCCGGTAGGCCGTTGCCGTGAAATCGGCATGCCAGGTGAGGATGCCGATGACCAGCGCCGCATGCGCGAGCACGAAGGCGTGGAAGGGCAGCATCTGCCGCAGGTCGGCGGACAGGGTCTTGAGGAATGCGTTCCGCATGCTGGTGGGCCTCGGACCGGCAATGTGTCGATGACCGAGTTGTGCTTACAAAAGATCAAGAAACGTTAAAGATGCAGCCGCCCGTGGTGTGCGGCGCACCGCCGGCATCAAAAAGATTTTACTATCGTGGGTTTTCTAAAATGCAATCATGGCCGCGCATCGCAAATCGGCGGCGCGGCCCGGGCCCGCCGCCAGAACGGGAGAACTCCATGAAGTTCAGGATTTTGGCGGCAGCGGCCGCGCTTTCGATCATCGGCGCGGG
This sequence comes from Shinella sp. NM-101, assembly GCF_021401195.1. NCBI lineage: Bacteria > Pseudomonadati > Pseudomonadota > Alphaproteobacteria > Hyphomicrobiales > Rhizobiaceae > Shinella > Shinella sp. NM-101. Next base: position 8,742 of record NZ_JACBFT010000014.1, on the reverse strand, counting down.
CTTCGTCGCGGCGGCGGACGAGCCGCAGGTTGTCCGCCAGGAGATGATGAAGAAGGTGGGCGGGGCCATGGGCGCGCTTTCCGGCATCGCCAAGGGCGAGAAGCCCTATGACGCAGAGGTCGTCAAGGCGTCGCTGACCACGATGAGCGAGGTCGCCAAGGCCTTCCCCGACCAGTTCCCGGCCGGCTCCGAGACGGGCCACGACACGGAAGCCAAGGCGGCGATCTGGGAACAGATGGACGACTTCAAGGCGAAGGCCGCCAAGCTCGGCGAGGCCGCCGACGCTGCGCTCGCCGGCCTGCCGGCGGACCAGGCCGCGGTCGGCGCGGCGCTCGGCGCGATCGGGCCGAATTGCGGCGGCTGTCATGAGGTCTACCGGGTCAAGAAATGATCGCGGTGGACCGGACGATCCCCACACGATGAAACACCTTCCCGGCGCAGGCCGCCGGGAAGGTGTCCATGTTCAGGCGCCGCGCCGGCACGGCCGCGGCGGGAGCGGTCCGGCAACCGGCTGAAGACGCTCCAGCGAGGGAAGGGCTCATGGCATTTGGAAGATTTCTTGGCGGCATCGTCGTGCTCGGCGCGCTCGGCGCCGGCGCGTTCCTTTTCCTGACGGCGCCGGAACGGTTGCCGGCCGAGACCTGGGCCACGGCAGGCGAGCCGGACCTTGCCAATGGCGAGCGCCTCTTCCATGCGGGCGGCTGCGCGAGCTGTCACGCGGCGCCGGGCGCGCCCGACGACCAGAAGCGCGTGCTGGCCGGGGGCCTTGCGCTGAAAAGCCCGTTCGGCACCTTCCACGCGCCGAACATCTCGCCCGACGAGACGGCGGGCATCGGCGCCTGGACGCTGGCCGAATTCGGCGATGCCATGAAGCGCGGCACCGGCCGCAACGGCGAGCATCTCTATCCTTCCTTTCCCTACGCCTCCTACGCGCGCATGACGGTGACGGACGTCCGCGACCTCTACGGCTACCTGAAGACCCTGCCGAAGAGCGGCAATGTCGCGCCGGAGCACGAGCTGCCGTTCCCCTTCAACATCCGCCTGGCGCTCGGCGGCTGGAAGTTCCTCTACCTTGACGAAGCGCCGCGCGTGGACCTCGCCAATGCCGACGAGACCGTGAAGCACGGCCAGTACCTCGTGGAAGGGCCGGGCCATTGCGGCGAATGCCACACGCCGCGCGACATGCTGGGCGGGCTGAAGACGGACCAGTGGCTCGCCGGCGGGCCGAACCCGGAAGGCGAGGGCCGCATCCCCGACATCACCCCCGTCGAGGGCCGCTTCGGCAGCTGGAGCGCGGGCGACATCGTCAACTACCTCGAAACCGGCTTCACGCCGGAGTTCGACAGCGTCGGCGGCGCGATGGTCTCCGTGCAGAAGAACATGGCGCAACTGCCGAAGGAAGACCGCGAGGCGATCGCCGCCTACCTGAAGGCGATCCCGGCGCGGTGAGCTTCGGGGGCGGGGGCTGGCGGTTGCGGCGAGGCTTGACGGTTCGGCGGAGCTCGAACGCCCGGTCGGCGGAACGCTCTGCGAACCGGAACGTTCGGCGGGCCTAAGCGCCCGGCAGGCCCGATGCCCGGTGGGCCTGACGCCCGTGCGCCTCAACGCCGCGTAGGCCTCAACGCCGTGTAGGCCTCAACGCCGCGTAGGCCTGAACGCCCCGTGGGCCCGGACGCCCCGGGGCCTTACGCGAGCGGCATCCTCTCTGCCGCCCTGACGGGACACCACCTCTCCTTTTTCATCCTCGGGCTTGACCCGAGGATCCTTGCGTCACGGCACGACGTGGGCTTGGGGCGTGGGTCCTTGGGTCAAGCCCGAGGATGACGATGGAGGGTGGGGAGGGGCAGCCTCCTGCCGCCGTGCAGGGCATGGCCGCCGCCAAACTGTAATGCCCCCAGCCCAAGCCGGGATGCATTCAGGCTGGTGAAGTGCCGCCAAGCCGCGACAATGCCGAAAAGTCGGGTGCTGCCGCCATCAGGCGGGGTGCTGCGGCCCATCAGGTCCGGCATTTCCGCGACGCGGTCGGCCGCTCCTGCCCGGGCCGGCGTGCGTTCCGCGTCGACCCGCCTCACTCCTCAGCCCTTCGCCGCCCGATGCTCATCCCCGTACATCGCCAGATAATCCCGCAGCTCCGCGGAGCCGAGCCCGATGGCCTCCAGGATTTCGCGGGCGAAGGTGGCCGGCGCCGCGCCGGAGGCGGTGATGATGCCGCCGTCCCGCACCGCCTGCGGCTGGTCGCGGTAGTGCGCCGCGCCGCGATAGTCCGGCACGAGCTTGCCGAGCTGTCCGGAATAGTTGCCGGTATGCGCCCGCGTATCGAGAAGGCCGAGGCGGGCGAGCTCCAGCGTGGCGTCGCAGATCGCCGCCACCGGCTTGCCGGCCTCGATGAAACGCCCGATCGGGCCCGAAAGATCGGGCGCCGCGCCGGATTGCCAGATCGTGCCGCCGCAGACGACCAGCGCGTCGAAATCGGCGGGCAGGGCCGCTTGCGCCTCCCCGGCGGCTTTGACGGTGACGCCGCCGAGCGAGGTGACGTCCGCCCCGCCCGGTGTCAGCACCAGGGTCTCCGCCCCGCAGTCGCCGCGGGCCGTCGCCATCAGCAGGGCGCATTCCCAGTCCGCGTAACCTTCCGTCAGCACGATTGCCAGTCGCTTCGCCATGCCGGCCTCCGTCGGTTCAGCCCAATGCATGGATGTAGCGCATCCCCGTCACCGGACCAGCCCGGAAGTTCATCTGCTCGTAGAAGCGGTGGGCGCCGAAATTGCCGGTGGCCGCGCTCACCGAAAGGTAGCCGCAGCCGGCCATGCGGGCATGTTCGCGCGCGCGGGAAACGAGATGGCGGCCGATGCCGTGGCCGCGATGGCCGTCGCGCACGAAGATCTGGTGCAGCTCCATGCCGCGCACGCCTTCCATGGCGCGGTACATCGGCACCAGCAGCGCGTAGCCGATCAGCTTTCCGCCGGCTTCCGCGACGAGTGCGGTGATCCAGGGATGGGCGCCGAAGAGGTCGCGGTCGAGATCGACGGCGGTGATCCTCGCCGTGTCGCCGTGGCATTCGGCGTGCAGCGCGATCATGTCGAGGATCTGCTGCAGGTCGCCCTGGCGCGCGGCGCGGATCGTCAGCATCGGCGGGCGTTCGACGGCGTGGGGATCGAGCTTGATGACGGTATTCAGCATTTCGGGCTCCTTGGGTTTCGTGCCATCAGGTGCCCTAAAACAACAAAGCCGCCTGATGGCGGCTTGTTGACATGATCGAACAGCCGCTCCTTATCGGAACAGCCAAAAATACGTCGCGGCGATGTGCGTGCTCTTGATCATGGACGCGATATTCTCCCTTTCGCGCCGTTTGTCAATCGGCTTTCTCATGGGAAAGAAAAAGGGTGAAACGAAGGCTGGTCAGGCCTTCGCTTCGTCGTTGCCGGCGGCGGGTTGCCCTGCCGCGTTGCCGGCCTCACGGGTGTCGTCGATGCCGAGCCGCTCCTTGATGGTGCGGCGGATCTCCTCCTCGATCGCCTCGCGCGCTTCCGGCGGCAGCTCTGCCAGGCTTTCCTCGGTGAGGCCCATCGATTCGAGCAGCTCCTTGCGCAGGCGCTCGACCGGGTTCATCTTCGAAAGCTCCATGAAATCGGACAGCAGGCCATCGCTTTCCCGTTCGGCCTTCTCCTGCCTGTTGACCCACAGCGCATGGGCAAGGCCGGAAGGCATGGCGGCGGAGGTCTCAGCCGTCGGGATGTTGCGCTTCCACGCGCCGCCGCCATCGCCCATGCCGCTGGAAAGGCTGTCGCCGCTGGCGGCCGCGCGCGGCCGGCCGAGCGCATGGGCGGAAAGCATGCTGCCGTCGATCTTCATGAAAAAGGCTCCCCGATAGGATCTCGGGGAACCATTACCGGTTGCGCCTGTCGCGAGGCTTTCGCCGTCAGTCCTCGCCCTCCACGCGCCCGCCGGCCAGCCGCACGACATGGTCGCGCGGGGCGATCACGCTCCTGCGGTGCGTCACGGCGAGAATCGTCACGTCGCCGGCAAGGCTGCGGATATGCTGCATGATCTCCGCTTCCGTCGCCTCGTCCAGCGCCGAGCTCGCCTCGTCGAGGAAGAGGAATTGCGGGTCGGCATAGAGCGCCCGGGCGATGGCGATGCGCTGGCGCTCGCCGCCGGAGAGCTTCATGCCCCGCTCGCCCACCAGCGTCTCGAAACCGTCGGGCAGGGCCTCGATGAAGGGCAGGATCGCCGCCTTGTCGGCGGCGCGCAGCAGCCTCTCGCGGTCCAGCGGCCGGCCGAGCGCGATGTTGACGGCGAGCGTGTCGTTGAGCAGCGTCGGCTCCTGCGGCACGATGCCGACGGCGCCGTACCAGTCGCGCTGGGAGACGGCCGCAAGGTCCTCGCCGTCCACCGTGATCCGGCCGGCGGAGGGCGAGAGCGACTTCAGCGCCAGCCGCAGCAGCGTCGACTTGCCCGAGCCGGTCTCGCCGACGAGATAGGTGATGCGCCCGCGCTCGGCGAGGAAGTCGACATTCTCCACCCCGCGGCCGTTCTCATGGGCATACGAGACGTTTTCGAAGGTGAGGCGGCCGTCCCGCGGGAAAAAGCCGCCGGGCGTCACCGTGTCGGGTTCCTCCGGCGCGGCCCAGATGCGGGCGAGCGGCAGCAGCGAGGCCCGTGCGCGCACCACGTCGTCGAGCGCATGGCCGATCATCTCGAAGGGCAGGTTGAGCTGGAGCAGCAGCGTGTTGAAGAGGACGAGGTCGCCGACGCTGAGCTCGCCCGCCCGGTAGCGCGGCAGGAGCAGGAGGAAGGTGACGACGAATTGCAGCGCCAGCCCCGCGCCGAGCACCGCGCTGTAGCCGATGCGGCGGCGGCAGAAGGCGGCCCAGTTGTCACGCTCCTCGCGGGCCTTGTCGGCAAAGCGCGCCTGCATCCAGCCGTGGCTGCCGAAATGGCGCAGCGTCTCCATCGCCGCCATGGCGTTGCCGACGAACTTGGCGTTCTCCTGCCCGGCCTCGATGGCCGCGTCGAGGAAACGCCGCGTGCGGTGGTTGGCAAGGGCGGTGAGGGCGACGAAGCCGGTGCCGTAGACGAGGACGATCAGCACGACCTCGAAATTGATCGTCGCGCCCAGCATGGCGAGCGCCAGCACGATCTGCGTGGCGCCCGGAATGAAGACGATGAGGCCGAGCTGCACGAGCGTCATCAGCGCGCCCTGTCCGCGCCGCCGCGCGCCCTCGATCTCGGCCGGGTTGTGCTCGACGAAGAAGCCGGCCGTCTTCTTCAGCAGCCGGTCGAACAGGCTGGTGCTGGCGATGAAGCTGAGATTCTCCGCGCTCATGTAGGAGAGGTACTGCACCATGTGCTGCATGGCCGCCGCGATGCCGATCAAAAGCGCATAGACGACGAGCCCGGCGGCCAGCCCCTCGGCGAGGCGGTCGGCGGCCATGGCGTCGACGAGGCGCGAGAAGAGATAGGGCGCGGCGACGGCCGAAACGGCCGAGAGGAAGACGATGACCGCGACCAGCGCCAGCAGGCCGCGCGAGGAACGCCAGTAATTGGCAAGGATGATCTTCACCGGCGCGGCGATCAGCCGCCAGTCGTCTTTCATGGCGAATCTCCCGGGAGGATGGGCAAGGCGCCATAATGGAAAGACCGGCGCGGAGAGGCAACCCCGCGCCGGTCTTTACTGTCTGCGGCGGCGACACCCTCAGGCCTGCCGGACATTTCCACAGGTTGGGGCGAACGCTTGTGGGAAGCCGTTTCCTCCACCCCCTTCTCCCCAGCGGGGAGAAGGTGCCGGCAGGCGGATGAGGGGGATGCCGAAGGCAGAAGGAAAAGACTCTCTGTGCCGCGCCCCCTCATCCGACCCTTCGGGCCACCTTCTCCCCGAGGGGAGAAGGGAAAAGCGGCAGCGTCGAGTTCCCTGAACGGCAGCCCCGCGTGGGAGGAGATGCCGGGCAGGGCCCGGTGAACCCTACGCCCCCTTACGGCAGCGTATAGGCGATCACGTAGTCCCCCGGCTTCGTGCCCACCGAGCCGTGGCCGCCGGCGACGATCAGCACATATTGCTTGTCGCCGACCGTGTAGGTCATCGGCGTTGCCTGTCCGCCGGCGGGAAGGCGGGCTTCCCAGAGCTGGCGGCCGGTCGTCACGTCATAGGCGCGCAGATAGTCGTCCACCGCCGCGCCGAGGAAGGCGACGCCGCCCTTGGTCATCATCGGGCCGCCGATGCCGGGCACGCCCACCTTGAAGGGCAGCGGCAGCGGCGTCATGTCCCTGACCGTGCCGTTCTTGTGCTTCCAGGCGATCTCGCCGGTGGCAAGGTTGGCGCCAGCGACATAGCCCCACGGCGGCGCCTGGCAGGGAATGCCGAGCGGGCCGAGGAACGGTCCCATATAGACGCCGTAGGGCGCGCCGTCGTTGCGGTTGAGGCCCTGCTCGGAACCCTTCTCGTCCTCTCCCTTCGGCGGCACCTGGTCGCGCGGCACGAGGCGGGAGGTGAAGGCGAGGTAGGTCGGCATGCCGAACATCACCTGCCGCTCGGGATCGACCGCGACCGAGCCCCAGTTGAACGTGCCGAAATTGCCGGGATAGACGATGGTGCCCTCAAGCGAGGGCGGCGTGTAGCGGCCCTCGTATTTCATCGACAGGAAGTCGATGCGGCACATCATCTGGTCGAACATGGTGATGCCCCACATGTTCTTCTCGGTCAGCGGATCGGGCATGAAGGTGAGGCCGGAGACCGGCTGGGTCGGGGCGGTGAAGTCCTCCGGGATCGCGCCGGTCGGGGCCGGCACTTCCTTGACCGGGATGATCGGCTCGCCGGTGCGCCGGTCGAGCACGTAGATGTCGCCCTGCTTGGTCGGGCCGACGAGGGCGGGAATGGTGTTGCCGTCCCTGGTGATGTCGACCAGCGCCGGCTGGGCCGGCACGTCCATGTCCCAGAGGTCGTGGTGCACGGTCTGGCGCACCCAGCGCACCGCGCCGGTCTTGATGTCGAGCGCGACGATGGAGGAGGAATATTTCTCCACATGCTCGCTGCGGCCCATGCCGAGCTGGTCCGGCACCTGGTTGCCGAGCGGGATATAGACGAGGCCGAGCGCGTCGTCATAGCTGAACACCGACCAGGAATTCGGCGAGTTGACGGTGTAGACCTGCCCCTCCGGCAGCGGCGTCGTCACGTCCGGATTGCCCGAATCCCAGTTCCAGATGAGCGCGCCGGAATTGACGTCGAAGGCGCGGATGACGCCGGACTGTTCCTGCGTCGAGTAGTTGTCGTTCACCGCCCCGCCGATGATGATCTTGCCGTCGGTGATGACCGGCGGCGAGGTGGAGTAGTAGTAGCCGGCCGGATTGTAGGGCATGCCCTTTTCGAGATGCAGCATGCCGTTGTCCGCAAAGCTGGTGCAGACATCGCCGGTCTCAGCGTCCAGCGCGATCAGCCGGGCGTCGGACGTCGGCAGGTAGACGCGCGTGGCGCAGGCCGTGCCGGCGGTGGCGGCCGGATCGGCAAAATATGTCACGCCCCGGCAGGTCTGGTGCTGGCGGTCCGGGTTCATGCCGGAATTGGAATCGTACTTCCACTTCTCCTTGCCGGTTCCCGCGTCGAGCGCGATCGCCCAGTTGTGCGGCGTGCACATGTAGAGCGTGTCGCCGACCTTCAGCGGAGTCACCTGGTATGTGGTCTCGCCGACGTCGTCGGGCAGCTTCACGTCGCCGGTCTGGTACTGCCAGGCGACCTTGAGCGTGGAGACGTTCTGCGTGTTGATCTGGTCGAGCGGCGAATAGCGCTGGCCGTAGGGGGTGCGGCCGTACTGGTGCCATTCGCCGGGCGGCACGTTGCCGCCGAGCGCCGGCGTGGCATTGGCCACCTCGCTCGGCAGGTTACCGGCGATGTCGTGTTGATCCTGCGTCATCGAATAGCCGGCAACGACGATGGAGACGATGACCGCGACGGCGAGCGGCATTGCCGAGGCCGGGTAGGGGATGCCGGTGGGGCTGGCAAAGCCGAGCGGGCGGCGGATGGCCGGCAGCATCAGCCACAGGCCCAGCAGCACGATGATGCCGCCGCGCGGGCCGAGCTGCCACCAGTCGAAGCCGACCTCCCAGATCGCCCAGCCGAGCGAGCCGAGGATGACGAGGGCATAGACCCAGAGCGCCGCGGCCGAGCGGCGGAACAGGAGCACGGCCGTGACGAGGAAGGCAAGGCCGGTAATGAGATAGTAGGGGCTGCCGCCGAGCGACAGCAGCCATCCGCCTCCGCCCGTCAGCACCAGACCGATGATGGTGATGACGGCGGCGGTAAGAGTTAGCAACATGATGGTCTCCGTTAGCGATGCCGGCCGGGGAGGAGGCCGACATGACGTCCGGCTCAAGGAGGGACGCTGGAGAAATTAGGGCGCAATCGTGACGCTTCAATGCGGGAGACGGTAACGCGGGAATTATCCGTGTGAAACCATGCTTTCGGCGCGCGATCGCCGCCGCATATGCCGTATCCTTTGCCACATCTCCCCGCTCGCGGGGGCGCGCGCCCGGGAATTCGGCGTTGCCATACTTCCCTTCTCCCCCCACGGGGAGAAGATGCCGGCAGGCGGATGAGAGGGACGCCGATTGCAAGAGGGCCAGCTTCTCCCCGAGGGGAGAGCGACTGTCTTGTCAGTCAAGCGCTTTGCCATGGTTTTCCGTCCCGGATGATGGCGTTGAGGATGGTGAGGAGCTTTCGCATGGTCGCGACGATGGCGACGATCTTCGGCTTTC